>DASYWU010000044.1:0-281359 GCA_035935755.1 Occallatibacter sp. | reverse complement strand
GCGCGCAGAACATTGAGCAGATTGTGGCTTGGCTGCTCCACATAGGCTTGCTGGGTGGGTTTCACTTCAACGACCGGCGCTATGCGGACGACGATCTGACGCTGGGCTCGATCGACCCTTACCAGTTCTTCCGGATCTTTCACGAGATTCATGCGGCGGCTGCGGACGGGCTGAAGCTGGATGTGGCGTACATGATCGACCAGAGCCATAACCTGAAGGGCAAAATCGAAGCCATGGTGCAGACGGTGGTGACGGCGCAGGAGATTTATCTGAAGGCCGCGCTGATCGACCGCGAGCAATTGGCGAAGCTGCAGCAGAAATGCGAGCTGGTGGCGGCGGAGGAGCTGTTCCGCGGTGCGTTCTGGCGCGATGTACGCCCGCTGACGCGCGCGTGGCGCGAGGCGCGGGGACTGCCGGCCGATCCGCTGAAGGCGCTGGCCGAGAGCGGGTATGTGGAGCGAGTTTCGGCAGAGCGGGGGAGCAGAAGCTCGGCGGTGAGCAGTTATGCGTAGCGAGTTAGCGGGTTAGCGAGTCAGCGAGTTAGCGAGCTGGCAAGTTAGCGGGGTGGATCGGACCGGAGTTAGCGTCGATCCCCCGGATTAGATTACTCGTGGGTTAGGAAACGACTACGCCCCCAGTCGGTTCGCGGTTCCATTCTTATTACTTTCAGGACTTTCACTTCGCTAATGGGTTTGCTGTCCGCGGTTCTGAAGTCAATCCCGCCGGTGCCTGTGGTTATTTTCCTCTGAATTCGAACTGTCCCGAAACGATGAAGGTGATGCCCCATTTTCGGCAGAAGGTTTTGGCGTTGGCGATGATCGGGGGCGTCAATGGAATCGGGGGGTTGGCGTCGATTGCGGGTTCGCCGGTAAGGATGATGGTTTCGACGCCGCCGTTGAAGCGCACCGGCTCGAAGATATGCGCTTCCATAAGATCGGCGCCATCGCTGGAGTCGGGGAGGCGGACATTATCGAAACAACTGTCGATGATTTTATGCATGAAGTGCTTGGCCTTGAGAAAAAGAGCGCCGAGAACCTGGTAGCTTACCTGGAGATTGGCGCCGGATGCGTAGAAAGTGTCCTCGGGGAAATAGATGGCATTGGTTTTGTATTTATCCTTGAGGACCATGTAGCTGCGCCCGTACTTAGTGCACGCTCCGCTGGGGCGACGGCCATCGGCGCCGACACGGATCTCGGCAGGGTTGTCCGGGTCGCTGTCATCGAGGATCATCTTGCCGTTCCTGAGTCCCCTCTCGTACATCTGGGCGTAGGTTTCGTAGGGATTTTCGTTGGTGAACCGTTTGTACGCCTTGAAATTGATGGTGAGATCGCGGGATTGAAGGACGCGCGTGAGACGGTCAAAGGCGTCCTCACAGAAGGCCTGCTTCTTGGAAGACGAATAGCCTCGGAGCCGGGAGCCGAGGGTGGCATCATTCATAAACGCCTGGATGGTTTCGTTCCTGAGACTGCTGGTACCCCGGTTGATTTCGTTGACGCGCGCGTTGACAAACGCATGCTGAACTACCTTGGAACTGGGCTGGACCGCACTCCATGGCGTCGGAGACGTTGTGCCCATGAAGGCCGCTTTCAGATTTGATTGGGGCCGATTTCCGGGGAGAGTCCTATCATAAGCCGCGACTCCCCGCTTCGTCGTTCGCGATGCAAAGTACCGGGTGGAACGACTGTCGGGCGGGATAGCTGATTTATGATGTTGGCTAACTTTGATTTACCCTGCCTGTGGCAGGGGAGGCGAAGGCGTGCCCAAGGCGAAGATTAAAAGGCTTTACCTGATACCGATTTTGTCGAAGGCGCTGGATGTGCTGGAGTTGCTGGAGCAGAACAACGCGCCGGCCAGCCTGGAAGACGTGTACCAGAAGACGCATATTTCCAAGACCAGCGTTTATCGCATTCTGAAGACGCTGGTGCACCGCGGATACGTGGCGCAGGCGCAGAATGGGCAGTACCGGCTGGTGTCGCGGCCGCGGCGGCTGCGGTTCGGGTTTGCGGCGTCGAGCGCGGAGATGCCGTTTTCCGTGGCGGTGACGCAGAGCATCACGGCGGCGGCGGCGGCTTCGGGCGTGGAACTGATCGTGCTGGACAACAAGTACGATCCGGATGTTGCCGTGCAAAATGCCGAAGAGTTCGTGACCAAACGCGTGGACCTGGTGCTGGAGTTTCAGGTGGAAGAAGCGGTGGCGCCGCGGGTAGCGCACATTTTGAAGCAGGCGGATATTCCGCTGGTAGCGATCGACGTGCCGCACCCGAATGCCACGTATTTCGGCGTGGACAATTTTGAAGTGGGGTACGAGGCCGGGGTGGTGTTGGCGCAGCACGCCTTGCGCAAGTGGAAAGGGACGGCGGACCGCGTGGTGGGCGTGGGCTTCTCAGAGGCGGGCAGCTTTGTGCAGAGCCGCATGGCGGGCGCGTTCGACGCCATCCGGCAGCGGCTGCCGGAAATTCCCGCGGATCGCTATCTGCAGATTGAGGGGCGCGGGATGCGGGCGCCGAGCCAGCGGGCAATTGCGGAGTTTCTGCGCGCCGAAGGGAAGCGGCAGCGGGTGCTGGTGGCGGCGGCGACGGATTCGAGCGCGCTGGGCGTGCTGGACGCGGTGCGGGCGGCGGGGCGGGAGCAGGATTTCGCTATCGTGGGGCAGGATTGCATTCCGGAAGTGATGGACGAGATGCGCAGCGGAACCAGCGCGATCGTGGGTTCGATTTCGCACGAGGTGGAAAGCTACGGGCCGCGACTGATCCAGTTGGGCATTTCGCTGCTGCGGGGTTATGCGGTGCCGCCGTACAACTATGTGCGGCATCGGGTGGTGACGGCGGATGGGCTGGGGACGGAAGAGAAAGGCTGAGTGGAAGCCGGCCATCTCGTGCAAGTTGTTAGATGAATACCCCGCCGGTTTCCAAAGTTGAGGCCTGAGGCGCCCGGTATCAGTGGACGGCGTATCATTTTCAGAGAGGCTTCTCCAACTCCTCTCATATCGTGGTGCATATGAATTTAGCTTCTCCTGCTGCCGCTGGGCTTGTGTTTCTTGAGGATCGATGGGATCCGGGCATCGCTTCGACTCTGGATGAGGCCGAGCTTTTACGCTACCGGTCGAACCTGCTGGGCTCGGACCTGCGCATTACCAATTTTGCCGGCGGCAATACCAGCTCGAAGATTGCCGATGTGGATCCGCTGACCGGGGCTCCGGTGGAAGTGCTTTGGGTGAAGGGATCAGGCGGCGACCTGGGGAGCATCACGCGCGCGGGATTTGCCACGCTTTACCTGAACAAGCTGCTGATGCTGGAGCGGGTTTACGGGGGCGTGGACACCGAGGACGATATGGCGGAGATGTATCCGCTGTGCTCATTCAAGGCGAACCCGGTAGCCGCGTCGATTGATACACCGCTGCACGGATTTTTGCCGTTTCCGCATGTGGACCATCTGCACCCCGACTGGGCGATTGCGATGGCGGCGTCGGCAAACGGCAAAGAGAAGATGGACGAGTTCAATCGCGAGTTCGGGCATTCGCTGATTTGGCTGCCGTGGCAGCGGCCAGGCTTCGAGCTGGCCATGATGATGAAGCGCGCGGTGGAGGAGCATCCCGGGTGCGATGGAATTCTGCTGGGCGGGCACGGGCTGTTTACCTGGGGAACGACGCAGCGCGAATGCTACCTGAACACGATCACGATCGTCGACCAGATCGGGCAGTTCATTCAGCGCCACGCGGCGGCGCGGGGGCCGGTGCGGTTTGGCGGCGAAGCGGTGCCGGCGCGACACGATCGCAGGGACCTGGCGGTGGCGATTGCGCCGTTTTTGCGTGGGCGCATCAGCGCGCAGCGGCGGTGGATTTCAAACTTCAGCGACGCGCCGGACGTGATGCAGTTTGTGAATTCGGCACACGCGCGGGAGCTGGCCAACCTGGGCACGAGCTGCCCGGATCACTTCATCCGGACAAAAATACGGCCGCTGTTTGTGCACTGGGCGCCCAGCGAGGGACTGACAGAGCTGAGGCGCAACATCGATTACGCGCTGGCCGAGTATCGCAATCAGTACCGCGCGTATTACCGCACCTTTGCCACGCCGAAATCGCCGGCGCTGCGCGATGCCAGCCCGAAGATCGTGTTGATTCCTGGGATGGGGATGTTCAGCTACGGAAAAAATAAGACGGAAGCGCGCATCACGGGCGAGTTTTACAGCAATGCGATTCACGTGATGGAAGGCGCGAGCCTGCTGGGCTCCGGGCCGGTTTCGGGGCGCGTGCCGCAGTGCGGAAAGAGCACCGATCCGGCGAGCTTCAAGGTGTTTACGAATTACGTGGCGCTGCCCGCGGCGGAAGCGTTCCGCATTGAGTACTGGTCGCTGGAAGATGCAAAGCTGAAGCGGCAGCCGCCGGAGAAGGAATTGAGCCGGCGCGTGGCTCTGGTAATCGGCGGGGCCAGCGGCATTGGGCGCGAAGTGGCGCGCATGGCCGCGGTGCGCGGCGCGCACGTGATGGTGGCCGACCTGGACGGCGCGGGAGCAGCGGGCGTGGCGGCGGATTTGAAATCGGTAACGCTGCCGGAGATGGTGGAATCGACGCGAGTGGACGTGCGCAACCGCGACGATATTCGCCAGGCGCTGAATGCGACGGTAGCGGCCTTTGGCGGCATCGACATCCTGGTGAATACGGCGGCGATTTATCCGCTGGTGACGGGCTCGACCATTCCTGCCGAGACATGGGCTGCGACGCTGAACATAAATGTGACTGCGAATTATGTGATGGCCGATGAAATTTCCGGAATTTTCAGCGAGCAGGCGCTGCACGGAACGATCGTGTTTACCAGCTCGGCGAACGGAGTGATGGCGGGTGGCGGCAGCGAGGCGTACGACGTGAGCAAGGCGGCACTGTCGCATCTGATTCGCGAGTTGGCGGTGACGCTGGCGCCGAATGTGCGCGTGAACGGCATCAGCCCGGCGACGGTGGTGAGGGGATCGGCGCTGTTCCGGCGCGATGTGATGCGCGCGACGCTGAATAAATTCAAGATTCCATTTCAGGAGTCGTTCAGCGATGACGAGTTGCGCAGCCGCCTGGCGGCGTATTATGCGGAGCGGTCGCTGACGCGGAAGACGATCGAGCCGGCCGATTGCGCGGAGGCGATTCTGTTCCTGGCCAGCCCCAGATCGCGCTGCACTACGGGGCATCTGATTCCCGTCGATGGCGGATTGGCGGACGCGTTTTTGCGGTGAACGTGGGAGTTTCGGATCGCAATTATGGATTGAGTAACGGTGAATCCCGGGTCCCAGAAAGGGGACCCGGGCGCCCAATGTGTTGAGATAGCAGCTGGAGATATTCCCGCCATCATGCGAGAACCTGCCCGTGTTGCCATTGATTTAGGCGCGGAAAGTTGCCGCGTGTCGTTGCTGCGCTGGAAAAGCGACAAACCGTCGATTGAAGTCGTCCATCGCATTCCCAACGGGCCGGTGCACCGCGGCGAATCGCTGCACTGGCCGCTCGATTCGATTCTGGCGGGGCTGGAAGAGGGGCTGCGCAAGGCTGCGGCGGCGGCGCCGGAAGGCATCGCGTCAGTTGGCGTGGATAGCTGGGGCGTGGATTACGTGCGGCTCGGGCCAGACGGCAAGCCTCTGCGCGATCCTTTCTGCTATCGCGACGAGCGTACCGTGAAAACGAAAGAGGCGGCGGACAAGATCATTCCGCCGTTCGAGCTTTTCCAGATCACCGGTGCGTTTCCGTTACGGCTGAACACGGTATATCAACTGCTGGCCGACCCGGCGGCGGGGATCGATGCACGGGCGCCGTGGATCACATTTCCGGATTACATTCTTTACTGGCTCGGCGGCTCGCGAACATCGGAGTACACGCATGCCACGCACACGGGGGTGGTGGATCTGAAGACCGGCGACTGGTCGGCAGAGGTGTTCAAGCAACTTGGATTGCCGATTGAGGCGGCGCCGCCCATCGTGCACGCGGGAGATGTGGTGGGCCGGCTGAAGGGACCGCTGGCCGCGCTGGATGCATTCAAAGACACGCAACTGATTGCGCCGGCGTGCCACGATACCGCGTCGGCGATTGCAGGGATTTCCAGCGACTTGAGCTCGGCGGCGTATATCAGCTCGGGGACGTGGTCGCTGGTGGGAACGATTATTCAGCAGCCGGTGACGACGCGGCACGCCTTTGACGCGGGCTACACCAACCTGGGCGCGGCGACGGGAGGGCTGCTGTTTCACTCGCTCATCAACAGCATGTGGGTGCTGAAGCAGTGCATGGACGAGTGGGCCGCGAAGGGAAGGCCGTGGGAGATCGAAAAGCTGGTGCAGGAGGCAACTGCGTGCTGCGCGACGACGGGCGTGCTGGACATGGATGCCGAGCCGCTGATGCTGGATAGGGGCATGCCCGAGCGCATTAACAGCGAGCTGGTGCGGCGCGGGTTTGAGGCGATTCCCGATGTAAGAGGAAATGAGCCGGTGTTTGCGCGGACCATCTTCGAAAGCCTGGCGATACGGTATGCGTCGGCGCTGGCGAACCTGGAGAAGATGCTGGCGCGGCGCTTGAAGGGCATTCATATGATCGGTGGTGCTTCGCGCAACAAGCTGCTGGTGAGCCTGACGGAGAAGCGAACCGGATTGCCCGTGGAGATTGGCGAGACCGAGGGGACGACAGTGGGGAGCCTGGCCGTGCAACTGGCGGCGAGCGACGCGCAGGGCGGGCGGATTACGACAGAAGCGGTGCGCGGGTGGGCGAAGCGGTTGTGCGAGCGGTAGGACGATGTCGCGTAGACGTCTGTACCGTGGTACGGTACAATGGGTCAACCGGAAGGCGGCGGTATGGTCGTCGATTTCAGAGATCGCTGGCTGGAAGACTTTTTCATTGACGATCGCCGAAGCAGGAATATTCCAGCGAGTCTCGAAGCGAGGCTGTTCAGAAAACTGCAACTCCTCGATGATGCACGATCCGACTCGGATCTTCGGATTCCGCCCAGCAATCATTTTGAGAAGCTTCGCGGCAATCTGGCTGGTTGGCATTCGATCCGCGTGAACGATCAATGGCGACTGATCTTCATGTGGAGCGGCGGAAAGGGTGAAGCTTCGGAAGTTTACCTGGACAAGCACGAGTATCGGTGAGATTGAAAATGCTAAATACGAAAAGAAAGCCCGTCGGCCCTGGTGAAATGCTCGTCGAAGAATTCCTTACCCCAATGGGTTTGACGCAGAGCGCTCTCGCTGAAGCCATGGGCGTACCACGTAAACTGGTGAACGAACTTTGCAACGGCCGGCGTGCTGTTACGGCAGACACCGCGCTGATGCTCGCACGCGTGTTCGGGAATTCGGCGGAATTCTGGCTCAACACGCAGCGCAGAACCGACCTGTGGGAAGCGCTTCACACACCTCGGAGGCGCGAACGGATCGACCGTGCAAAGGCTCTCAAGAGCGTAGCATAGGGTTAGTTGACAGACTTCTGGCGATCGCCGTCTCGCGTGCCATTGCGAACTTTGCATCGTGTGCTCTGTTAGAATCACCCTTGAAAATCAGTGATTTCCGAGGCCGATCGAAGTGTATCTTGCATTGCAGAAGAGGCTCGCAGAGCGCATCCGCGCCGTGCTCCAGGAAAAATACGGAGTCGAAGTCGAAAACATTCCGGTGGCGGTTCCACCGGATCTGAAATTCGGCGAGATGGCAACGCCCGTTGCCTTTGAGCTGGCGCGGAAGCTGCGGAAGGCGCCGAAGATCATCGCACAGGAAATTGTTGAGGCGCTGGGCGCGGTGGAGGCTTTCTCTGGATTCGAGACGGCCGGCGCGGGATTCATTAATGCGCGGCTGGATCGCGCGGCAGCGGTGCGCATGATTGCGAGCGGCGAGGCCGTGGCAATTGGATCGCAGGCCGGGCTGCATGCGTTGGTGGAACACACCAGCATCAATCCCAACAAGGCGGCACATATTGGGCATCTGCGCAACGCCATTCTCGGGGACACTTTCGTGCGGCTGCTGAGGGCTGCGGGCGCGAAGGTGGATGTGCAGAATTACATCGACAACACCGGCGTGCAGGTGGCGGACGTGGTGGTGGGGTTTCTAAACCTGCAGGAAAAGTCGGCTGCAGATGTGCGCGCGCTTCTCGAAGAACTGGAGCGCAAAGGCGAGCGCATCGATTTCTATTGCTGGGATCTTTATGCGCGGACCTCGCAGTGGTACGGCGAGGGAACCCAGGTAGAGCAGGAAGTGCGCAAGCGGCTGCGGCTGGACACGTTGCATGCGATCGAGCGCGGCGGCAACGAGACGGCCGAAGTGGCGGAGCTGATTTCGACGGCGGTGCTGCGGCGACACCTGGAGACGATGCTGCGGCTGGGCATCGAATATGATTTTCTGCCGCGCGAAAGCGAGATTCTGCACCTGAAATTCTGGGAGGCGGCGTTTGAGCAACTGAAGAAATCCGGCGTGCTCTATTTCGAAAAGGAAGGGAAGAATAAGGGCTGCTGGGTGATGGCGCGGCCGGGCGCGGCGACCAGCGAAGGTGAAACGGACGAAGATGCCAAGGTGATTGTGCGGTCGAACGGCACCGTGACTTATGTTGGCAAAGATATTGCCTACCACTTATGGAAATTCGGGCTGCTGGGACGCGATTTTGGTTACCAGCCGTTCTTCAATTACTCCGATCGCGAGTGCTGGATTTCGGCGGAGCAGGGAATTGAGCCGCATCCACATTTTGGAGGAGCGCAGGCCATTTATAACGTCATCGACTCGCGGCAGTCGGATCCGCAGGCCAATGTTATCCAGGCGCTGCGAGGGATGGGACACACGGCGGAAGCGGATCACTACACGCACTTCAGTTATGAGATGGTGGCGCTGACTCCGCGCTGCGCTATTGAGCTGGGCTATGGCGTTGCCGAAGAAGATCGCGGGCGGAGCTATATCGAAGTGAGCGGCCGAAAGGGCTTCGGCGTGAAAGCCGATGATCTGATCGACCGGCTGATTGCGGCGACGCGGGCGGAAGTGGATGCGCGACAGACGGGGCGGGATGAGAGAGAGCGGCAGAATATTGCAGAACAGATTGCGATCGGGGCGCTGCGGTATTTCATGCTGAAATACACGCGGAATTCGGTGATTGCCTTCGATTTCAAGGATGCGTTGAGCTTCGAGGGCGAGACCGGACCTTATGTACAGTATGCGGTGGTGCGGATCAGGAATATATTCCGAAAGCAGCGAGTCAGCGAGTCAGCGAGTCAGCAAGTTAGCGAGTTAGCGAAATTGGCGGAATATCTCAGGGGCGCAGAGAGTGAGGATATCTGGGAGTTGTGGTTGCGTGTGGGGCGGCGGACGCAGGTGCTGGAGCAGTGCATTGCTACTTCCGAACCAGCGTACCTGGCCAAGCACGCCTTTCAGTTGGCGCAGGAGTTCAGTAACTTCTATCACCGGCATCATATCCTGACGGAGGAAGACCCGCAGAAGAAGGCCTTTTTATTGGCGACGGCGGCGGTGACGTTGCGCGAGCTGGTAACGGCGTTGGGGCTCCTGGGAATTGAGAGCCCGGAAGCGATGTAAGGACAGCTTCTAGCTCTTAGCTACTAGCTCCTAGCTTTTGGTTGCGGGCTGGAGTTCTTACCCTCCTACCCTCACCTAAGATTACTTAGAGGTTGGCGGAGAATACTGTTGATGTTGGCGAATCCTCCGGAGAGATTCACAGGGCGGGTGGAAAGTTATCGGCGGTGTCGGCCGCGTTATCCGGGGGCCATTGTCGATTTGTTGCGGCGAGAGTGCAGGCTGGGCGAAGATGCCGCGGTTGTGGATGTCGCTGCGGGGACGGGATTGCTGACGGAGATCTTTCTTGCCGCCGGATTCGGCGTAACGGCTGTTGAGCCGAATGCGGAGATGCGCGAAGCCTGCGCGGAACTGGGGCGAAGTTATCCAAAGCTGCGGGTTGTGGAAGGTATGGCGGAAGGAACGGGGCTGCGGGCGCGCTCAGCAGATTTGATCACGGTGGCGCAGGCGATGCACTGGTTTGATTTGGAGCGGACGCGAGCGGAGTTCGCGCGGATTCTGAAGCCGGGTGGGTGCTGCGCGGTGATTTATAACAACCGGAGGATGGACGGAGACGCGTTCCACGAGGCATATGAGCAGTTCCTGTTGAAGTTCGGCGTCGATTATGAGTCAGTAAAGAGGCAGCACGTTGAGGGCGACCGGATGACGCAGTTCTTTGCGCCAGGGGAGATGAGGTGCGCCAGCTTTGCGAATGAGCAGACGCTAGATCGCGAGGGCTTCGAAGGACGCGTTCTTTCTTCGTCTTATATTCCGCGGCCGGGACACGAGCGCTTCGGTGAGATGCGGACAGAAATAACGAGACTATTCGAGGAGTATCAGTCTGGCGGCGTGGTGACTATTGAGTATGAATGCGTGGTCTGCTATGGGGAACTTAGCGAGGCGAGCGAGTTAGCAAGTCAGCGAATTAGCGTTTTGCTTTAGATCCGAGGTCGACCACCCTAGCCGCTGAGATAAAAACGCGGCGAAGGTGCACCCGTGATCAAAAGGAAACGGGCCGCCGCTTCTTGCCAAGCGGCGGCCCGTTTCGTTTGTTGATTTTATGAGTGGCGACTCAGTTATTGGTTGTTGTCGCCGTCGCCGTTGTTATTTCCGCCATTGCCGTTGCCGTTTCCGCCGTTGTCGTTGTTGCCGCCGGGGTTGAGATTACCTGCGGGCGGGATGACACGGTAGATGGTACCGCCTTGCGGGCCGCCCTGCTTATCCCAGACGAGGAGCAGAATGCTCTGGTCGGCGGGAATGTTGCGGACCTGGTCGAGGAAGCTCTGCGCGCTGGTGACCGGCTTCCGGTTTACCTGCATGATTACTTCGCCAGGAGCCAGGTACTGATCGGAAGGGCCGCCCTGCTGCACGCTTTGGACGGCTACGCCCTGGATATTATCCGGAACGCCGAGCTGCTGGCGCAGGTCGGGATTCAGATCCTGAACCGAAATGCCCAGGCGCGCGTGCTGCGACTTGCCGGACGCGGCGTTTTCGCCCTGCTGGGCGGGAGCATGGTACTGCCCGACGGTGGCATGCAGGGTCATCGGCTTGCCGTCGCGCAGAATGCCCAGCGTGATGGGAGTGCCCGGCGCCATTTCGCTGACTTGAACCTGGAGATCGGTGGCGTCAGTGATGTTTTTGCCGTTCACGGTGCGGACTACGTCGCCCTGTTTAAAGCCGGCGCTCGAAGCCGGCGTGTCGGGATTTACCTGGTTGACCAGGGCGCCGGAGGCGGTGGGAACGTTGAAGAATTTAGCGTTTTGCGGATCGACGTTGGTGATGCCGATGCCGAGGAAGCCGTGCTCTACCTTGCCTGTCTTGATGATTTCATTGACCGAGTGCTGGGCGAGATTGGCGGGAATGGCGAAGCCTGCGCCGGCGAAGGAGCCGCTGCTGGTAAAGATGAAGGTGTCAATGCCGATGACCTGGCCGCGCGCATCGACGAGTGGGCCGCCAGAGTTGCCGGGATTGATGGCCGCGTCGGTCTGGATGTAATCGCGCGGGGTGCGGTTATTTTTGCCCGGGTTTACGCTGCGATGGACCGCGCTGACGATGCCGCGGGTGACGGAGAACGTGAGTTCGCCAAAGGGATTGCCGAAGGCCATCACCGCTTCGCCGGGCTTCAGACCGGCGGAGTCTCCCCAGGAGATGGTGGGCAGATTGCTGGCGTCGATTTTGATAACGGCGAGATCATCGAGCTTGTCGACGCCGACCACCTTGGCAGGGAAGGTGCGCCGGTCATGCAGCGTTACCTGGATGCTTTTGGCGTCGTTGACGACGTGGTGATTGGTGACGATGTAGCCGTCGGGCGAAATGATGAAGCCGCTGCCGATGCCGTACTCGAACTGCGGCTGCTGCTGCTGACCGCCGCCGAAGAACTGGCGGAACTCGGGAGGAATTTCGTTGGGGTTGATGCCGCCGAATTGATGGCCGCCGCCACCCTCGCCCTGCGGCACGCGCGCGGTGACGGAGACGTTGACCACCGCGGGCATGACATGGTTGACCACGGCTTCCACGGCATCGTTGAGGGAGGTCAGTGGAGCGATGCTGCTGTCGCTGATCTGCGCCTGTTGCGATTGCTGTGCGGCGATGGATTTGACCGCGTCGTGGTCGAAGAGGAAGAAGGACGCGGCAAAGAGAAGGGCAGCAACGGTGCCGAGGGGAACTGCCAGTTTCCTGGCCCGCGCTACTAATGAATTAGTTGATGGTTTCATGGCTACCTCATTCGTAAATTTGAAGTTCTGTACTAAAGCTGGATCACCAACCAGGCGGATTCCCGATCGCCGGTGTAGATCTTCAGGTACATCCGGGTGAGGGAAATTCGCGGTGAAAGTTGTTGCGCCGCTGAAGCGCCGGTGGTGCCGGAGACACGGACGTCATGGCGCTGGGCGCACTTGTCTGCCGATACTTTTTGGCTGGTTTTGGAATTTGGAATTTCGACGCTTTCCCAGGCGCTCATGACGATGAATGCGCTCTGGTGTGCGGGGGCGATAACCGGCACGGGGCGAAGGGCGGTGTCACCAGTGGCCGCCGAAGTGAACTGAGGCGCGACGGAATCAGAAGCGTCGGTGGCAACATGTGCGACGCGGGACGCGTTGACATCTTCAAGAGCAAGCGCTTTTCTACCGGCGATAACTGGAGTTGCGCGCGCCAAGGCGCGAGATGATTTTCCCTCAGGGGCTAAAGCCCTCGACCCGGTTGAGGCGTTTGCGGCACGACTGAAGTCGTGCCCTGTTACAAACCTTTGCCCGTGCGGGTTCATTGCGGACGATCTGAAGCCGTGTTCTTGCAAAGCAGAGAACTCTTCCGCAGGCGAATGCCGTTCCCAAGCCGCAACTGCTTCAGCGGCATTGTCGTGCCTTTTGAAAGCGGTCATCTTTTGAATCGGAGAAATGTGAGCCGCTGATGCGCTGTGGGCAGGGACGAAGGCGATAAGCCGCGGGCAGCGCGCGAGCGCGGTGGCGCCCGCGATCAACGCGCATCCCACTGCTCCCACGACGGCGCGGGCAGCGAGGGGATTGAGCGCATGTTTACGGCGCAGGATGCTGTGGACGCGGCGAACCAGTTCGGGGCGGGCGTGCCAGGCACCGAGCGATAACGCTCCAGCGCGGCGCTGTAGCCCGCGTTCGGCCAGGCTGGTGAGGCATGCGGCGTAAGCGCGCGGCGCGCGGGTGATGTGAATGACGCCGTCATCGCAGGCCATTTCGCGCTCGCGGCAGAGGCGGCGCTCAATCCAGGCCAGGCCGGGGTTTAAGGGGAAGAGAACCAGGCAGAGTTTTTGCAGCAGATTGGTCCAGTCGTCGCGGCGGCGCAGGTGCTCGGTTTCGTGGAGCACAATCTGGTCGAGTTCCCCGGGCGTAAGGCGCGAGAACAGCCAATCTGGAATGAGAATACGCGGAGCGAAAAAGCCGATGACGCTGGGGCGCTCGAGCTCGCTGGTGGTGCAGATCTGGAGAGTGCGGCGCAAAATGCGACTGGAAGAACGCGGCAGGGAAGCAGTGTCGATCTCGACCGGAGTAGCGGACTTCCAAAGCCTGCGCAGGCTCAGCGAGTGCAGGGCGAGATCGGCGGCACGATAAAGCGAGGCGGCCAGCCACAGCGACGCGATCAGCACACTCCACGAGGCGCTGAGCTGAAGCCACGGATGCGGCGCGGCGGCGCTGAGAGCAGCGGGTAGAGCGGAGCCGGCAACGGCCTGCAGTTTGAAGGGAATCAGACGCGATATGAAGGGCAGGATTTGCAGAGCAACGATGGCGCCGAAGCCGGCGGCCCACAATGCAAAGCGGTGCCGGGCCGGACTGCGAGGCGCGAGACGCAGGCAGAGATCGAGGCCCAGCGCGACTGCCGCGCCCTGCCACAGAGCGGTGAGAGCCAAGGCAGCGGCCGGCTGCGAAAATTCGCGCCCTGTGCCGGGGAGCGAGTCACCGGCGTTTTGCAGTGCGTGCAGCGCGAATTGGATGAATGCGATTCCGTGCATTTCCCTATGCCTCTTCAGAAGCGTCTGGCGATGCGTTGCGAATGGCCTCTTTCAGCCGGTCGAGCTCGTCGGGAGAAAGTTCCTCGTCGTGGAGCAGCGAAAGCAGCAGGCGCTCACGCGAATTGCCAAAGAAGCGGCTCAACACGTGGCGTACTTCGGAGCGTCCGGCTTCGTTCTCGGCAATCAACGGGCGATAGATGAAGGCCCGGCCCTCCTGCCGATGGTCCACGTACCCCTTACGTTCTAAGATGCGGATGGTGGTGAGCACAGAATTGTAAGCGAGCTGCTCGTCGTCAGGTATGGCGGCCACCAGGTCGGTAACGGCGGATTCTCCGCGACGCCAGAGGATCTTCATTAGCCTGAGTTCGGCTTCAGTGAGCGTGTTGGATTGCTTCGGCGGCATGCAAGCTGCTGATTTAAGGGCGCCTCGTGGCGAGCCCGTGTTCTTACTTCACTTACATAGACTATCAACTAAAGAATTAGTTAGCAAGACGGAGTCGATTTTTTAAATCCTCCGAACGGCATTTGACGTGGAGGTGATGGGCTTCCGCTTTTGTAACATTCTCAAAATGCAATAACCGGCTGCGGCCGCAACGAGATGTTTGAGCGTATGACCGCTTACAACGTGGAGCACGGCGAAGACTGGTTTATCCAGGAGTTCCAACGCCTTTGCCAGAACATAAAAACCGGCGACCAGTCCGAAATCTGCGGTCCTGGTGTAACGCCTCGGGAAGAGAATGGCCAGCAGGATCACGAGAGCGGAAAAGGCCTGTACCGCGGCATAGAAACGCAAGTCTCCCCTGCCTTTGGTTTCACTCCAATACCACTGCAGCACGCTGACTTGACCGACCAGCAGCAGGACCGGCAGCAGCCAGATACCGAGCCGAATATGGATACGCTCAGCAATCACTGCAGCAACCAGCGACAGGAAAGTGATAGTCATAGGCAGGCGATCGCAGACCAGACGTGAATTGCCTGGAGCCAGATGGTAATAGGCAGAACCAAATGCGGTCAGCAGTAATCCGGCAAAGACGAACAGATACGGCCATTGTTCTCTGGCGTCCAGAAACACTTTGGCGTCTGGCCTGACGCGAGATCGCAGCAGGAACACCAGGCCCCAACTTCCGATAACAGCAAAGGGGAGATTGGAGGCGACGTCGCCGAAGTTGGGGATCCCGAGGAAACTTCTTCTATCCGTGAACTGGTGGTACCACTGCGGCTGCGGGATGGGCTCGATCATGGCGCAAACCAGGGCAAGAGCCCCCGCGGCAAGGACCAATGTGAACAAACTCTGCTGTGGAGAGAGCGTTCGATTTCTTTCCGCAACGGAAACCGTTTGATCTGTCCTAACGAAAATAGATGAAACGCTGTTCATCGGCGCCACCTCCTCCTGGAAATCGGAGATGGTTCGAGATTAGCCATCTTTTGTTCCAGAAAACGGTGGCTTCAGACAGTTTCGCGAGTGTCACAAGAACCAGTCGGCGTTACCGGTCACGCCGTTGTCCCCTCGGGCCCGACGAAAGGTGATTCGCAAATTCCGCGTTCAGGCCTCTTCGGCGTCGAAGCCGGGAGCGGCCGACCGCGCGGACTCCGGCGTGGGCGCGGCGGTGAGGCGTCGGTAGGAGAGGAACATGCTGGCGCGCCAGACGAAGATCATGCCGAAGGCCAGGATGAAGAAGAGGGCGCCGGTCTGGGGCACTGTGAGCAGCGTGTCGAAATAGCCGCGGGCGAAGAAGCGTACGGCGGCGAGGATGACGATGACGATGAGGAAGGCGGCGGAGCGCTTCATCATGATCACTTCGCCCTGGCGGTAGAGCTTTGTGGTGGCCAGCAGGGGCCAGGCAAGCAGCGTGGATCCGATAGCGAAGGAGATCAGGGCCCAAGTCCACGGGATGTGGAAGGCGGGCATGGCGAACATGCAGAAACCGGTGGACATGCCGGCGGGCGGGATGAGGATCTTTTTCAGCGTGACGGCGCTGCGGCCTTCGCGGATGCGCCAGATAATCACGGCGACGGCTCCGATGAGGGTAGCAACGGCGTAGTCGGTGGTGGTGATGTGCATCAACAATCCTGAAGCAGGCGGGTGGCTCGGCGAATCAGCGTGGTTCAGGCAGATTCGTGGCACCGCGACGGCGATGTTTTTCGGTCGGGCTGCGGGGCAGCCCCCCTTTAAGGATAACGCCGGCGTCGCAATCCTGCTTAGCGCCTACTCACAGCGGAGGGCGCTCATGGGATCGATCTTCGCAGCGCGCAGGGCGGGCAGGGTACAGGCGATTGCTGCGACGAGAACCAGGATCGACGTGCCGGCCAGCAGCATGACCGGGTCGTGGGAGTTGCCGGCTACCCATTTGGCGACGATCCGGTTGAGTGCGAAGATGAGCACGATTCCGGTGAGGATTCCGCCGGCGAGACTGGCCACTGTGGACGCAAAGACGATGCGCAGGACGTGGCCACGCGGCGCGCCCAGCGCCATGCGGATGCCGAACTCGTTGGTGCGCTGCGCCACGGTGTAGGAGACGACGCTGTATAGCCCGACCGCGGCGAGCAGCAAAGCGAGGCCGGCAAAGCCGGCGAAGATCCAGGAGACCAGGTGCTCCTGCTGCCACTCGGGCTCGTCGGAGATCCACTGCTCCAGATCTTCCATATCGCCGTAGGCCTGCTGATCAGGATTGACGGCGCTGATCTGCTGGCGGACGGCGTGCTGCAGCGTGAGCGGAGAGACGCGCGTGCGGATCAGGATTTGCGTGCCCATGGCCAGGTAGAGCGTGTAGGGGACGTAGATTGCCGGCCGGATGGGCCTGCGGAGGCCGTTGTCGAGCGAATCGGCGACAACGCCGACGATGGTGAGCCACGAGTCCGCGAGCTTAGGCACGGCGATTCTATCTGGAGGCCGGTTGTCGATTTCCGGCAGTTTCAGCGAGCTGCCGATGGCGTTGCCATTGGGGAAATAGCGCTGCGCCATGGTGCGATTGATGACGGCAACCAGCGCGCCGTTTTGATTTTCGGTCTCGGTCCAGACCCGGCCTGCGAGCAGGGGAATGCGGAGAGTGGGAAAATATCCCGGGCTAACCAACTCTACCGAAGCCTGCTGTGCGCCCGTATTGGTTCTGCCGAGCATTTCGAATTTGGTGAAAAAATCGATGTTTGGCGGCGTGGCATTGGTGGAGATCGAAGCCATGGTGACGCCGGGAGTGCCGGCAATTTTCGCGCGCAACTGCTCGAAGTAAGCGGCGCGCGCGGCCCAGGTGGTGTACGAACCCTGGTGGAGCGGTATCCCCGCCGACATGACGTTGTGCGGGTCGTAGCCGAGGGGCTGGTGAAGCAGACGCGTGAAGCTTTCAATGGCCGATCCCGCGCCGGCGAGCAAGAGGAGCGTGAGCGCAATCTGTCCGGCAATGAGGGCATCCTGGGTTCTGCGGCTGTGCAGGCTGCCGGCTACGCGGCGCGTGCCTGATTGCGCCATCTGGCCGATCTCCGGCCGCGACAACTTGAGCGCAGGCCAGAGGCCGAAGGCGATGCCGGTGGCAAGCGCCACGGCCACGCTGAAGAGGAGCACGGGAAGATTGATGCGGATGACGACCTCGGGCGCGAATGCGTATCGGGGAAGAAGAAGGCGGATGCCGGCGAGCAAGCCGAAGGCCATGGCTACACCAAGCGCCGCGCCTGCGCCGGCGAGGATCAGCGATTCGGTGAGCAACTGGCGCACGATGCGGCGGCGCTTCGCTCCCAGCGCGGAGCGGACGGCAAGTTCCTGCTGCCGCGCGGCGCCACGAGCGAGGAGAAGGATGGAGACATTGCCGCAGCCGATGGCGAGCAGCAGGGCCACGCCACCGAGCAGCAGGTACAACGTCGCTCCAATCTCCTTCACGACCCACGCATTCAACCCTTCAACGTGGACTTTGAAGTGATCGGGAAACTGCTTTGGGTTGTCCTTGGCAAAATGCTCGAGCAGGGGCTGGAGTTGCGCGTCGGCCTGACCCTTGGTGACGCCGGGCCGAAGCAGGAGGTCCACCATCAACCACGTTCCGGGATTGCGGGTCAGCTTCAGCGGCAGATAGACATCGGCTGAATACCAGATGAATCGCGGCGCGGCCACGCCGACAATGGTGTAGGACTTGTGATCCAGTTGCAGCGTTTTCCCCGGCACCGTCCGGTCGCCGAAGAAGTGCTTCTGCCAGAACTTGAAGGACAGAACCACGACGGGATTAGGATCGTGCCCCGGGATTGAGTCGGAAGGCTCGATGCCGCGGCCCAGCAGAGGCGGCAAACCGAGATCGTCAAAGCCGGTCGAGATGAGGCCGATTTCGTCAACGTTTTCCGGAAATTCGCGGCCGGTCACGGTCATGGCCTGGTAATCCATGGCGATGACACTCTGGACCGCCTGGAGTCGCTGAAGCTGCATCACCTGCGCCCCGTTTAATTCGACGGTTTCGTTGGGGCTTGCTTTGGTCGGGATTGAAAGGCGGACGATGCGATCGGCGTCCGGATAGGGATAAGGATTGAGCAGCGCGGCGTAGATCACGCTGAATACCGCGGTGGTGGCGCCGATTCCCAGGGCCAGCGAGATCAAAGCCGTCAACGTGAAGCGCGGGCTGCGGACGAGCTGCCGGAGAGCGTATCGAAGGTCCTGAACCGAGGTTTGCATTGGTTCGCTCCGGGGCCCGGTGGATGTACTCAATCATCACATGGCGCTCGCACCCGGCAAAAGCAATCTGCCTATGCTTTTCGGCGGCCGATGAGCGGCGCACCAGTCTGTCCAGCAGCGCGATGCGGATAACCAATTCGCCGCTGCGCGATCCTCCTTTAACTGAAAGGCTGTCGTTCGGGATTTTTTCTTTAATTGTTTCTCGTAAATATTGACTCAAAGGTACTGTATTCGCTGTCACAATTTCTCTCTGCGAAATATGGCAAGGTTTGTTACATCGCGATAACAGAGTGCAGGGAATGATTCGTACGTTGATGACGTGTGTTTGTGTTTGTGTTGGTTTCTTAGCTTGTTCGGTTCTTTACGGGCAAGCTGTGCGTCCCGTAGCTCCAAAACCGACCTCTGAGTTTCTAATCGATGTGGGTTGGGCGGCAACCGCTGCGACAGACATGGGACTTACGCAACAGTGCATTCACTCGGGTCAGTGTCGGGAAGGGAATCCCATGCTGCCCTCGAATGCAGCAGGAATGTTTGCGGTTGGCAGCGGGCAAACTGCGGTGAGCATGTGGGCGTTTCACCGCTTTCGCCGAGAACATCCGCGGCTCGCGTTTCTGATCCCCGCGGCGAATATTGCCGCGCACAGTGTGGGCATCTGGAGCTACGAGCGAGGGCACTAGCGCAAGGCACCTGGGGATACCTTCGTGCTGTGACCGGTCCAATCGGTAGCACGCGGCGCGCAACGCGGCGCGCAAGGCAAGCTGGAGCATCGCGCGAAGCGAGAACCGGGACGGTGGTCCATGGCTATTACGCTCTGGACCGGCCGGAGTCGTTTAAGCAAGACCTGAAAACCCAATCAGATTGACATATAGCAGGCGTTGTCTTGCTCGTGACCACACGGCGGACGATGCGGTCTGCGGTCGGATAAGAAAGGTTTTCAGCAGGGCCGCGCAGTTCCCGCTGAAGAACGCGATGGCGGAGCCAATTCCCAAGGCGAGCTAGAGTGATGATGCCGAATAGAGAGGGAATACACCGACTTGTTCCAATTGCAACGGATCACGGAGACACATTCAGTTCCGGGAGATATATTGCAGAAGAAGAGATTGGGACCTGAAACTCGGTAGAGGCTGCGCGCGGGATGACTGAGTAGTCGGCGTGGGAGGTTGGCGATGGCGGATCGGGAGATGTACGAGCAGATGCTGGCGGTGGCTCTGGAAGAGGCGCGGATGAGCCGGACCGAGGGCGGCATTCCCATCGGAGCGGCGCTGTTTACGCGCGAAGGCACGATGGTGAGCCGCGGGCATAACCGGCGCGTGCAACAGGGCGATCCCAGCATTCACGGAGAGACGGACGCCTTCCGGCGCGCGGGCCGGCAGCACAGCTACCGCGGCATGATCATGGTGACGACGCTGGCGCCATGCTGGTACTGCAGCGGGCTGGTGCGGCAGTTTCACATTGGCACGGTTGTGGTGGGGGAAAGCCGTACGCTTCAGGGCGGCATGGACTGGCTGCGCGAAAATGGCGTGGAGGTGATCGATCTGGACAGCCGGGAGTGCAGGGAATTGCTGGAGGGGTTTATTCGGGAGCGGCCGGAAATCTGGCTTGAGGACATTGGGGAAGAATAATCAGGCGGGCGCGCCCTCATTTCCTCTTCGCGTGGGCGGTTGTTTTCTGCGGGGGGTCGTCGACGATTAATTTGTGCATAACTTCTGCCTTGCGCCGGGCGTCGCGGCTTATAGCCTGGTATTCGCGTGCGAGACCAGCGCTGGTTCTGGCAACCTTTTCTGCCATCTGGCTGGTGTAGTCGGCCTGCTCCTCGAGGGCGCGCGCGGCGCTCCACATCAGGCGCTCCACGTTCTCGGACTGGGCTTCGAACATGTTTTCCGGCGAGTAGAGGTGGCCGATCCGGCAGCGGAAGCGGACAAAGTCGTTTTCGCGGACAAGGAAAAGCGTGCCCTGACAATCGGGACAAGTAAAAGAACTTGGGATGCGGGAGTGGGCATCGTCCGCGTCTTTTATTTTGCGTTTCAGATGTGCTCTGCCTGCCATAACAACCTGCCTTTGATTTATGTTGCGGAGCCCTTTGCATTACTAATCCGGAGAAGCAGAGGCGCAATTTCCGCAGCGGGCACACGCTGGTCCACAGCAACATGCGCCAAGGCGTTTCTGGGCATGTTGGGGACCTGGGCATCGGCGGGATCCTGAACTACGGCCATTCCGCCGGCTTGTTTCACCGCGGCAAGCCCGGCGGTCCCGTCGTCGAGGTAGCCGCTGAGCAGGACAGCTATGAGCTGTGAACCGAAGGAGCTGGCGGCCGATTCGAAGAGCGGATCAATGGCCGGCCGATGACGGTTGATCTTCGGACCCCGGGAAAGAAACATGTGCGAAGAGCCGAGAGTAAGGTGAAAGTCGGCGGGCGCCACATAGATGGTCCGGCGGGCGATCGGTTCGCCATGCCGCCCCGTGACTACGCGCATGCGCGCCTTGCGTGCCAGCAAATCCGTGAGCAGGCCGTCGTGCGCGCTTCTGTGAATGAGGATAAATATCGACACGGCGAAATCCGGAGGGAATCCGCTCACAATCGTCTGCAGAGGCTGGAGAGCCCCGGCTGATCCCGCGATGGCGATGATGCTGGGGCGAGACACCGCGCCTCCTGATGTTGCGCGTCCCTATTTCTGATTTTTGAGTGCTTTGGCCCATGTACCGCGGCCCGGCGGGCCCGGCCGCGCGGTGGAGGAAGAACTGTGAAGACGTCCGGGAGGTCTTCAACGCGGCTGTCACTAGCATAGACGATAAAAGGGCGCAGTGGGTGGTCTGTCTCTCGCCCTGCAAAGATGGGATCGTGACCAACGGGCGAGTTCCGTTGCAGGTAGAGCAGGTGCGCGTCCGTCACGGGGACGGGTTACGGGGTGGTTACCTTATCACGCCAGAGAGTTACTCTGGTCGCGTGGCCCATTGAATCCAGTTGTTGATTCCCAGCTTTGAATGCTGGAATTATGTTTTCAGCAACGTGAAGTTCCAAGTTGGCATTGTAGTTCTTACCGCCTCCCTTCTGGCAGGATGCGGCTCGTCCCCAGGATCTGCGTTTGGTTCTCTTTCTTCGGCGAACGTAACAGGCAACTGGCAGATTCAAACGAGTGCAAATTCCTCTGCGGCATCGCCGCAGGGAATTGTACTTCTGGGGGCGCTCGAGAACTCGGGCAGCCAGGTGAGCGGAACCTTCCGCTTCACGAATCTTGCGCAGCCTTATGCCTGCGGCTCGAACGAGGTGGTTTCGCTCAGCGGCGCAGCCGGTTCCAATAACCTCACCCTTACCTCGGCAACGCTGCCGAATGGAACCACGATTAAAGTCTCCCTGAAGATCATGGGCGCGCAGCCTTACTCCGGCCTGGGAACGGTGGAGGTGGATGGCTCGACATGTGCTGTCGCGGCTGCATCTGCAATAGGCAGCCAGATTGCGAGCACCACAGGAACGTTTAGCGGCACGCTTTCTCCAGGCGCCCTTGGTACGCCCGCTTCCGGCGCGCCGGGCTCAGCCACCGTCACTCTTACGCAGTCAGCCGCTCCTGGATCGGATGGACAGTTCACAGAAACGGGCACACTGAGCTATAAAATCGGGTCGTGCTCCGGCAGCGTGCCGCTGAGCGGCACCGTGAGCGGCGTGGGCATGAGCTTCTGGGATGTGATCTTTTCTGACGGCGGCGGGCAGCAGCAGGTGAATCTCAGCGGTACAACGAATCTTGCGGCGACCCAGATCAGCGCCGGGTTATTGTCGCTTTCTCCAGCGCCGTGCTCAACCGATCCGGATTCGAGCGCTACTTTCAACGGACAGTTGAACCGGAAGTAATTCAAATAAGTAAGTCCCAAGGGCACGAGCTTTCTCTTTCTCCACAGGCAATCCCGTTATAGTCTGTCAGTCATGTCTGAACAATGGATAAGTTCCAACGTTACGCTTGTCGAACCTCAGGAAGACCTGGCGGCTTTCGGTGAGACTTCGCACCCTAAGATTGCTTCTGGAGTTACAGGCAACGGAAAGCTTGTTCGCTGGTTCGAGTTATGCCTGGTGCTGGCTGTCACCTTTGGAGGCGCGCTCTTCTCCAGTCTCGACCTACTGCAGAACGGCCCAAATGCCCTCGCGCATGAGCAGAGTTTCAGATGGATCTACGGACTTCTACGCGAAATCACCTGCCTTGCGCTGCTCGGTTATGTTTTATGGCGGCGCAAATTGCGATTCCGGGATCTTGGGCTGCGCTGGTCAATGCGGGATGTGGGAATGGGCCTGGTGGTTGCGATCATCGCATACATAACGTATGCGTTCGGTTATACCTTCGTCCATTTTGTCCATCGTGCCGTGCTCACGCACGCGACGGGTGGCGTAACGGCGCGGGAGATGTTCACGCATCTCTCGGTTGCGACCATCGTGGCGTTTCTGGTGAATCCATTTGTCGAGGAACTTATTGTCCGGGCATATCTGATGACGGAGATCGGAGAGCTTACCGGTTCGTGGACATTGGCTGCGGCGGTGAGTGTCGCCGTGCAAACGTCGTATCACCTTTATTACGGGTGGGTGACGGCGCTTTCGCTTGGCTTTCAATTTGCGATCTTCGCTATTTATTACGCAAGGTCGCGAAGAGCAACGCCGATTGTCGTCGCGCATGGCATCTTCGACATTCTGGGGCTGATTCACGTGTGGTAACTTCGCTGGAGAAGTGCGGAGTTGTGTGCCGGATCACACGCGATGCGGAAGTTTATTGACTAGCTCAAAAGCGCGGTCCATACTTTGGGCATCGTGAAAGCGCAAGCTGTTTTCTCTCTGTTTCTGGCCGCATTGGTCGCTGCAGGATGCGGCGGCTCGCCGGGAGTTACTTCAGGTGACTCGCCGAGTGCGCCGGATCTGACCGGGAACTGGCAGATCCAGCCCAGCGTAATTCCACAGACGATTCCCCCGAATGCAGTTTTGCTGTTGGGCGCCCTGGGAAGCTCCGGAAACCAGGTGAGCGGAACTTTTCGCTTTTCGAATCTTGGCCAGCCTACCATTTGCGGCGTAAACCAGGTGGTCACGCTCGGCGGCGCAATCGACGCGAATAACAAGCTGACGCTCAGTTCGCCGACACTGCCGAATGGAACCACCATCAAGGTTTCTCTTCAGATTTCTGGCGGTCAGCCGTATTCGGGAACAGGCACAATCGAGGTGGATGGCGCGGCTTGCGCGTTTGCTCCCACCTCGGCACTGGGTGTAGAGATTGCAAACGCAAGCGGGAGTTTTACGGGCGCGCTTACGCCCGGGGCGTTGGGCACGCCTGTCCAGGGGACCCCGGGCACAGCGACATTGATTCTGACACAGTCCACCAGCCCGGGAAGCGATGGGCAGTTCGCAGCGACCGGCTCGCTGAGCTATCAGTTCGGGTCCTGCTCGGGCAATGCCTCTTTTACTGGCGCCATCAGCGGCGTGGGCATCATCGTGTCTACGGCAAGCGTGAGTCAACAAACCGTGAGCTTTATCGGCCTGGCTGACAACGCCGTTTCCAAGATCACTTCGACAGCGATTTTCGCGCCGGCGCCATGCTCGACGGATATGACGTCAACCGCGACATACAGCGGGGTGCTTGCCCGGTGATAAGTCCGAAATGTAAGGCAATGCGCAGCGCTCACCGGCCGAACGAGTACGTCACCTGAAAGAGCCCGTTATCGATGCCCGGATTCACAGCCGCTGTGTGGTCGTTGGAGATGTGGTGATAGCGGTAATCGAAACGGATGGAGCGGGTTGGCGAGCGGTATAGCTCAAGACCTGCGCCCAGGTCGAAGGTGAAGTTGAAGGAGCCGGCGCCCGGCATGGGAATTTCCCGCGTGGAGAACATGTATCCTCCATGGCCGGCAATGAGCGGCTGCAGCTTGTGAGTGGGACGGAAATTCCATTGAAAGCCCACAGGCGACATAGCTTCACCCATCGTCCATCGCCGCCCGTGGCAGTAAGTGGTTGCGGTACCGGCGTAGCTTTCACCGTCTGGCCCCGGGAAGTTGTAATCCACCGTCATGGGTGTGCAGGAATACGTGGGACCGCCGGGGCTGACGAATGTACCTTTGGTGGGCAGCGTCTGGTTGTTTACGAAGACGCTGAGGGGATCACTTTCCAGAGCAACGGGCTCAAACTCTGCGCTGTACTGCCAGTTGACGGAGTGGCCCAACGTCAGGCGACGGTTATAGGAAACGCCAATGAGGAGCAGCTTGCGCCGCTCGGCGTTGCCGATCACGATGTGACTGGAGTCGCCGGAATAGCCCAGGAGGAGGCCGAAGGAATTCGGCCTGCTGTAATAGCCATTCCGCAGCGGAGATTGAGCTGACGCCGGCAAAGCGAAAGAAGTAAACGCCAGTAAAACAGCGAAAGATAGATGTTTTCTGCGAGAAACGCCTCCCAGCCCATTGATTTGCAAGGGAGCTGATCCTCCTTCCGGCCGGAATGGATGCCCGGCCGCGTTCTCGTTGGAGCGTGAGAGCCACGTTAGAAGAGTGTGCCGGACGGGCCTCCCAAAGACCACCGTCGATGGGGAGTGTTGTTGTTTTTCGCTTCAGGGCAGATGAGCCGTCGGTCTTCACCCGCTTTTCCATTGCGCGCCGCATCAGGAATCACGGAGGTTATCCGCGGCAACGGTTGAGATGCCGCTCACACCAGAATAGAGGCCTAACGTGCAGTAGATTGTCCGTGATGGCTCACGGCCCAGGCAGCTTCGATGCACCGCGGCGTTTCAGGAATAAAGTCCGAGTGGTTTGAGGAGGAGGTCCTGGTGGCGCAGCATGAAATCGTCCCGGCCCAAGAGCAAGTGCCGGGAGAGTTCCCCAGCATGCTCGCGCGGATCCCAGGAAGGGAAGCGCGACTCGTCGCCCATCTCATGCGCAGTTGTGGCACATTCGACCCATTGCAGAATATGCCTGTTGTATGCGGTTGTGACGGATCGAAGAAACTTTCCGTACTTATCCAGTTCTTCCACGGGGGACATGCGTTTCATGACCCAGAATTCCTGCCAGGCGAAATTCAACTGGTTGGCGAGCGAATTTGAGCCCTGGATCAACTCCCCCGTTGGGGCGCTGATGCGATCGAACAATAAACTTACCGCTGGATTCGTGAAATCGTAACTCGGATCATGTACGTTTCCGCGGAGGCGGCCCTCCTGCTTCAGGCGAGTTTCGATGGGAGTGCCTGCATAGGGAAGCATGCGGCAAAAGACGACCGGAATACGGCCGTCGCGGGTTAGATTTCTCAGGAAATGAATGTTATCCCGGACCGAATGAAAGGTGCTGGATGGATCGAAGAGCATGAAGCCGTAGGTAAAGGCCAGGCCGAGCGATTGGATGGTTGCCACAGCCCTGACGACGTCGCGGACATGCAGGCGCTTGTTGAGCATTTCCAGGCCAGTCTCGTTGCCGGATTCGATTCCCAGATAGACCATATAGAGGCCGGCATCGCGAAGCCGGGCAAAAAGGGAGGAATCGATTTCGTCGGCGCGGCAACTAATCTTCCACAAGACGCGGCCATACAAATCTGCCGCCTGAAGCGATGCGATGAAATGCTCCACCCAGCGGCGTCCAAAATCACCCCAGACGGGAAAATCGTCGTCCTGAAAGAGAAAAATGTCGGTCCTATTTAGCTGATGGAGTTGCTTCATCTCCTCGACGACGAAGGCGGGATTGCGCACCCGTACTTTTCTTCCCGGGACCTGGGAATAAAACTCGCGTATGGAACAGAACGAGCAATCGCGGCAACAGCCACGGCTGGCGAGAATGGGACTCGCCTTGCGACCGAGGATGATCAGATCGGATTCGAGAGGGCGAGCAGGAAAGGGCAGGGAATCCAGATCAGCAATCAACGGGCGAGGCGGCGTAAGGATGCATCGGCCGCTTTCGCGGTAGGCGATGCCGTGCACCTGGCGCCAGTCGCGTCCATCCGCGAGGCATTGCATCAGCTCGAGGGCAGTGATTTCGCCTTCGAAACGAACAATGCTGTCGAGTTCCGGAATGTCGCGCAGCGTTTCTTCGGAACGGAGGCTGGGATAGTGTCCGCCGGCGGTAAAGTGGCAGCTCACTCCGTGGCTGCGGAGGCAGGATGCAAGCCGGTGAAATTCCGGCACGTAGTATTGAAAGATCAGGGAGAATCCTACGAGCGCCGGATTCTCCTCCTGCACGGTTTCCGCAATGGATTCAGCATTGTCCCGAAAGTCGAGGATGCGGACTGCGAAGCCGTTTTGCCGGAGCATCGCAGCCACATAGCCGATTCCCAGGTTACCTTGCTCCTGGAATCCGATGAGTACGGCGCCCGCCTGCATCTCTGCTCCCCGCGGTGTTGCGGATAAGTGGAGGCGCTACTTTTTGGCAGCACCGATGATTTCCAGCGACTGGGTATTCGCTTTGAGCTGGGCCTGAAGCACCGCCTGATTGAGTTCGAGTCCAACCCTGGCGAGCTGAGTCAACTGGTTTTTGTCGAGCTGGTCGATGAGCCATGGCGCCACGGGGTCGCCGCCGGGCCATGGTCTGAACCTGAGAAGCGACGAGAGAGTAGCATCGTTCATAATCGATCTCCTTTGCTGTTTTTCGGCCAGTGGGGTCTATTTCGGACAGCACGAATCAAGGCCGCAAGGCCTCCGCCAAGCCGACATGATTAGACGCAACGCAATCTGGGGACCGGGAAAAGTCACCTACCTCAGAGGTGAGAGAATTGCGCTCGTTCCTCTTTAGCGCTGTTTGGTTATCAATTCCGTGACAGCGGTCACGAATGAGAGTGCGGTTATCGGGCGGCTCGCCCGCGGAAGTGGCGTGAGTATGCCGCCGGACTCCAGGGATAGGGCAGGCGGCCTAGCCGGACTCAGTGCAGCCGGGCTTCGCACAGGCGCCGGCCGGCGTCCTATACTCACTTGTTGATCCATTGATTGAATATGTGAGGAGATGTGTATGGCTTCATCGGCTGTGGAGTATGCGCGCCAGAATTATCCGCGCTTTGTGGAAGAACTCAAGTCGCTGCTGCGCATTCCTTCTGTATCCACGCTTCCCGAGCATAAGGACGATTGCCGCAAGGCCGCGGAATGGATGGTGGCAAGCCTGCAGCGCATGGGCATGGAGCATGTGCGGCTGATCGAGACCGAGGGGCATCCCCTGGTCTATGCGGACTGGCTGCATGCGGCGAAGAAACCAACGGCATTGGTCTACGGGCACTACGATGTGCAGCCGCCTGATCCGTTGGATGAGTGGGTTTCGCCGCCCTTCGAGCCCGAAGAGCGCAACGGAAATATCTACGCGCGCGGAGCCGTAGACGACAAGGGACAGGTGTGCGCGCAGTTGAGCGCGCTGGAATCGCTGCTGAAGACCACGGGCGGACTCCCGGTAAACGTGCGCGTGCTGCTGGAAGGCGAAGAGGAAGTGGGCGGAGAGGGAATTGCCGCGTACGTCGCTTCGAAGCCCGCGGACCTGAAAGCGGATTTTGCGCTGGTATCGGACACGGAGCTATTCGCGCCAGGGCTGCCGACATTGTGCGTGGGCCTGCGAGGCATGATCTACACCGAGATCGACGTGCGCGGCGCGAAAACCGATCTGCACTCGGGCATGTATGGGGGAGCGGCGCCCAATCCGTTTGTGGCGCTGGCGCAGATCATTGCCAAGCTGAAGGACGAGAATGGACGTATCCTCATCCGTCATTTCTATGACGATGTGGTTTCTCCCAGCGAAGAGGAACTGGCCACCTGGCACCGGCTGCCGTTTGATGAGGAAGAGTATCGCAAAACGGAAGTGGGCTCGCGCGAGCTTGTCGGCGAGGCGGGATACAGTGTGATCGAAAGGACGTGGGCGCGGCCGACGCTGGACGTGCACGGCATGCCCGGAGGATTTATCGGCGCTGGTGCGAAGACGGTAATCCCGGCGCGTGCGCAAGCGAAAGTATCGATGCGGTTGGTTCCGGACATGACGCCGGCAAAGACCTTTGCGCGGTTCAAGAGCTACGTGGAGGAATTGACGCCGCCGGGAGTGGAAGTGGAAGTACGGCTGATTCACTCGGGCGAAGCATGCGTGGTGCCGGTGGACAATCCGTATATACAGGCGGCAACACGCGCGTTGGGCGAAGTGTGGGGCAAGGAGACGGTATTCATCCGCTCGGGCGGCTCGATTCCTATCGTGGGCGATTTTGCTCGGCATCTGGGTCTGCCCAGCGTGATGATGGGCTTCGGCCTGCCCGACGACCAGATTCACGCGCCGAATGAGAAATTTCTTCTTTCGAATTTCAAGCTGGGGATTGAGTCGCTGATCCGGTTTCTGGAGGAGGCGGGGCGGTGAGCTACGCCAGCGCTTCTGGCTTCGTACTTGCGGGCGGTGCGTCGAAGCGCATGGGGCGCGACAAGGCGCTGGTCGAGTTTGCCGGCGAGCCACTGCTGGCGCGCGCGCTGAGAATTCTGCAAGAGGCTGGGCTCGTCGCGCGGATTGCCGGCGCGCGAACTGAGCTGGAGCAGTTTGCGCGCGTGATTAACGATGCAGGGCCTGGCCGAGGGCCGTTGGCGGGAATCTGCGCGGCGCTGGCAGCGTGCGAAACGCAGTTGGCCGTCTTTATTCCTGTGGATTTGCCGCTGCTGCCAGCTTCGCTCGTTACTGTTATGGTTCGCCGAGCGGAGATCACTGACGCGGCGGTCACCGTGCCTTCAGTTAGCGGATTTGCGCAGACGTTCCCCGCAGTCCTAGATCGCACGGCGCTGCCCGCGCTTGAAGACGCGCTGAAGCAGGGAAGCGGTGGCTGCTTCGCGGCCTTCGAGGCAGCAGCGGCGGCGCTGGGAGAGCGAGTGGCCGTGCTCCCGGTCGAGTACCTGACGCAGGCGGGGCAGGTGGCGCATCCGCACGGCCTGCCCCCGGCGATCTGGTTCCTCAACGTGAATACGCCGGCGGAATTGCGGCGGGCCGAAGCGCTATCTTCCCGGGCGGTCGCGTAATCTAATCTCACGCGAGATGGGCGATTCTTCCAACTATGAGCCTTCGGAACCGCTGGGCGAAGAACTTGACGCGCTCAGCAGGGGCGGGGACGGCGAGGGGGATATTCCCGTGGCCGAGGTGCAGCCCGCCGAAGCCGGCGCTGCGCCCCTGATCGAGTTCAAGAACGTTTCCATCGCCTTTGGAGATCGGCCCGTGCTCGACGATGTGAGCTTCACGGTGCAGCGCGGCGAGACGCTCTGCATCCTCGGACGAAGTGGGGTGGGGAAGTCGGTGACATTGCGGTTGCTGATGGGTTTCCTCGAGGCGGACACCGGATCGATCGCCGTGGAGGGCCAGGAAATCCGCGGCATGACCGAGCGAGACCTGCAGACGATTCGAAAGCGCGTCACGATGGTGTTTCAAAATGGAGCGCTGTTCGACTCGCTGAGCGTACGCGAAAACGTAGCATTTCCCCTTCGCGAACGCGGGGGCTTGCAGGAGGACCAGATTTTGCAACTCGTGGACCGGCTGATCGCGCTGGTGGGCGCCGACGACGTGACGGAAGCACTGCCGGCCAGCTTATCCACAGGACGCAAACGCGCGGTGGCGATCGCGCGGGCGCTGGCGGCGCAGCCGGAGGTCGTTCTCTACGACGAGCCGACAACGATGGTGGATCCGCTGATTGCGCGGCGGCTGGGAAATCTGATCCAGAGGCTGAAACGCCAGTTGAACTACACCAGCATCGTGGTGACGCACGACATGCGCTTTGCCGAGCGGCTGGCGGACACGATACTTTTCCTGCACCAGGGAAAAGCGTTGTATTTTGGGCCCCTAGAGGGGTTTCTTGCTTCCAAGGATCCGAACGTGCAACTATTTTTGACTCTCGATGCTTATGTGTTACCTTCGGCATAAAGCTGTTTATTAACTTGCAATGCTCCTGCGATAAGATTTCTCTTGCAAAAACTTCCCCTGACCGGCGATTCTATAAGAGCATTGCCAGCGTTGATGTAGAAGCCCAAGGGGTCTGTTCCAGGCAGAAAATGCCACAACGGCTGTCGAGTAATTCCGGCGCTGCCTAGTGCTGTTCATTATTTTCCACTTACGCAGCGCAGCAGAGTGTGCGCTGAATTAGTCATCGCATCAGAACCGCCCGCAGCCGCAGCTGCCGGCAGTCAGTTAGGTACCGAATCATCAGCCCCGCGCCCGAATAGGTGGTGCGGATTGCCCAGCCACTCCCCCTGGTGAAGCACGACCCGGTCAATTCATCGCAACAGGCAAAGAACGTAACACACTGAATTTCAGGGCGAGCGTTCAGGTTGTACCGATTGTGGGATTTCCACGCGGGCAAGCTTCGTTCACGCTTGGAATTGGCTGTGTGCCAGGGTTGCTAACAGCCCGTTTGCGAAGATTAGATGGCAACTTCGGATTTTTGGCAAAGAGTATCGGCATCCGTCTCCTCGTCGCTGGAAAGAGCGGGAGGATTTGAAGGCGGCAGCGCACCCCGTGCAGCCGCGCGCGGCGCCACAAAGATGTGGATGGTGGCGGACGCGCTGACGGTCGTCGCGGCAGCGGTGATCGCGACCCTTTACCGGCTCGATAATAGCCTCCTCGATGCGTCCAGGAAATTCTGGCAGGGCACGCTGATTCGTGGCGGGTCGGTGGGAATCCTTTTGGCCCTGCTGGGCGGGTTCATTGCCACGCTGATCCTCACCAGCAAGCGGCTGCAACTTTATTCTCCAGCCCGCCTCAATGGCTTTTTGCACGAGCAGAGATTGAGCGTGGAAGCGTGCTTTACATCGGGCCTGCTGCTGATGGGCGCGCTTTATCTTTTGCATGCCGCAGGTGTGTCGCGCGCCATCGTTCTGCTTACGCTGGCCATGGTGACGGCAGTGCTGAGCATTCGCCGGCTGATCAATCGCGCATTGCTTTACCGCCGATACGAACGCGGCATGGACACGCGCAATGTGCTGATTGTGGGCACCGGACCAGAAGCCCACGCGCTGCGGCATCACCTGGAGAGCATGCGCCACCTTGGCTACCGCTTCAAGGGCTTTATTGATTCCTACGGCCCGGAAAATCGCGGCATGTCGGGAGCGCACGATGTAGTCGGGAATCTCGAGTCGCTTTTCCCGCAGGCGCGCAAGCTCTTTGTAGATGAGATCTTCTTTACCACGCCGTGCGAGCGCGGCGTGGTGCACAACGTTCTTGACCAGGCGCGCACGTTTGGCGTGGACCTGCGCGTCGTCCCCGAAATGTACGACGGGCTGGCGTGGAGCAATCCCATCGAGTACATCGGGCAGTTTCCCACCATTCCTCTGCACTGCGGGCAGATTCAGGAAGTGGGGCTGGTGCTGAAGCGTGGCTTCGATATCGCCTTCTCCGCGATGGTGCTGCTCCTGTTCTCGCCGGTGCTGCTGGCGCTTGCCATCGCCATCAAACTCGATTCGCCGGGGCCGGTGTTCTACAGGTCGGAGCGGATAGGGAAGAAGGGGCGCGTTTTCCGCTGCGTGAAGTTCCGCACCATGGTGGAGGACGCAGAAGACCGCCGCGATGAAGTGCTGCACATGAACGAGCGGGACGGCGTCCTCTTCAAGGTAGCCAACGATCCGCGCGTAACCCGGCTCGGCCGCTTCCTGCGCAAATATTCGATCGATGAGCTGCCGCAGTTCTTCAATGTTTTGCATGGCGACATGAGCGTGGTGGGTCCGCGGCCTCCCATCGCCAGCGAAGTGAAGGAATACAAACTCAACCACCTGCGCCGGCTCAACGTGACCCCTGGCATCACCGGCCTGTGGCAGGTACAGGGCCGCAAGGATCCCTCGTTCGACAGCTACGTCTCGCTGGACATGACCTACATCGACAACTGGAGCATCTGGCTCGACATGAATATCATCCTGCGGACTATAGGCGTGGTGCTGGCGGGAACGGGATCTTAATCGGAGACTGATCCCCGTCTCAGTTCTCGCGGAATCATTCAGTCAACAAATGAGCGCGATCATATCGGCTTGAGTGGAAGCGCGGGCCGTTGGCTCTACCGCGTGCTGCCCGTCCGCGCTCTTCGCGCGTTCAGGCGAAAAGGGAATCGAGCCAGCCGTTCCAGAACTGCTTCGCCGCCTGGGCGAGCGCGGGAGAATGACGGGCGGCGGCAGCACGGAGCTCGGGTACGTGGATCTTCTTCGTGCTGAGCTCGCAGGCATGGCCGACGTACCAACGCTCCAGCCCCTCCGCGGTCACCTCAGTGTGAAATTGCAAGGCAAGCGCGAAGTTTCCCAATGTAAAAGCCTGATGGGGATAGAGTTGCGTCTCTGCAATGTGTTTGGCGTCTGCTGGGATATCAAACGTATCCCCATGCCAATGAATAACATGAACGTCAGGTCCGAGAATCGGCTTGAACCATGATGGCGGGGTCGCGCCCGAGGGTGATTGGATCGGCGACCAGCCGATCTCCGGACCGCGGCTGCCGGGATACACGCGGGCTCCCAGAGCAGCGGCCATGAGCTGCGCACCCAGGCAGATGCCAAGGGTCGGTTTCTGCGCGGAGAGCCGCTGGCGGATGCAATCGAGCTCGGCAGTGAGGAAGGGATAAGCCGGCGCGTCGTAAACGCCAATCGGGCCGCCCATGATCACCAGCAGATCGCATTCGAGCGCCTGCGGCAAAGGAAAACGGGCGGTGGTGACGTCGATTCTGCGGATGCCGAAACCGCGTTCTGCGAGCCGCGGCTCAAGGGTGCCCAGATTCTCGAAGGGAAGGTGGGTGAATACGACGGCCTGCAAGCTCCTGTTTGCCATAGAGATAGGATATCGCCGGAAATGCTGCGCTCTAGTTTACAGAATATCTCTTATCGGACATTACTCCTATCCTTCGGTGAACCAGCTTATTGGGCCTGACCGGTAGTCCCCAGCGTCGCGTGCGGCCAGCCGTGGGTCCACGTCAGCGTGGAAATCTGCAGCGCCGGTCTGCCCGTGGTGGCGTCGTAGGCGTGAAAGACGATCAGGTCGTGATCGCTGGTCTGCAAAATGGACTCACCGCCCGGGCCTACCCAGCGCTTATTTCCGGCGAGCAGTTGCGTTCCGCCGCCTTTCAGCATGGGCGTGCCTTCTGCATCGCGATATGGGCCGGTGACTCGAGTTGCGCAGCCCATCATGACTCGATAAGTGCTCTTCGTGCCGCGGCAGCAAAGATCCCAGGAGACGAACAAGTAGAAGTACCGGCCGTGCCGCACCACGAATGGCGCCTCGATCGCCTCCCAGTCCGCAGGCAGTCCGGGCTTCGCGGGAGCGGCATGCGCAGGTTTGACTCGTGCCGCCAGCGAATACAGTTTCGGATCGGTTGTCGACGGCTTGCCCGTAGCCGGATCGATGCGGCGCATCTTGATACCACTCCAGAAACTGCCGAAGCTCAGCCACGGCTGCCCATGCTTGTCGAGAACGATGTTGGGATCGATGGCGTTGTAGTCGTCGGCCCGCGTCGATTCGAGCACCAGTCCCCTGTCCTGCCAGTGGTATTTTGGGCTCTTGGGGTCGAGCGTCTCATTCGTGGCCAGGGCGATGCCCGAGGTGTTTACGCCGAAGGACGAGTACGCTTAGTAGAGGTGATACTCGCCGTTGAAGAACGAGATATCGGGCGCCCACAGTCCTCTGGTCGCCGGGCTGGCCTTATGAATCCACCCCGGAATGCTGTCGAAGACGTAGCCGCACATCTTCCACTCGTGCAGATCGTGCGAGCAGCGGATGGGCAACTGGCCCTGGCGGGGATTGGTCGAAGTGGCAAAAACATAGTATGTATCTCCCTCGTGCGCGATCGAGGGATCGTGGGTGAATGCATAATCGCCGCTCAGGACCAGCGCCTGTGGTGACTGGCAGGAGAGCGGGATTGTCCAAAGGATAGCGGCGCAGAGAAGAACAAATTTGTACACGGGAGTCACTTTTCGCATGGTTCATTATTGCTTCGGTCTGCTCAGGCGCAACATCACCACTCCGTGCCCGAGAATCATAATGGTGTAAGTATCGCGGATGATTCCCATGTCGCGATGCGCCCACAGATCGCGTGCGGCGGCCGGGCCTCGCCATCCTGCCTTCTCCAGATGCAGCGTCATCTCCGTGGGGCTGCGCAAGCCATTGAACATGCCAACCGCCATATCGCCGCCAGAGAGGGGCCGTGTCCACACTTCCAGCGGGCCTTCCTGGTAAGCGCGGTCTCCCTGCCGCCCCAAGGCGTCCTCATCGATGGCGATCACTTCCCTGTTGGTCAGAATGCTGCGGGTCTCTGCACTCATGTGCGCGAGGTCGTTTCCGGCGATGAGCGGCGCGGCGAGAATCGCCCAGAGGCTGAAGTTCGTGCGCGACTCGTCTGCGGTCAGCTTGCCGTTGCCCACTTCCAGGCTGTCAGGATCGTTCCAGTGCCCTGGGCCGGCATATCGCGCAAGGCCCGCTTCGCCGAAGCCGATTTCGGTGATGCGATCGTAGTTGGCGCTGATGTCTCCGCTCGTCCGCCACATATTGCCGCCGACCTGCGGCGCCCATTCCCAGACTCTCGCGTAGCCGTACTGGCAAAGGTTGAAGACCATCGGTCTTCCGGTGGCAACTAGCGCGTCATGCATCTTCTGGTAAGCAGCCACCATAATGGCATCCGCTTTCTTTATTACGGAGTCGGGCTCGCGCGCCATGATTTGCTCGTACCCGTTCTCCGTGCGCGCCTGCATCGGGTCCTCCACCTGGGCGCCAGATTCCTTTGCCATGATGGCGCGAAAGCTGCACAGGTCGTACTTCACAAAGTCCACGCCCCAGGCGGCAAACATCTTCGCATCCTGTTGCTCGTGTTCATAGCTGGCGGGCGCGTTGGCGCAGGTTCCAGGACCGGGTCCGGTATAGATGCCAAACTTAAGGCCCTTCGAATGGATGTAATCCGCAAGCGCCTTCATGTCAGGGAAATCCTTGTTGGGTTGCAGAACGCCGTTGGCATCCCGCTTCCCTTCCCATCCGCCATCGATGTTGATGTACTCGTAGCCGGCATCGCGCATGCCCGAAGCGACCATGGCATCGGCCTGCTGACGGATCAGCGCATCGGAGATGTCGTGATGAAAATAATTCCATGTGCTCCAGCCCATGGGCGGAGTAGCCGCGAGCTTCGACTGCTGCGCCGCGCCCGCTGTTCCGGCGGCAAGAGCAAAAATCGCCAACGTTGCATTCCAGCACAACTCTCTCATCTCATAGCTCCGTTTTCCGTAGCACCATTGGTGGGCCGCATTGATCTCAGCGGTCAAGCACAAACGGTATTTCGTTCCGTGCGGAAGTTTCTGAAAAAGCCGGCCCACGCCGGATGTAGCTGACAACTTCGAGCAAATGCCTCCCGGCGGCAACGCTATTCCACCACGGCATTGGTTTACCCATCCGGTACGGCGGGCTCGTGGTGTAGCTGTAGGGCTTCCCGTCGAGAAAAAACTCCACACGGTTCACGCGCCACGCAGGATCGGCTGAGGTGACCTCGGCCTCGATGCCGGCCAACTTCTCAACTTGTTGTTCCGGCGCGACACCGCTCAAACGGGTGGCCGCAGGCGAGTTCTTCGACCAATCAGGCATTGCAGGCTGTGGCGAGCCAGTAAGCCGCGCTACCTGGTCGAAAAACATCCACTTGTCCAGCGTGTCGATTTGCCAGTTCACCGGCGGAGATTGAAATCCATCGTGATAATTATTAAGCCCCTGATCGTAATAACCCCATCCAACGTGTTTCTGCACCGCCGCCCACAAATCAAACGTGCTCACGCCATCTTCGTTGATGAGCACCGGCCGCGTGCTGCCGTACCTCGCTCGAAAGAGGTCGATCGTCTCCGCCACACCCTCCGGCGTTTTTCCGTTGGTGTGAAAGAGAATGAAATCGGCTGCCGCAAAGGCTGCGTCGGCCGCGCTTCCGGCCGGCGGCAGAGGTCCCGTCCAACTGAAGGAAACCGGAATCTGCTTCGCCACCGATTCCTGCGCCAGTCGCACTGCGCCGGCCATTCCGTCAGCCCGCAGCATCGGGTGCCGGTAACCTGTCAGCGAGACCTCGTTGGCAATCTCGATCAGAACATTGCGGTCGGGAAGATTCCTGAGGAATGTCCCCGCCTGGCGGATTGCGTCTCGCGTGAACTCATCATTCGGCGATGCATCGATGCGGCATTCCGATCCGAAGTAGAAGAAGCCGACGATCACCACCATGTGCAGGCGATCGGCCGCGGCAATCACGCGGCGCAGCCGTGACGCGTAGGCCGGCTTCAGATTCCCTCGGCGATCGAAGCCGCTGTTTGCCTGCGGCTGGCACTGGTCGTGCGTGCTGAAATTGCCGTCGACGGGCCCGCCACCCTGGAGGTTCACAGTGAATGCCATCACCCCCGCGCGCCGCCATGACGGCAACGCGGCAATAAACTCGTCCATGTTTCTCTCCGGGCGATACGGGCCATCGGGATAATCGAAAGCTATCGTCCCCATCGTAAGCGAGTGGTAAGGATGCGCTTTCGAACCGCCGCGCGGATAATTTGCATCGTCAAAGATCGCCTGCACCGCGCGCACGTTGAGCAGGGTCCCCTTGAGATCCGGATCAGCGCTCGGAAAACCCTGCGCCGCCGTGTAAGTCGGCTCACCGTTGATCGTGAACTCCGAACCGCGTATTCCCAACACAGTCTGCGCTGAAACCATGCTCAGCGGTACAAGCAGAAGCAGAATCAGCAACCTCGTGACCAGCATTGCACCTCCAGATTGCAGGCCCGCGCCCGCGTTTGACCTGCGCTGGCGCCGCCTGCTGGAAGAAGATCTTCGTTGCGGATATGTCCAATGGAGCCGAGAACCTGTCATGCTGCATGCCGGCGCGACGGTTTCCATCTTAGACGACGCTTCCGGGACGTCTGAAATTACCGACTTATTTATGTAAATGCTCGATAGTAACTTGCAGGAACCGCCAAAGTTCTCATGAGTCGCGGAAAGCTGCCGATATCCCATTCTGATGAGTGTCGCTCTTCGCCGACGGAGTTCCCTTGTCGCGTGCGTGCTGGCGAGCCTGGTCTGGTCAGCGCAGGTGATGGCGCAGGAGTATCGCTTTGAGAACTTCGGAGCTAACGAGGGACTTGCGAATCTTGCGGTCAAAAATGTCATGCAGGACCAGGAGGGCTATCTGTGGGTAAGCACCGAGGCCGGTGTCTTCCGCTTCGATGGGGAACGCTTCCAGGCATTCGGCAAGGATGACGGACTGCCCGAGTCCTCGGGCGTGTCCTTCGGGAGAGCGCCGGATGGAAGCCTGCTGGCAGGAGGAGAGATTGGGCTGTTCCGCAAGAGCGGAAACCGCTTCGAGCCGGTTCGTCTACCGGGCTCCAACACTGTTTCCTGGGTAGGTGGGTTGGAGTCAGATTCATCGGGACGCACGTACGTGGCCACGGACAGTGGACTGGTGGTGCTCACCGGGAACAGCGGAGGGATTTCAATCCGCAGCATTCCCCCGCCCAAAGGCGTCAGCGATCATTCCACCCGCGGCTTGTGGATCGACGGTGAAGCAGTCTGGTACGGATGCGGAAAACAAGTATGCAGGTTGAGCAACGGTGATGTCCGCGTATTCGGCGATCAAAGAGGCCTGGCGCCCACGCAATGGGTGGTTCTCGGAGACGATAAAGAAGGATCGATCTGGGTTCGCGGACGCTCCGTCGGCCTTGCTACGCTGGCTCGGGGTGCTACGCGTTTCCAATTTGTTGAAGGGGCGCCTCTGCCACATTCCGGCGTGAGCGGCATCGCCTGTTTCGATAGCGATGGCGATCTCCTTTTTCCTTCTCCCGACGGTTTAGCAATTCACCATCGCGGTCAATGGAAAACCATCGGACCAGCGCAGGGACTGCGCGGCGTTGTCTATTCGGTTTTTCAGGATCGAGAAGGCTCCATCTGGCTGGGCATGGCCGGCCACGGACTTGTCAGGTGGGCGGGTTACAAACAGTGGGCAGCGTACACCGTGCAGAGCGGTCTGGGAAGCGACCTGGTGTATCAGATGCTGCCCGCGGAAGACGGAACCCTCTGGGTGGGGACCGAGGCAGGGCTGTATCGCGGAACGCCGCGGAGCGGTGGCTACTCATGGTTGCATGTGCGCTCCCTCGCGAAGGTACCGGTCCACAGCGTCCAACGCGATGACAGCGGGATGTTGTGGCTGGGAACGGAGACGCTGGGTGTGGCGCGACTCAATCCAGCTACTGGAGGCGCAACCTGGTTTCGATCCGGGCGCGGCCTGAAGGGGGGCACCGTCAGCACCATGCTGATCGATCATGAGAAACGCGTTTGGTCCGCAACGGAGAAAGGTCTCTACGAAACGTCGCCACCCTACAGTTCTTTCCATCTTGTGAACGAGCTTCCCGGGAATCAGTTCTGGGCGCTGGCCGAAGGAGCGAACGGGCAGATCTGGGCGGGCGGATCGAGCGGCCTGTTCCACCTGAGTGGAAGCAAGTGGCGGAATTTCACCGTGAAGGACGGGATCAGCCGCAACGAGATTCTGGCACTGGCCATGGAAGGGTCAGGCGAGATTTGGGTGGGCTACCGATTCGGCGGAGAGATTGATAAAGTGACTCCGGTTGCAGCGGGAATTCGGGTGACGCACATCCTGCCTCAACGGCGCGGCGGTACACGCCTGGTCTACTTCCTGGGATTCGATGCCCGGAAGCGGCTTTGGGCAGGGACAGAGCATGGAGTGAATGTCTTTGACGGCGCCACCTGGTCGCACATGGATATGAACGATGGGCTAGTTTGGGACGATTGCGACCTGAATGGATTTGCAGTGTCGCCCGATGGGACCGTGTGGATCGGGACCAGTGGCGGCCTGGCCAGATTTACACCATCAGCCCATGCTTCGCAGGTCTTCCCCTATTCAGTAGTACTGACAAAGATCGTTCTCGCAGGCCGGCCTCATGGTGCATCCGATCATCCCTCAGTGGACTACAAATTCAGCCATTTGGAAGTGCAATTCTCCGACCTTAAATTTACCCGCAAGCCCCTGCTTCAATTTCGATACCGGCTTCTCCCGTTGTTCGGCAGATGGCGGCAGACCGATCATCAGGAGTTGGAGTTTCCATCGCTTCCGCCGGGCCAGTACAAACTGGAAGTCCAGGCGCAAAATCCCTCGGGAAGGTGGAATCCTGACGGCGCAGCATTTTCGTTTGAGGTACGCTCGCCCTGGTTCCGGACGTGGTGGTTTCTGGGTCTTTCTCTTCTGGCTGCCATGGCCGTGGCACTCACCTTGAACAGGCTTCGCATGCACATGGTTCGCCGGCGCGAGCAGGAGCTGCATCATCTGGTTACTCTTCGCACTGCAGAATTACGGACGGCAAATGAGGAGCTCTATCGGCTCTCAACGATCGACGGTCTTACAGGCGCCGCGAATCGAAGAACATTTGACCAGGCGCTGGAAGCTGAGTTTGCTCGCCTGTACAGGACCGAGGATTGTCTTTCCCTTTTGCTGCTCGATGTAGATCACTTCAAGATTCTTAACGACACCGAGGGCCATCAGTATGGCGACTGGTGCCTGGTGCAGGTGGCCACCGCACTGCGCGGGATGGCGCGTCGTGAGACAGACCTGGTGGCGCGCTATGGAGGCGAGGAATTCGCGCTTGTACTTCCCGGGATGGATGCCGCTTCAGCTTTAGAATTTGCGGAACGGGTCCGTCGCAGTATCGCCCTGCTCGCACTGAGGAACGTCAGATCGCCGATTCTTCCAGTGCTCACCGTAAGCATTGGCGTAGGAACTGTAAACCATGGCGATGAAGCGCAATCAGCAGCATTTCTGGCCGCGGTTGACAGAGCGTTATATGCAGCCAAGGAGAGAAGCCGCAACTGCGTGGCTGTGGCATGGCCGCCGTTCTCCTCCTCAAAGTGCGAAGAGACCGTCGGCCCAGGAAATCCTATCCATTTTGGATCCGATCCGGTGTGTCACCCGTAAAACCCGCAAGAAGGCACTGACTGCGATTTCTCACTTCCGCCTGCGTCCAGAGCCTATACTTGGGACGTGAAATTTCCGCTGCCCGGGCAGGAACTCGTTGCGCTCATCATCGCGGTGTCGTTCGCCGCGGGGCTCAACGTCTACGCCACGGTGGCCACGCTGGGGATTCTCGCGCGCACCGGAGTGCTGGTCCTCCCGGGCCAGCTTCACCTGCTCTCTGACTGGTGGGTCATTGGCGCCAGCGCGGCGCTTTTCGGAGTGGAGTTCTTCGCCGACAAGATTCCCGCCTTTGATCTCATCTGGAATGCGCTGCACACGTTTATTCGCGTGCCGGTCGCGGCGCTGCTGGCCTGGGGCGCAACGTCGCATCTGAGCCCGGGCGAACAGCTCGCCGCCACTGTGCTCGGCGGCCTCATCGCCCTGGCTGCTCATGGAGGCAAAACCGCAGTTCGCGCAGCTGTGACTCCTTCGCCGGAGCCGTTCTCGAATATAGGTCTTAGTATCGGCGAAGATGCCGTAGCCGTCTCGCTCACGTGGCTGGCGACGCGCCATCCTTATGCGGCGGCCGCCATCGCCGTGGCATTTGTCGTCATCGTCGTGCTGCTCATCCGCCTGGTCTGGCGGGCGCTCAGGAATCTCTTTCGCGGCGCCGAAAAGCGCGCTTCCGTGTTAAGCCCGTAATTCGCCAGCTTCGGATGCAGCCTGAAATGCAGAGGCCGCAATGCAGATTGGCTCTCGCGTCAGCGCTAGTTGCGAATCTCAGCCAGCACTCGCTCGACTTCCGTTTTCTGCTCCGCCGTGGCAGGCAACAGTGGCGAGCGGCACCGGCCTCCGTAGTAGCCATTGAAATCACACGCGTACTTAAGGCCGCTGAGACCCATGCCCACGCAAATTCGCTTCACCGCTTCCACAATGCGTTGCTGCTTCTCTTCGGCGAGTTTCAGGTCGTGTTCCTTCCAGGCAATATAGATCTCGCAGCAGGCCTGGGGCGCGCAGGCGGCGAAGGCGAGAACCGCGCCGCAAGCGCCGGCCTGGAGCCCCGCAAAAACGCCGGTTCCGGAGCCAACCATCGTCTGGAATCCCACTTCCCTGGTGCGCGTCTTGAGGGCAGGCGCCGGCGGCGCGGCGGCCACCGCTGCTCCGCCGGCAAGAATGTCGGCGGGAACGAAGCCGCCGGGAGGCTCCGGTTTTTGCATCAGCATGCGCGCGGTTACCGCTTCAAAGACAGGCGTGACCGTGACAGAGCGGCGGGGCGCGTTGCGCGTAGCCTCGACGGTCGCGGGAATGCGCTCGGGGACGCCCTGCGAATCTTTAATGCCGATGATATTCGGATGCTGCGCCAGCTCGCCGATGATCGTGATGGGCAATTCGTAGGGCACGTTCTGCGGAATGTTATAGAGGATCACCGGCAGCGGCGAGCGGTCGGCGACGCTGCGGAAGTAATTCAGCACTGCAGCCGGATCGGATATTTTCGCCCGATAGTAGCTTGGCGTCCTGACCAGCACCGCATCGTAGTGGAAGGCTGCGGCGGCTTCGGCCATTTCCACAGTTCCCTTCACGCTTTCCTTGCCCACGCCGGCGATGAGGACCTTCTCCGGCGCAGTGGCTTCGGCGGCGGTGCGCAGCACATCGCGTGACTCGGCGTCGTCGAGCGAGACCGCCTCGCCGGTGGACCCGAGCACCACCATGCCCGCCAGCAGGCTGCGCGAGTAGCGCTCCATGTTGTGTTCGAGCTTGGGGAAATAGACGCGCTCGTCAGAATAAAACGGCGTAGTTACGGCGGCGAAGATGCCTTCGAGAAGCATGGAGCTATTGTAATGCGCGGCAAATCACGGCGAAGACTTCCCTGCTTTTGACCGTTGCTCATCCCAGGTCCGAGAATCGGGACCCGGGGCACCCTCTCTTGTGAGGCTCCAAGAATCAGTCGGTGACTACCGCCGCCTTCGCCTCAGCTTTGGCCGCGTGCAGCGCCTGCAGCGCGTACACCGTCGTCCGATGCCTCTGCCGTGCCGCGATGCCCTCGGCGGCAGCCTGTGCAGCAGCGATCGTCGTGATCGTCGGCACCCGCGCCAGCACGGCGGCGCGGCGGATCGCCTTCTCGTCAAAGAATGTGTCCTGACCGCGCGGTGTATTGATGATGAGCTGGATGCGCTCGCCCTTAATCAGATCGACGATGTTGGGCCGGCCTTCTTTGACTTTGAAGACGCGCTCGACGATCAGTCCCGCACCTTCGAATGTGTTTGCCGTGCCTTCCGTGGCCACGATCTTGAAGCCGAGATTCACATATCGCCGCGCCAGCTCGACTGCAGCGGGCTTGTCGGGATCGTTGACGCTGAAGAAGATTGTGCCCTCGGTGGGCAGCAACAGCCCGGCGGAGAGCTGCGCCTTGGCGAATGCTTCGCCGAACGTGGCCGCCACGCCCATCACTTCGCCGGTGGATTTCATCTCCGGCCCGAGCACCGTGTCGACGCCGGAAAATTTCGACCACGGAAAGACGGGCGACTTTACGTAGTAATGCGAGCCGGTGCTGAGATCGTTCCTGGATGCCAACTCGTCGGGCAGCAGATCACTCAGCTTGCGGCCGGTCATCAGCCGCGCGGCAATTTTGGCCAGCGGCACGCCGGTAGCTTTCGAAACATAAGGCACCGTGCGCGAGGCGCGCGGATTCACTTCGATGACGTAGACATTGTCCTCGCCATTGCCATTGCGCTGGATGGCGAACTGCAGATTGACCAGGCCGACGACTTTCAGCGCCAGCGCCAGTTTGCGCGTGTAGCTGCGCAGCGTCTCCAGCGTCTCCGGCCGGATGCCGACCGCGGGCAGCACGCATGAGGAGTCGCCCGAGTGGATGCCCGCTTCCTCAATGTGCTGCATGATGCCGGCGATGAGCACGTCTTGCGAATCGCAGAGTGCGTCCACATCCACTTCAATTGCGTTCTCGAGGAAGTGGTCGATGAGCACCGGCCGCTCCTGCGAATACTCGACAGCCTCGCGCATGTAGTGGGTAACCGCGTCAGCGTCGTACGCGATGACCATGGCGCGCCCGCCAAGCACATAGCTCGGCCGCACCAATACCGGGTAGCCGACGCGCTCGGCGACGGCGAGAGCTTCTTCGACGCTGGTTGCCGTGCCGCCGCGGGGCTGCGGAATTTCAAGATCCTCGAGCAGCTTGCCGAATTGCTTGCGGTCTTCGGCCAGGTCGATCGACTCTGGCGATGTGCCGACGATGGGCACACCGGCCGCGCGCAGCCGCTGCGCAAGATTCAGCGGCGTCTGCCCGCCGAACTGCACGATCATGCCGATCTTCGCGCCCGATTTCGCTTCGTGGTTATAGACAGCGAGCACGTCTTCGAGCGTCAGCGGTTCGAAGTAGAGCCGATCGCTGGTGTCGTAGTCGGTCGAAACGGTCTCAGGGTTGCAGTTGACCATGATGGTTTCGTAGCCGTCGTCCTTGAGCGCAAAGGCCGCGTGGCAGCAGCAGTAATCGAACTCGATTCCCTGTCCGATGCGGTTGGGCCCGGAGCCGAGAATGATGATCTTCGGCGTCTTCGTCGGCGGCGCTTCGTCTTCCTCGTCGTAGGTCGAGTACAGATACGGCGTCATCGACTCGAATTCCGCGGCGCAGGTGTCCACCAGTTTGAAGACGGGCCTGATGCCCTGCCCTTCGCGCAGTTCCCTCACCCGCCGGATGCCCTCGTGGCCGTCGAGCTTCCACTCCGTGGCGATGCGCTCGTCGCTCAGACCAACGCGCTTCAACTGCCGCACATGCTCGGCGCTGATTTTTTCCGGCGTAGTCTCCGCGATGCTGCGCTGGACCTGCGTCACTTCGCGCAATTGGAAGAGGAACCACGGGTCCATGCGGGTGAGGCGCGCCACTTCGCGAACGCTCATACCGCGTTCGAATGCGAAGCGAATGTAGCCCAGGCGCTCCGGTCGCGGCGTTACCAGCATCTGCGTCAGGCGGCGCGGCTCCAGCACTTCTGTGCCGGTCTTCTTGCCGGTCTCGAGCGCGCGCCAGGCCTTCATCAGCGCTTCTTTGAAGGTCCGCCCGATGGCCATTACTTCGCCCACGGATTTCATCTGCGGACCCAGGGTGTCGTCAGCGCCGGGAAATTTTTCAAACTGCCACTTGGGAATTTTCACCACCACGTAGTCGATGGTCGGCTCGAAACACGCCGGCGTTTTACGGGTGATGTCGTTGGGGATTTCGTCGAGCGTGTAGCCGACGGCAAGTTTCGCTGCGATTTTCGCAATCGGAAAGCCGGTGGCCTTCGACGCCAGCGCCGACGAGCGCGAGACGCGCGGGTTCATTTCGATCACGATCATGCGCCCGTCCAGGGGATTGATGGCGAACTGCACATTCGATCCGCCGGTCTCCACGCCGATCTCGCGCATCACCGCGATGGCCGCGTCGCGCATCTTCTGGTACTCGCGGTCGGTGAGCGTCTGCGCCGGCGCCACGGTTATGGAGTCGCCGGTGTGCACGCCCATGGGATCGAAGTTTTCAATGGAGCAGATGATGATGACGTTGTCGGCGAGGTCGCGCATCACCTCCAGCTCGAACTCTTTCCAGCCCAGCACGCTTTCCTCAATAAGACATTCGTGAACGGGCGAGAGATCGAGGCCGCGCGCGAGGATCTCCATCAGCTCTTCGCGGTTGTAAGCCACACCACCGCCAGTGCCGCCAAGCGTGAAGCTGGGGCGAATGAGTACCGGGAATCCGTTTTTCGCAGCGAAATCGAGGCCGTCGCGCAGATTGTTGACCAATGCGGAGCGCGCCACCTCGAGGCCGATGCGGATCATGGCGTCTTTAAAGAGCAGCCGGTCTTCGGCTTTCTTGATGGCTTCGAGCTTGGCGCCGATCAGCTCCACGTTGTAGCGCTCGAGAACTCCGGAATCGGAGAGATCGACGGCAAGGTTCAGCGCCGTCTGGCCGCCCACGGTGGGCAGCAATGCAAACCTGCCCGCACCGGGCTGCTCGGCAAGCATCTCCGCTTCAATGCGGATGATCTCTTCGACGTATTCGCGCGTGAGCGGCTCGATGTAGGTGCGGTCGGCGAGCTCGGGGTCGGTCATGATGGTGGCCGGATTCGAGTTCACCAGCACCACTTCAAAGCCCTCCTGCTTGAGGGCCTTGCAGGCCTGCGTACCGGAGTAGTCGAACTCGGCCGACTGGCCGATGATGATGGGGCCGGAGCCGATTACCAGGATTTTCTGTATGTCATTTCTGCGTGGCATTGGTCTGGGAAGTTTCCTTGCTCTCGGGGGTGTCCTTCGTTTGGGGAATGTCGTTAGTTTGGGAAGCTCCCTTACTGGGGGCGGCATCATTGCTCTGGGAAGCTTCCTTCTTTGGCTGTGCTTCTTGAGCTGGAGAAGCGTCCGGCGCCGGAGGACTTTGCTTCGTCTGGGGTGCTTTCTTCGCCTTCGAAGTGTCGCCCGCTTCAGGAACGTCTTTGATCTGGGCCGATTCTTTGAGCCGTGTGAAATTGGCTTCCGAAGTATCTTCAAAATCCTTCTTGCTGGTCGTTACCCAGGGGCAATAAGTATCGCCAAAGCCGAGCATCACCTTCAAGCGCTGGCGGCCAAGAGTGGTTTGCCAGCTACGGCCGACTTTCAGCTCGGCGCTCGAGTAGGCGAAACCCTCGGACTCGGCCTTGAGCACATAGTGGCCGGGGGGCACGTCGAATGAGAATTGGCCCGTCGCATCGGCGGTAGTTTGCACGGCGCCGCGAATGCCGAGAACGGTGATGGTGGCAAAGGGCACGGCAAGCCCGAATGCGTCGTAAACCTGTCCGCGAATCTGCCCGATGGCAACGCCATGAGGAGCGACGCAATTGCCCTGGGCGTCCGTTGTGGCGGGGGCGAGCACGATTGCGGCCGCGGCAACAAGGCCCAAAAAACAGCGGAGCCGCGGCCCCGCTGGTGTGGTCCTCATCGTGCTGCCCGGCGCTCGCTTCATCCCTTCCATTCCTCCATCATCTTCCTGAAATCGCGGAAGAGATAGTGCGAATCGTGCGGGCCGGGCGCTGCTTCAGGATGATACTGCACGCTGAAGAGCGGCAGCGTCTTGTGGCGCAGGCCTTCCAGTGTCTGGTCGTTCAGGTCGACGTGGGTCAGCTCCACCTCGTTGCCGTTGATCGAATCGGGATCGACGGCAAAGTTATGATTATGCGCGGTGATTTCGACTTTGCCGGTGGCATTGTTGCGCACCGGATGATTGCCGCCGTGATGCCCGAACTTCAACTTATATGTGCGGCCGCCCAGCGCGAGACCGCAGAGCTGGTGCCCCAGGCAGATGCCGAAGACGGGCACGCGGCCCATCATGTTGCGGATGGCCTTGACGGCGTAGTCCACCGGCTCGGGATCGCCCGGCCCGTTCGACAAAAACACGCCGTCGGGCCTGAGCGCCAGCGTGTCTTCTGCGGTGGTCTCGGCGGGAACTACGGTCACCTTGCACCCCTCGCGAGTTAACATGCGCAGGATGTTGTGTTTGATACCGAAATCATAAGCCACCACGTGAAGATCGCAGTCGCCCTGACCCTGGTTTGGAAGCAGAGCGTCACCCGACTGGTTGCGGCTGTCATCCGGTCCGAAATGATATGCGGATTTGGTCGAGACCACGCGCGCCAGGTCGGTGCCATCCATCTTGCGAATGCTCCGCGCCCTGGCAATCAGCGCATCCGGATCGTCGGCCTTGGTGGAGATCACGCCGCGCATCACGCCGTGGTCGCGCAGGTGGCGCACCAGCGCTCGCGTGTCAATCTCGGCCAGCACCGGCACCTTGTATCGCTCCATGTACTCGTCGGTGACCTGCTCCGAGCGCCAGTTGGAGCTGATGGCGGAGAACTCGCGCACGATCAGGCCTTCAATAAATGGCCGGGCCGACTCGTTGTCTGCATGGTTGGTGCCGTAGTTGCCGATCTGGGGGTTAGTAAGAACGACGATCTGCCCGGCGTAAGAGGGATCGGTGGCGATCTCCTGATAACCAGTAAGGGAAGTATTAAAAACCACCTCACCTTGACAATCGCCGGGGGCGCCATAGCCCTGGCCGCGGAAGGTGCGCCCGTCTTCGAGCGCAAGGATTGCCTGCATTGCCGCTCCGAGGAGTGGATTCAATAGATTTTAGCAGGTTTTGGCGGTGGAATTCTCGGGTCCGATTTCGCCTCAGCGCACTACGCCGGCGTCCTTAGCCGGCCAGTAGATAAACTCAGCTTTTCCGTAAATCAGCGAGCGCTCCACGGGCCCAAAGGCGCGACTGTCCGACGAGATCGAGCGGTGATCGCCCATCACAAAATAGGAGCCTTCGGGCACGACCATGGCAGCCATGGAATCGTCATCGCGATACTTCGCCGGCACGTAAGCCTCGCGCAGCATCTTGCCGTTGAGCCACACGCGCCCGTCGGTGATGCGGATGCGATCGCCGGGCAGGCCGATCACGCGCTTGATGTAACTCTTGGAAGGATCGAGCGGATAGTGGAAGACCACCACGTCGCCGCGGTTGATGGCTTCGATATGGTACACAAATTTGTTGATAAACAGCCGATCGTGATTCTCCAGCCGCGGCATCATGCTGGTGCCTTCCACACGCACCGGCTGATAGAGAAACAGGATGAACAGTATCGATGCCACGGCGGACACGGAGACATCCCGCGCCCAGAGCGCAAATGAGCCGCGTCTTGAGTTCGCTATTATGAGCGACTCGGAAGCGGGCTGGGAAAACTCCGATTGTGTCTTTGTTGATGGGAAGCTAGCGGGCGTGTCCTTACGGGTCGAATCCATTGCTCTTCTTTTCTAGATATTACTCGCTTTTTCAATTACGGGCAGCCTAACCCGCCCATAGGACATAAGATGCGTCCGTGGCGGCGCGGCTTCTCCATGGGCTTGGGCTGGTTAGGCGCCGGAACAAACTGCGCGGTGCCGGGCGCGCCCACACCGGCCAGGTTTTCCTGCTGCAGAATCAGTGGCCTTTGCAGCACCATCTCCACCTGCGTTCCCTGGGGGATGCTCACGTCGGCGCCGCGCGTAAATAGCGAAACGATTCCCGCAGCAGCCGCTCCCGCTGCCAGCCCGACCACGCCCCCGGCGATCGGGTGGCCGGCGTGCGCGCCGGAAATAGCGCCTACCGTGCCGCCAGTGGGAATGCCGACTTCGGCCACAGTGCCGGCGTGCCGGCCCTTGTCAGGATGCTGCTCGATGGTTCCCTCGCCGTCGTTCTTTACCGACTGATCTTTGGCCCCGGGCAGGCTGTCGACCATGCCGGGAATCTCCACTACCGTGCCGTTGGGAAAAATCATAGAGGTGAAATGCATATCCAGTTGTGCCCTGCCCTTTACGCGGCCGGCGCGCGCTACGCGGTCCACCACTCCCTGCACGTAAACGCCCGCGGGAATCATTACGCGGTTGCCGACGACAACTGGAAATGTGGAAGCGAGATAAACTCCGTCGCCGGCCTTTGCGCTGCGCGTATCCACCGCGCTGCGCAGTTCCAGGAGGACCTTGGTGCCGGCGGGAACCATGTAAGTCGGAGGTGTGGGAACTACGGCTGGAGCGGCTTCCGCTGCGGGCGCCGGCGAAGCGGCTTGAGCGTTGGCGGGAGTCTCCGCTCCCGGTGCTGATTTGGCGGGCGCGGTGCTTGTGGAGGCCGGCGCTGTGCTCGCCGAACCCGTGCCGGGATACGCCGTTTGCGCCGCCGCCGATCCTGGGACCATGCACACCAGCCCGGCGGCTACCGCCGAAACCACCAACCGCTGCAAGACTTGCATATGACCTCCGCGGGTCACTCCATCAAAATAGACGCCTTGCTCGAAGACAGGATAGCGCCACCCGAACCGCCCTGGAGGGAAATCCGTGCCGGACCATATTACCTGAGCACTCCGGCAGCGCCGTCCCGCGGGTTACGATGCAGATAATGACGGATTCCCGCGCGCAGCAACCAACCCGCAAATCTATTCAGAAATTTACGTCGCTGCCAGCAGCACAGCGGAGCCGGTTTGCCGCAGCATATCGCGTGCTCGAGGAAGCAATTGCCGCGCGTGCTTTTCCAGGATGCGCATTCGGCGTGCTAGCCGGGGGCGAAATGGTCTTGCTCGACGGCCTCGGCCGCTTCACCTATGAAGACAATACGTCCGCCGTCATGCCACACACCATATATGACATCGCCAGCGTCACCAAGGTCGTGGGCACCACCGCGGTAGCCATGCGCCTTTGCCAGAGCGGACACTTCGATCTGGACACGCCGCTGGGCGAAGTCCTCCCGGCTTTCATTCTCGGCCGTGACCCCGGCGAGCGCCGGCGTCACGTGCGCCTGCGCCATCTTCTGGCGCACAGTTCCGGCCTGCCTGGATACGTCGAACTCTTCCGTACCGCGACCACGCCCGCTGCCCTGCTCCATGCCTGCCTGGAATTGCCCCTCGAAGCGGAACCAGGCACGCGCGCCGAATACTCCGATCCCGGCTTTATCCTGCTGGGCAAAGCGCTGGAGGTCATTGCTCACGAGCGCCTCGCGCACCTCGTCCGACGCGAAGTGCTGCATCCCCTCGGGCTGCGCTCGACCGGTTTTCGTCCGCCGCACTCCGCGCGGCCTTTCATCCCGCCCAGTGAAGAGGACGCGACCTTTCGCCATCGTCGCATCCAGGGCGAAGTGCAGGACGAAAACGCCTACGTGCTCCAAGGTGTAGCCGGCCATGCGGGACTCTTCTCCAATGTGCCCGACCTGCTGCGCTTCGCCGGCGCCATTTTGCGTCCCGGGACCACCCCTCCAACCACCGCCCGCCACTTCGATCCGCAAGTCATCGAGCAGTTTGCCCGACGCCAGGGACCCGAGGGCAGTTCGTGCGCTCTGGGCTGGGACACGCCTTCGGAGATCTCCTCCGCGGGCCGGCACTTCTCCGCCCACTCCATTGGCCACCTGGGTTACAGCGGGTGCTCCTTATGGATTGATCTCGATGCAGCCGTTGCGGTTGTGCTGCTGACCAACCGCACCTGGCCAGATCGCAAATCGCAATTGATCCGCGAAGTACGGCCGGCATTTCACAACGCTATACGCGAGGCGCTTTAGCGGTTACGTGTAAAAATTTTCACCCGGTTGTTAATTGGATAGCGACGGTCCAATTACCTCTTTGCAGATTTAAGGTTCCAATAGACAAGATTCCGTCTACAATTAAAAGCTGGGGACAGACGCGATGGTTACCGGCACGATGATACCCAGTGCAGAAAGCATAAAAACAAACGGAGCCGGGAAAGATCAGGCATCTCTGCTCGAACATCTCATCACAGAAAGCCCGAACGAAGCATCCCAGGGCTTCGACACCAAATCCGCTCTCGATATTGCGCGCATCATCAATCATGAAGACGCGAAGATCGCGGGAGCGGTGAAGAAGGCCATTCCGGAAATCGCCCAGGTTATCGACCAGGTGGCGCGCTGTCTGCGCGATGGCGGTCGTTTGATCTACATTGGCGCCGGCTCCAGCGGCCGCATTGCTGCGCTCGATGCCTCGGAGTGCCCGCCGACGTACTCCACTGCCCCGGGACAGATCCAATACATCATGGCCGGCGGACCAAAGGCGCTCGCTTCGGCAGTCGAGGTCAATGAGGACTCAGAAGATCTGGGCCAGCGCGACATTGCCCGCCGCCGCCCCACGCGCAAGGACATCATCATCGGTGTCTCCGCTTCGGGTCGCACGCCTTATGTGGTCGCGGCCGTGGCCTACGCCCGCTCGCGCGGCGCGCATACTGCTGCAGTCACCTGCAACGCGGGCACGCCGATCGGTGAAGCCGCTGAGACAACCATCGTGGCTGAAGTCGGCCCCGAAGTCATCTCCGGCTCCACGCGCATGAAGGCCGGTACCGCGCAGAAGATGATCCTGAACATGATCACCACCGGCGCGCTGACGCGGCTGGGCTATGTGTACGAGAACCTGATGGTCAACGTCCACATGCAGAACTCAAAGCTGGTCGAGCGCGGCATCCGCGTGCTGATGGGGGCATGCAACATCGACCGCGCCAAAGCCGTAGACACCATCAAGAGCGCCGGCCGCAGCGTGCCCGTAGCGTTGGTGATGCTCAAAGCCAGAGTGGACAAGCCGGAAGCGGTGCGACGGCTGGCGAAATCCGATGGCAACGTGCGGCTGGCGATTGAGGATAACGTGCTGGAGCTGTAAGGTCCGCCTCTTAGACAAGATACGAATTTTCGTCCCTCGTCTAAGAGGGAACGGCTTCAGGCTTCGCGCAAGCGAAGCCAGATTCTAAAGAACCGATCGATGATGAAGTAACGCTTCGCGTCCCGCTCAATAATTTCCCGTTTCTCCAGCCCCGTAGCCGCACGATGGATACTCGAAGGGGGCCCGAGAGCGTACTTCGCCGAAAACGCCGCACTGAATGCGCCCACGGGTGCGTTTTCGAGCGCGAGGGCCATCAGTAGCCGGCGCTGATTCACCGCGAGGTCTTCCCAGAGAACCGTGTACGCATAGCTCTCGCGCTGCAAAAGCTCCTTGACACCTCGCTCGATATCCGATCGCTGGACGGTTTGCCCTTCATCTACCCAATCCCAAATTGCATGACAGAGCTGTTGAGTATAAGAAGGGTGTCCTTCTGTGTACTTGCAAATTTCATCTACGAGGGTTTGAGGCATTTTCCGGCCTGTCCCCGCAAACTTAGCCGCGATGAATGGTCGCCAATGAGATCCGTCGATAGCGCCGAGCGGGTAGTGGCCGGCAGATCGGTAGAGAGGCCGCGAACGACTCTGGAACATCTCCTGGATGAGATGTTTTCTGCTGCCCATGAAGATGTAGCCCACCTTCGCCTGTCCTTGAATCACGCTTCGCAGAATGCGTTCTACTCTGTATCCTTCGTCGTAGTCCGAAATGCGTTGAAATTCATCGAATACTACAATGACACGTTTGGACGTCTCCTCCGCGATTTTCGCGGGTGCGCGCAGCACTTCCTCGATCCCCTCCTTCATTTCCACGGTGCGGCTCATCCCCAGTGTCAGTTGAGGTTTCCCCGCTTCGTCGAGGCTGAGGCTCGGAGTGAAGCGGCTGAAAAGGTGCTTCGCTGCTGCAAGCACATGCTCAGCCCTGCTTTCTAGTGCATTGGCAAGTGCTTTTGCCGTTGCAGTCGCAAATGATTCTTCGCTCTCAGTGGCGAATAGATCGACGTAGGCGATTGCATACTTCTTCGGGTCGAGGTTTCTGCGGAGATTCATGATAAGGGAGGTCTTGCCCATACGCCGCTCCGAGAACAAGAAGAGCCTTTCCGCGCTGTCCATCGAGCGCCGGACATCTTCGATTTCCTTCTTTCGGTTGCAGAACGAAGCACCCGTGACCGCAGTCCCATATTCAAAAGGGTTGGGCATGGCTTACCTCAAAGGGCGAGTCGCCACTTTTCGCACTTTGCGAAACGCACCTTGCGAAATCATACCACTTTTCTCTTCCATCGAAAATGAGGTGAGCTCATTCGGCAGGGGCAGGATGATCAGCACATCGGTGATGGTTAAAGTCAAAGTGGACAAGCTCGAAGCCGTTCGCCGGTTGGCAAAATCCGACGGCAACGTGCGCCTGGCGATCGAAGACAACGTGCTGGAGCTGTAGAGCAGATCGTTCGGCGGGTCCGAGAACAGAATAAGCGGCCGTCATCGCGACCCTAGGGAGGGATCCGCGGTTGCCGCATCGCAGGTCAGATACCCAAAGAAAGAAAACGGCCCTCATGAACGCATCCTTCGCTTGTTAGCTGGAGCCGATTTGATTACCTGTTCATTCTGGAAATCAGATGCTCGAAGCCAGTTTCAAACAAGACAAACAGTAAAGTACCGGGAATTGCGAACAAGATGAACCAAGGTAGAAGGCTCGATTCCCGCATCACTCCTGAGCCAAGCACTTCCAGCACAATAAGCGGCAGTCCGCTGATAATCAGAATCCTGACATAACGCTGGCTGAATGTGCATCCGCGTTGATGCATAAGCCAATTTACGAATCGCGACATGGCCAATTCTCCAGTGCTAGTCGCTGAATAGACGCCACTATAGATCAACCTAAACGTCAATTCAAATTTGCTTTGGCCGGTCTGTCGACTACCCGGAAGTTACACCCGCGCGCTACCGCCACCATCCCCCATGCATCACGATCGGACCTTCTACCGCTCGTAAACCTCGCGCCGATGACCTACTCGAAGGGCGAGAACAACAAGCCTCGCATCCTGGATCTGGCAGATGATTCGCCAGTCGCCGACTCGGTACCTCCAAAGCTCACCGAACTTTTCTCCCTGCAGCGCCTGGCCGATGCTGCGCGGGTTCTCGAGTGTGGCTACGCGTTCGTAAAGAAAGCGCTCGATGCGCCGGGTGACCTGAGGATCGAGTTTCTCCAGGTCGCGCTTAGCCTCGCTGGCCACCTCAATCTTCCAGGTTGCCATGCTCCTTCATCACTTCTTCGAGGGGAATGGTGTGGCTGCGGCCGGCACGCAGGTCCTCCAGCCGCTTTTCTGCGATGTAGATGTCTTCCAGGTCGTCCAGGTGATTGAGAAGCGCTTCGCGGACGTAGTAGCTCTTGGCGCGCCCGGTCCGTTTCGCCAGGCGATCGAGACGTTTTTCGATGGCTGCGGGAAGTCTGACGGCAATCATGGCTCACGCTCTTTGTATAACAAGTATAACACCGGCTGGGTTGCGCGCTTTGCACATACCGTGCGCCTGAGAACCGCATTTGCCCAGACTGAAGAAAACGTGACGAACTCTCCCATCCAAGCAAGAACCGCGGGCGAGCGGCCCGCGGTTCCCTTCTCTCCGAGCTAAATATCAGATCTATCGCCGCTCGCGATTGCCGTTGTGGTTCTCCCTGTAAATCTGGCGGCTGGCGTTGTTCTGCCGCCGGTTGATCTGCTGCCGCTCCTGGCCGCTGAGCCTGCCGCCATTGGCCGCGCGGTCGTACCGGACTTGCCGGTTGATGCTCTGCTGCCGGTTCTCTGCGCGCGCCGCTTCGCCCGGCGTCATCTGCCCGTCGCGAATGCCGTTCCCAATCCGCTGCTGCTGGTTGTAGCTCCGTTCGTTGACGCGGTTCATGGCCATGGTTCCGGGATGCCCGTGATTGAACGAAGCGAGTTGGCTGCGGTCGTTGCGCGCGAACTGCTCGTGCGAAACCTGGTTGGGAGTGCGCTCGAAATGCTGCTCGCGCATCGCCATCTCATCGTCCCGCGTGGGCCGCGCCTCAATGCCGCCGCGACCGTTGAAGCTGGCGCGATTGACCACCGTGGTATTGCGGATCACCGTGCGGTCAACATACACATTGCGCACCACCACCCGGTTCACATTGAAGACCGCGGTGTTGTAGTGAAAGAAGCCAGCCCTCCAGAATCCGCCGATGAATCCCACACCGGTGTAGCCGAAGCCGTAATTCACGCCGCCGTAGAAGCCCACGTGCGGTCCCCAGTAGCCCGGGTGCCAGGCATAGACTCCGCCGCCAAAGCCCCAGTAGCCCGGCGTCCAAAGCAGGCCCACGCGCGGCGGCCGCACCCAAACGCCTGGGACCCAGTAATAGCCGGCCGGCCCGTAAGCCCAGTAGCCCGGCGTCCACAGGAAGCCATCACCCGGGCAGGGCGGCTGTGCGTACACGGGCAGCAGCGGCGGCGCAATGTTCACGGAGACGAAGACGCCTGCAAACGCGCTGGCCGGAACCGCGCAAAGAACAAGCGCGAAGAGTAGGGTACGGAATCTCATCAGTCTGGTCATGGCAATTTCCTTTGCTGTCACTTTCCGGCATGTAACTCACGTGCGCTTACATGCAGGCAAAATTCGAGTCGGTCCATTTTACGTTCGATACAAAACGGCTGTCAGATTACGGAGGTGGGATCGCACTACTGCTGCTGTGGAGTCTGATCCTGAGGCGCCTGCTGCGGCGGCGCCTGCTGATCCGGTGCCTGTTGCTGCGGTGCTGCATCCGGAGCCTGCTGTTGCGCCCGTTGCTGCATACGCTGGCGGCGAGCTTCGCGACGAGCCTGCATGATCTGCTCGTATTGCTGTTTCTGGCTGTCGGACATCACCGCTTCCATTCTGTTATTGCTGTCGCGCAGGATGGTGCGCATCTGCGCTCTGCGCTGCTGCGGCGTCAGCGTGGGATCCGTGCGCACATTTTCCAAAAGCTGTTGCCGCTCGGCAATCATCGGCTCGATCTGTCTTACCTGGCCGGCACTCAGCCCCAGTTGCCTGCCGAGGCGGCGCGCCTGGTGAGCCGGATTCGGCGGTCTGCGCTGCCGCATGGGCATGGATTGCGCGGCGGGCGCACTGTCATACTGGGATTGACCGGGATCCTGCGCCATCGCGAGCCCCGTGAAAAGCGCCGATCCCAGCAGCGATACAGAAATCTTCGTGGTACGCATCTCTTTGGCTCCATTGTTCCGGATCAAGTGTTTCGTTGCTCGCCTCGTATTGACCCGGCAAGCCCAATCAAGTTGCGCAGAAAATTTGGATTGGTTTTTGCTGGCCGCTACGCAGGTGCAGCAACCGGCTTCACTCGTTAATCGGAATCAGAATCTAAACTTGCAGCCGCGGAGCCTCGACCGCGCGTCGGGCTGTGAGGCTTCCTCGCTGTGACACCCAGTTCGTCACCTTCCAGCCATCCGCCGCGAGGCACTGGCTCATAACCGAGAAACTGCATCGGATACTTGAGACGACCTTGAGCGCTGTTACTTAACGCTTCACTTAGGGGCACGATTGCCCTCATTTCACACCACGCATTAGAACAGGTGATGTCCTTAATGCGTCCGCGCCGCGAATTGATGTCATTGATAAAGGCGCCGACCACTTCCTCAGGAATCCCAGCTTCAACGTCCATCACTGGCTCCAGTAGCACTGGCGAGGCTTTCTTGGCCGCCTCCCTAAATGCGATTGATCCGGCAATCTTGAACGCCATTTCGTTCGAATCGGCTTCGTGGTAGCTCCCATCGAATAGCATCACCCTCATATCGACCATGGGAAAGTCGCCGAGGATCCCGGCTTCCATCGCGCTCTGCACGCCTTGTTTTATCGGATCGATGTACTCAATTGGCACCACGCCGCCTTTAATCTCGTTGATGAACTCAAAGCCTTTGCCTGGCTGATTGGGTTCCAAACGGAGCCGGCAATGACCGTAGTTGCCCAAGCCGCCGGTCTGACGGATGTACTTGCCCTCAGCTTCACCCGTGCCGCGAATTGTTTCCAGATAGCGAACTCTGGGCTCGCTGACGTCAAACTTGATCGCGTACCGATCTGCGAGAGTGTCACACGTCTGATCGAGATGCGATTCACTCATACCGCCAACAAGAAACTGCTGGTCTGCAGATTCCGCATCGATTTTCAAGGCTGGATCTTGTTCGATGATTTCACTGAGAGCATGCTTCAGCCGCCTCCCCTCCTCGCTGTCTCTCGGCTGAAGAGTCAACGCTAGGATGGGACGAACTCTTGGATCCAAAATGCTACTCATATTTCAGCTCTAGTGGCACGTTCCAACATGGGTTAATGTTTGCCACTAGTTTACCGAGCCACCACTTCCTCGTCCCTGGCCGCGAAGATATTTCCCATGCGCCGTATCTGCGCCCCCACTCCACGCAGCTTCTCTTCGATGCGCTCGTAGCCGCGGTCCATGTGGTAAACGCGGTCGAGGATCGATTCCCCATCGGCCACCAGCGCAGCCAGCACCAGCGATGCCGACGCGCGCAGATCCGAGCACATTACCGCCGCGGCCGAAAGCTTCGCCGGCCCCAGCACGCGCGCCGAATTGTTGCTGTCGATCTTGATGTTGGCGCCCATGCGCACCAGCTCCTGCACGTGCATAAAGCGGTTCTCAAAGATGTTCTCCTTGACCACGCTGACGCCCTCGGCCTGCGAGGCCAGCGCCATGAACTGCCCCTGCATGTCGGTGGGAAAGCCGGGATACTCTTCCGTCGAAAAATCTGCTGCGTGCAGGGGCCCATCCGCGCGCACGCGCACCGACTCGTGCCCCAGCGCATCGATGCGCGCGCCCATCTCCTGCAGCTTGGCAATGGGCGAGCCGAGGTGCGCCGGGTTGCAATTGGTCACGATCACATCTCCCCGCGTGATGGCGCCCGCCGCCATCAGCGTGCCCGCCTCAATGCGGTCAGGATTGATGCGATGCTTCGCTCCGTGCAGCTTCGAAACGCCCTTCACATGAATGGTGGATGTGCCCGCGCCTTCGATCTTCGCACCCATGGCTTTCAACAACGCGGCCAGGTCCGTTACTTCCGGCTCGCGCGCGCAATTCTCCATCACCGTTTCGCCTTCGGCCAGCGTCGCCGCCATCAGCAGGTCTTCGGTGCCCGTCACCGTGATCACGTCGAAGACAATGTGCGCGCCCTTGAGCCTCTCCGTGCGCGCTTCCAGATATCCATGCTCCTGCGCGATCCTCACGCCCATCTTTTCCAGACCCTTGATGTGCTGGTCGATGGGCCTCGCTCCAATCGCGCATCCGCCGGGCATCGAGACGCGCGCCCATCCCATGCGCGCCACCAGCGGTCCCAGCACCAGCGCGCTGGCGCGCATCGTCTTCACAATTTCGTACTCGGCCACCGGCTTGGTGAGCGGGCCGCAGTTGATCTTGGTACGGTGCTGCGCGCGCCCGTAGCCCAATTCCACTTCTGCGCCCATCGCCGCAAGCAACCGGCGCTCGGTCTCGATGTCGCGTACCTGCGGAATATTTTCGAGGATCACTTCATCGGCGGTGAGAATGGGCGCAGCCATGCACGCCAGCGCCGAGTTCTTCGCGCCGGAAACGCGAACTGTCCCAACGAGCGGATTGCCCCCGCGAATGACAAATTTGTCCATAGATCAATACTCCGGAGCGGCGGGCTGTTCTCGCGCGCGCTGCTGATTCTCCAGTAATCTCCAGTGTAATTGCGTGGTCCGAGAAGATACGAACTAGGGGACTGCCAGGTAGCTTTGAATCCTGCCGAGTCACTCCGGTTCTGCCTTCACCGGGCTCGTTTGGGCGCTATCATAACTTCGGTCTCGATCTGCTCTTTGAAGACCCCGACCGGATTCAGGCTCAACAATGCTTTGGTTAGTTCCGCCTCAAACGCTCTTACATTGTTGCCGAACAATGGCCTCGCGGAAGTTGAGATTGAATAGACACATCCGATGATCGAATCAATATCCCGCGTAATGGTGTTTGGAAACTCATAGGCCGTGAAATTGGCGAAATACTCTGACCGGATCAGCGCTGGTTCGTGTTGAGGCTCCTGCGGATTCGATTTCCGGTGTCGGGTTCGCGGTCCAAGGAATTTTGCAACGATCTCATTTGCTACCGGCTCCCAGCTCTCTTGAGGGCGTCGCTTCCCCGGGTTCATTAGTGCCAGTCCACCTCCGTCCGTGATGAGCGCCGCCAGTTTCCGCAGCACCTCGTTACGATCCATCCAGTGAAAGGCCTGCCCGATTGTGGCGACTCGAAACGTCTTCGCTCCGTACGAAATGTCTTCGGCCCGGGACCGCACCCACTGGATGTTCTGGCGGCCTCGTAATGCAGCCAGACGTTTCCCCTCGGCGATCATGTCTGGATCTGGATCGACAGCCACCACCTCGCCGACGGCGCCGGAAAGCGGAATCGCGATGGTGCCTGGACCGCATCCGAGATCAAGTGCCCGCGCATCCTTGCTGAGAATAAAACGCTCGAGGATAAAATCGAACGCCGTCTGCGCGTAGGGCGCACGGAAACGGTCATAATAGGCTGCGGTGCCGGCGAATGGCGAGGCGTCTAATGGAGCGGGCATCCGTTCATTCGATCACAACCGTCTCGTTGGAACAAGCTGACGCGAGTAAGCGCGACAGGCTTCAGCTTTTGTGGCACGGCTGAAGCCTTGGTCTCTCCAAGCCTTTATCACTTCGCCACCATCCCCGTAAAGGGCTGCACATACGCCATCAGGTAAACCAGCACACCCACCAGCGCTGCCATCGCCGCGCTGTGCAGCAACACGTAGCGCAGGATGGTTCCCTCCTGCCCGTAGGTCTCTGTCACCGTGCTAGCCACCACAATGCTCGACGGCGAAATCATCTTGCCCATGACGCCGCCGGCGGAGTTGGCCGAGGCCATCAGCGTCTGCGGCACGCCGATCTGGTGCGCCGTCACCTGCTGCAGCGTGCCGAAAATCACGTTGGACGAGGTGTCCGATCCAGTGGTCGCGGTTCCCAGCCAGCCAATCAGCGCTCCGAAGAACGGATAAACTGCGCCGGTGCGCGCGAAGGCCAGCCCCAGCGTCCCGTCCTGTCCGCTATAGCGCATCACGAAACCGAGCGCCAGCATGCCGGCAATAGTCGCGATGGCAAAGCGAATGTTGTAAGTGGTCTTCACAAATTCCCAGGCAAGCGTCTTCGGCCTGAGCCCCATAGCCAGCCCGGCGATCAATGCCGCAATAAAGATCCCCGTCCCCGTCGCTGCCAGCCAGTTGAAAGCGAACGGCGCGGTCTCCGGAGTGTTTGCAACCGGCGGCACGCGCATAACCAGGTTGTGCAGTCCGGGTACGGTCAGGTTGATGGTGGTCGCAGCGTTCATCCAGGCCTGAAATTTCTGAATGCCCCACGCGAAAACCACCACGCTCAAAATCAGCCAGGGCAGCCACGCCTGGAAAATGGCCGAGGCTCCGTGCTTCGGCCTTTCACGCAAAGTTCCGGTGACCTCTTCGCGCGCCGGACTGAGCACGTGCTTCGGCTTCCAGAAGCGCAGAAACACCACCAGCACAACGATGGTCAGGGTGGCCGCGGTAATGTCCACAAGGTGCGGCCCGAAATATGCGGCCATCAAATATTGCGTGGCCGAAAACGTTACGCCCGCCACCAGGATCGCCGGCCATACTTCCAACATGCGGCGAAAGCCCGCATAGACCCAGATCAACCAGAACGGCACCAGGATGCAGAAGGGCACGAGAATGGTTGCGATGGTGCGCGACAGCGCTCCCAGACCGATGCCCGTTACTCCGTGCAACGCCACGATAGGAATACCCAGCGCGCCAAAGGCTACCGGCGCAGTGTTGGCGATCAGCGAAAGTCCCGCCGCATCGATGGGATTGAAACCCAGGCTGATGAGCAGCGCCCCGCACACGGCCACCGGCGTGCCGAATCCCGCCGTGCCCTCAAAAAACGCGCCCAGCGCAAACGCGATCAGCAGAAGTTGCAGCCGGCTGTCGTCGGTGATCTGAGTCAGCGTTTTTTCCAGCGCCTCAAAGCGGCCCGTTTTCACCGTGAGCTGGTAGAGATAAATGACCGGCAGAATGATCCAGCAGATGGGAAACAGCCCGTATCCCGCGCCGTAGACAGTCGTGGTCAGCGCCATGCGCGTGGGCATGTGGAAGACCACAATCGCGGCAATCAGCGACGTGGCCAGCCCGATCACCGCGGCGGCATGTGCCGTCAGGCGGAAGACAGCCATGGCGCCCAGCAGCAGGATCACCGGCAGGCCGGCAATGATTGTGGAGAGCCACCAGTGCCCAGTAGGATCGTAAATCTGGGCCCATTTGGTTACGCCGGTGTTGGTCTCAAGCAAATAGACCGTGCCCAGCACCAGCGCCAGCGTAATCAGCACATCGCGCGAAACCGACCCCGGCGTCACCGGCTTTTGCTTTGGCGCGCGGGGGCTCTTCTCCTCTACTGCGTTAATCTCCATCAGATCCTCGCGGACTTCAGACGGGCCATTCTACACGGCGAGAGATGACAGATGGAACCCTGTCGAAACTGGTACGATTGCTGACAGGGCGATCCAGCACCCGCGGTTCTGATCCTCTCTGGGAGAGCAGTTATGGATGAGGAGAACTTCTTCGAGTCAAGAGGGTGGCGGCCATTCGGGACACAGGATGCGGCGCGCATCGAGGCTCAATGGCGCCGCTTCTCAGCGCTCGGCCAAGCCCTTTGGGGAAGTAGATCCGAGCATCTGGAGCGCCAGCTTCAATTGTCCCATCCCGAAATTCCCGCAGGTTTCGCGCTGGAAGATTTCCGAGAGCTCCTCAAATTCATGGACCTCACGACAAGGCACTCATGGGCCCGTTCATGGTCCGATTTCTCGCAGACTGTTTCGGTCGGCACCGAAGAACTCACGCGCTGGGAGGCCCGGCGCCAGATTGTCATTCGCGCCATCGAATACCTGGAAAAGCCCTGAACATCCGATCCTGCCGAGGTAGCCCAGGCCTCGTTCACAACGGCATCAGATTCCCCTCTCGATCGAACCGCATCTCCTCCGCCGCGTCGCCCAGCGTCACATCCGGCCGGCCTTTCAGCACATCGGCGCAGCTTTCCGAGACCAGCATCTTTTCCAGACGAAGCGTATTCGCGATCCGCACCACGCGCAGCCGATCCGGATGCCGCGTCGCCAGCGTGGCCAGCGCCTGCTCCACCGCCTCGCGATCGGAATCAAAGTAAATGGGAATCTTCGGCGTCTGCACGCCCAGCGACGTCAGCGCATTCATGTAGGTCGTGCGCAGGTCGAGCGCATTGACCAGCCGCTTCGTAGCAAAATCGGCCAGCCCCAGGCCGGTGCCGTTGCCTTTGCTCATTTCCGTAAGGCTGCAGACGAGGAGACGGTGAACCGTCACCGAGCGGCCCAGCGAATTGCCATTGCCGGCCGCGGCATGCCCGTTGCCGCTCAGCAAGGATGAGTAGCCGTGAATCTCGCGACCGATCACGTTGGTGTCCATGCCCGTGCCGCTGATCTCCTTGCCCATCTCGTCCACGATCAGCAGGTCGACCTCATCGAGCGGCAATTTCGGCAACATCGCCTCGGCGCGCTTGATCAGTCGCGCTTCGCCCGGCACAATTTCCTTCCGCGGGAGCACTTCAATTTCCGCCGTCTGGTGGTGCTGGTCTTCGATAATCGCCACGCCGCAAAGCACCTTCACATTTTCCAATGCCACCCGCGCGTAATCGCGAAACGCTTCCAGATAACCTTCGTGCACCGCGGCCTGGTGCGCCAAGTTTGCGCCCGCCTGCTTGCCGAACCCGATGGCCAGCATCTTCTGAATCCCACTGCCCATGGGCCCATGAAAATCAGTGTGCGGCTTCACGCGATTGATGGCCACCACCGCATCGGCTTCGAGCGCCGCCACGCTCCAGACCACCTCGCGTCCGCCCAGCGCCTCGCCGATCTTGCGCACATCCATCCGTGCGTCAACGGGCGCGCCCATGGCTTCCGCCGTCACGCCATATTCGGCGAGGATCCGCGTCTGCCCCTCGGGAGTGGCGCCGCCGTGGCTGCCCATGGCGGGAATGATGAACGGCTTCGCGCCCGAGCCAACAAGCACCTCAAGCGTTGCCTTCACGACTGCTGACAAATTGCTGATTCCGCGGCTGCCTACGCCAACCGCTATCCGCATGCCAGGGGTGATTTGTCCGAGCACACCCGATTTGGAGAACTGTTCGCGCACCAGCGCCGGAATGTCCAGCGTCTTCGACGGCGGAAAGTTCTGCGTTACTTCGATCATCCTGGGAATCATCATTTCTTCAGCCTTCTTCGCGGCAGGCCCGCGCACACGCCCATCGTAAACGCTGTGCGCACGAACGCGCCAAAGAATCCGCGCGAGTACTCCTGCTCGAACACGTGTAACGACCAGAGTAATGCATGCTCGAACCAACTTCGGTATTCTCGATGGGTCGCCCACAATCCATGACCCAATCAGCGCCAAGCCCCGCCGCCGTTCACCGCTCCGCCATCGTCATCGACACGCACGCCGACACGCCGCAGCGCTTCCTCGACGAAGGCTTCGACCTCGCCATGCCGCGCGTTGGCGGCGACCTGAACCTCGACTCCATCCGCGAAGGCAATCTCGCCGCGCAGTTCTTTGCCATCTTCGTCGAGCCGGAACGCTATCAGGGCCAATACGCGCACCGCGCGCTGGAGATGATCGACGCGCTCAGGCAGCAGGTCGCCCGCCACTCCGACCAAATCGACTTTGCCACCTCGGCTGACGGCATCCTCGCCGCGCATCGCGCCGGAAAATTCGCCGCGCTTATGGGCATCGAAGGCGGCCACGCCATCGAAGGCTCGCTCCGTCTGCTGCGCATCTATCACGCCCTGGGTGCGCGCTATATGACCCTCACCTGGAACAACTCCAACGGCTGGGCCGACAGCTCCGGCGACATGGACGACCCAAACGTGGCGCACACCGAAGACGGTCTTACCGAATTCGGCGAGCAAGTCGTCCGTGAGATGAACCGCCTGGGCATGATGGTCGACATCTCCCACGTCTCCGACCGAACCTTCTACCGCGTACTCGGCGTCAGCTGCGCGCCAGTCATCGCGTCGCACTCGTCGGCGCGCGCGCTTTGCAATGCCCCACGCAACCTCACCGACGACATGATCCGAGCGGTCGCCGCATCCGGCGGGCCGCAATCACAGGGCGGCGTGGTCATGGTGAATTTCTACTCCGGATTTCTTTCGCAGCCATATCTCGACGCACTAAAAGCCACCGAGCCGGAATGCGACCGTGAAGTCGAAGCCCTCAAATCGGAAGCGGTCACCGCGGGAAAGCCGATTCCCTGGGACGCCGTCCACAAGCTCAAGCTTGCTTACGCCAACCGCATTCCCCGCCCGCCCTTCACCGCGCTCATCGACCACATCGACCATGTCGCAAAGATCGGCGGAGTCGATCACACCGGCATAGGCTCGGATTTCGACGGCGTAGGCAGCCAGTTGCCCGAAGGAATGGACTCGCCCGCCGACCTGCCCAAGATCACCGCCGCACTGATGACCCGCGGCTACTCCGCCGAAGACTGCCACAACATTCTCGGCGGAAATCTGCTTCGCGTCTTCCACGAAACAGAGCAAGTATCGCGTGAAGGTGCCTGAGCATACGCAGACGGCAGTTCCGGACATCCCGCAACCGCCCTAACTTATAATTGGCACTTCTCCATCTCCGCCTCGGAGGCCTCCATTTTGCGCAGCTCCCGCCCGCTCTTTGCCACTTTTATATCGACTGCCCTTTTCGTTCTGCCCATCGTCACCCACACGCAGGAAAAAGCTGCCGCCAAGCCCGCGACGCCCGAGAAATCCGCCGAAGCCGCATTGCCCGCCGACTCCACCACGCAGGGCTCCGTCGAAGTCTCCGGCCAGCGCATCGACTACACCGCCGTAGCCGGGACTATCACTGTTGGCGCTACCGACGAAGAAGATGCGCAGCTCGATCCCGAAGGCAAGCCGCTGCCTGGCTCGCAGCTCGCGCTTACCCCGCCCAAAGAGCCTGCCGACGCGCCGCCCCTCGCGCATATGTTTTACGTGGCCTATTTCAAAACCGGAGCCAAAGCCGACGACCGCCCCGTCACCTTTTTCTACAACGGCGGCCCAGGCAGCTCGACCATGTGGCTGCACCTCGGTTCGCTGGGACCAAAGTACGTGGAAACTGCCGGCGACAAGCATCTCCCCGGCGCTCCCTATAAGCTGGTGGACAATCCCTATTGCCTGCTGGACACCAGCGATGAAGTCTTCATCGACATGCCCGGCACCGGCTTCGGCCGGATCACCGGCAAAGACGCCGCCAAGGCTTTCTGGGGGGTCGACGAAGACGCCGGGGCCTTTGCCCGCTTCATCGCCCGCTTTCTCACCAAATACAACCGCTGGAACTCGCCCAAGTATCTCTTCGGCGAAAGCTACGGAACCACGCGCTCGGCCGTGCTGGCCAACCTGCTGGAAAACGACAAGAACATCGACCTCAACGGCGTGATGCTGCTCGGCCAGGTCTTCAACTTTCCCATCGCCGCCGGCGTAGGCGCCGCACGTCCGGGCATGGATCTGCCTTACGCACTCGTGCTGCCCACTTACGCCGCCACCGCCTGGTACCACAAAAAGCTTTCGCCGCAACCGCCTGATCTCACCGCCTTCCTCAAACAGGTCGAAGACTTCGCGCTGGGCGACTATCTGCACGCGCTCGGCGAGGGCACCGCAATTGCCGACGCAGAGAAGCAGTCCGTAGCGGAAAAGGTTCACGACTACACCGGCTTGCCGGTCGCCTATATTCTCAAGGCCGATCTACGTGTGAACCCTGCCGAATTCCAAAAGACTTTTGCCGACGAGCAGGACATGACTACCGGCCGCTACGATACCCGTTTCCTGGGTCCCACCATCGATCCGCTGAGTGAGGGCGCGGACTACGATCCGCAGAGCGCGGCCATCTCCTCCGCTTACGTTTCCATGATCAACAGCTACCTGCGCAACACGCTGAAGTACGGCGCCAATGAAACTTATCTTCCCAGTGCGCTTTTCAGCGGCGCTCACTGGGACTGGGCCCGACACGGCCACGGCGATTTTTTTACCTCGGTATTGGGCGTGAACGTAAGCGACGACCTGGCCGATGCCATGAAGACCAATCCGCACCTCAAAATCATGGTCAACGATGGATACTATGACCTGGCCACGCCCTTCTTCGCCGCGCAGTACGATGAAGAGCATCTGCCCATTCCGCCCGCGCTCACCAAGAACATCGAGTACAACTGGTACGAGTCTGGCCACATGGCCTACGTGCGCGATGAAAGCCGCCAGCAACTGCACGACCGCGTTGCCGCATTCATCAAGAGCTCCGAAGCCGGAAAAATGTAGCGGAAAGACGCGCCTCGAGCTTGAACTCGGGCCAATACCGGCCCGCGAGACCATTCACCGCGAGTTGCGGCAGGAATCTAACATGACCGTCTGCGATGACTGCTTCAATGAGTTCCTCCATCCTCTTGTTCACGAGTTGAGCGAGAAAAGCGAGCGATTCAAGGAGCGCTACGGTGACCACCAACGCTGGCACTGGGACGATGAGTCGGCAACACTCACCTTCACTGATCCTGAAAAGCCAACCCTGGTGATTGACGTGACCGTAGTTGGCACTACAGAGGGCAACTCCTGGGAATGGACCTGGGCAAACGCAAATTTTCCCGCCCACACCAAAATCGGAATGGACACGGTTCGCGAATACGGCGAGACACAGGGATACCATCAGCTCACAAGCGCATTTTTAGACGCCGACGAGTACACCGGCTGGGAGATGACCGCCATCGCCGCCCATCTCTTGAATGCTCTTGGCGCCTACCGTTTTCCCACCGATTCCGGATTTTGTTATGTCGTTTACCGAAAGCTCAACGAGATTGCCGGCGCAAAACATGGCGAACGTCCCAACTGAATGCGTGAACTGATCCAGCTCAATTATTTTCAATTTCACCGATCCTGACCGCAAGCCGCGAGAACAATCACGGCATTAATAACTTCGCGCTTTCGCCACTTACCTTTCCCGATGCCCTCCAAAGTCATGTGACATACGTCACCTGTCATTTCGACTAACTTTCAGATATCATCGCCAGCAATCCCACCTGTGGATTAACTTATGCGGCTAATGTGCCAGACTTCTGCCGCCGCCGTGCGAGTGTGCCTTGGACACTCGCCGCAGGTCCTTCACGGGTGCCGCAAGACTAATGAATCAATAGAGTTCCGCATCAGGGGAGCCGCATTGGCTAGATCGAGACTCACCGGCGAATTCTCTAACTAAAAACTCAATTGCACGCGTTTGCTCCCGAGGTGGATCTATGAGCCGTTTTATATCCCGGAGCTTCCTGTCAGCTCTCAGTCTCCTTTGTCTTGGGATGGCCGCCTGCTCGGCCGTCACCGGCACGGTCTCTAACTCAGTTGTTCCCGAGGCGAAGTCGCCCTCGCCAGTTCAGTCATCCGGCCCTACCGTTACCCTTGCATCTCTTACCTCCAACAACACCGCCGCATGCCCGTCGGGTGGCACGCTGCCTGCGTGGTGTCAGACACCCTTCACAGGACAAACCGACAGCCGAACCGGCGTAGTTACTCAGCAATTCGATCCGCCCGCCGGCAATGTCTCCACGGAAGACATTCACGGCTATCTTGCCAATGGCGCCAAGACCAAAGTCTTCGCCAACTTCATGCTCGGCTTCTGCATCAACAAGACCTCCACTTACTGCAGCAATAACGTGCAGACGGGCTATGTCTCCAACAATGCCGCCACCGTGGCCGCGCAGTCCGCAGACCTCGTCGCTCGCCACTTCGATGGCGCCGCGATGAGTTGGGATGGCGCCGGCACCAGCGCGGATTCGGCCTCGCTTCTCTTCCAGTCCTGGGACGATCAGAATGCCTGCAGCGGGTCCTCTTGCCAGCTTAGCTACTTGATCATGTACAACTTCGCGTCCATGAATTACAACGTGAAATCCACCGGAATCCCCGGCACCAGCGGCGCAAGCTGCTCCGGCCTTACCGGCGCGACTTACGAAAATTGCGTAATTGCCCACATTCGCAACGACATGTGTTGGATGAACGGCAAGCACTGGGGCAACCTTGCCTATCAGAAGCTCAACGGCCAGCCCATCCTGCAGATCTTTCCTGACGAAGGCGTAATCCCGTTAACCGGCCCAGCGCCGTCGTGGGCCGATGTCTGGGTGCACATCCAAAGCTGGAACAGCAACCTGCCGCAGAACTGTGCCGTGGCGCCTTACAACGCCGACAACGGCGTACCCCTCGTCGTCTTTGAAAACGTGGGCGGGTTTACGCACCAGGATTCGTCCGGCTCCTTCTACTGGATCGAGCCCGCAGGGAGCGATCTCACCACCGACCAGTTCATCTACAACATTGGTCCGCAAGGCGGCGCGGCCACCCTCGACACCTTCCTCGCCGATTCGCTCACTTACTCGGGCGACCTCGTCTGGACCAACAGCTTCAAAGGCTTCAATAGCATTCAGGCCAACTGGGGCAACGGCCGCATCATGGATCAGCAGTGCGGCAAGACGTGGATCGACTCGCTGACCGAAAGCAACAGCTATTTCCAGGGCGGCATTCCCTGGCTGCACATTTCCACCTGGAACGACTACAACGAAGGCACTGAGATTGAAACCGGCATCGACAATTGCTACACCGTCAGCACCGGCGTAACCGGCAACTCGCTCAAGTGGCAACTCAATGCATCCAGCTCCAACGCAACCCTGTCTACGGTCGCTCACGTCGAGATTTACGATTCACTCGACGGCACCAACTTGTCGCTGGTGGGCACGCAGGCCGCGGCAGCCAGCGGAACCTACAGCCTCAACAATCTCACCCACGGCACGCACACGCTTTTCGTGCGCATGATCGGAAAAAACAGCATCATCAACCGCATGTCAAGTGGCGTGACTTACAAGAACTGACGCTTGCTCGGCTCGATAAAAGCAAATACAAGACATGTGCCCTGGGTCCTTCCATCTCGGCGGGGTAGGACCCGGGGAACTCTCCTGGCTAACTCGCTAACTGGCTAAATCGCTAACCAGCTAAAAAGAAAAAGGGCGGTAAGTTCAACAAAACACGCAGTAGATGGTGCGGCCAATTTTCATCCATCCGCGGGTCCGCAACGCCGATGTGGGACTAACTTGCTAGCTCGCTAACTCGCTGCCGTCACCCAGCTCTTCCCTGCTTCGATCCGCCAGCAACATCGCCGACACCGCCGAAACGCCGCACGCAAGCCCCATGTACCACGCAGGGGCCATTTTGCTGTGCGTGGCGCGAATCAACGCTACAGCCAGCATCGGCGACGTACCGCCGGCAATCCCCACTCCCACGTTGAGCACAAAGGCGTGCGCGCTTACGCGGAACCTGTGCTCGAACTGCTCGGCCAGCATCGCCGGCGCCGTACCCATCACCGCAGCCAGCAATCCGGCCAGCAGCAACTGCGCTGCCCACAGGCCCCCGAGTCCCTCGTGCGCGGTCCACTTAAAACACTCCCAAGCCACTGCCGCCTGCGCGGCGAAAACCATCGCCAGCAGAGTTCTGCGCCGCAACCACCGGTCGCTGAGCCACCCGGCCAGCGGAGCGACCAAAAGCACCAGCGCCTGCCCCGCGGTGTTGATCTTCAGCGCCGCGACACTGGAGACGCCGTTGAATTCATGCGCAAACGTGGGCAGAAACACCATGATTACGTAATCCGAAACGCCATATCCACAGCAGAAAAGCAGCGCAAAGAGCATAATCCGCGGCGCGCGCCAAAAGGCATCCAGAACCGGCCACCGCGCGAGGAGTCCGCTTGTGGGCGGACGCGACAACGATCCAATCGCAGAAGCTTGATGTGCTTTAAAAGAGCCGGCCTTCGATTCCACCGCAGATGCTTGCTCTGTTTTGACACGACCCGACTTCAGTCGAGCCATCGAAGCTTCAAGGTCAGGCCCAGCTTCAGCCGCTGAGGAACTGTCATCGGCAAACGCCTCCGCCCCATCCGCCGGCATGTGCCTCCGCAACAGATATCCCGCAAAGGCCAGCGCCCCTCCAAAGAAGAACGGCACGCGCCACATCCACGCAATGTGCGTATACGACTCCTCCAGCGCCGCCGCTCCCGCGCCCATCAGCATGCCGATGGTCGCGCCCACATTCGAGACGCTGCCGGCAAGTCCGCGCCGGTTCACCGCTGCCGCCTCGACGAGATAAGTCACGGATCCGACATATTCGCCGCCCACCGAGAATCCCTGAAACAGCCGTATCCCAATCAGAAGCACCGGCGCCCAGATCCCTACTTCGCGATAAGAGGGCAGCACGCCCACGGCAACCGTGGCCGCGCCCATCAGCACCACGGAGAGCACCAGCACAAACTGTCGTCCCTGCCGGTCGCCTACGCGCCCCAGCACAATCGCTCCCAGCGGCCGCACGGCAAATCCAACAGCAAATCCGCCATACACGCCCAGCAGCGCCGCAATCCGGTCGTGCGAAGGAAAAAACAGCGTCGCCAGCACCGGCGCGAGCAGGCCGTAAAGGCCAAAGTCGTACCACTCGACAATATTGCCGATGGCGCCGGCAATCACGACGCGCGTTGTAGTTGTTGTAGGCACGAAGGGGAGCCGCAACACTGCGTATCGAGACTATAGCTGAAATCTGTTATGCAGTCCGAAAGCCAGCGTGGGACGTAGTTTCGGCTATCCGGTTCGTCAGAGCCTGCTTCACCGCCCCAATCAATCCCGGCACGTCGCTCGGATTCGCCTCTCGTGCCGGCTCCCAGCCAAGTCCGCGCAGCGTGTCGCTGGTGATTGGACCAATGGACACCGCAACAACTCCGGCCAGGGGAAATTCGATGCCCGCGCGCCGGGCCGCCTGCGCCAGGTGAATCACGCTGGAAGAACTGCTAAAGCAGGCCGCATCGACATGTTTCTTCAGCGCCTCGCGCAGCATCTCCGGCGCTTCATCCGGCAGCACGTTTCTGTAAGCATCTACCACATCCACCGTAGCGCCCGCCTTCCGCATTTCTTCGGGAATCACATCGCGAGCAACCGCAGCTCGCGCCAGCAGCACCCGCTTTCCGGCTGCCTCCGCGGCTAGCGCCTGCACCAGGCTTTCGGCCACATACGCATCGGGCACCAGTGCAACCTGGAAGCCCGCCTTGCGCGCGGCCTCCGCCGTTGCATTCCCAATGGCGGCAATCTTCGGCAGCGGTTTCCCTTCCAGGCTGATCCCCTTCTCCGCGGCGCGCACCGTAAGCACACGCACCGTGTTGGCGCTGGTGAAAATCAGCCAGTCATATACGGGGAGACGCCGCAGCGCGGCATCGAGAGGGGCAAAATTCTCCGGCGGCCGTATCTCCAGCATGGGAACTTCCACCGGCTCTGCGCCCAGCGCGCGCAGCCCATCACTCAAACTGCTCATCTGGTGCGCCGCCCGCGTCAGCAGCACGCGGCGGCCGGCGAGCGGCAAAGCCACAGGAGAGGGAGCGATCATCACTTATCATCCTTCGGCCGCCAACTTCAGCAGCGACCCGGCGCCCCCCTCCACGAGCTTTTGCGCCGCATGCTTTCCCAGCGCGGCAGCGCCACCTGCAATCCGTGCTGCGCGATGATGCACGCGCACCACTTCACCCGTCTGCGAATCGGCAACTACCGCAAAAATCTCGTCCCATTCTTCCCCACCGATACCGGTTTCGGCAAGTGGCCGGCAATATACGCCAATGGGAACCTGGCAGCCGCCGCCCAACCCTGCTAACGCCGCACGCTCCGCCGTCACCGCAAACCGCGTATCTGGATCTTCCAGAAAACTCACCGCATCCAGCGTCACCGCATCGTCTTCGCGCGTCTCGATCGCCAGGCATCCCTGCCCTGCGGCCGGACAAAAATCCTTTGGATCGAGCCGCTGGCGCAGCCAGTCCGTGCGCCCCAGCCGGTCGAGCCCCGCTGCGGCCAGCAGAATCGCATCCACCTGCCCGTCCCCCAGCTTGCGCAGGCGCGTATCCACGTTGCCGCGAAACTCCACGGCCTCGATATCCGGCCGCAGCGCCTTCAACTCCGCGCGCCGCCGCTGGCTGCTGGTGCCTACTCGGGCTCCCTGCGGCAATGCGTCCAAGCCCCTGTAACGTACTGACACCAGCGCATCGCGGGGATCCACACGGGGCGGCGTAGCGGCCAGCGCAAATCCCTGCGGCAGCTCGGTCGGCAGATCCTTGAGCGAGTGCACCGCCAGGTCCACGCGTCCCGCGGTCAGCGCCTCCTCAATTTCCTTCGTGAACATTCCTTTCGCGCCCACTTGCGCGAACGTCACTTCCTGCAGCCGGTCGCCGGTGGTCTTTATGATTTCAATCTCCACCTCGTGCCCCTGCCCGCGCAGCAGCCCCGCGATGTGATTCGCCTGCCATAACGCCAGTTGCGAGCCGCGGCTGCCGATGCGTAGTCTCATCGCCGTGCCTCTACGCGCTCATCGACGGCTTCGCTCTTCGCTGTCTCTGCTTCCGGTGTGCCGGCTGCCGTGTTTTGCACGCCCGCTTCCGCGTGATCTCCGCGCAGATGGACGCTCCATGCCTCGCACAGCGCGTCCAGGCGCACCGCGTCGCCTTCGCGCGCCGCTTTTTTGATCGCCTGCAGATGCGGATGGAGGAACTTGTTCACCATGCCACGCGTCAACGCCTCGATCGCGGCCAACTGCTCCTGCGTTAAAGTGCCCAGTCGCGCGTGAATGCGCTGTAACTCGCCGATGCGAATCTCTTCCACCTGCTGCTGCATGGCGACAATCGCCGGCGCCACATTCACCGTGCGCTGCCGCTGATGGAAGCGCTCCACCTCTGCTTCGACCAGGGTTTCCGCATCCACGGCCTGGCGGCTGCGCTCTTCCATGTGCGCCGCGGCCACCTGCTGCAGGTCGTCCACGTCGTACACAAAGATGCCGTCCAGGTCGTTCATCGACGGGTCCACGTCGCGCGGCACGGCAATGTCGATGAAGAACATCGGCCGATTCTTCCGCCGGTGCAGAAATGCCCGTCCATGTTCCCGCTTGAAGATGAAATGCGGCGCGCCCGTCGACGTGATCACGATATCCGCCTCGCCGGCCACGTTATAGAGCTCGTCAAACGGGATCACGCGCCCATCGAATTGCTCCGCCATGCGCAGCGCCCGCTCGTGCGTGCGATTTGAAACCAAGATCGCCCCGGCACCCTGCTCCACCAGGTGCCGCGCCGCCAGCTCGCTCATCTTTCCTGCGCCCACCAGGAACACCGTGCGCCCGTTCAGCGACCCGAAGATCTTCCGCGCCAGGTCCACCGCCACCGACGCTACGGACACGGAGTTCGACCCGATCTGCGTTTCCGTCCGCACCCGCTTTGCCGCCGCAAACGCGCTCTGCAGCAGATGCTCCAGTTGCCCGCTCACCGTCCCGGCCGTCCGTGCCACGCCAAAGGCTTCCTTCACCTGACCCAGAATCTGCGGCTCGCCCAAGACCATCGAATCCAGGCTCGACGCCACACGGAACAAGTGCCGCACCGCATCCCGCCCGCGATGCTCATACAAGTGCGGCCGCAGCAGCGCCGGGGCCACCGCGAATTGCTCGAACAAAAACTCCGCCGGATCCACCCGCTCCCCATCCACTGCCGCCAGCAGTTCCACCCGGTTGCAGGTGGAGACAATCATGCACTCCAGCACGCCCGGCATAGCCGCCAGCCCGCGCGTCGCCTCCAGCAGATCGTCGCGGCCGATGGCCACTTTTTCCCGCACCTCGAGGGGCGCGGTCTTATGGTTGACCCCCACCAGCACCAGATTGCTCGCGAGATTGGGCGCGGTTTCTCTCATGGCGCTCCAAACTTGTGCACGCGGCTGATCACATTCGCCGCATACACCGCAATCATCACCACCATCACCGCCCCCGACAGGTACGCAGCCTTGCGCCCGCGCAGGCCCGCGCTACGCCGCACCAGCAGCAGCAGCACGTACACGCCCCAGCTCAAAAACGCGGCAATCACCTTGGGATCGAGAAAATACGCCGCGCCCAGCGATGTCTCCTGCACCAGCACCGCGCCCAGGATCAGGCCCACGGTCATGCACGGGAATCCGAACTCGAGCGTCGCATGCGCAATGCGCTCCAGGGTGTCCAGGGGCGGCAGCCAGTCCAGCGGAAACCAACCCGATTGCTGCCCCGGCTTCAGCTTCGTCTTCAGTCGCCGCTCCTGCACCAGGTAAAGCACCGAAGCCAGGACGCTAAACCCCAGCGCCACATATGCCACCATCAGCGCGGCGATGTGTGCGATCAGCCAGCTGGTGCGCACGCCGCTCGACGGAAATGCATACCCGCCCGGCCCCAGCGCCGGAATCAGAACCAGGAAAAAACTCGCTGGCAGAGCGAACAGCCCCATCGACACGGCGTCATAAAGCCACCACACCAGGAAGAACAGGGCCGCCACCGCAAGTCCAAGCAGCGATTCGACTTCCCGCACCCCGACCGGCATCCAACGGTGCGCCAGGACCAGCATCTCCACTGCCGAAACGAAGTGGAAAAACAGCGCCATGCCGCCTGCATGTACGCAGATATTTCGCCAGCGGACCCGGTCGTAGAGCACGGCGGGAAATACAGCAACGCTTGCCGCTGCATACAGAATCGCCGCCACTCTGAGCCAAAGGAGATACATTCCAAGGAATACCTTAAGGCCTTAGACATCAGTATACGGTGACCTAAATCACTAAAAACGAGGGTAGTCCGGGCGGCATAGTGATCAGAGCTGTTTACTCTGGGTAAACCCCTGCCAGAGCGCGGCTTAGTTCTTTGCCACTACCAGCGGCGTCTCGGAAACCGCATTGCCCTTTCTGCCCGCTGCCATCCCCACCACTTGCCGGGCATAGCTTGCCACCATCTCAACGCCCGCCGAATAGGCTGGATTGGGATCCCCACGCCCACCGTTGTAGGCGCCCTCAGCCTTCTGCACATCGCCGTGAAAATAGTCGAGCAGGTGGCACAACAGCAGTCCTGCGTAGGTCGTCAGCACTCCGGTGCCGACGTGGTCCAGATCCAGCTTGCGTGGTGGCCGCAGCCGCTCCGGCAGCAGGTTGTAGTCGTGCTCATGATCCCGCAGATACAGCCCGTGCGCGTAGCGCAAAGTCTCGCGCGTAATTTGCCATGGGCCTACCGAATAGTTGCTGACCAGCACGCGCCCCCGGCGCCGCCGCAGAACGATATCCCCCGGCTCCGCCCGCCGCTTCCACACCGCGTGCTGCAGGTCGCCCGTGACATCCAGGTAGTTGTTCTCCATCGCTCCGATCCCCAGAAGCATATCCAGGGGGATGTGGTAGAACTCGGCCACCGAGATCGTGTCTGCCGCAAAATTTCGTGCATCCCCTGACGTCAGTTCCTTGCCTGCCGCGGGCTCCAGGTGCATGCGCACCCGGCGGTCTGTCCTCACCTTGAACAAGATGAAGCTGGTCACCGCCGAAGTCAGCGCGTCGCGCGGAAGCTGAAGCAGTCGCTGGCGCACCGGCTGTTTGTATGCGGCGTCGAACAGTCCCGTTTCCTTCTGCCATTTCACAATCTGCGAAGTCGGCGGCGATGTCAGGTCCCACGAGCGGATATAGCCGTCTACGACCAGGCTGCTCAGCGTCTGCCCGGCGCCGAGCAGATCGTTCGGCATCTGCACGTAAACGGTGTAGTGTGGGCTTTCTTCCTCTTCCTGTGTCACCAGGTACACATTCTGGCCGGCCAGCCCTTGAATGCCCTTGGCGTAGTCGAAGCGGAGATACGCGGTCAGCTCATCGGAATAGGAACCGATGGCCGCCACCAGGTTCCCGTTTGGCATCGGGATGATGGTTCTGTCGCCCAGGAATTCGACGCGGGGCACCATGTCAGGGAAATACACATCGAACGGCTGCACGTGGCGAAGGGACAAAAACGCCAACAACTCGCCGATTCCCCACGCCCACAGGATGAAAAGCGAGCCGACAATGCGACGGCGGCGCAGTCGTCTGTAAACGTCCCGGCCGGTCTCCCGGACGGTTGCGATCTCTACCACTGAAGCCGAAGGCTGCTGAAGTACATCGGCCATCGGTGCGTGACCTCGATTCGATTCTGCGAGTTAGACGACACAACTGCACGAATTACTGCAATTCCAGCGCCATACTCTTAAAGTCGATGGTCACCGACTTCGCCTGGTCTAGTATGTCGTGCCCCATGTTTCCGTCGAAACTCCCCAGGCTGTGTGAAGGAAACACGTGCGGCGCTAACACTACCACGTCGTGTCCGCCCACTGAGAACGTCACCGGCCCCAGCAGCACCGAATCGTAATTCTCGCTGCCGCCCATCCCCGTGATCGCGCGCGTCTCCTTCTTCCCCCTCGCCACCAGTTCCGGCAGCGCCTTGGCGAAGCCGGCGTTCAGGTCCGTATCCACCGCACCCGTATCGAGACTGAAGATCAGCGCCCTGCCATTCACCGCCACTTCCACAATTGCCGTCGTGCCGTGAAAGAGCAGGTTCTGCGCGCTCGGATGGCGCACATGCGCATTGCTGCCCAGCGTGAACCAGCCCTCTGAATCCCAGCGCACTGACTGCATCGCCAGCATCACCGGCAGCCCCAGCAGCCCGCGCGTGCCCACCGCCATCTTCGCGAAAGGCTCGCCTGAATCCTGCAGCACGAAGAAAGGCACATTGCGCAGATGCAGCCCGCCGATCACCAGGTCGTGAACCATCGCGAGATCCACTCCCTGCACATCCTTGCCGCTGGCCTCATTCAACTGCATATCCACGTGGCGCACTTCGAGGCCGAGCTGCTTCGCGTCCGCCTCGCCCATCGTCGATAACGCTGCACCCGAATCGAAGCCGTAAATCACATCATGCCCATCGATCTTCACCGGCAGCCACTGCGTGTGCTTGCTTTCCTCTTGCATCTTCACTCGCGAGCCGCGGCAATCCACAACTTCCATATCCGGCCATGCGGCCAGCGCGCGCATCAAGGGCAGAAAGTTCTTCACATCCGCCGCATCGGGCCTCGATTTGTGCGCAGCCTCAAGCTCGGCCAGTCCCTCGCGATACCGCCCATTGCGAAAATTCTCATTCGCCAACATCTCGTGCGCTTCAAACGCGTGAAGCGGATCAGTCGCCATCGCCTTCTCCAGATCGCGCTGCGCTTCCTGCACCCGATTCAGCGAGTCCTCAACGGCGCCACGATAAAACACCGGCGCGTGCCCGTTCGCCGCCACCGTGTCGCGCAGCGCGAATGCCTGGTTGGCATCCAGCATCTGCCGAAGATCCTGTTCCTCCTGCGCCCGCAGAGATATCGTAAGGCCTCCCAACACCATCACCCCGGCCAATACGAACGCAACTCTCGTCATCCCGCGATGGTACTACACCGAGGTTTGGCCACCTGCGTGCACAAAAGACAACACGTCAGCAAGACCGACAGCGAGGTAAAACATGCGCACATTCCTTCACCTGGCCGAGTTAATGCCTTTCATCTGGCTGATTTTACTCGGCAAAATCACAGTCGAAGGCTATCTGGGCTCACTGGAGCGCTACCGCAGGTCCCGGATTCGCATAGGCGCGTATGTAGATTCTTCCCGGACCCAGTAAATTTTTCCGTAGCGCCGCAGTCACTTTCGAACTGGCCCCACCTGTAAGCGGAAATATGTAAGTCGTTGCAATGCTGATTCCGATGAGCGCCTGTTGCACAAAAATCGGATGCTTAAGAGGAGCCCTTATATGTCACCGCTTAGACCCTCATTTCTGCGTCACGTCAATACAAATGGTATCGTCGATTCCGTCTGTCGAAACTGCTATGTTACCGTCGCGTCGGCAACTAAAGAATCTGAATTAGAGGAACCGGAACGCACTCATGTATGTAATCCATATCTTGTCGAACATTGGAAAGAAATAGCCAAAGGGAAACGAAGCAGACTCGATGTCAAGCCACCCGTTCCCACTTTGTGCTACCTATTCGTCCACTAATCTGTGCGCGTGTGCCTGGCCCTAGCTTCGCAGAAGGATTGGCCGGGCTTTCCATTGCTAAATCGGAATAACTCTGAACTCAGCGACTCTGCGTTCCCTCGCACGTTCGCTCGATCCAATCAAGACTCAGCGGTGCGAACTCATCAAATGTATCGTTGTGTCCAAGGCCGGAAAGAGAGTGAAACTCCTTCGGCTGATTGGCCAGCGTGTAGAGCTCCCTTCCCTGGGCTGCGGGAATCACTTCATCTTTGTCGCCGTTGACGATCAGCACCGGCATGTGAATTCTTCCTATCTTCCTCTCGTTGTCGAACCGGTCCATGGCGAGAATTTGCGCGGGAAAGAACGAATAATGCACCCGCGCAATCTTCGGGATCGACAGGAACGGAGAAAGCAGCATCAGTCCGCCGGCCTGATACTCCGCGGCCATCTCCGTCGCAACGCCGCTGCCCAGCGACTGCCCCAACAGAATGATCCCTCCGCTTTCCACGCCGTGCGCCAGCAGCCAATTCAGATTCGCTCGCGCATCGTCATACGCCCCGGCCTCAGTCGGTGCGCCAGCCAATCCGCTATACCCGCGATACTCCGTCAGCAGAAATCCATATCCCGCGGCAATGTAAGGATCGGCCACCGGCGCAGAGCCATAAAGACTGTCCGCGTTCCCATGGAAGAACACAACTGTGAATGGCTGGCTGGTCGCCGGCGCGTACCAGGATTTCAGCTCAATGCCGTCGGCGGTCCTGAGCGAAATTTCCCGGAGCGCCGGATTCGCGTGAGCTTCACTCAAAGGCACGTATGTGCGGGTGGGAAAGTAGAGAAATCTCCTCTGCGCCAGGTAGAACACTGCCACCACCAGCGCATACAGAGCAATCACGGCGGCGATCAAGACTGGCAGCACTTTCATCAGCGCATCCACTCAAGAATGAATACCCCAATATAGACGATGACGGAGGCAGAAGGACCCGATTACGCCTGGCTCCCTGAGGCAAGCTTTTCGTAACTCGCAAGCGAACCGCGATAACCCATCCGGCATGATGGAGCAGCCATACAATGCCCGAAACATATCCCCCAAGCATCTCACCTGTATGGGCAGGACCAGGAGCGGGACATACCGGGTTTTACGCGCCATAGGCCCCGGGGTTATTACAGGGGCCGCTGACGACGATCCTTCCGGCATAGCTACCTACTCCATCGCCGGCGCTCAGTTTGGAACCGCGCTTTTATGGACAGCCCTGCTCACCTGGCCTATGATGGCCGCGGTGCAGATGGTCTGCGCGCGGATCGGATTGGTAACCGGGCGCGGCCTTGCAGGCACGCTGAAGCAACGCTTTCCCAAATGGCTGCTAATTATCTTCGTCTGCGCCCTTCTCATCGCCAACACCATCAACATCGCCGCCGATCTCGCCGGCATGGCCGACGCCGCGCAAATGCTCACCGGCATCAATTCCCGGTGGTACATCGCTATTTTTGTGGTGATTATTTCGTGGACGACAGTCAAGCTCCCCTATCGCCGCTTCGCAGACGTGCTCAAATGGCTCGTCGTCGTGCTCTTTGCCTATCCGATCACCGCATTCATTGTCCGCGTCAACTGGTTTGAAGTTGTACGGAGCACCTTGCTTCCGTCGCTGCCCCATAGCCGCGCGGAGTGGTCCACCCTGGTGGCAATCCTAGGCACCACCATCAGCCCGTATCTGTTTTTCTGGCAAACCAGTGCGGAAATCGAAGAAGAGATCGACGCCGGTCAAAAGACGCTGAAGCAGCGCAAGGGCGCCAGCCCCGAGGAGATCTCCGCCAGCAGAATCGATGTCACCCTGGGAACCCTTTTCTCCAATGTCGTCATGTTTTTCATCATCGTGACTACGGCCGCTACTTTGAACAGGCACGGCATCACCCACATTGCCACTACGCACGACGCCGCCGAGGCCCTCCGTCCTCTGGCTGGCAACTTCGCCGCCCTGCTTTTCACTGTCGGCGTGGTGGGAGTCGGTTTACTGGCTATTCCCACACTGGCCGGCTCGGCCGCCTACGCCTTTGCCGATACATTCAAATGGAAACAGGGGCTGGGCCGCACCTTCGACCGGGCACGAGCGTTCTATAGCGTCATCCTCCTGTCTACTATCGGTGCTGCTGTTCTAACCTTTACCAACCTCGATCCCGTGCGGGCCCTCTATTGGTCAGCCGTGATTAACGGCCTTCTGTCTCCGTTCGTGCTCCTGACCATCCTCATCGTGGCCATCGATGCAAAGCTGATGCATGGCCAGCCCGCATCCTACATCGGCTGGCTGGCAGTCGCATTCACTACGGCAGCCATGTTCGCAGCCGGCATCGCCATGTTCGTCGTCTAATCGACGTCACCTGCTGATAAAGATGGAACTGCTTCTTCAGCCCACCAGCTCCATCGCCCGGATCTTCTCTTTGCGCACGGTAAGGCGCTCTACCAGGTCCGTCTTCACTTCGTATCCGCGCCCCGGCACATCCGCGACCGCGATCTCGCCCTTCGCTGACACCGTGATCTCCGGCTCCACGATGTCTTCCTCCCAGTAACGCGCCGACGCCGACACATCGCCCGGCAGCCAGAAGTTCTCCAGAGTCGACAGCGCTATGTTGTGCGCGCGCCCGATGCCCGTCTCCAGCATCCCCCCGCACCACACCGGAATGCCGCGCTCCTGGGTCGCGTTGTGCACCGCAATCGCCTCTGAGAATCCGCCCACGCGCCCCAGCTTGATATTGATGATTCGGCACGACTCCATCTCGATCGCCGCCAGCGCATCGCGCCGGTTGTGAATCGATTCGTCGAGACAGATCGCCGTCTCCAGCCGCTTCTGCAAGAGAGCATGAAAATAGAAATCGTCATGCCACATCGGCTGCTCGATCATCAGCATTTGAAACGCGTCGAAGCTGAGAAGATGATCCGTGTCGCGCATCCGGTACGCCGAATTGGCATCGCAGCTCAGCGTGATATCCGGCCACCGCTCGCGCACCTTCTCAAATACCTCAACATCCCATCCCGGCTTGCACTTCAACTTGATGCGCTGATATCCCGCCGCCAGCTCGCGCTCGATGGTATCCATCAGCTCGCCAATCGATGGCTGAATTCCCAGCGACACGCCGCATGGGATCGTATCGCGCACACCGCCCAGCAGCCGCGATAGCGAAATTCCTTCGCGCTGCGCCTCCAGATCCCAGATGGCATTCTCCAGTGTCGCTTTCGCCATGCGGTTATCGCGCACCGGTTTGAGAATCTTCTCGCAGTCGCCACCGTGGTTCGGTTGCGAAGCAGCCAGCATCGGCCCCAATTCTTTCAATAGAACCATCCACGCGGTGTCCGTCGACTCGCCGGAAAAATAAGGATGCTCCGACGCCGTGCATTCACCCCACCCGACTAATCCTTCCGATTGCACTTCAGCCAGAATTACTCTCCGGTCCTTGGTCGCGCCAAAGCTGGTTTCAAACGGCCGCAACAGCGGAATATGAAGTTCGCGCAAGATAATAGCGTCAATTCTCATAAAATTCTGCGTCCCTCACTCAGTCGTGGGCTGGAGTTGCTACGTTTGAATCGCCGGAGCGCCAGATCTGTTTGCCGATGGAAAGTTCAAGTGCATTTATCAATTGTCGCTCATGGGTCGAAGTTCGAAGATGCCGTTGCCATTTGCCTCGCGAACAAATCCAGTTACCGCGAGCCCGCGCGAAAATGCGTCGAGAAATTTTCCGCGATTTTCAAGCTGCACAGCGCGCGCCCGTTCACGGCCTTCCTCTGAATTCTTCCACTCGTAAATCTCCGCAGGAATTTCGATGCGCTCCACAACACACTCGCGCTTTCGCGCATCTTCTGACCGCCCGTCCAGAACAGCCCGCACTCGCGGCGAATCCAGCCACCATTCCGCCACCAGCCGGTCCGTGGGCAATCCGCCCTGCAGTCGAGAAGAGGATACACCATAGAAATTCACGAGGTAGCGCCGCGCCACCGCGCCCAGCTTGTGAATATTCAAATAGGCGTTTTTGATTTCCAGCGGATCGAAGGTCCATTCCATGAGCCGGATGCCGCGCGAAAGCGCTTCTTTCCGCTGTTCGCATTTGAGTTGCGCGCCCAGCCCGCGATCGCGATAAGCCTCGCGCACCGCAAGCATGTGCGAGTGCAGATAGGGCAGCGGCGGCGCATCCGCGCGTGTTTTCACGCCCGGCAACGACATCGCAAAACCCGCCATTGCCCGCGGCAACCCATCAATTTCCGTGTCGAATGCGCCCAGCACCTGTCCGCCGATTTTCTGCGCCACCAGGAACGCCTTGCGCGGGATGATATCGCTTTCGTCATAGCCCCACGTCTCCACCTGGAGCTGAACACACGCCTGCAGCTCCTCGTGGCCCGAGCACGACCGAATTTCGATCATTCCCCTGCCCCTGGTTTCGCTGCATGCTTCGTTCCGGCCTCGCTGAGCGCGCGCTTCGCGTTCTGCCAAAGCGACTCCAACTCAGCGAGCGAAAGCTCTTCCAGTGGCCGCTCCGCCGCGGCCTCCATCATCTTGAAACGCTCGCGGAAGCGCCGGTTGCAGCCGCGCAGCGCCATCTCCGCATCCACGCCAAGATGCCTGCCCAGATTGACGGCCGTGAAAAGCAAATCCCCCAACTCCGCTTCCACCGCGGGTTTTCTGGCCGGATCATTCGCGGCTACCTCAGCTTCTAACTCCGCTGTTTCTTCCGCCAGCTTGGGCAACAGGTCGCGCCACTCCTCCCAATCAAACCCGGATTTGCGCGCCACCGATCCGAGCTTGGCCGCTTCTGCCAGCGCCGGCAGTGCTCGTGGAACCGCATCCAGGCGCGAATGCATCTCGCCTTCCTGCTTCTGCGTTTTGCCGCGCTTTTCCGCCGCCTTGATCTCTTCCCAGTTGCGCAGCACCGCCGCCGAAGAGCCTTCCACTTCCGCGTCCACATCGGCATTATTTCCCGCCGCACGTGAAGCCTCTTCCCCAAACACGTGCGGATGCCGCCGTATCAGCTTGCGATTCAGATGGTCCAGCACATCGGCAATCGTGAAATGACCTTCGTCGGCCGCCATTTCCGCATAAAACAGCACCTGAAGCAATAGATCGCCAAGCTCCTCTGACAAGTGCGCCCAGTCGCGGCGCTCGATGGCGTCGAAAACTTCGTAGGTCTCTTCCAGCGTGTATTTGCGGATCGTATCGAAGGATTGCTCGCGGTCCCACGGGCAGCCGCCTGGCGCTCGCAGCCGCGCCATTATCGCCACTGACTGCTCAAAAAGCGCCGCCGCCCGCGCCGCATCGGTGGACGTCGCCCGGGTGGGAACCTCTGTGCCTTTGCTTTCGCGCGGGAGGTCCATGCTCCTTCAGTCTACCTGTTCCGCCTTTCGCAAGCGCCGGCGCTGGCCCCTGCGTCTCCCCATCCGTATACTCAACTTTCCATGTTTCGCGTTCTGGCAACGGCATTTGCGGCGCTCGCCGGCCTCGCCTTCGGCAGCTTTCTCAACGTCTGCCTCACGCGCTGGCCGCAGGGCGAAAGCATCGTTGCGCCGCGTTCGCGCTGCCGAAACTGCAACCGCACGCTGGCGTGGTGGGAGAACATTCCCCTGGCGAGCTGGCTCGTACTGCGCGGCCGCTGCCGCACGTGCAGTGCGTGGATCGGCTGGCGGTATCCGCTGGTGGAGTTGGCTACGTGTGTTCTATGGGCCGCAGTTGGATGCCACTTCTCTGATTTGCCCCTGAGCATCGATCTCCCGCGATTGAGCATTTTTGCTTTAGCTGTTTCTGCAATCGGCCAAGCGTTCTTTTACTGGCTGCTGATCGGATTAGCAGTGCTCGATGCGGAGAATCTCTGGCTGCCAGATTGGCTCACTTTACCGGGCATAGTGATCGGCTTCGTACTCTCGATGTTGAATCCCGCCTTCGGTCTTGAATTCGACACCCTCACTCGGCTGCCGTTGAAGTATGAATTGACCTACTTGAAATCGGAACTCTGGCGCGACGCGACCGTTTATCTGCTTGCCATGATTGCTGCCGCCGGCCTCATCCTCCTCATCCGCGCCATCTACTGGCTCATTCGCCGCCGCGAAGGCATCGGGCTTGGTGATGCCAAACTGATGGCCATGCTCGCCGCCTGGCTTGGCTTCTCTCGCGCTCTTTTCTCGTTCGGGATCGGCATCGTATTCGGAGCAATTGCCGCGCTCGCGCTCCTCGCAATTCCTTCCAGCAAAAAAACGGAAGATCCTTGGAGCGCCGCCAAGCTGCCGCTGGGCACGTTCCTCTGCATCGGCGGCATCATCGCCAGCCTCTGGGGAAGCCAGATAATTACCGCTTACCTGCGATGGGCTGGTTTTTATTGAGACCTGATTTGCCGGGTAGAGACAGAAGTCGAAAGAGCTTGGCCATTACCTCAGCGGCTGAAGCCGCGCTGATTTGCGGCTCGGAACGGCACGACTACAGCGGTTCCACAGTTACCGTATCCCGGAGCCACTGAGGCTGAGTGGCTTTTTCAACAAGAAAAAGCCACTTTAAAGGCCGCCCCAAACCGGGCTATACCAACTGTGGAACCGCTCTAAAAGTCGTGCCCTTTCAAAACAGGACCATCCACCTGGATTTCAAAACCGGAGGTTGGCTGCAATGTGCTACGGCTGCGTAGCGTTTGCGGTGCCGCCGGGCGCAGGTTTGGCGTTGGCAATCTCGGGATCCTTCAGCGCCTTCTTCGCTTCCTTGGCGTGCTTGCTGCCGGGGTCGTATTCGATCACTTTCATGTAGTGCTCACGCGCCAGCACAAAATCTCCCGTGTGCCGCTCGCTCTCCGCCAGGCCCCAGTACACATCCGGATTTTCCGGGTCCAGCACCAGCGCCGACTGGAACCGCGACAGCGCCGCGCGCCAGTTCTTCATGCTCAAGTAGTAGTTGCCCACGTTGACGTCTTTCTCCGGGCTTTCCTGCGGCATTGGCGCATTTTCCTGATCGCCTTTTTTGCCTTTCGCAGCCGGCTCATCCGGCGGGAGAATATCATCCACTCCGCTCAGGCTCGAACTGAAACCCTTCTCGTTGTCGGGCTCTGCAGCGCTCTCCGGGCTGCGCACCGGATCATGATCCCGGTCAGGAAACGCTACGTGGCCCGTTTCCGGCTCGTAATTTCCCTCCGGCACATCCGCCGTGGGTCCCGAAGGCAGAATGGGCACGTTGTTGGTATTTCCCGGAAAGGGATTCCCCTTCTGCTGCGACTGCGGCACATTCGCTGTCGGCGCCGACGGCGCATTCTGCTGCGCCTTGCTCTGACTCGATGAAGGGTTGTCGCCGCCGCCGTTCTGCCCCCCGGCCTGCCCCAATAGAGACGCACATCCCAGGCTCGCCATTAATGCCAGCGCCGCCATGAACCCGATCTTCATCTGCATTGCCACTGTTCTAATGTTACGATGCCTTCGGGAGTGCGTGGAGCCAACCACGATCAAAGGCACGCATCGCATACTGCATGGGACTCATCATTCGTTCTTCCGGCATTCATGCCGCTGGCTGCTACACAACAGCAGCTATTCGCAAAGGCGCCCGCGTGGCCGAGTATACCGGCCCGCGCATGAGCAAGCAGGAGGCCGACGTCCGCTACCGGGGCTCGCCGGTCACCTACCTGTTTGGACTCGGCGATGGCTCGATGGTCATCGACGGCCACGGCCTGGCCATGTTCATTAACCACAGTTGCGACCCCAACTGCGAAACCAGCGAAATCGACGACCGCGTCTGGATCAGCGCCATCCGCGACATCGCCCCCGGCGAAGAGATCACCTACGACTACTGTCTTTATGACGGCGGTGACGAAGAGGCGCCATGCAACTGCGGCGCGCAGCACTGCCGCGGCACCATGTATGCGGCCAACGGCAACGGCCACAAGCCGAAAGCCGACCCGCTGGGGTATAACGGATCCAACGGGCACCGGCAGCCGGCGCGCACTGGTGGCCGCGGGCGCTGAAGCACCCGCTTCACTCCGTACTTAGTTGTATTGAAATGGAGACGCAGCCTGGCCCGCCCGCCGGTCGCTCGGCGCGTGCGTGGGCAGCGCGAACTCCGCCACCAGGGGCAGATGATCGGAGGCCCGAAGCGCCATGGGGCTGCGGTGCACCATCACATCTTCAAGCTGCATGCTGCGATCGAAGTAGATGAAGTCGAGCGCCAGGAATGGAAGCAGTCCCGGAAACGTCCTCGTGCGCGGATCCTGCATACGGCTGTTGGCGCTTTCAAAGTGTTCCGCCAGGTATTCCGAAGGCAAATCCTTGATCCATTCATTGAAGTCACCAAGAATGATCCTTCGCCCGCCAAGCTCCGGGTCAGTAAAAATTTGCCGCCGCGATAATTCCCGCGTCTGGATGCGCCGTTCAAACAGCGCCGTGCCCAAGTGCACATTAAACAGGTGCAGCACGGAATCGTCGGCCAGGCGGATATCGGTGCGCAGGCATCCGCGCCGCTCGCGCCCACGGACGGAAAGATCGTGGTTTCGCGCATGGTGTATAGGCAACCGGGAAAGCAGCAGGTTGCCGTAGGCGCCGCCGCGATATCGGCGGGTTTCGCCCAGCTCTGCATTCAGACCCAGTTCCTCGGCGATATAACGCGCCTGGTTGTCCTCCGGCCGCTCGCCTTCGCGGCAACACACTTCCTGCAGCGCGACGATGTCCGCGTCGATCTCGCGCAGCACTTCCACAATCCTCTCGGGACGGATGCGCCCGTCAATTCCGCGGCATTTGTGGGTGTTATAGGTGGCGACGCGCACGCGCCCGGCGGTCTGTAGATTTTTGGTGGGGAAAGTTGAGTAGTCGCTAATCACAATTCTTCTCTCTTATTTTACACGATTTCTGCTTTTCATCTCGCGCACAATGCAAGTGCGGAAACGAAAGTACTTGAATTCGAAGAGCTGGCCTCTAAATCTACAGTCGAGAGCCATAACGCGAGTTGAATCAACAGCACTCCTTCTTTCCTGTCCTGCCGAAAGATCACGCCGCATGTCCGGCGGTTTTGGTCTCATTTGCTTTGCGCGGCAGAAACTGGCGCATCAGCGCTGTTAGCGCCGGACTCAGTTCCAGGCGCTCAAGCTCCTCCGCAAGCACACGCTCCGCGTTGCCCGCGGTCTTCAGGGCATAACGCAGATACGACAACCGCAGCAGCCAGATCGCCCGCGCCACGTCTGCATCCTCGCGCAGGTGAAAGGTAATCCAACCCGAATCAGGCAACCAGCGATGCCGTTGCGCGCACCCCTCCGCCAAGAGCACATCATGCACGGCTCGCGGAAACGGAATATCCACGTCTCCCCAGAGGTGCACATGCCCGATCTGCGCCTTCTGAAACCGGAACTCCCTGGCCGCGAACTGATGCGGCGCCACAGAAACATGGGGCCAACCTACCACCTCGGCTTCCAGCTTCTTCGCCAGTGCTCCCATCGGTTGCCCCTCGCGGGCCTTAATTCTTTGGATAGAGAATCGGGGAACAAGGATTCTGCAATTGCTGCGAGCAAACGAATTCGCTTTCACCGCCCGGCCATGTCCGTTGCGTATGCCTTCCACGTCACGCTTCCCTCTTCCGCCTGCAGGGTGATGCGGTACGCCTTGCCCCGCCGGGGATGAAACACCAGCGCCGGCCGGAAACACGCAACACACGTGCTGCCGCGATGCCGCACGCTGGGATACACAATGCCTTCAGATCCCGCCTCCAACAGCGAAGCCGCAAGCGCCTGCCCGGCCTTGTAGCACTCCGGTACCGGCTCCGCCCGCAGACACTTCCGCATATCGCCGCGGTCGAGAAAATGAAACTGTCCGGCAAAGTCCGCGAGAAAATCCTGGTATTCGAAGGTCAGCCGTTCGCCGATCCGCGCGTCCCGCAAAAATCTCCGCTTGTGATAAGCGACCTCGCGCACCGATGTCTCCAGCGCGAAGCCCGCATACCAGGCGCCGCGCCGGGCATCGTTGAATCGCCCGCCCGCCGGCCCCGGATGCGCGAACGCCGCATTCACAATATGCGCTTCAGGCACGCCGTAGAGCAGCTCTCCCGGTCCGATCGCCGCTTTTCCGCCGCGCTCCGCGATCTTGCGCTCGTTGGTTGCGGCATCCAGCTCGCTCAAGTCCGCAAGCGTCCGCGCCGGCAGCGCCAACTCCTCCAGCACGCTCTCCTCGGCCGCATATTTTGCTGGGATCAGCCGGTGCGCCCCGGCGCGGTGAAAATCCTCGAGATGCGCCACTCAGCGCCCGCCCCGCGCCGCATCCAGATAACCGCGTACCCGCTCCAGGCCGGGAATCCCGCTGCGCAAGATGTATTCGAGAGGCGCGCGACCGGCAAAAAGAAAATGATCGTTGGGCTGCGTCATCCAGCGGTCGGCAAATTCCGCCGGCAGCAGAATGTGCAGCGCCTTGTAAATGCCCACGATGTAGGAAATGCGCGTCAGCTCGTCCTGGCGCAGCGTGCCCGCCGCCGTCTTCAGCTTGTAAACACTCGACCGCGGCACCCCGCCCAGCAGCTCTCCCACCGTCTCTGGCGAGATGCGCCACTTTTCGGCAATGCGGAAGAGCCCGTCCACGGCCGACTGGCTCAATCGCTCCCGGGTCTTGACCCGGCTCAGGTCGGGCACATCCTCAAAGCGGTAACCGGCCGCGGCGAAATTGGGAAGAGTAGCCATTGCTGTCCTCCACGTCTTCCATTATATTCTCAATTGAGACAAATAAAGGTACATTTTTAGACTTCAGACTGACGTCCCTGCTGCGCGCCTTGCCGCGTCCACACGCTGGATCAGGTCAGCGACGATCCGGCTTTTCGAGAAGATCCACGGGCTGAATGGCGCAGCAAATGAAACTTCACTCCCAAAGCGACCTGGATTGCGCAAGGTCAATGTGATCCGAGTCGGAGTCATTAGCTTCGAGTAGCTGATGTTGGTAATGTTTGAGAGCGGAATCCTTTCCTCTTCTTTTCCAAAACGGACGATGAGGGCATCGCCTGAATCAAACACCCGGTCCGCAAGATCCCAGACCATCTTCTTAAAAATGAAATACCCGCAGACAAGAAAGAGGATCGGCATAATGAGCGCGGAAAGAGGGGCACCGTATTTTTGGTGGCTCGTGAAAAGAATAGCAGCGATAGTGAAGCCAAAAAAGCCAAACCAGAAGAGCGGAAAGATTACCTTCTGATAGAAAATCACGCGTGAAGAGAGTTGCTGCATTCTGAGCTCTCCTGCCTAATCTAGCGCCTGCCGTGTTAGGCGTCCCAGGCCATTCACTATTGAGATCTACCGAACATAATTCCCAGCGGGCGATTAGAGTTTAGCGGGGTGATTCACCTTCGGCAACCCAATTTCCAAGTGATATCAGCGGCTTTCGACCAGGTTCTTCACCTCCAGCCTCACTCCGCCCCAAAACGATACAATCCCTCGTAGGCTCTCAATTCTCGCGGGCGTCTTGAAGGAGTGCATTCACGCATGGGTTACCAGGTTCTGGCCAGAAAATATCGACCGCAGCGATTTGCCGACGTGGCCGGCCAGGAACACGTCACCCGCACCCTGCTCAATGCCCTCAGCCAGAACCGCGTCGCCCATGGCTACATCTTCTCCGGCCATCGCGGCATCGGCAAGACCACCATCGCACGCATCCTGGCCATGGCGCTGAACTGCCGCACCGCCGTGGGCTCTGCCGAGCGCCCCACCCACGAGCCTTGCCTCCAGTGCGTCTCCTGCCGCGAAATCTCCTCCGGCGGCAGCGCCGAATCGGGCGAGCTGACGACGCATTCTTTTGACTTCATCGAGATTGACGCCGCCTCCAACCGCGGTATCGACGACGTGCGCTCCATCCGCACCCAGGCCTCGGTGCAGCCGGCGCGCGACAAGTACAAAATCTTTCTCCTCGACGAAGCCCACCAGATCACCGAAGCCGCTTTCAACGCCATCCTGAAGACGCTGGAGGAGCCGCCCGAGTGGACCATCTTCATGATGGCTACCACCGAACCCGAAAACATCCCGCAGACCATCCGCTCGCGCTGCCAGCACTTCAGCTTTCATGCTGTCAAATTCGACGATATACTCGCCCAGCTCAAGATGATCTCCGCCGCAGAGCAGATCGAAGCCGAAGACGGTGCGCTCGCTCTCTTGGCCGAGGCCGGCGACGGCTCCATGCGCGACGCGCTCTCCATTATGGACCAGGCCATTGCCTCGGCGCCGGTCGAAAACGGCCGCACTGTGCTCTCCGCCGCGCAGATTCGCGATCTGATGGGCTCGGTCCCCAACACCATCTTCGAGCATCTGATGGAAGCCGTGGCCGCAGGCCAGACCGCGCCGCTGATGGAACAGCTCAACACGCTGCTCAACGCCGGACACAGCCCGCTCTCGCTCGCCCGCCAGCTCGTCCGCTACCTGCGCAATACGCTCATGGCGAAACTCGGCGGCGAGCAGACCGAGTTGCTGCAGATCTCCGCCGACGAGCGCGCCCGCGCCGCGCGTACCTCCCTGCTCTTCAGCGAGGAAGAGCTCACGCGCAATCTGCAAATCGTGCTGCGCACCTTCGATGACTTGAACTACCGCCAGGAACAGCGCCTGCATCTCGAACTCGGCCTGCTCAAGCTCATCCACGCGCAGCGGCTGCTGCCCGTCGAAGAATTGCTCAGCGGCCTCGCAGCCGGCGGCGCAGCGTCAATTAGCGCCCCGCGCGCAACGCCGAGCCCGTCACGCGCACACGCCGCGCCTCCGCCGAAACCCGCAACTTCTCTTTCGCCCTTTGGCACCAGTGCCGAAACTAACTCCGCAGCACTACCCAAGACGGCCGCAGCAACAACAGCGCCTCCGGTCGACCGCGCACCCACTGCCGCCGTAATCGCCGCTACAGAACCCTCGCAGCCCATCTCAAATTCCTCAAACGGTTTCGCGCCACAAGCCGAAACCGCTCCGATCGCAGCGCCCGAGCCATCAACGTCGAACGCCGCCGATCCTGATTCGCTGCGCACCGCGGTCGTCGCCGCGCTAGCCGCCGGGGGCCATGACTCAGCCGGCCAGTTGCTGAGCACCGCCGCGTTCGTCCCTAACGGCTCGGCGTTGCGCATCGAAGTTCCCGGCGTCGGCAAGAAGATGCTCGCGATCACCGTTAATGCCGCGGCAGAAAAAATCATCCGTCAGGAACTTCAGCGCCTGGGCGCGCCGGCGCGCTTCATGGTCGTTCCCGGCGAGGGCTCCGCCATGGCGGCCGCCGCCGCGCCTCCGCCCAGTGCCGGCAGCATCCATCAGGCCGCGCTGGAAAATCCGCTGGTGCAGCGCGCGCGTGAAATCTTTCACGCGGAGATTCGCAGCGTCGTCGATCTTCATTCAAAATAGATAGCAGCCGCCATCAGGAGCGAACACCATGATCAACCCGCTGAAAATTTCGGAAATGCTTTCCCAGGCCAACCAGATGCAGGAAGAGGTGCAACGCAAGCTGGGTGAAACGGTGGTCGAAGCGTCCAGCGGCGGCGGCGCCGTTTCAGCCACGATGAACGGCAAAAAGCAGCTCTTGAAAATCAAGATCGATCCCTCTGCCGTGAGCAGCCTAAGCGGTGGCAGCGCCGACGTGGAAATGCTCGAAGACCTCATCGTGGCCGCAATCAATGAGGCTGGCCGCAAGGCCGACGAGGCCATTCAATCCAGCGTGCAGGGGCTGCTGGGGGGCCTCAAAATTCCTGGAATTCCTGGACTGGGCTGATCGCGCGGCCTCGCGCCGACAGAGGAACGACATTATGCCACGCTACGCCGAGCCCATGGCCCGGCTCATCGACGAACTGAAGAAGCTGCCCGGTGTGGGCACCAAGAGCGCCCAGCGCTTCGCCTTTCACATCCTGCGCGGAAGCGAGGACGACGCAGCAGCGCTGGCGGATGCGGTGCGCGGCGTCAAGGCCGGCCTGCGCCTCTGCTCCATTTGCAATAATGTCACTGACGTCGATCCATGCGCCTACTGCGCCAGCCCCACGCGCAATCAGCGCCTCATCTGCGTGGTTGAAGAGCCCACCAACATTGAAGCCGTGGAGCGCAGCCGAGGCTACCAGGGCGTCTATCACGTGCTCCACGGCACGCTCTCGCCGCTGCACGGCGTCGGCCCTGACCAATTGCGCACCAGCACCCTCGTCGCCCGAGTCGAGCGCGGCGAGGTGGACGAAATCATCCTCGCCACCAGTCCCACGCTCGAAGGCGAAGCCACAGCCAACTGGCTCGGCTCTGCGCTGCACAGCTTTCCTGTTCGGATCACCCGCATAGCCACGGGCGTTCCGGCAGGCAGCGATATTGAGTACGCAGACGAAGTCACGATGGCACGCGCCATCGAAGGACGCCGGGAAGTCTAGGCCTTCAATGGCCGCGTCCAGCGCGTCAGCGCTGGCAGATCAATGGCGGTCGTGGTCGTGATCGCGGTTGGCCGCTTCCGCCGCTTCCTTCAACTCGCCATTGGCTCGATCCAGAAGGTCCTTGGCGCGCTGCGCATGCCCGCCCAAGTCCCACTCGTTGGCTTGCTGTGCGGCCACGATCCGCTCGTAAGCCTGCTGGCAAAACCGCTGCGCCGCGGCCAGGTTGGGGTGGCGCCGGCCGACATCACGCCTGGACGCCTCCTGAGCAATAGCTGCGCCGGAAGCGAGTGCTCCAGCGCTCACAACACAACCCGAAACAAAAGTACGGCGATTCATCGTTAGAACCTCCGACCGTCAAAATATCAGACAGCGATGAGATTGAGTGAGAAAAATTTGTTACTAGTGGGCTCCGCCTGTCGTCGCTGTCTCCTCCAGCGGCGGAGCGTAGCGCGCGCCAATGAGCAGGATCACCGCCGATATGACCAGCGTCACCAGCGTCACTCCCAGCCCGATGCTCAGGTTCGTCCGGTCGGAAACGGCGCCGATAATCTGCGGCGAAAACGTATCGCCGAAAAAATGTATGCAAAACAGATTGACGGATATCGCCGTCGCCCTCACCGGCGCGGATACCGAATTCACAATCGCGGCATTCAGCGGACCGGTGTTCAAAAACAGAAAGAACTCCGCCGCAAAAAGCGAAGGAATCGCCCACGTTCGCGGCCCGAAGAACACCAGTGCTCCGCATGGCAGTGTCAGCGCCACGCTCCAGAACGAAAGCAGGTAAAGCGCGCGATGATTCGTTCGCTGCCAGCGTTGCGCAATGAAACCGCCAGTCAGCGTGCCCGCTATTCCATCGATCACCGTAATCGCGCCGACGGCCAGGCTGGCATTGGCTACGGAAAGCCCGCTGAAGCGATGCAGAAACGTCGGCACCCATGCTGAAATGCCGCCCATGGCAAAGGTCAGCATCGCCAGCCCGAAAGTGGCGGTCAGAAATGCCGCGTTGCCAAACAGGCCTGAGAAGGTGGCACGATCCGGCGTTGCCCGAATGTGGTCGCTCGCGCCACGCTCCGGTTCTTTTGCGATCCATCCGTATAGTGCAGCGACAACCAGCCCTGGAATCGCGCAGAGAAAAAACGGCTGCCGCCACCCCAGCCGCGAGCCCAGTTCCCCGCCCGCGAGATAGCCGAGCGCCGCACCTACCGGAATCGCCAGATAAAAAATCGTGAGTATCCGATTTCGTTCGCGCTCGGGATAGAAATCCGCAAGCACGGCCGGCGCATAAATTCCAAAGGTCGCCTCGCCCACCCCGACCAATGCATGGCGCAGATAGAGCGTCCAGTAACTGTGCACCCACGCTGTGCCCAGCGTCGCCAGGCTCCACAGCGCCGCGCCGGCGATAATCAGCGGCTTGCGCCGGAAGCGGTCGCCCAGCCACCCCGTCAGCGGCGCCGTCAGCATGTAGCACACAAAGAGCGCCGTGGTCAGCGCGCCCATCTGCTCATCGGTGACGCGAAATTCACGTTGGATGAGCGGCACTTCGGCGGGCAGAATGTACCGGTCGATGTAATTGAGCAGATTCAGCCCGATCAGCAGCAACAGCACCACCACGGCTGGATTGATCCGCTCGCGAAGCGCCGGCGCCGGGGAACTCAATTGGGTTTTGTCATTCAAGGTTCAGTGGAGAAGCCACGAATATCATACCCGGCGTTGCGCACATTGCTTCCAGCCGCGACTCCTCGCTCCTCAGATCGCGAATCCACCCTCTTCTGCGATGGATGCTATATCTCGTGAACCGTGCAGCACGCGCACGATGACGATTTCCTGACGGCGGGCAAGGTAGTAGATTGCGTATTTCCCCTGGAAGACAACCTGCAAATCTGGTGCCAGGTGAGGCCGAAGTACACCGGAATGGGGAAGCGTGGTGACTTGCCTGAATCGGACCTCGATTTGAGAAACGAATTCGGTAGCGACGTCTTCCGAAACTTCGTCAGCCAGATAACCCCGGATTTCTGCTAGGTCCGCTTCCGCGGTTTCGGTGAGGCGGAGTTTGAGCGATCTGCTAATAGCTTCCTCCCACGCGCGAGAATGCGTCCGGCATCAAAATCTGCCACGCGCCCCGCAGCGACATCCGCCAGGCCGCGATCAATGTCCGTTTTTAATTCCGCAAGTTGCCGCAAGCGCAGTTCGCGCTTCAACTTCCAATCGCGCAGTGCCTCTCGAATGACTTCGCTGGTAGAAGCATAGTCTCCTTCATCCACCGACCCCTTGACGAGAGCGGCCATCTCCGCCGGAAGCGTGATCGTCAAACGCTCAATACCCCCCACGGCAACCTCCTACGTGCTGCATATATGCATACTTTATCATACTTGTGAAGCAGGCGGGCCTGGCCCCCGTGGAGTCGAAAACGGTGCGTTCGCGCGCAATCTCCTCATCGCCTTACAATATATGTGTCGGATGTAAGGGCCGCACCTTTGTGCCTTAATTAACTTACGTATCAGGCCCCGTCCCCCGCCTCGTCTGAGGGCCAATGCTCCAGCCATTCCCGAATTCGAAGAGGAATCACATGCAGCTTTCCATTTCTGCGCCGTGGATGCGGCACATTTCTTTTGCTCTTATCTTTCTGGCTTGTCTGCTTCCCTTCACTGCGCAATTCGCTGCCGCCCAGCGCTTGCCCACCAACGTCGTCCCGCAGCGATACGCGCTCAAGCTCACGCCCGATCTCGAGACCGCCACCTTCACCGGCGTCGAAACCATCGACGTCACGCTCAAGCAGCCATCCAGCACCATCACGCTGAACTCACTCGAGATCAAATTCCAGTCCGTCAGCGTCTCTGCCGGCGGCGCACAGCAAACAGCTACGGTTTCTCTCGACGAAGCAAAACAGCAGGCAACCTTCACCTTTCCCAAACAACTCCCCGCCGGCAAAGCCACGCTCCACGTTCGCTACACCGGCATTCTCAATAACGAGTTGCGTGGCTTCTATCTCTCCAAGGCTCGCGGACGCAAATACGCTGTCACCCAATTCGAGTCCACCGACGCGCGCCGCGCCTTCCCCAGCTTCGATGAGCCTGCCTACAAAGCCGTCTTCGATATCACCGTCGTCGCGCCTAAATCCGACATGGTCATCTCCAACAGCCCCGTGCAGTCGGACACGCCCGGCCCCTCAGCCGATCAGCACACCGTCACTTTCTCTCCCACGGTGAAGATGTCCACCTACCTCGTGGCCTTTCTCGTCGGCGATTTCCAGTGCATCTCCGGCCAATCGGACGGCGTGCCCATCCGCGTCTGCGCCACGCCCGAACAGGTCCATCTCACCCACTTCGCCCTGCAGACCGCCGAATTCGCCCTCCACTATTACGACACTTACTTCGGTATCCACTACCCGCTCAAGAAGCTTGACCTCATCGGCATTCCCGATTTCGAAGCCGGCGCCATGGAAAACTTCGGCGCCATCACCTTCCGCGAGACTGCTCTGCTGGTCGACCCCAAGACAGCCTCGATCGGCAGCCAGGAAGTCGTCGCCCTGGACGTTTCCCACGAAATGGCGCACCAGTGGTTCGGCGATCTCGTCACCATGCAATGGTGGAACAACGTCTGGCTGAACGAAGGCTTTGCCACCTGGATGGAAAGCAAGACTGTCGCCGCCATGCATCCGGATTGGAACATTCCCCAGGTGGTCGCTGCCGACGAGCAGGGGGCCCTAGACTACGACGCTGCTCCAACCACCCACCCCATTCGTGCCCACGCCGCAAATACGCCGGATGAAATCAATCAGCTCTTCGATGAAATCTCCTACGAAAAAGGCAGCGACGTGCTGCTGACCGTCGAAAACTACCTCGGCACAGAAATCTTCCGCAAGGGCGTGCACGCATATCTGGCAGCCCACGAATACGGCAACGCCACCACGCAGGATTTTTGGAATGCGCAGACAGCGACCAGCGGCAAGCCGGTCGATAAGATCATGGAAAGTCTCATCACCCAGCCCGGCGAACCCATCCTCAAGTTCGGAACGCCGGCCAACGGTGAAGTCTCCGTCCAGCAGCAGCGCTTCTTCCTCGATCCCGAGGTGAAACCTGACCTTTCAGAAAAGTGGACGCTGCCGGTCTGCTTTAAAGCCGGGTCCAGCCGCGACTGCCAGGTACTCACGCCAGAAACCTCCGTCTTCAAAATCCCCGCAGAAACGCTCTTCGACGCCAATGCCGGTGCCAAAGGCTACTACCGGACTCAATATCCCGCGCCGATCTTCAAAGATCTGGTTGCCCATGCTGAAACTCGGCTTACTCCCCCCGAACGCATCGGCCTGATCGGTAATGAGTGGGCGCTGGTTCGCTCTAACCGGTCCACCGTCAGCGATTACCTCAACCTCCTTGAAGCCTTCAAATCCGATCCCAACGCCAGCGTCATAGCCACTGTAGCCGGCGGGGCGAGGGCAAGAATTCTCTCCGCTGGTGCGGGTGGTCTCGCGATGGTCGCCCTGCGTATCGCGTCTTCGCCAGAACAGCGCGCGCAATTGGCAGCCTGGATCCACCGCACCTTCTCGCCAGAATATGACAAGCTGGGTCCGCCGTCGCCAAACGACAGCGCCAACAAGCGCCAACTCCGGGCAACTCTCTTCGGTTTGCTCGGCTACTACGGCAACGATCCCGAGGTCATCGCACAGGCCAGGCAAATTGCCGAGCGTTACACTCAGGGTTCCGACAAGACAGATCCCACTCTGCGCTGGACCGCCTTGCCCATCGCCGCTCGTCATGGCGACGTCGCCCTGTATGACCGGCTGCAGCATATGTACGAAACCTCAACCAATCCTGAGTCTCAGATCGGCGCTCTGCGCCTGCTGGCTCAATTTGAGGATCCGGCACTGGAGGAGCGCGCCCTCGAATACGCGGTTTCAGGCAAAGTCAGGAACCAGGACGCAGCCATCCAGTTGGCCACCGCACTCGAGATTCCCACTGAGCGCAAGCTTGCCTGGAGCTTTATCCGGTCCCATTGGCCGCAAATCAAAACCCTCCTGACTCCGGAAATGGGCGAAATTCTTGTTGGGTCTGCCGGGAGCTTCTGTACCGCCGGCGATCGCGACCAGGTGCAAAGTTTCTACTCCACCCACAAGGTCCCTGCCTCAAGTGCCTATCTCAAGCACGCCGTCGAACAAATCGACGGCTGCATCCAGCTCCGTCAGGCGCAGGAGGCCAACCTCAAAACCTGGCTCCAGGAACAACCCGGCGTCCAGGGCGACACCACTCGGGCCGAATAGTAGCTCTTCTGGTTCATTTACAGAACTTTCACGGCCGTGGCATCCTACATCTCACCGCATCCAATAAGGTGAGATTGGTGAAGCCTCCCATGCTCAGGTCAATGGAAGAGAAAGTCGTGCTCTGGCTGCGCCAGGGGATTTCTCCGCGCCGCCTCGCCCTGACTCTGGCTCTCGGCTTTGCAATCGGATGCGTTCCCGTGGTGGGCATCCCGACGGTTTTGTGCGCGGCGCTCGCTTTTGCCTTCCGCCTCAATCTGCCGGCAATCCAGGCAGCCAATTATGCGGCCATGCCGCTTCAGCTATTGCTTATCGCCCCGTTCCTGCGTCTCGGTGGATGGCTCTTTGCCACCGGCAGTCGGCCAGCCCCTTCCGCGGCGGCCATGCTGCGGCTTTCGCCTCTTCCGCTGGCGATGCAATGCGGAGCGTTAGCCGTACATGCTCTGCTGGCGTGGCTCCTTCTGGCCGTGCCTGCAGTGGCCATCATGACCCTCGCATTCATTCCGCTTCTTCGCCGTGTTCCCGCCGTCGTGGTAAATCCCGCGGGTGATTGAAAGCCTTCAGTTCTCTGCATGCCTCTGCGGCACAGGATCCGCGCTGCGCAGCCAAGCCGTGTAGATCATGTCGCGCAGCATGCTCGCCCCGGCAGCAAGCCGTCCCGCGGTGAATTCCCGCGAGGCCGGAGTTCCCGCACCCTCGAATCCGCCGTCCTTTTCCAGCTTGTAAACCTCCTCCACGCACGTACGCGTGTTTCGCAAATAACTCATGTAGGCATCGAACATATCCCCCTCGATCGCCTTCACCGCAGTCATCTTCGCCTGCACGTCGCTTGGGTGGATGTTCGCCGAGACAAACGCGCTTTCAAACTGGTAGTGGATCTGGTGGCCGGTGGTATACCCATTCGGATTTGGACCCGTCCAGCCGTTGTACTGCACCGTTGTGTGCAACGGCTGCGATCCGTCGCCCACATAGTGTCCCAGCCAGCCGGCATAAAACAGAATCGCCTGCTCCACTGGGCCGCTCTCTTTGCCTGCCGCCCTGAGTTCGCGGTAGTTCCGCATCGCGGACTTAAGCCTTTCCCATACCTCTTCGGCCTGCCATGGCTGCAGCCCGATCTTGTCCGGTTGCTGGCCCGCCGCATAGGCCTTGGCCATAAAATCAAAGCGCCGGTGTGGCAGTGGCCCCAGTGCATCGGCCAGTTCCAGGTCAATGAAGTGTTCCGGCGCCTGCGCTGCCACCAGTTCCGGTTCGGCCGGCGATCGCCAGCGATCCGGCTCCGGCCCCAGGTACTCAATTTCCTCAACTCCGGCCGTTGATCGCAGAAATTCCGGCACTTCCGCAGGCAGGCCACTCGCTGCCAGACGGTTGATCATCCGGTGGCCGTCGTTTCCCCAGGCATGCGCAGGTTTTGACTGCGTTGCAAGGCACGCAAGCCCCACCGCAAACAAAATTGCGCGGCAGGCAAAGAAGGAAACTTTAGTTTGGAACATGGCTAGAGTATAAGAGCAGCACCGGGCCGTGGCCGGACAATGTTTTGAATCACTTGTGCCATCAATTTCATTCTGGTGCTTTCTCTTTTTCGGGGACGCTGGCGGGTTGTCCTCGGGATGCGACCGAGAAAAATTCCTTAGTAACTTACTCTGTATACCCTTATACTAGCTGCGGAATAACTTGCAGCGTTTTTGGTTGCCGAGGCGGCACCTGGGGATGAATCCCTGCGGCGTTTTGTGGCGTGGACGTGGCGCGCAGAATTCGCCGCCATAGCCTTCTGGTTCCAGGATCGTTCAAGTACGGAGATTGCTGACCCTCCCCATCGCGCAATATCAACGAGGGGTATCGGGCGGCGGGGGCAAAATGGGCGACCGCTCATTGGCGTTGGACTCGTCGACAAACCCACATCCTGTTCGCGCATTCCGCAGTCGCGCGAGTGTGGTCTGGTCCCTTCTTTCCGCTTTAGTGCTGGCCGCTTCGGTATTTACAGTAGTTTTGCGCCTTCTCGCTGGCCCATTGGCCGATTCCCTGCTGATGACCGTGGCCCTTGCCGATGCCGGGGTCCTCGCCCTCGGCTTCCGCATCAAGCGTTCTGCGGCCGCGGCAATGTGGAACGGAGCGGCGCCCGGCGAACCCCACAAGGCGCTGCTCGACTCCAGCGCCTCTGCCATCGCCGCCATCGATATCGACGGTCACCTCACATACATGAATCCCGCGGCAGAGCGCATGCTCGGCTATGACGCCGACGAACTCGTCAGCCGCTGGGGCAGCACCGAAATCTTCGCCCCCGGCGAAGCGCAGCGGGTCCTTGCCGAGTTGCAGAAGCTCTCAGGAAACCATCACCGCCCGGAGGCGTCCACTGAAGAGGGCGCCCTTGCCGCCTGCCTCGATTGCATGCGCAGCATGCCGCCCAGCTCTGCCCCGGGAATCGAAACTCGCCTGCGCCGCAAGGATGGCAGCCTCTTCCCCGTCACTCTGCACGTTTCGACGCTACGCAACAGCGCCGGCGCATTGGCTGGCCTGGTCGCGGTCGCCGTCGACGAGAGCGCAAAGGTGGCGAATGACCATCCGGCTACCGACTGGAACGCTCGCACCAGCGATTTGCTGGAAAACCCCAGCGATATGACCGCGACGCTCAGCCCCACCGGGCGCTTCCTCAAAGCCAACATGGCCTGGAAGCGCACGCTCGGGCTCGACAACAACGCCCTTCTCGCCATGGAGTCGTTCCTCGACGTCTTTGCGCCGGCATCGCGTGCGCAGGTCGCCGGATTTTTCCGCGAGGCCCTGGCCGGCGGCACTGTCGATCGCGTCCCGTTGCGCCACCACAACACGGTGGGCCGCCCCCTCGAGCTCGAACTGACCCTCACGCGCCGCCACGAAGCCCATTCCACCGTGCCCACGGTACGCTGCCTGCTGCGCGACGTCACCCAGCAGAAGCGCCGGGAGCAGCGCCTGGCTCTGCAATTCGCCCTCGGCCAGATGTCTGGCGAAAATGCGGCCGCCGAGTCCGTCACCACGCGTATCCTCGAAGCACTTTGTCTCTCCGAAGGCTGGGACCTTGCTATCCAGTGGGACGTGGACGCTCGCGAAGATCGGCTCCGCTTCAACACCGCATGGGGCGCGCCCGGCAGTGCTGAAACCCTGATGAACGAGAGCGTCGGCGTCACCTTTGGCCTTGGTGAAGAGCTTCCCGGCCGCGCCTGGAAGGAAGAACAGCCGGTTTGGATTTCCGATCTGGCCTCGCAGCCTTCCAGCGCCCGCAGCCGCTCCGCACTGCGCCGCGAAATGGTTTCCGGGTGGGCCACTCCCGTTCGCGTAGGCAAACGAGTCGTCGCCGTGCTCGAGTTCTACTGTCGTTTCCCCCTGCGCGAAGATCACGAGGCCGAGCTCGCTGTCGAAACCGTAACCGCCTCTCTTGGCCAGATCGAGGCCCAGCGCCAGGTGCGGCAGAGAAACGAAGACCTTTACCGCCAGCAGGAAATTCTCCTCGACTCCGTCACCGATGGCATTTGCGGCATCGACCGCGACGGTGTAGTCAGTTTCATGAATCCCGCTGCCGGCCGTCTCCTCGCCGCCGACCCTTCCAGCCTGATCGGGATGCCCATCCACGATCTGCTCCACGGCTTCGCGCCTTCCGGCAGCCGCTGCGGTGAGGATTGCCCCATCCGCCGCGCCACCAGCCGCCAGATGACCTCTGCCGGCCAGGAAAACATCTACCGCAGCGACGGCACATCGTTCCCCTCCGAATACGTTTTGACGCCCCTCGTCGACCAGGGCCAGGTTGCCGGATTCGTCCTCAGTTTCCGCGACATCAGCCAGCGCTACGCCCTCGACCGCCTCAAAGACGAGTTCATCTCCACCGTCAGCCACGAGTTGCGCACGCCCCTCACTTCCATCCGCGGCGCCCTCGGCCTGCTCAATTCCGGGGTCCTGAACCAGGGCCAGAGCACGGAAAAAGCGCACAATCTGCTGCGCATCGCGCTTTCCAATTCCGATCGACTGGTCCGTCTCATTAACGACATCCTCGATCTCGAGCGCATCCAAAGCGGCCGCGAGCCTCTTACTTTCCGGCCCGTGCAGCTGAACGACGTCGTCCGCCAGGCCATCGACGGCATGCAGCCGGTAGCTGAGAACGCCGGCGTGCAGCTTATCCACGACGCCACCAAAATCGAAATCGCCGCTGATCCCGACCGTCTCCTTCAAGTCCTCACCAACCTGCTCTCCAACGCGGTCAAGTTCTCTCCGCCGAATTCGACCGTTTCCGTTATGCTGCGCCCCGGGGTCACCGGCGTCACTATTTCGGTTATCGATCACGGCCGCGGCATCCCTGCAGACAAGCTGGAAGCCATATTCGGCCGCTTCCAGCAGGTCGACGCTTCGGATGCCCGCGAAAAAGGCGGCACCGGCCTCGGTCTGGCCATCTGCCGCACCATCGTCCTGCAGCACTCGGGCCGCATCTGGGCCGAGCGCAATCCCCTGCGCGGATCCACTTTCCGTGTCTATCTGCCCTATCAGCCGGAACCGGTAAAGGCGCCTCCGTCGGCCCTTGACGACCCAGCAGGTTATTCACAAAGCTTCCCCCAGGAGACGGGTGCACCTGTATCCAATCCGTAAACTCACCCGCGATATTTAAAATCGACAGCGGGACTTCGTCGACTGAAAATGACGAAGGGGGAAGGTAAGGGTGGCGCATCGCATTCTTATCATTGATGACGAAGACGATATTCGCGAAGTCGCTGCACTCAGTCTGGAGAGCGTCGCGGGCTGGGAAGTCATCGTCGCTGGTTCCGGGCCGCAAGGGCTGGCCCGCGCCATTGAACACCAACCGGACGCCGTTCTGCTCGATGTCATGATGCCAGGAATGGACGGCCCCACTACCTTCCGGGAGCTGCGCAAAAATCCCGCTACGGCAAAAATCCCCGTGCTGCTCCTCACCGCTAAAGTCCAAAGCTCCGACCAGCGGCGCTTCGCTGACCTGGGTGTCGACGGCGTGCTCTTTAAACCGTTCGACCCCCTTACCCTGCACCAGCAGATCGCCGACACGCTCGGCTGGAAGTGAGGGGTCCGGCGATGAACCCCGTCCAGCAGACCGCTCCTCCTCAGCCACCGGACCTTGCTGCCGCACTGGAGCGCCTCTGGCAGCGTCACCTCCCCGAAATCGAATCTCGTCTCGACATTCTTGACTCAGCCGCAGCCGCCACCGCCGCCAGCGCCTTGACTCCGGATCAGAAGCAGGCCGCGCACGCCGCCGCGCACAAGCTCGCTGGCGTACTCGGAAGCTTCGGCCTCTCGCAGGCCACAGACCCGGCGCGGGAAACCGAGCGCCTCTACGCCGCGGATTCCCCGCCTTCCCGCGAAAGCGCCGCGCGCCTTGCCCGTATGGCTGCAACCCTGCGCTCTCTGGTCGCGAACCACATGCGCCCGCAGCCCCCCGCGAAGTAAACTTGGAGCTTGGTGAAACCCTCCAGCAACATCGCGCCGCAGCTTGATCTGCGCTTTGACGAGCCCCAGCCCGCGCGCCGCATCTGGCCGGTTCGTGATCTCGTCGCGCGCGCCCGTGATATTGTCGAGCGCGAATTCGTCGACGTCTGGGTCGAAGGCGAGATTTCCAACTGCCGCGCCGCGCCCTCCGGCCACATCTACTTCACCCTCAAGGATGCTGAAGCCCAGCTTCCCGTCGTTCTCTTCCGTCGCCAGGCAATCCTCCTTCGCTTCCGCCCGGAAGATGGCCTTCACGTCCTCGTTCGTGGCCGCGTCAGCGTCTACGAGCAGCGCGGCCAGATGCAGCTCATCGCCGAAACCATGGAGCCAGTCGGCGCCGGCTCGCTGCAGCTCGCCTTCGAGCAGCTTAAGGAGCACCTCAAAGCCGAGGGCCTCTTCGACACCGCGCGCAAGCGCCCCCTGCCCCTCTTTCCACGTACCGCCGGTCTGGTCACTTCGCCCACCGGCGCCGTCATTCGCGATTTCCTCAACATCGTCCGTCGCCGCCACTCCGGCCTCAACATTCTCCTTTATCCCGTCTCCGTACAGGGAGATTCAGCACCCGCCGAAATCGAAGCCGGCCTCGCCGCTCTGAACGCATCATCGCGAGACGGTTCCCCACTCGTCGACCTCATCGTCATCGCCCGCGGTGGCGGCTCGCTGGAAGATCTTGCTGCCTTCAACAGTGAACGCGTAGCCCGCGCCGTAGCTGCCTCGCGCGTGCCGGTTGTCTCCGCCGTCGGCCACGAAACCGACTTCACCATCGCTGATTTCACCGCCGATCTCCGTGCTCCTACACCATCTGCCGCCGCCGAACTCGTCACTGAAGCCCCTCACAAAATTGGCGAGCATCTCTCCGCGCAATCGGCTCGCCTCGAGCGCGCCACCCGTTTTCAACTTCTCAAGACCCGGCAGCGTCTCGCTCAGGTGCAGGAAAGCCGCGCCTATTCCCGCCTCTCCGCGCTGCTCCACCGCCTCGCCCAGCGCCTCGACGACCTCAGTTTCCGCCTGGAATCCGCGCTTTCCGCGCAATTGCGCCGCCGCGAAACGCGTGTCGCCGATCTCCGCGCCACAATCCTCCGCCACGATCCCCGCCAGGCCATCGCCCACGCCTGCGAGCACCTCGCCGACTACCGCGCCCGACTCCAGCGATCCATCGAGCTGACCCTCCACGCTTCCCGTGCCGCCGCCGGAGCCCTCGATGCCCGCCTGCATTCGCTCTCGCCTCTCGCCGTGCTCGACCGCGGCTATGCTCTCGTACTTGGCGCGGATGGCCGCCTTATTCGCTCCATAGCGCAGGTCGCTGCCGGCGATTCGCTCACCACCCGTCTCGCCGATGGCGAATTTTCGAGTCACGTAGATTCCGTAACATCGCATCAGACGCAAACCCAAAAATCCAGGAAGCCCCGATCATGACCGTAAGCACGGAACGCAAGCTCTTCGGCACCGATGGCATCCGCGCCGTCGCCGGCGAGCCGCCCCTCGATCCCACCACCATCTTCGCCACCGGCCTCGCCCTCGGCCATTCGCTCAGGAAGACCGCGGCCGAGCCCCGCGTCATCCTCGGCCGTGACACGCGCGAGTCCGGTTCCTGGATCGCCGCCACGCTCGCCGCCGCGCTCCGCCAGACCGGCGCGCACGTGGAATCCGCCGGCGTCGTCACCACGCCTGCGGTCGCCTTTCTCGCCCGCAGCCTCGGCTTCCACGCCGGCGTCGTCATCTCTGCTTCGCACAATCCCTGGCAGGATAACGGCATCAAGCTCTTCGGAGGCGACGGCTACAAGCTTCCGGACGCTGTCGAGCTGGCCATCGAAGACGAGATCCTGCATCACGCCGCACAAATCGCCGCGCCCGATCCCGCCGCGCTGCCGCTCGTTGAAGACAACGCCGCGCATACCTCGCGCTACATTCAGTTCCTTCTGCACTCCGTTCCCGGCCTCTCGCTCGCCGGCCTGCACATCGTTGCCGACTGCGCCAATGGGGCCGCGGCCGCCCTCGCTCCGGAGCTTTTTCGCCGCCTCGATTCCGCCGGCGCCGCGAAGATCGAGCTCCTCAACATCGCTCCTGACGGCCGCAACATCAATCTCAACTGTGGCGCACTGCATCCCGAGCACGTTGCCGCGGAAACTGCAAAGCGCGGCGCAGATCTCGGCCTTACTTTCGATGGCGATGCCGACCGCTGCCTGCTCGCCGGCCCGCGCGGCAATGTCATCAACGGCGACGCTATCCTGCTCGCCGCCGCCCGCGATCTGAAAGCCCGCGGCATGCTCACCGGCAATCTCGTCGTCGCCACCACCATGTCCAACATGGGCCTTGAAGCCGCGCTCAAGCACAGCGGCATCGCCATGCTGCGCGCGCCCGTCGGCGACCGCTACGTCCTCGAGCAGATGCAGGCCCGCGATGCCGCGCTCGGCGGCGAGCAATCCGGCCACATCCTCTTCCCTCACCTCGCCACCACCGGCGACGGCCTGCTCACCGCCCTCGTCATCCTCGATCTCATCGCGCGCAGCGGCCAGACCATCGACCAGCTCACCGCCGATCTCAAGGTCTACCCGCAGGTCATCGTCAATGTCCGCGTACGCGAAAAGAAGCCGCTGACCTCGATCCCCTCCATCGCCGCCGCCATCCGCACTGCCGAAGAGGATTTGAAAGAGACAGGCCGCGTCGTCATCCGCTACTCCGGCACCGAGCCGCTTGCCCGCGTAATGATCGAAGCCGAAAGCGAATCCGCGATGAAGCACCACGCAGAAGCGATAGCAGCAGCCATCCGCGCGGAACTGGGGGCATAGACTCACCGCGGCTCTGCACCCCATCCTCGCGACTTTGTTCTGTCGCGAGGGTGGGAGGCCACGAAGACGCTTGCCTTTTATCGAAACCGCGAAATCACATAGAGAATCAGCGAGAGCACCACGCTGATCACAATGCACGTGACCAGAGGAAAATAGACCGTCGTGTGCTTCCCGCGATAGACGAAATCTCCCGGCAGCCGCCCCAGCGGCACGCCCACGCGCCCGGCCAGGATCAGCACTCCGCCAATCACCACCAGCGCCAGCCCCAGCCCGAGTAGCAATTTCCCCAGTTGATTCACGGCATTTTCGCCTTAGCCTTCCAAGGCCAGAATACCGCCATGCCAACCTTGAGAGATATTTGAAGGAACTGAAGTGAGCAGGAATTGAGAAGTCAATGACCGGGTTTCAAATTCCAGATGCATGGACCGGAGGGAGCAGGGACCTTCAGGTCCCTGAATAGCAGCCAGCAGACCGGACGGCTTCAGCCGCGGGCATTCATTGCGCTACACACATCATCTAAGCCGGCCTGCAACAAAGTTCTTCTCACCGATGATGCGAATGCCCGCCCGAATGTCCTCCACCGGAATGCCCTCCGCCAAAATGTCCTCCGCCGGAGTGTCCCCCACCAAAGTGCCCTCCGCCAAAGTGCCCACCGCCGCCAACACTGCGCTGCTTGGGTATTTTCGGCGCCCTTCCGCCGCCAAAGCCGCCGCGTCCGAATCCCTTCGGCGCCCGCCCGCCGCCAAAGAACCCGTGAGACGATCGCCCGCCGCCAAAGCTATTCGAGTTGTGCCCACCACCGAACCAATGGAACCCGCCCGGCTTCTGTTGCTTCCCGAACGCGTCACCATATCTACCATTGTCCCGGCCGCCAAAACCATTCCCGCGTCCGTAACCCCTGGGCGCGCCAAATCCACGCGACGGATTCGCAAACGCCATCCCCGGTCGCGCCGAATACCCTCGCCCAAAGCCATTCCGCCCAGGTGAATTGAACGAGTTCCCGAACCCTCCTACGCGTTCACGCGACGATGGTACCTGCCCGAATCGCGGTCCCGGCCGACCAAACGCCTCGTGCGCCGGAATCCCCGATCGCCCGAATTCACCTGACCTTCCCCCGAACCCGGACCCACCGTACCCGGAATTGAAATGCTCGTTCCCGCGCCAGCCGTAAAACTCCCGCGAGCCGCCGCCGGCAAACGCTTGACCGCGCCCGCCACCGTATCCGTGATCCCCGCCATAGCTGGCGCGGCCGTTGCCGTAACCGCCGTTCCAGCCCCGTCCGTCACGGCCGCCGCCATAGCCCCGATCGAAGCCGCGACTATAGCCGCCGCGATAACCGTGATCCCACCCGTATCCACCCCGCCCATAATCCCCGCGCCCGAATCGGCCCCAGTCACCTCCACGCCCGTACGCCCGGGGACCGCCGTAACGAAGTCCCCAGTCCGCCACCGACGTGCTGTTCGTGAAGTAATCCGAGTGGTTGAAAAGCACCGAATTCGCCAGCCAGTCGAGTCCCCAGCTCAAAAATCCCCACGGCGCGCCTGTGAACGCGCTCAACGCAGTGCCCAGCCCATAGCTGATCGCATTCTGCCCCAGCCCTGAACTGAGAAAGGACCCCACCGCGTCGCCCAGCGAAAATCCCTGGTAAGGCGAGATCTGGTTGCCATAAACCGTCCAGGGATCGTACTGCGGCACATATGCCGTCTGATCGTTGGCCGGCTCCAGTTGAATGTAGCCGTTCTCGTAGTTCAGCGGCTCCTGCGGCGTGCTGCGCAGATTTCCCGCATCCTCCGCGCGCTGCCTCAGCACCTGTACCGTCTGCATCAGGTCCTGCGGCTGGTTGTAGTAGGCGTTCCCCAGGTCCGTAGTCCACTGCAGGTTCCGCCCCATCATGTCCAGCACCTGCGGAAACGCCGTCAGCGACTTGATGCTCGGGTCCCACTCCGTGTGCTCTGCCGCGCCCGCCACCACCTGGTCCGGCGGCGCATTGCCCAGCGAATCCAGCCACGCATCCGCCGCCGCCACCTGCGCCGGATACGTCGCGGCCGTCACTACCTGCGCCAGCAGCGCATCGGGATAAAGCGCGATCGGCGCCACGAGTTGTTCGAGCTGGTTAGGATCAAGGGCCTGCGCCGGCGCCGGCTCCTGTGCCTGCTCATCATCCGCGCCCAGTCCAATTCCATAGCCCATCTCCGAATCGCCGTAACTCGGCTGGCCATAGGCAGGTGCGGCATCAGCGTAATCCTGCACGCCGTACCGGCCCGGCTGCGCATATTGCTGCGGCGCACCCTGGTACTGCGAATAAGGCCGCATGGAATAAGATTGCTGCGAAGAGTAGGGTTGTTGCGGGTATTGCGAAAGCTGCTGCGGATACTGCGGCTGCCCGTAACCGTAAGGCGAGCCATATCCATACGGCTGAGGCTGCGCGTACGGATTCGCGTACGGCGCCTCATACGGGCTGGGTGGACCCCAGACCTGCTGCGCCGCCACCGGCACAATCGGCATCGATGAAAACGCGGCCCCAAGGATGACCTTGGTCCAGCGTCCACGTCTACCGGTTAGTGCGGTCACTGAGCCTGTTGAAAGGCTCCCACCGCAATCCCACAACGCGTCAGAGAGCAAGGCAGCGGAAAGCCCGCCGCGAAGGGCACTTGGGGATCTCATTTTTCCCTCCCGGACCCCGCTCCCGGACGTCTGTTGTGCGCCTTCGGACGGAGTACCGGTTGGAGCTTTTAACCCGCCTCCGCGCGCTTAGTTTCGCCGGCTGGCGAATTTCTCCTCAGCATCCACTCCTACCCAAAACCGATTCACACAATCTCTTTCTTTTCAAGGTGGGATGTTGGCAAACGCCTGACAACCGCGCAATCAGCTGGCCCTCAGGCCGCTTCGATTTCGTCTCCTGGATCAGCCGGTCGGTCCGGCGCATTGCGCAAGATGCCGAGAACATCCACTTGATCTGCACCCTGAGCCCTGCGTTTGAAAAACTCTTCCGCAGTCTCGAGAGCACCGATCTTTTGTGCAACCGCGATGGAAACCCACTGGCTGAGCGAAATTCCATCTTCATCCGCGAGCTTCTGGGCAGCTTTCGCAATAGACGGCGGTAAGATCACTCCATCGCTTGATTTGCTCATCGCGTAACCTCCCTGAGCAGAAACGCCGGACTCACAACTCGAATATTGAATCTCGAAGCTGCCCCGACAAAATCTCTCGCGTTATGAGTCACGATCATTTCCGCGCTGCCGTTAATCGCCGTCTCCAGGACCATCTCGTCATCCGCATCGCGCAATTGGGGTCGCCAATGATAGTAGATTCTGACAGGCTCAATGATACCAGCAAGTCCAATCAGAAACGCGTTCATTCGGTCTGGAGTCAATTGATGCACTGCCCGGTGCTCTTCGCGGTTCAGGACATCCTCATACTCCAGGAAAAGCGCCGGTGTGGCGAGAATTTTGAAGGAGCCTAGGAACGTCATTTGCAAGAGCTTGTTGCTGGCGCCATGCCTGCTTCGTAATGCTGAGATAACCACTGATGTGTCCAGAACCAGTCTTAATCGTTCCATTTCATTCGTACCTATTTCATATCTCGCCAATTTGCCCCAAACGCCAGGTCCGCCACCAGCGGCACCTTCAGCTTGGCCACACCCTCCATCTCGCCGCGCACCAGCGCCTCCACTTCCCCGCTCTCCGCTTCTGGCACCTCGAAGAGCAATTCGTCATGCACCTGCAGCACCATGCGCGTCTTCAGCTTGCGTTCGCTCAGCTTGCGGTCGATCGCAATCATCGCCAGCTTGATCAGATCCGCGCCCGTTCCCTGCAGCGGCGAGTTCACCGCCGTCCGCTCCGCAAATCCGCGCTGGTTCGGATTCCGGCTCTCAATGTCGGGAATCGGCCGTAACCGTCCGAACATCGTACGCACCGCGCCTTTCTGCCGCGTCTCGTCGAGCGTCTTTTCAATGAAAGTCTTCACGCCTACGTACCGCGCAAAATACCGTTCGATGTATGCCTTCGCCTCAGCCTGCGGAATGCCCAGCTGCGCCGCCAGCCCGAATGGCGAAATCCCGTACACGATTCCGAAATTCACCGCTTTGGCGCGGTCGCGCGTCTGCTTATCCATCGTCGCCGCCGGCACGCCGAACACTTCGCTTGCCGTCAACGTGTGAATGTCCTGGTTTTCCAGGTACGCGCGCACCAGCAGCGGATCCCCGCTGAAATGCGCCAGCAGCCGCAGCTCGATCTGCGAGTAATCCGCCGAAAGCAGCCGCGTTCCCGGCGCAGCCGTAAACGCCGCGCGAATCTCCCGCCCCAATTCCGTCTTCACCGGAATGTTCTGCAGGTTAGGATTCACCGACGACAACCTTCCCGTCGCCGTTGCCGCCGCCTGAAACGTCGTGTGCACGCGCGACTCCGCATCCGCCAGCAGCGGCAGCGCATCCACGTAATTCGACTTAAGCTTGGTCAGGTGCCGATATTCCAACACCAGCCGCGGCACATCGTGTTTCTCCGCCAGCGCCTCCAGCACATCCTGCGCCGTCGAAACTGCCTTCGCCTTCCCGCGGCTCGGCGGCGGCGGCAACTTCAAATCGGTAAACAGCACTTCGCCCAGTTGCTTCGGCGAATTAATATTGAACCGCCGCCCGGCCAGCTCGAAAATCTGCTCTCCCACGCGATGGATTTCCCCGCCTAAATGTTCCGCGAGCCTCGCCAACTCTTTCTTGTCGATGCGCACGCCCGCCTTCTCCATGCGATACAGCACCGGCGCAAGCGGCAAATCGATCTCCGCGTAAACCCGCTCCAGCTCCTCCTTCTTCACCTCATCCAGCAGCACGCACGCGAGCGCCTGGATCGCCGCCGCAGCCTCAGGCAAGGATTTCGGCGGAGTCAATCCGCTTCTCGCCGCCACATCCGCCAAGGTCTGCGTGGTGTGCGTCGGATTCAGCGCATACGAGAGCAGCATGATGTCGTCCACATGCCCGCGCAACTCCACGCCCAGCCCGCCCAGCACGTGCAGCGCGAGCTTCAAGTCATGCACGCGCTTCGGCACCTTCGTATCCGCCAGCAGCGCGCGCAACTCATCCGTCAATGGCACGTGCAACGCGCATGCGGCCTCTGCACAGACCCCGATACTGCAAACCGTCTCCTTCTCCGCCTTCTCTATTGCTTCCAGCAACGACGGCCCCTGCGGCGCTTCCTCCTCATCCTCCGCAGCCACCGGCTCCGCCGCATCCAGCGCCAGGGCAAATCCGCCCTTCCGCGCCGCCGCATAAAATGCCGCGCACTGCTCCTCGCTGGGCTTGTCGATAAAGTCCACCAGCGGCGCCTTCGCCGAAGGCGCCAACTCCCGCAGCATCGAAGTAAACTCAAGCTCCGTGAACAGCACCCGGCATGCTTCAAGATCCGGATCCTGCGTCTGCATCACCGTCAAATCCAGCTTAAGCGGCACGCGGCTGTCAATTGTCACCAGATCCTTCGAAAGCAGTACCGTCTCGCGGTTCTGCTCCAGCGACTCGCGATAGGCTTTGCGCTTCACCTCCGCCGCGCGCTCCAGCACCGCCTCCACGCTGCCGAATTCCTTGATCAGCTCCACGCTTCCCTTGTCGCCGATCCCCGGCGCGCCCGGAATGTTGTCAACCGTATCGCCGCGCAGCGCCATCACGTCCACCACTTTTTCCGGCGGCACCCCCAGCACTTCCGCCACCTTTTCCGGATCGAGAATCAAATTGTCCTTCTGCGGATTCAGGATCTTCACCCGCGGCGTCACCAGCTGCATCATGTCCTTGTCACCGGAGACGATGAAAACCTCGTGCCCCTCTTCCGCGGCCTCGCGCGCCAGCGTGCCGATCACGTCGTCGGCCTCGAAGCCCTCCGCCTCGAGAATCGGAATGCGCAGCGCCTCCAGCGATCGCCGGATGTACGGAACCTGCCGCCGCAAATCCTCCGGCATCGACGTGCGATTCGCCTTGTATCCCTCGTAGTTCACGTCCTCGAAGCTCTGCGACTTGCTGTTCCATCGCCGCAGCGTAGCGATGCCGCGCGCCCGCTCATCGCGAAATACTTCGCCGCTTGGGTCGAAGACCGCAGCAAAATAATGCGGCGAAAAATCCTGCCGCAGCTTCTTGATCATGTTCACAAAAACATAAGTGGCCGCCGTAGGCAGCCCCGAACGCGTAGACATGGGCCGCGAGCGCTGCATCGCGTGATACGCGCGAAAGATAAACGACATCGCGTCCAGCAGAAATACGGGCGGTTTGTTTTCAGCCTGCATCGATTAGGAGGATAACAGGGATCAGCGCCTAAGCTAGGGAGCGCGCCAAATCACCTGCCCCTTCTTGTCATTCCTGAACATGACAATTGACGCAGCCGAAGTACGCGATGTTTCTCCCGTTCGCACCGTCGCTAGATCAGCGGTTCCGAGATCCATCATGAAGCCCTTTGAGTCTTGAACCTCAATAGTCGGAGGATTTGAATTGACAAAAGCGTAGGCCGAATCTCTGCCAAACAGCCAAAGGGCACCTCCGCGCTCCGAATCTCCCTCGAGTCTTGCTGTCACGCCGGGAACTGCCTGCTTGAAATCGTTGCTGAACTGCAACACGTTGTCCAGCAGCTCCACCTCGCCCTTATCACCGGAAATATTAAGGGTGCCCGCGCCGATGCCGGTGCGCTGCTTCCCGCCTTTGTTGAGCAGGTTGATCTCCGGCCAACAATTATTTGCAGACAGACATTGGACGTCCATCTTGATCCGCACCTTTCCGGAAGAGTCCATTACGTCGAGTTCGTGCGTCATGACTCTTTCGCCCGGCACTTGAGTCCGGGAATGCAAAGCTGCGTAGCCGGAGAAAAGAACAACCAACGCAAGACCGCCAGCCGTGAAGCGCTTTAAGCGTCGATTTTCACGCTCTAAACGCCCCAACCGTTCCACAATTTCTGCATCTGTCATCGTCATCACCCCAGATAACTTCGCGTGGTTCTGGTGCTTCGTTTATTAGTTTCTCCAGACGCCCTCCAGCGCCCGCTGCGCATCGTCTATTCTCTGGTCAAAACCCAACCCGCAGGAATCATTAAGAGTCGCGAGGGCAAACCAAAGGTTTGCGTGCGCGAGGTTGAGCGCCATTTTCACCATAGCCTCCGACGGCGGCGGAGCGAGAGCACCATTTCCACTATTAAATAGCGCTGAAATTCCTTCAAAATTCGCGTGGTGGATCGAGCAAGCAACAGCGTAGGGGGCTTCATATTCCTTCTCATGCCCAACTTCCTTCGCTATCGCGCGAATGGACTTCTTGGACCAAGTGTGCCGTATCCCCCCTCTTCCGTCCGGGAACCTACCCTTCACTCGGTTGAATTCATCCTCGGCACGTTTCATGACATCGGCAGCGACGCGGCCATTGTAGCCCTGCCGCCAGTGAAGCCTGCGCCAAGCCAACACTTTCGAGAATTCAAGAAAATCATCGACCTCCGACGGGTTACGACGTAAATATTCGGCGGTCCATCTTGACTCATACATTCCACGCACTACTTTCATTGCCCCTGCCCCGCAGCCGTTACCACAGAGCAGTACCGCTTCACATGCGCCAGACATTGTGGCGGACGTTAAAACCCAAATCACCCTCTTAACCGGCTCATCCGCGTTTTCTTCTGCGGCCCTGACCAATTCATCCCCGATGCGTATTAGATCGCCTATTGCATCGAGCTGCTTCCCGTACTGGGCATAGGTCTTCGGCCAAAATTCCTCAAACCCGAAAACCACATTCGTATGCTTGGCAGAGGCCTCTCCCGAACTGTGTGCAGCATCATCAGATGAATTCATACGATGGATGATAAGTCGAAGAAAAAGCGAACGTCAACGATCAACTGACAAACATGCAATCCCCGTAACTGAAAAACCGATACCGCTCATCCACCGCGTGCCGGTACGCCTCCAATACCCGCTCGCGGCCCGCAAACGCGCTCACCAGCATCAGCAAACTCGACTGCGGCAGATGAAAATTCGTCAGCAGCGCGCCCACCACGCGAAACTCAAATCCCGGCGAAATAAAAATCTCCGTCGTCCCCGAGTGCGCCTCCAGTTCGCCTCCCTTCGCGCGAAGCGCGCAGGCCTCCAACGTTCGCACCACTGTAGTCCCCGCCGCCACCACGCGCCTGCCCTCCCGCCGCGCGCGATTCACCACATCCGCCGTCTCTTCGCTCAGCGTGTAATGCTCTTTGTGTAGCCGCACATCGGCGACACGCTCCACGCGCAGCGGCGCAAATGTCCCCAGCCCCACGTGCAGAGTCACCCGCGCAATCTCCACGCCGCGCGCGGCAACCGCCTCCAGAATCTCCGGCGTAAAATGCAATCCCGCCGTGGGCGCCGCCACCGACCCGCGCTCCCGCGCATACACCGTCTGGTAGCGCTCGCGATCGGCATCCGCATCGTCGCGATGGATGTACGGCGGCAGCGGCGTGTGCCCGATGCGCTCGATTGCAGCATAAAAATCCGCGCCCGGATCAAACCGCAGCAGCCGCTCGCCATACTCGCCGCGCTCCAGCACCTCCGCCTCCAGCGCAATCGAGCCATCCGCCGCCAGAAACATCAGCCGCTCGCCAATCGCCACTTTGCGCCCGGGCCGCACCAGAGCCCGCCAGTGATGCTTTCCCGCCGGCTCGGTCAGCATCACCTCGATGCGCCCCGTCGGCTTTTCGCGCTCGCGCCGCAGAGTGCGCCGCGCATACAGCCGCGCCGGAATCACGCGGCTGTCATTGAGCACCAGCACGTCTCCCGCCCGCAGCAGCGAAGGAAACTCCGCGAACATCGAATCCCGCACCGCGCCCGTCGCACGATCCATCACCAGCATGCGGCTCGTTCCCCGCTCCGCCGCCTGCTGCGCAATCAACTCCTCGGGCAGATCGAAATCGAAATCATCCACGCGCAAATCGCGCTGCAAATCCGAGCGCAGCTCGCCCGCATCCCCAGGCGCCCGCCGCGCGCTCACTGCGTCCCCTTCCCAAAATGCCGCAGCGCGTTCATCCGCGCCCGCTCGATCGCCGCATTCAGCTCTTCGCGCATCGGCTCGAATTGTTCCGCCGGCAGTTCCACAGGCACGCGCGTCCACCGTGCCCAGCTCACCACAATGCGCGTAAACGGCCACGGCACCATGAACCGGTCCCACGACCGCATCGTCCACGCCCGCTCTGGTTGCAGATGAAACGCGCCAATGGGCGCGCCGGTCATCGCCGCCAGTTTGATCGGCCCCATCTTTGTCTGGTAAATCGGCCCCCGTGGCCCATCGGCAGTGAAAATCGCCGGCGCGCCGCCATCGATTACGTCTTTCAATCCCAGCAGTCCCTCGCGGCCGCTGCGCGAGCTCGAGCCTCGCACCGCGCGAAACCCCAGCAGCCCAAGCGTGCGCGTAATCAGCTCCCCGTCGAAGCTTTGACTGATCAGAATCGTCGCCCGCGTCCGCCGGAAATACACCGCGCACGGCAGCACGCACTGATGCCAGAAGCAGTAAATCTCGCGTCCGGCGCCCTCACCATACGGCAGCGCCGTCGCACCCTCTTCTGCAATCGTCTCAAACCGCCACGTCATCCCCACGATGCGCAGCAGCACCCACACCACGCGTGGAACCACGGCCAGCGCAATTCGCTGCCGCAATGTGAACCTTGGGCTGGTATCGTCGATCACTTCCAGAATTTTAGCGGAGTCACCGCGTTCGTCGGCTCACGCTGAAAGCTGATAGCGGGCGGCCGAATGCTAGCTATACCGCAACCACCGTATCAGCTCCGGCAGCGTTGCCCGCTTTCCATACATCAGAATCCCCACTCGATATAGCCTCGACGCAAACCACAGCGTCCCCACAATGCTCAGTGCCAGCAGCCCAATCGACACCGCAAATTGCCACACCGGCGGAATCTCCGATGCCATGCGCAGAAACATCACGATCGGCGCGGTCGGCGGAAACAGCGAGCCCGCAATCGCCCACGGCGAATTCGAGTTGTTCATGATCACGATAATCAACGCAAAGCTCAGCCACGTCGGCACCGCCGCCAGCGGCATGTACATCTGCAGTTCCTGCTCCGTCTCGCAGGTTGCCGCCAGCCCCGCAAACAGCGAGCTGTACAGCAGGTATCCCAGCAGAAAATACACCGGGAACAGAATCCCTTCTGTCCAGGTGATGTGCAGCGCAAATTCGCCCGACATCATCGCCGCCGCCAGCGGAGAAGCCACTGTGGCCAGCCCCGCGATCAGCCAGATCAAAATCTGCGCCAGCCCTACGGCGCCCACGCCGATCAGCTTGCCCGCCAACATATCCGTCGGCTTCACCGTCGCCAGCATCACTTCAAAAATCCGCGACGTCTTTTCCTGGATGATCGACCGCGCCACGTTCAGCCCGTAAATCATCGTCGTCAGCGAGAGCAGAAAGGCCATCACGTAGCCCTTCCAGAACGATGCCTCCGCGTTGCTCGCCACCGGTGCCCCATTTCCCTTCACCTGGAATGTCGAGATCGGAATCCCCTTCAGCACTTCGGTAGCCTCGCTGCTCGACATCCCCGATCCCAGCAGGTGCTCATCCACCAGGCCTTGATTCACCGCCTCTTTCAGCTTTTCAATGGTGATGAAATCGCCCGACGCACCGGAAAAATAGCTGGCGATCGGCGCTCCGCCTTCGGGAGTTGCGACCACTAGCAGCCCGTCAATTGTCTTCGTGCGTACTTGATCGATCAGCACCGCGCGCTGATCCGGCGTCGCCGGCGCCACCACCCTGACATTCTGGCTGCCGGTGGTATCGTGCACTAGCTGCACCCGGATCGCTTCCGCCAGCAGGGGGTTCGACGAAGCTATCACCAGCCGTCTTTTCGTCCCGCCTATCCCCACTGCCGAGGAGCCCATGATCCACACCATCACCGCAAACAACACGGGCAACCCGAAGGTCGTAACTCGGAAGGCCTTGCTGCGAATCTGCTCCAGAAATTCCCGCTTGGCGACAAGCCAGATATTACGCATGGTTGTTGCCCCCTACGGTTCGGATAAAAATCTCCTCGAGCGACGGTTCCACCAGCTCAAACCTGTAAATCGTCGCCATCGATGAGGCCAGGTGAAGCAGCTTCTGCGCGTTCCCATCCGGCTTCAAACGAATCTCCGCATGCCCGGAAAAATTTTTCGCCTCGGCTACTTCTTCGCTCTCCAGGAATGCTGGATTCCCTTCGAACTCCACGATCACGTGGTCCCGCTTATATTGCGACTTCACCTGGCGCATTCTGCCGCCCAGCACCGCCTCCCCGTTGTTGATCAGGGATATCGAATCGCACAGCTTCTCCACCTGGTCCATGCGGTGCGTGGAAAACAGAATCGCCTTCCCCTCGTCCTTCAGTTCCAGAAGCGTGCGCTCTACCAGCACTGCGTTCACTGGGTCCAGGCCGCTGAATGGCTCGTCCATCACAATCAATCCGGGATTGTGTAGCAGCGTCGCGATCAGTTGAATCTTCTGCTGCATGCCCTTGGAGAGCTCTTCGGTCCGTTTGTCCAGCGCGTCGGCAATCTCCAGCCGTTTCGACCAGTCCTTCCCCAGCTTCCGCGCGTCTTCCAGCGGCACTCCATGCAGCCGCCCGAAGAAAACCAGCTGGTCCAGCACCTTCATCTTCCGGTAGAGCCCGCGTTCCTCCGGCAGGTAGCCCACCCGGTCCAGGCTGGGCCGCGCGAAAGGCTTGTCAAACAGGCGCACGCGCCCCGTATCGGGAACGGTGATTCCCATCATCATGCGGATGGAGCTGGTCTTGCCGGCGCCGTTCGGTCCCAGCAGGCCGAACATTTGCCCGGCCTCAATTGACAGGCTGAGATTGTTGACCGCAACCTTATTCTCGTAGGCCTTGCTTACGCCCGCGAGTTCAACTACTGGCATGCGTACTCCCGCCGCTCGCTTTTCGCTAAAGAACTCTTTACCGATTCGGGAAACGGCCTCAAGCCCCAGTCTAGCAAACCACCTCTTGCACTCTCCGCCTGCGCTAAAACTCCCGCAGCCCACCCCTTCGCGTCGAATTCCACTTACATCACCGGCACAGGCAACTCAGCACAGCACCGTCACATTCTTGTTGTACGAATGTTGCACAGCTCTCCCCAGTTCCCTAAAGAAAACTGATATCCAGCCGTTATCTACCACTAACGAGTAAGTGGGGGCGGCACGAAAGCGGTAAGCGCTCTACGTACCAACGGGGGAATACAAAGCCGCAAAAGCCGGTTAAGTTGGATACTTGGGGGAGGGACTCATATAGATGGCTGCTGTCGTCTCCATGGAGGACCTTGTCAGGACATATGGCAAGTCCGAAGCAAGCTCCCCCGGTCCCAATCAACGCCCCCGCTCTTTTCTGGACCTCGGCGTCCAGCAGTCCATTATTGAAGACCTTGCTTTAAAAACTCTTTACATTTCAGGCACCATCTCCATGGCCGAGCTGGGCCGCAAGCTTGGCCTCGGCTACGAAATCATGGACGACCTCGTCTCCCGTCTTCGTGCCGAAATGTATTGCCAGGTCGCAGGCATGACCGGCAACGTCCCCATGCTCTGCGTCTCCGATCGCGGTAGGAACAAGGCTGTCGACCTGATGGCGCAGAACTCCTACATCGGACCGGCGCCCATCTCTTTCGAAAGCTACGTCGCGCAGATTCGCAAGCAGAGCTCGCAAAAAGTCGCCGTACATGAAGAAGATATCAAGCGGGCTTTCACCCACCTCGTCATCGATGACGATATGCTGGCGCGCTTCGGAACGGCCCTCAACTCGGGCAGCTCCGTCCTTCTTTACGGCCCCGCGGGCACCGGCAAAACCACCATCGCAGAAACTCTCTCGCGCGTCATGGCGGACGATCCGATATGGATCCCTTTCGCCGTGGAAATCGACGGCCAGATCATGACCGTCTATGACCGAGCCATTCACAAAGTGATGCAGTTGGAAGGCTCTCCCATGGACTATGACGCACGCTGGGTGCGCTGCGAACGGCCCGCCGTGATGGTGGGCGGCGAACTCACCAGCGAGATGCTCGATCTGCAGTTTAATCCCATCACCAAGTTCTATGTCGCCCCTTTGCAGATGAAAGCCAGCAACGGCGTTTTCATCATTGATGACTTCGGCCGGCAGCGCCTCCGCCCTCAGGAGTTGATGAACCGCTGGATCGTCCCCCTCGACCGGCGCATCGACTTCCTCAACCTTTCCGGCGGCAAGAAAATCGAAGTCCCCTTCGAAATGCTCGTGGTCTTCTCCTCCAACCTGGAGCCCACTGAGCTCGTCGACCCCGCTTTCCTGAGAAGAATCCAGACCAAAATCCGCGTCGGCGGTATCAATCCTGACCAGTTTGCGGAAATCTTCCGCCGGGTCGCCGCAGACAAGCAGGTAGGCTACGACTCCGACATTCCCTACCTCCTCGCCAGCTTCATCCAGGACAAGATGAAGCAGGACTTGCGCTCCTGCTACCCGCGCGACATCGTCAATCAGGTCTGTTGGTCAGCATCCTACGAAGGCGTTGACCCCTTCATCGATCGCCGCTCGTTGCTCCGCGCGATCGAAGCCTATTTCACCAGCTAGCATCCGCCAGCCTGCCCTCTTCCACTGAGCTACCCCCGGATCTGACGCGCCGGTCGCGGCATGGTGTTGCCGCCGAGCGCTCCTTGACATCAATACAAAACGCGGTCTAACTTGGGTGTTCCAGCGAACGTTTTGAGGGCCCGGTGCAACCTCGCCGTCCATTAGCGGCGAAATTCTAACGCGGCCCCTGGGCCGCCGCTAAATCGCTATGGCTTCCACTGTCCAACACGCCCACGAGACTGAAAAGGGCCCGCAATCAGCTCCCATCGGACAGCCCGAAACCACTCTTGTCCTTGAAGAGCTGGATCGGATTCTCGAAAGCCGGTTCTTCAAGAACGCCGGGCGAAGCCGACAATTCCTCGAGTTTGTTGTCCGCCATAAGCTGGAGGGTCACGCTGAGCAGCTAAAAGAACGAACCATCGGGACAGAAGTCTTCCAGAGAGTCCCCGGCTATGCCACGGGCGAGGATCCCGTCGTCCGCGTCCAGGCCGGGGAAGTGCGGCGAAGGCTCGAACGCTATTACGAGTCCCTGCCAGCCGCTCCCGATCTTCGCATCGAACTGCAACCCGGCTCCTACTCGCCCAGTTTCCATTGGAGGCCCGATAATTCCGATTCCCAGACCGCGCCTGCAAACGGGAAAACATTGCCAGATCGCCCACCTTTTTTCCAGGCGCGCCCCATGCTTGCGACCGCCTTTGGGATAGCTCTGGCTGCGGTGCTCGTCGTCGCCATGTTTTATGCGCGTCACCGTGCAGCCCCAAGCCCGGCCAGCGCCCAGGCGAAGTTCTGGGGTCCCGTGCTCGCCACTCCACAGCCGGTGTTCATCTGTCTCGCCAAGGGCGTGACCTATCGGCCCGGCATCAGACTTTATCGCATGTACGCGCAATCGCACCCGGGAAAATTCCAGACCGAGGTCGAGCGCTCCAACGATCCCTTGCCCCTGGATGCCAAGCAGCAGATTGCCTGGGGCGATATGGAACTGTATAGCGAGTACGGAGTTGCCGACGGCGACGTGTCCGCCGCCCTCGACGTATCCTCGTTCTTGGGAAAAATCGGAAAGCCTCTCCAGGTGAGGATCGGCTCAGATTACTCTTTTGAAGACCTGCGACAATCGCCCACCGTCATCATCGGCGCATTTAACAACAAGTGGACGATGCAACTGACGTCCGGCCTGCACTTTGCATTCATCGATACTCCCCAGCGAATCTTTCTTTTCCGGGAGCAGGTCCCTGGAGGCAGAGTCTGGCGCCAAAACGTCGACGGCTCCCGCAGGCTCCTGCGGGATTACGGCGTGGTCTCGCGGCTGCTCGAATCCAGAACCGGTCAGTTTACCGTCACCCTCGCCGGTCTCGGCGCCAACGGCACTGAGGCTGCCGCCGAATTTGTGACCAATGAAAGCGAGATGGAAGCAGCCCTTAAAAATGCCCCGCGTGACTGGCAGACAAAAAACCTGCAGATCGTCTTGCAAACGGATATCACCGACTCTGTTCCCGGTCCTCCGAACGTTGTCGCCGCCTATTACTGGTAAATGCTTCTCGTCCCTTCCAGCCGCCCTCGATCACACCACTTTCATTGTCTCCGCATCCCACTTCACCACCGTCCCGCGGTCGTAGCTCAGATTGCTCAACAGCGCCGCGCCCGCCGCCCTGAATCCGAACACCGCGTCCTCCACCACCGGCTTCCGCGAGCGCACGCTGGCAAAGAAATTTTTCAGGTGGTCGTAGCTGTCCACGTATCCTTCAGGCGCAACGTACTTCGTATACCCCGCGGGCGGCGGTCCCTCCGCGTGCGCCAGGGGATACTTCTTCTTGTATTCCGCGATCATCCGCTTCTGCATTGCCTTCGTGAACGTCGCTACCGTGTATCCCGGTTCCTTTGCCCGCGGCACGCGGTTTACGCTCACCGAATTACCGGCAATCTCCATCGTCCCTTCCGATCCCGTGAAAGTAAGCCCCTCGCTCTCCGACCCGCCATCCACAAAATTCACCCGCAAGCTCAGGTTGAATCCTTCTGGATAATCGAATAGCCCCAGCATCACGTCCGGCACATTGCGCCCATCCTTCCAGAAGCGCAACCCTCCGGTTGCCATTCCCCGTGTCGGCCCATGCGATCCGGTGATGAAATGCGTTCCGCTGAACAGATGCACAAACAAATCCCCGGCCACGCCGCTGCCGTACGCCTTCCACTTCCGCCACTGGAAAAAATGCTCCGCATTGAACGGAATCTTCGGCGCCGTGCCCAGGAACTGCGGCCAATCACACGTCTCTGGCGAAGCGTCGAGCGGCACCGTGTAATCCCATGCGCCAATCGCCGAATTGCGGTCCCAGTGCGCCTCCACCATGTTCAGCTCGCCGATCGCGCCCGAGCTCAGCAGCTCCTTTGCTTTCGCGTAGATCATCGAGCTCACCCGCTGGCTCCCGATCTCGATGATCCGTCCCGTCGCTTTCGCCGTCTCGATCATCTTTGGTCCATCCGAATACAGATGGATCATCGGCTTTTCGCAGTACACGTCCTTGCCCGCCTTCATCGCGTCCACTGACGCCTGCATGTGCCAGTGATCCGGCGTCGCCACCAGCACCGCATCCACATCCTTCCGCGCCAGCACCTCGCGGTAATCGCGCGTAGTGAACACATCCGGCCCCCACACTTCCTTGCAGTGCTCCAGCCGCCCGTCATAGCAGTCCGCCACCGCCACCAGCTTCACTCCCGGCACCTGTACCGCCTGCCCTGTGTCGAACTGCCCCTGCCCGCCGGCCCCGATCAGCGCAAGCTGAATATGATCGTTCGCCGACACCGCCCCCGCAGACTCCACCTGCGCCTCTGCCATTTCATAAAAATTCGCCGCCAGCATTGTCCCCGCCGAAACTGCCCCCGCCGCCTTCAAAAACGTTCTGCGATTCAACTCGCCCATTTACGCGTCCCTCCAATTGCAGGATTTTCGCCGCATACAACCATACACGACTCCGTTTGTTCTCTTGCGCACCGGACATTTAGCATTCCCCTTGTGCCATCCCTCACCGATCAGGTTCAGTACGTTCGCGGCGTAGGTCCGCATATAGCCGAGACACTCGCCGCCAAGGGCATCCAGACCGCCGGCGACCTCCTCTTCCACCTCCCCTTCCGCTACGAGGACCGCCAGAACCCGCGCAGCATCGACGAGCTTCAGCCCGGCGAAACCGCCAGCGTCATCGCCGAAGTCCGCGGCTCCCTGCTTATGCGCACCCGCAGAATGCCCCTCTTCGAACTGACCATCGGACAGGGCCGCCGCGCCCTCAAGTGCATCTGGTTCAATGCCACTTACCTCAATGGCAAATTCCAGCCCGGCCAGGCCGTCGCCGTCTACGGTCGCATCGAACCCTCACGCTCCTCCAGCAATCTCAAAATGATTCAGCCGCAGTTCGAGGTGCTCCCCGACGAATCCGCCGACGCCGAAACCCGCCTCCTCGAAGTCGGCCGCATCACTCCTGTCTACGAATCCCTCGGCGGCAGCCGGCTGGCCTCGCGCTGGCAGCGCAAAACCATCTTCCATCTCCTCGAATCCCTGCGCGGCTGCATCCCCGAATGCCTGCCCCGCGCCCTGCTCGAGCGCCTCGATTTCCCCAGCCGCGAAGCCGCGCTCCGCGAAGTCCACTTCCCGCCCGAAGGTACGCCATTCGCGCAACTACAAAGCTTCTCCACTCCCGCGCACCGCCGTCTCATCTTTGAAGAGTTCTTCTTTCTCGAACTCGGCCTCGAGCTCAAGCGCCGCCGCATGCGCGAGCGCGCCGGCATCGCCTTCATGACTAGCGACCGCGTTCGCGAAGCCATTCGCGAAGTCCTGCCCTTCCATCCCACCACCGCCCAAAAACGCGCCCTCGGCGAAATCGTCTCCGACATGCGCCAGCCCAGCCCCATGCGCCGCCTTCTCCAGGGCGACGTCGGCTCCGGCAAGACCATCGTTGCCTTCCAGGCCATGCTCGTCGCCATGGAAAACGGCTACCAGGCGGCGCTCATGGCTCCCACTGAAATTCTCGCCACCCAGCACTTCCTCGCCGCGCGCAAGCTTCTCGAGCGCTCCTCGCGCAAACCACGCATCGTGCTCCTCACCGGCTCGCTCGATGACGACCGCAAGCGCTCCACGCGCGGCCTCATCAACCGCGGCGAAGCCCAGCTCATCATCGGCACGCACGCGCTCATCGAAGAAAAAGTCGAATTTGATCGCCTCGGCCTCGTCGTCGTCGACGAGCAGCACCGCTTCGGCGTCCTCCAGCGCTTCAAGCTCATGAAGAAGCCCAACCAGCCCGAGCCAGACGTCCTGGTCATGACCGCCACACCCATTCCTCGCACGCTCGCGCTCTCCCTCTACGGAGACCTCGACCTCAGCGTGCTCGATGAGTTGCCCCCCGGCCGCACCCCCATCGTCACTCGCCGCGTCCCAGATGAGCGCGCCGCCGAAGTCTGGGAATTCGTCCGCAAGCAAGTAAAGCTCGGCCGCCAGGCCTACATCGTCTATCCCGTCATCGAAGGCGCCAAAGACGACCAGCCCGAGCTCGATTTCTCCCACGACGAGCCCGCCGCCGCAGTCTCTGCTCCACCGCCGACGCGCCGCCGCTCTTCACGCGCCGGAGAAGCCAATCTTTTCCCTGACTCCAAAGTGGGTGCCCCAGGTCCCGCCGTTGGGATCTGGGATTCGCAAACCTCGGGTACTACGGGTGCCCCATCCTTGCGACCGGGCTCGTCGCAAGGGTGGGATAAGGGAAAGTCCGGTCTCAAATCCGCGACAGAAATGTACGAAAAGCTCCGCCTCGGGCCGCTTGCCGGCGTCCGCATCGGCCTCCTCCACGGTCGCCTCGATGCCGACGACAAAGACGTCATCATGCGCCGCTTCCAGCGCGGCGAAATCGATGTCCTCGTCGCCACCACCGTCATCGAAGTTGGCGTCGACGTTCCCAACGCCTCGGTTATGGTCGTCGAGCACGCCGAGCGCTTTGGCCTCGCCCAGCTCCACCAATTGCGCGGCCGCGTCGGCCGCGGCGCCGCCAAAAGCTATTGCATTCTGATGACCGGCGATCGCATCTCGCCACTTGGCGAAGAGCGCCTCGAAGCCATGGTCCGTACCCAGGACGGCTTCGAGCTCGCCGAACTCGATTTGCGCCTGCGTGGCCCCGGCGAATTCTTCGGCACCCGCCAGGCCGGCCTGCCCGAATTCCGCGTTGCCGATCTCATCCGCGACCGCCACCTGCTCGAACTTGCCAAGCAGGAATCCGCGCGCTTCGTAGCCGATCCCAGCGAAGCAACGGAAGCCGAGCGCGCCCAGGTACGCGCCCAGCTCAAAGACGCCTGGCAGCGCCGTTACGGCCTCGTCGAAGCCGGGTAAGTACTCTCTTTCAAACCCAGGTGGTGCCTCGGGGCCTTATTCTGGGATCCGGGATAGACCACCCCATCCGGTGCCTCCTGGAGCGAGCAGGGACCTTCAGGCCCTGAATCAGCGACCTGAAAGAGTGGCTTTAACCACGGGCCATTCGCCCGCCTCGCTCAGACTTCCACTTTCGCCGCTTCAAGTTCGCTGAGTTGATTGGCCAGCCCGCTGCATCTCGCATACAACTTCATGCCCAGGAGTGTTGGCGTCAAGTTAATGCGGTCGCTTCCAGGAACCTTGATTGTCATTTCTAGCAGGCCGAGGCGGTCCAGGTAATCAAGAGCAAATTCAATTTCACCTGCACTCACGCTCCCCGTGATCGCCTTAATCTCGTTCATCGTGCAGTAAAAACTTTCGCTGAGACTCGACCCCGGTTTCCAACCGGCTTGAATCCCCCTCGTTCCCCCAGCGTGCAGTATGCGAAGGTGAATCGGGGTGAGTTCGGACAGTAGGGCCACGAAAGCCGCCCGCGCTCTGCTTTCGGGACTGTCCAGGCAAGTAGAGGCCAGCATGCCTGCCCAATACCGTTGCATCTGCTCATCTCGATTTCTTGACCCGACTTCCAGTATTTGCCGAACCAGAGTCGGCGGCACATCGACCGCGGGAATTGCTTTCTGGATGGCCAACAGCATTTCCGCCTTGAGAACGATATCGATTGCTCTCTCCGTTCTTTCAAAGCTCATCCCCTGGATAATCACGTTCAGAATCTCGTCCTCGGCAAAAGGAGTAACTCGCACCAGGAAGGCAAATGCCTTGGCAATGCGGAACACCCGAATCGGATCATTCTCCTGGTTCAGGGATACCGCCTTGGAAAAAAGGGCCAGCCAATCGGCGGTACTGACGTTCTCCAGCACAAACTCCATGCCGATTCCCTCATCGTCGTGGCGAACGACTTTTGCGGGAATACTGACCTGGGGCTCAAGATCCGCTTGGGAATGCCTTCTGCCTTTCATCGTCAGCAGTAGAGTCGTGCCCGGCGGCCAGCGGTCCGCGGTGTACAGGTACACCCCTGTGGGACTTATATTTTTTACCGGGGCCCGCTTCTCTACCGAGTCGAGCGAATAATACGCGTCCACTCCAGGGGCGGGGACACGAGTGTCCCTGCGCTCTGCTCGTTCCACCACACCGGTCAAACTTCTGGCGAGCAACATGGCTATCTGAACACCCTTTTCCTGTATGACCGGAAAACTTTTGCTTGGTCGGAAAGTTTCGCCGCGCAGTGCCGGCAAGATGATTTGGGCCTGAGAACTATTTGTTCTTTGGCCTCGGCAGATCCTCTATCGCTAACTGGTTTCACGCACCGCTCTCCCCAGTCGGTGCCGCGGACGTGATGCTCAAGGTTCCCGCTGAGCCCTGCCCTTGGGAACCGCCGGTACCTTACGGTGTCAGCATCGCCGGAGGAATTCAGCCCTGCAGAACGATCCTCTCCGCAGAAAGGATCTTCCCAGCTGACTGCCAGTAATTCTCCGGAGCCTTGACTCACAACGAGCAACCGCGGCAATTCTTTCAAATCGTACAAAAACCAACCTCCCGCGTCGTAAAGGAGCCGCTTCAGCCCCTCCGGTTGGTGCTCGGCACGCGGGAAGATAGAACCATCCTACCGCTGCCCCGCGAAGCAAACCCTATTACCTTTGTTGACTGTCGGTGCGACTTTCAGGGCCGGAAAACGGCGTCGCGATGACGCTTCGGTAACACCGCCGCCAGAAAAAGGGGAGCGTTTTGCCCCCGAAACGATGGCCAGCATAAGTGGTTTCAGCCCCCGCCTTTCGCGCCGCCGGCCTTCAGGCCGAGGAAGCAGCTTCGTCCCGTGGGATCCCTCCCGCCCGGCTCCGCTAACCCACCGGTTCCAAAGGGTACGTCTGAATCTCCATCTCCACACTCGCGATCTCCTCCTCACAACTCCGTTCCCGGGTGCGCGTGCACTGGCACAGTTCCGTCAGCCGCAGGTGGCCCACCGGACTCAGCTCCGCCCCCGCCGCAATCAGCACGCTGTAAATGTCCAGGCAGGACCGCCGCTCAAACTCAAATACCAGCCGGACTGTTCCGCCGTCGGTCACCGTGCGTCCCAGCACCCAACCACCGCAACCCAGAATCCCTCCCGTGAGCAGCCGCAACAGTCGGAACGGCTCTTCTGAAGCGACGGCCTTTAAGTGCATCGCCCAGGGGATGTTGAACGGGGGTCCGGCATTTCCTTCCAGAATCGCTGGTCTCACATGCGCTCTATCGGTCACCTGCCGTCAGGCCTTCACTCCTGTATCGGAGTCGAACGCTCCATGCCCCGTCCTCAGGCAATACGCCTAAATCTAATGAGAAACGGACCCCGCGGCGCCTTCTCGGCCCCTCTGCGCGAAGGATTTCCGTCGCGCCGACCTCAAACCGCGCAGACCGGCCCGCGTTCCCGCAACTCCTTGTGTGAATGAGAGCTGCCGCGCCGAAGCTCGAAGAGCGGAGGCCGGCCCCGGCTGCCCAATCTGTTATTCTCAAGGCGACAACGACTCGTTTCAGCCAGAGGAGTGTTGTGCCTAGCCGCAAAGAGATTCAGTGGTCGCAACTGAAGGTGGGAACCTTGATCCTGGTGGCTCTGGCCGCACTGGTCTTCATCATCTTCCGCATGTCCACCTCCACCGGAGGCCTCTTCGCCCAAAAAATCACCCTTATCTGCTACTTCGATAATGCCTCCGGCCTGACCACCGGCGCCAACGTTACCCTCGAAGGTGTGAACATCGGAAATGTCAAAAGAATCCAGGTCGCCCCAAGCCACACTCCCACGCCCGTCGAAGTCATCATGATCGTCGGCACGCGCTATCTCAGCGGCCTGCACACCGACTCCCTGGCCACCATTACCCAGGCCGGCGTCCTCGGCAACAGCTACGTCGACATCGACTCCACCCACGCCACCGGCCCGCCGCCGGCTAACGGCACCGTCCTCAAAGCATCGGGCTCACCCACCTTGCAGGACGTCATCGGCGGAGCCAACAGCTCCATCACCAGCGTCAACGCGCTCATCAGAAGGGTCGACGTCCTCATTGATACCCTCAACAGCAATCGCGGCACGCTGGGGCGCGTCATCAACGACAGGCAGATGGCCAACAAAATCGCCCAGACCACTGACAATCTCCAGGCCATCACCGCTGACATCCGCAACGGCAAGGGCACCCTCGGCAAGCTGTTGACCGACGACACAATGTACAACCGCTTTAACGATGCGGTCACCCACATCGACAACGTCTCCGCGTCCATCGACAGCGGCAAGGGCAGCCTCGGCAAAGCCATCAACGACCCAACCCTCTACAACCGCATCGACGAAGCCGTCAAAAGCACCAACGAGCTGCTCAATCAGATCAACTCCGGCCAGGGCGCCCTCGGCGAAGCCATCAAGGACCCCGCCTTCGCCAAAAAGCTTGACAACACCGTTACCCAGCTCAACACCATCCTCACCGATCTGAACGAAGGCAAGGGCTCAGCCGGCCAATTCCTCAAAAACCGCAGCCTATACGATCACCTCGACAGCACATCCTCCGAGGCCCAGCAACTCATCCAGAGCATTCGCCAGAATCCCAAAAAGTACCTCGTCATCCGCCTGAAACTTTTCTGAGAACTTCTTTCAGAAATCTGGATTGTGAGAGGCACGACCTCACTCGTGCCGAAATCCCTGTCACAAAGTGCAGGCTTTGGACGCTGAGGGATTTCCGCGATTGCTCTTGCCTTTGCTCGCACCCGGAAAAAGGTAGTGTCCGGTTAGTCGATTATTGGCTCCCGACGCCGTTCAAACCTCCCGAAGAAAAATATTTGGGCCTTTCGTAAGAATGTCTCGATTGGGGCGACTACCTTATTTGAGGGCGATTCCGACCGATGCCGGAAGTTGTGCAGCGACAGGGCGAGCTATTCGAGGAAGCGATGAATGCGTATGGCGGCGCACTGGAGCGCCTTGCGCGCGCGTATGAGGCCGATTCCGACGTTGTCCGCGATCTGCTGCAGGAGATCCACATCGCGCTTTGGCGAAGTTTTGCAAGTTTTGACGGGCGCTGCGCGCTACGGACGTGGGTTTATCGAGTGGCGCACAACGTGGCGGCGTCGCATGTGGATCGGCACGCGAGGACGAGAAGACGCGAGTTCGTTTCGCTCGAAGAAATCGATGGTCATATGGATGAGGGCGCGAGTGATGCGGTCGCGCAGCAGCTTGTGCTGAGCCAGCTTTACGCGATGGTCTATGAGCTTGCACCACTGGATCGGCAGGTGATGCTGACGTATCTCGAGGGGATGGACGCGGCTGCAACGGCGGAGATTACGGGGCTGTCGGCGAGCAACGTGGCGACAAAGATTCACCGGATCAAGAAGGCGCTGAGCCGGCGGTTCCGGGAGGGAGGCGGCCATGAACAGTGAAATGACTGAAGACCGTCACGTAAAGGAACTCTGGCAGAGCCAGGCAACGGAGGGGGTGCGTATGTCAGTGGAACAGATTCGGAGTGAGGCAATGCGGTTTGAGCGGAAGATCGGCCAGCGAAACCTGCGGGAGTATATTGCTGCTCTTTTTGTGATTCTGTTTTTCGCGGTTGAGTTCGTGCGGATGCATGACTTGATGCTGCGCGTGGGGTGCGGACTTGTCATCGCCGGAACCAGCTACGTGATCTGGCATCTGCTGACCAAAGGGGCGCCCGGAAGGATGAGAGAAGATGCAGGGCGTTCGAGCTGGATCGAATTCCGGCGGGCTGAGCTGGTGCGCCAGCGCGGACTGTTACGCAGCATCTGGCGCTGGTACATCGGGCCGCTGATCCCGGGCGTGATCGTGGTGTTTATCGCGGCCGCTCGCGCCGCCCGGCATTCGCTCATCATCTGGATGGCTGATGCGGTTTTCGTAGTTGCCGTGTTCCTCGGTATCGCGTGGCTCAATAAAAAAGCTGAGCGCAAGCTGCAGCGGCAGATCGAGGAACTGGATGCTCAAAGTCAAGGTTGAGGGTGTCCGATTCCTCGCGCAAAGAACACCGAATGCCTGTAGTGTCAGGTCAGCCGCCAGCCCTGACCTTCGAAGAATCGTCAGTAGTCTCGGACTTTTGCAACTGTCGCCTGACCTTTCTTTTTACCATCCCCATAGCTCACTTGCGGATCAAAGTCACTTTGCCAAACTAATGGCTCGCCCCTCCGCTTCCCTGCCCGCCCAGCATCTCCTCCGCTTCCGCCTGCAACAGCCGCGTCTGCAAATCCGGACTCTTCTCCAACTGCTCTGCCAGCTTCAGATACTCCGCGTCCTTCCAGTGCATCGCCCCCAGCAGCAGCGGCTCCACCAGCAAACTCCCGTCCACGCCGTTGATCGCCTCGTGCGTCCACTCCTTCTTCTTCGTGGCAAACGGTACAAGGTAATCCAGCGCTGCGCGGATCGACCCACCATCCGGTGCGCGATAGTCCCATAAATCCACGTCCACCTGGTCCGCCTCCTGCGCCAGCCGCATCAGGCCATCCAAGCTGAACACCGAATACGAGAAGGACTTCGTCCTCACCAGTTCCAAAGGCTCGCTTCCATCCGGCTCAATCTGCACCGCAATCCGTTTCGTCTTCGCCGACTCCGCCGTCTGCCGCGCCAGATCCTTTTCGCCCAGGAACAGCGCAATCCCCACGACCTGCTGGTCGTACCAGCTCCCGTGATTGTTCTTCGCGTCCGCTTCTTCCTGTCCGTTCTTGCTCGTCGTCAGCCACTTCAGATACGCGGTGAACCAATCGCGCAGCCCCGCCTTGGTGGCCTTCGTCATCGCCGGCGATCCAGAAAGCAGCGTGATCGCGTCCAGCAGCCGCGGTATCTCGCGCACTTCAATCAGCCCCGTGCCCCGTCCCGTATTCACGCCCGGCACCGCCTGCGCGAATTTCAAATTCGGGTTCATCCGCGTTGCCGGATTCAGAAACCACCTCCGCAGCAGCAGCAACGCGCGCCTGGCATACTTCTCGTTTCCCGTTAAGTAGTAGCCCAGCGCCAGCGCATGCACCGCATTGCGCGTCTCGTTGAACTCCCGATCGTCCGGCACCTTGTACCGGCTCGGATTTACCTGCCCATCCTTCCGCACAAACGGCATCCCATTCTTCGTATCCGGATTCGGCCACCAGTACGGCGCCAGGCTTGCATAATCGTGCTTGCTCCCGCTCGCCGGCACATCCTGCTTGTCCATCACCGAATACGGCCCCACCGCCATCGCCTTGTCCGCATCCAGCTTCGCCGTGTTCACAATGGCCGCAGCCGGATGCGCCTTCATCTTCAGCAGAAATTGACCATCTATCTCCATAGTGGCCGGAGCCTCAGGCCTTGCCGTTGCGGCGACTGGCCGCTGCGCAACAACAGGCGCTGCCAGCAAAAAAGCAAGCACAGCAAAACGCATCCTCAGAAGTTCCTCCTTCACTCGTCAAACGTGCACGCCATCCCTCATCAGCGGACATTGTGCAGCGCCTCTTCAAAAAATCTCTCATTGCATGGGGCTGACCTGAATCGCAGCACACGGACCCTGCACGAGCCGAACACATCCATTTTCAGAGGCTTCGCTGGATTATAGCCCCTCAATCGCGTGCGAGCTCTCGCGCCCCCGCACTTCCGTCATCTTGAATTTACTCAATCTACGCGGCTTCCAATGCTCTTCCCGCCGCAAACCGCGCCATCTTCGGCGATGCCAGTTTCTTATAATCCTCCCACATCATCCGGATCAGTTCCCGATGCGTTCCCGCATTAAATGCGATCTCCCTGTCGTCCTCCAGGCTCACATCGGCAAACACCTCCAGCCCGTAAAGATTCCCAAACGGCGGCATCGCTCCCGTCTCGCACTCCATAAAGCGACCCGTGAATTCATCCTCCGTAGCCAATGCCGCGTTCTTTACCCTCGCTGCGCGTCTCAGCGCCGCCAGGTCCACATGATATTTCGCCGGAAGTACCGCCATCGCCAGCGTCCCATCCAGCTTCACCATCACCGTCTTGGCCAGTTCCTTCCCTGGAATGTGCGCCAGCCCGGCAATGCCCTGCGCCGTGTACGCCGGCGAGTGCGAAATCACCACGTGCTCGGAGGGAACAGCGACCTTCAGGTCGGTGAAACAAGCCCTCGATAAGTGGCTTTAGCCACGGGCCGTTGGTCGGTCGCCGAGTTACCCAAATCCGTCCACCGCGGTAAGTGAAGGCCCAACACAACGGCCTCCGCTAACTTGCTAACTGGCTAACTCGTTAACTCAAACCCTTCACTCATGTCGCAGCGCTTCCATCGGCTGCACGTTGGCGGCGCGGCGCGCTGGAATCCAGCTCGCGCCCAGCGCAATCATCAGGAAGACAAGCGCCGCACACGAGAGGGTAAGCGGATCGTACGCTGTTATGCCATAAAGCAATGAGCGAAGGAACTGTGCCAGCACAACGGATGCGCCCAGGCCGATCACGATTCCTACAATGGAGATTCGCGACGCCTCGCGCAGGACCATGCTCAAAACCTGTTGCGGGACAGCGCCCAGCGCCAGGCGAACGCCAATCTCGATGGTTCGCTGCGCCACCGAATACGCCATGATGCCGTAGATGCCGATCGTAGCGAGGATCAGCGCTAGCACGCCAAAAGCGGTGGTGAGACCGGTAATCACCCGCTCCCCCTGCAGATTGGCCGCTATCTGCTCGTCTTGCGTGCGTACGTTGAGAATAGGCAGGTTCGAATCGACCTGGCGCACCGCATCGCGGAGCGACGGAAGCAGAGCCTGTCCGGGCAATGGAGTGAAGATGGCAAAGGTCGCCTGGCGGATACCGTTGTCCTCCTGCCAATACGGCATATAGAAAGTGGGTTGCGCAGCTTTGCGAACGCGGTAATATCTCGCATCGCCACAGATGCCGACAATCTGAACGGTGACCGGATGGTGCAAGCCCGCCTGGAAGGTTTTCCCAATCGGATACAGGCCAGGGTAGTACTCCTTCGCCAGGCTCTCGTTTACCACGGCCACCTTCTGCGAAGTCCGGGTATCGCTCGTGTTAAAGCCGCGGCCGGCGAGGATGGGGATGCCGAAGGTCGAAAAGAAATGAGATCCGACGTCATTCATCAGCGGATTTACTTTGGTCTTTTTTTGCTGACCTTCGGGAACGAATGTGTAGGCGCTGGCATTGCCCGACATCAGGGGTATACGCGTAAGCGTGTGGCTTGTTACACCGGGAACGGCGGAGAGTCTCGCTTCCAGTCGCTGCAGAAGCACGGTACTGGCTGCTTTGGGATAAAGCGTCTCCGGCAGTTCGACATCGAAGAGCAGCAGATGGTGCGTGCGGAAGCCCAGCGGGGTTCGCTCTGCATGTATCAGCGTCTGCGCAAACAAACCTGCTCCTACCACCAGCAGCATGGAGAGAGCGACCTGCACAATCACAATGGTCTTGCCGGCCAGACCTTGACGCCTGTCCGTAATGGTCTGTCCGCTGTCCTTAAGGCTCGGGCTCACTTGGACGCGCGCGGCCTGCCATGCGGGCCCGAGCCCGAAAGTGATTCCCGTCAGGATCGACACCGCGACTGCAAAAGCGAAAATTGGCCAGCTGAATTTCGCTGAAAATGCCGGCGGCGCCCATGCGTTTGAAAGCAGCCGTGGAATGGCGTTCCGCACCGCCCATGCCAGCAGCAGTCCTCCCGCTCCGCCGGTGAGCGAAAGCAACAGGCTCTCCGTCATCATCTGGCGCAAGATGCGCCCGCGGCCGGCGCCCAGTGCAAGCCGCGTGCTGGTCTCCCGCTTGCGTGCGCCTGCCCGCGCCAGCAGCAGGTTCGCCAGGTTGGCGCACGCCAGCAGCAACACCAGCCCCGCAAGGGACAGGAGCAGGTAGATCGGCTTTTGGAACCCTTCGACGTGGGGATTCTGTCCCCGGCTTCCATCGCGCAGAATCAATCGAGGAATCTGACCGTCTTTGCCCACCGGCATAGTAGCCCGCACCGTTTCGCTCAGGCTCACGTTCAATGACGCCTCTGCTTTGGCTGAAGAGATGCCGGGCTTCACGCGCCCCATCACCAGAACCCACCACAAAGTTTTGTTTGTCAGCAGCGAAGGAGACAAGGTCGCGTCAAAATTTTGCGGCGCAACAATTGGCTGCATGCTGAAAGGGAGAAAGATCTCCGGCCTGCCCTGCGCCGAATATGCTCCGGTGAATCCCGGCGGATTCACTCCGACAATCGTCATCGGCGTTGCATTCACCAATATGACTTTTCCGATCACATCTGGCGACCGCGCAAATCGGTTGGTCCACATGCGATCGCTGATCGTCACCACCGGCCCGCTGCCCACCTCCCCGTCATCCGATGGCTGAATGCCGCGCCCCAGTTGAGGCCGCACTCCCAGCACGGAGTAATAATTTCCCGATACCATTTCCGCTTCGGTGGCTCGGGCCTCGCCGCCAATAGTTACGGTCATGTTTCCATACGGCTTGAACGCCATCACATCGGCCAGGGTGTGGTTCTGACGGCGCATCTCTTCGTAGACGGGGTAAGAAAAGGACGTCGATACTTCTCCGCCGCCGGGCAGGTCGTCCCAGAATCCCCACATTTCGCTGACTACGCCATTGCGCGGCTCGCTCCAATAAAACATCCGCAACTGCTCGGGGCGGGAAACATCAAGCCGGTCCAGCAGCATGTGTTGTGCCGCGGTGAAGATCGCCGTGTTGGCGCCGATTCCCAGCGCCAGAGAAACCACTGCGACAACCGTGAACCCCGGGCTCTTGCGCAGGATTCTCACCGCGTAACGCAGGTCGGCCCAGAGCTGGTCCCACCAGCGAAGGCCAAGCGAGGCGCGCATCTCTTCCTTGTGCTTCAGCATGGGTCCCAGCGCGATCCGCGCGCGCCGCGCCGCCTCTTCGGGCGAGAGACCCGACCGGATGAGATCCACTGTCAGATTCTCAAGATGGCAGGCCAGCTCAGAATCCATTCGCGCTTCCAACTCGTCTCGTCGAAACACAGCGCGGCACCAGGAGCGCAGTTGGTGAAGGTTACTCCAGGCAAACGGCCTCAGACTCATATCTCCTCCGGCCTGACCTGCAGAATGTAACCCATGATTACGGTCAAGCGGTTCCACTTTCCGGTTTCAGTGCCCGGTCAAGCACGCCCCTTGCGCATTAGCCCGGGAGTACTTGGCAGCTCTGTTGCTCTCGCCCCGCCTCACACCATAGATTCAATCGCGACCTGTTATTCGCATCGCAGAGCAGTCATGGGATCTACCCGGAGGGCCCGCTGCGCGGGCGCCGAACAGGCAATGACTCCGACGATCAGGAGCAGAGTCGCCACCGCTGCCATGGTCGCGGGATCGGTAGGCCGCACATCATAGAGCAAACTTTTGAGAAGCCGAGTCACGCAAAGAGCTACGCCGCAGCCCGCCGCAACGCCCACGATCACCAATCCAAGTCCCTCTCGAACAACCATCACCCACACTGCCCGCCGCTGAGCGCCCAGCGCCGTTCGGATTCCAATCTCACGCGTCCGTCGTGCCACTTCGTACGAAAGCAAACCATATAGTCCGATTCCCGCAAGTGCCAGTCCGAGGCCCCCGAACAATCCAAACAGCCGCGCCACCAGCCGCTCGCTGAAAAGCAGATGATCGACCGATTCGGTTTGCGTCCTCATCTGCATCACAGGCACGGCGTCATCCAAATCGTTCACCACTTTTCGCACTGCTGCACCAAACGCAGCCGGTGTCGTCGCTGTTCGCACCTCGAATGTTGCCCCACCTTTGGTCAGCGGGAAAAACACTGTAGGCGCGTCAGCACTGCGCAAATCGAGATATTTGGTATTGCCAACTACGCCCACAATCATCCATTGCGGGGTGTTTGGATCTCCGATGTGCACTCCCAACGGATCCCTCCCGCCCAGATATTCTCTCGCGAACGCCTGGTTCACCACCGCTGCCCGCTCGGTAGGCGCCATATCCGCACTCCCCAACGCTCGCCCCATCTCCAGCGGAATTCGCATCGTATGAAAGTAGTCGGGACCCACTGACAGGATTTGGGTATGCACCCTCTTGCTCGCCTGGCCATCGATGTCAACGCCTCCCGACCATAACCCGCCGTCCAGAATTGCATCCGATGAGTAGCTCACGCTGACCACACCGGACAGCGCTTCGAGCCGTCTTTGTAGCTGCGCGTACAGTTGAGGAATCCCGTCCTTCGGATAGCCCGCCAGCTCCGGTGCGATGGAGAACAGCAGCAGGTTCTTGGTGTCGAATCCCGGATTGATGCTGTGCAACCGATCCAGTGTGCGCAGCAGCAGTCCTGCGCCCATTAGCACCACCATGGACAGCGCCACCTGCGCGGCGACCAGCCCGCTTCCCAGCCCAAAACGTCGGCCGCGCCTGCGCAGGGTTGTCGTTGCTGAAGTCCCTTTCAGTTCTGCAGACATATTCGCCCGCGCCCCGCGCAGTGCCGGCGCCAGACCGAAGCCAATCCCCGTCAACACCGCTACTCCGATTGTGAACAGCAGCACCCGAGCGTCCGGATGCAAATTGATGCGCAATGGCTCAAAGGAATTATGTGCGAAGAATGCCGCCAGTCCCGAAGCTCCCGCATACGCCAGTACTGCACCCAGAGCTGCTCCCACAAAGGAGAGCAGCAAGCTCTCTGTTAGAAGCTGGCGGATCACGCGTCGCCTCCCAGCGCCCATCGCCATCCGCACCGCCATCTCTCGCCCGCGTGCCGCGCCTCTGGCCAGCATCAGGCCCGCCACGTTAGCGCACGCAATCAACAGCACGATGCCCACTGCGCCCAGCAGCAACATCAGCGGCTTACCGTAATGGGATCGAAAACCCATCAGTTCCTTTTCCGCGGGTAATAACATCAGATGTGGATCATCCGTTGCCTTCCACGCTGGCTTTGCTCCGTGCAGGGCTTCGTTCACAAAAAGTGCATTCAATGCAGCCTGAGCCCGCGTCCGCGATATTTCGGGTCGCAGCCGCGCGACAACGGCCAACCACCAACCGTTGTCCGCTCCGTGTCCACCCCATGGAATACCCAGCTGTCTGATTTCTGTAAGGGGCACCCACAAGTCAATCGCTTTGCCAGGCGTTAATCGAGTAAACCCTGCGTCCGCGACACCCACGATCGTGAACAGCACGTCGTTCAGCCGGATGGTACGTCCGACCACGGAAGGTGAGCCGCCAAAGGCCTGTTTCCAATAGCCGTAATCGAGTACCGCCACCGCAGCCGCTCCCGGTTTTTCATCGTCGGGTTCCAGAATCCGTCCAACCGCAGGTTGCACGCCCAGCGTTCCGAAGTAGCTGCCGGACACCAATTCGCCATGCGCGATGCTGGCCGTTCCGTTCCCGCTCACATCTATCGATGCGGGACCCGCGAACGCCATCGCGCTTTCAAACAAATCCTTGTGCGTTGCGATAGCCTGGTACATCGGATAGGAGAATGAGCACCCGCCGCGGTCTTGCGAGGTCTTTTCAGGCCGGCAGTCGCCATAGCTGCTGATTCCGGGGCCATTCGGCCAGTTGTGTGCTGTCCAGGCCGGCATCACAAGCTGCTGCGGATCCCGAACCGGAAGGGATCGGAGCATCACGGCGTTCACCAGGGAAAAGATCGCCGTATTTGCACCGATACCTAGCGCCAGCGTCAACACCACTACCGCGGTAAAGCCCGGCGATCTCCGCAGCATCCTGACACCATAGCGCAGATCGGCCCACAACGCGTCCCACCAGCGCAGCCCGAGGGAGGCCCGCATCTCCTCTTTGTGCACAAGCGTCGACCCAAGCGCAATACGTGCTCGGCGAGCGGCTTTCACCGGCGACAAGCCGGAGCGGATCAATTCGTTGGTGAGTATTTCGAGATGGCAGCCCAGTTCATCGTCCATCTCTCTTTCCAACCGGGCGCGATGAAAGACGCCGCGAAACCAGGAGCGCGACTGACACACCATGCGGGTGGTGAATGATCGCAGACTCATGCTTCCTCCGGCGTCGCTCGGAGAATATTCCCGATAATGCCCGCCATGCGATTCCACTTCAGGGTTTCGCCGGCCAGCCTTTCGCGTCCCGCGCGGGTGAGTTGGTAGTACTTGGCCTTGCGGTTGTTCTCGCTTTCACCCCACTCGCTCGCGATGACGCCCTGGTGCTCGAGGCGATAGAGCGCGGGATAAAGCGAGCCCTGCTGGATCACCAGTTCCTCGCCCGATAGCTGCTGAATCCGCAGCAGAACTCCATAGCCGTGCAACGGTCCCAGTGAGACCGCTTTTAGGATCAGCAGGTCGAGCGTCCCCTGCAGCAAGTCAATCTGCTTCTCCTGCTTTCCTGGCGTCATTTCCGCTACTCCTTGACAATCTAGGAGAAAATAGCCTGCATTCTCCTAGGCTGTCAAGGAGAAATCCTTCCCATCCGGTAAGACGAAATGCCCCGCTCCCAAAATCTGTCAAGGGCTCACTTTAACAAATAGTTGTAAATTCATGAAAACACAAGGCAGAATTCTGGCCGCAGTTTGCCGATCAATTCTCCGGTTTTGCTACCCTTTGAATCATGCGTAGGGAAATGGACCGGAACCGGGGCGAACTGCCCACCGCGACTCACCGCCTCTTTCGGTCGGAGAGCAGCATCCGCACGCCGCTTCCAGGTTTCTCCAACGCAAAATCTCCGCGTGCTTCACGCCGCCGGAAACTTGGCTCATGCACGCGGCATCCTGATCCGAAAATCGTAAATCGCCGCTCCACGTCTGCATATCCTGCCGCCTCTTCATTCAGCGCTCCGCAGAAAAATGCGCTTGAAAGCCTGAAAAGCTCATTTTTGAATTTGCGAAGTAAAACTGTAAAACTGGGAAACTGTACGCCCTCCGCCACGACTTGAGAACAGGTAAACGCCACGCTGTAAAACTGTATTTCCCACACCTGCGGCCCCCCTCCCGCCCCTTGCGCTAAGCTCAAAGCAGCATGCCGCCGGACCCGCCCATCGCCGACTCCGCCGACTCCCTCGACTGCTTCCATCCGGTCACGGCAGCCTGGTTCCGCGCCGTCTTCGACGCGCCCACCGCCCCGCAGCGCCTCGGCTGGCCCGCCATCGCCTGCGGCGAAAGCACCCTCATCCTCGCTCCCACCGGCAGCGGCAAAACCCTCGCGGCTTTCCTCTCCTGCCTCGACCGCCTCATGCTCCATCCACCGCCCGCTGGCCGCACGCATGGCTGCCGCATCGTCTACGTCTCGCCGCTCAAAGCTCTCGCCGTTGACGTCGAGCGCAACCTCCGCTCTCCGCTCGCCGGCATCGCCAACATGGCCCGCCGCATGGGCGTTCCCTTCCACGAGCCGCAGATCAGCGTCCGCACCGGCGATACCCCTCAGCGCGAGCGCGCCCGCTTCGCCCGCCGTCCCGCCGACATCCTCATCACCACACCCGAGTCGCTCTACCTCGTACTAACTTCGCAAGCCGCCGAAGCGCTCCGCACCGTCGAAACCGTCATCATCGACGAGATCCACTCCCTCGTCCCCACCAAGCGCGGCGCACACCTCTCCATATCGCTCGAGCGTCTCCAGGCTCTCGCCAAAAAGCCCATCCAGCGCATCGGCCTCTCTGCCACGCAGCGCCCGCTCGAAGAGGTAGCCCGCTTCCTCGGCGGCGTCGACACACCACCTGCCGCCGAAAAACACACTGCCGTTAAGCCCGAAACGCTATCGCCTAACGCTGATACCGCCGCACCTGATCCCTGTTCCCTGTTCCCTGATCCCTGTCTTCGCTATCGTCCCGTCACCATCATTAACGCCTCGCAGCCCAAACAGCTCAAGCTCCGAATCGAAGTGCCCGTCGAAGACATGTCGCGCCTCGGCGAGCAGGAAGAGATCCCCACCGGTCCAGCATCGCAAGTGCCGCGCCGGGTCTCCATCTGGAACGCGATTCATCCGCGTCTGCTCGAGCTCATCCGCGAACGCAACTCGACCATCCTCTTCGTAAACGCCCGCCAGCTCGCCGAGCGCCTCGCGGGGGCGCTCAACGATCTTGCCGGCGAGCCAATCGCGCGTGCACATCACGGTTCTCTCGCCGCGCATCAGCGCGCCGTCATCGAAGAGCAGTTGAAAGCCGGACAGATTCGCGCTCTCTGCGCCACGTCTACGCTCGAGCTCGGCATCGACATGGGCGCTGTCGATCTCGTTATCCAGATCGAATCGCCACCCTCCGTTGCCAGCGGAATGCAGCGCATCGGTCGTGCCGGCCACCAGGTCGATGCCGTCAGCGAAGGCATTCTTTTCCCCAAGTACCGCGTCGATCTTGTCGCCTGCGCCGCCGTCACGCGCGCCATGCACGAAGGCCATATCGAATCCACGCGCTATCCCCGCAATCCCATCGATGTCCTCGCGCAGCAGTTGGTGGCGATCGCCGCCCATCCGCCAACAGCCAAGGCCGCCAAAGCAAAGAAGGCCAGCTCCGCCAACGACGCTAACACTGCTGACTCGGCTTCTCCAGAGGTGCCCGTCGATTACCTCTACGATCTAGTCCGCCGCGCCGCACCTTTCGCCGAGCTCGCTCGTCCCTCTTTCGACGGCGTGCTTGATCTCCTCAGCGGCCGTTATCCGTCGGACGAATTCGCCGAGCTTCGCCCGCGCCTCAACTGGGATCGCATCCGAAATGTCGTCACCGCACGCAATGGCGCCGCGCGGCTTGCCATTCTCAACGCTGGAACCATTCCCGATCGTGGCCTCTATGGAGTGTTTCTCGCATTCACTGAAGGCAAGGCAGTACGCGTGGGCGAGCTCGACGAAGAAATGGTCTTCGAGTCCCATCCCAACGACACTTTCATTCTCGGCGCTTCAACCTGGCGCATCACCGACATCACTCACGATCGCGTACTTGTCACACCGGCGCCCGGCGAACCTGGCAAGATGCCGTTTTGGAAGGGCGATGGTCCCGGCCGCCCGCTCGAATTCGGACGTCGAATCGGCGCCATGGTCCGCGAACTTCGGGGGCTGCCCAAACCCGCTGCACTTACTCGCCTCATCACGGAACACGATCTCGATTCGCGCGCCGCGGAAAATCTCCTCGCTTTTCTCGCCGACCAGGAAGCCTCTACAGGCGCAGTCCCTGACGACCGGACTATTGTGGTGGAGCGCTGCCGCGACGAGCTCGGCGACTGGCGTGTGTGCGTCCTGACGCCGTTTGGCAGCCGCATTCACATTCCGTGGGCGATGGCAATCAGCGCACGCATTCGCGCCACTGGCGGCCCGGAGGTGGAGACGCTATGGGGCGATGACGGCTTTGTTTTGCGTTTCCCCGATACCGACGAGCCGCCCGATTCCGATTGGATTCTCGTTGAAGCCGCCGAAGCGGCGCAGCTTGTGCAGCGCCAGTTGGGCTCGACGGCGCTCTTTGCCGGACGGTTCCGCGAGGCGGCCGGACGCGCGCTGCTTTTGCCGCGACGTCGCGCCGATGCCCGCTCGCCGCTGTGGCAGTTGCGCAAGCGATCCTACGACCTGCTCTCCGTAGCGTCGCGTTATCCGTCATTTCCGCTGTTGCTCGAAGCATATCGTGAATGTCTCCGCGATGTCTTCGACATGCCCGCGCTCATCGAAACGCTGCGCGCGATTGAGCAGCGCCAGGTACGCTTGCACGTCGTGGAAACTCGCAAGCCTTCGCCATTCGCCGCATCGCTGCTCTTCAGCTACGTCGCTAATTTCGTCTACGATGGCGATGCGCCATTGGCAGAACGTCGCGCGCAAGCGCTCACCATCGACCAGGATCAGTTGCGCGAACTGATGGGCGAGGCCGATCTGCGCGAACTGCTCGATGCCGACGCCGTTGCCGAAGTAGAAGAGAACGCGCAGTGTCTCGCGGAGAATTACCGCGCGCGTTCCGCAGATGGAATTCACGATCTCTGTTTGCGCCTCGGCGATCTCACCCGACAGGAGTTGGCGCGGCGCCTTGCTTCGCCCGACCTGCTCGCGCATGTTGACCGGCTCATTCGCGCACGCCGTCTGCTGGAATTGCGCATCGCCGGCGAAAAGCGGCTGATTGTCGCGGAGGATGCCGCGCGCTATCGTGACGCACTGGGGATTCCGCTGCCGCCGGGACTTGCCGCGGCTTTACTCGAGCCCGTTACTCGCCCAGTTCTCGAACTGGTGAGGCGCTTCGCCCGTACGCATGGACCATTTACGCTGCACGAACCAGCAATTCGTTTCGGTCTCGATCCCGAAGCAATAGAGAAGACTCTGCGACTGCTCACGCAGGAAGGACGCGTTCTGGAAGGCGGTTTCCGCCCCGGCGGTCTTCATCGCGAATGGTGCGACACGGAAGTACTTCGCCAGATCCGGCGCAAATCGCTGGCGAAGTTGCGGCGCGAAGTCGAACCCGTGGAACAAAACACACTGGCGCGCTTCTTCACGCACTGGCAAGGGCTGGTTACCCCGCGACACAGCGCGCACGGCCATCTCGATGCGCTGCTCGACGCGGTTGAGAGCCTGCAAGGCGCGCCCATCCCGGCGTCTTTACTTGAGACTTCAATTTTGCCCGCGCGCATTGCGGATTACACTGCGGCCGGTCTGGATACCCTGGTTGCCGCGGGTGAAGTGGCATGGACCGGTGTTGAACCAATCGGAGAACGCGACGGACGGATAGCATTGTTTCTGGCAGACAAGCTGCCATTGCTTGCGCAGCAGCGGCCCACAATAGAGCCGCTGACCGAGCGCGAAGAAAAGTTGCTGGCCGTGCTTGAGTCAACGGGAGCAAGTTTCTTCGATCTTTTACATCAGGCTGCCGGCGGTGGTTATCCCGGTGAGAGCATTGACGCGCTTTGGAGCCTGGTGTGGCGCGGACTTGTGACCAATGACTCGCTTCATGCATTACGCGCCTACATTGCACGCCCCGAAAGCAGCCGTCGCAGCGAACGCCGCACACACACGGGAGTGGTCTTTCGTTCGCGGCGCACGACGCCACCCACGGCACAGGGCCGCTGGTCCCTGGTGCCGCTGCGCCAGAGCAAAGGAGTGAGCGATACGGAGGCAAGCCACGCGCTGGGGTTGCAATTGCTCAATCGCTACGGCGTACTGCTGCGCGAAGCAGTTGCAGCGGAAAATGTGCCTGGCGGCTTCAGCGCCGTTTACGACGTTTTGAAGGCGCTGGAGGAAAGTGGCCGGATTCGCCGGGGATATTTTGTAGCGGGCCTGGGCGCAACGCAGTTTGCTCTGCCTGCCGCCGTTGATCTATTGCGCCAACTACGCACCGCGCCGCCGACAGAAAAGCCGGAATTCGTGGCGCTCTCCGCCGCCGATCCGGCGAATCCGTACGGCTCCATTCTGCGCTGGCCCGATCTGCCGGTTGCCGAGGAAGACTCCGAGTCCGCTCCTCGCGTGCTTACGCGCGCCGCCTACGCGGAGGTCATCCTGCGCAATGGCCAGCTCGTTGCCTGGTTGCGCCGCAACAATCCCAACATGCTGGTCTTTCTGCCTGCCGACGAGCCGGATCGTTCGCAGGTCGCCTCAGGCCTGGCGCATTTTCTGTGCGCACGGGGGCAAGAGCGCATGCGTGCCGGCGGCCGCGAAGGCATGCTGATCACCACTGTCAACGGACAGCCGGTGGCTGCTCATTTGATGGCGCCGTTCCTGATGGACGCGGGATTCTATGCCGGCCCGCTGGGCATGCACCTGCGACGCATCCTGTTGCCGGTGGGGCAGCACGGGCACGACTCACATGCGGGCGAGGTGCAGTGACCTATGCCTGAAGGCGACACCATTTTCCGCACTGCGCGTTCGCTCGGCCGCGCTCTTGCCGGCAAGCCCCTAACGACATTTCGCTCCACTTATCCAAAGCTGATGCGATCACACGACGATACGCCACTCACCGGCCAAATCGTCCTCAACGTTGAATCACGGGGCAAGTGGCTGCTGATTCACTTTTCCGGTGGCTGCACGCTGGCCACTCACATGCTCATGAATGGAAGCTGGCACATCTACCGGCACGGCCAGCCCTGGCAACAGCCGCGAATCAATATGCGCATTGTGCTGGAGACGGACGACTATATCGCGGTAGGATTTCGCGTGCCCGTTGCGGAGATGCATACGCCGGAGTCGCTCCAGCGCGACAGGAGAATCCCAAACGCCGCCATTGATGTTCTCAGCGACAGATTCACCACTGCGGACGCGATGTGCCGTCTACTCGCGCACCGCGATGAAGCTGTCGCAGATGTGCTGCTCCGCCAGGACGTGCTGGCCGGCGTAGGCAATGTATTTAAATCGGAAGTGTGCTTCGTTACCGGCGTGCACCCTTACTGCAGAGTCGCCTGCCTAACTAACGAACAGGCGCTGGCGATTATTAATGCTGCGCGAAAACTCGTACACGCAAACGTGCTTGAGGATTCTGGTAACACGATCGTCACTTATGGCGGGCGCGGTCGGCGGACGACGCACGCATCGGATCCCAGCGCCAGCTTATGGGTCTATGGCCGAGCAGGCGAGCCGTGCCGGCGCTGCGGCGAAAGAATTCACCGGCGCATCCAGGGCAGAGATGCGCGCGTGACCTTCTGGTGCCCCATGTGTCAGCGCATGCCCGACGGCGCAGAGATTGATGGCTGAAATTTTCCACTCACCGATGAGACCAGCTGCGGCCGCGATCAATGGCGATTCAATCTCCTGGCTTTGTTATTCCGAAAAGTTTCTGCAACAGGTTCTGACGCTCCAATGGATGATCGCACGTGCCGGTGGGCGCAGTGCCATCGAGGAACGCTACCGGATCACCATCGGGGCAGGCAGCATCGCTTACCAGATTGGTAGTCTTGTCGATGTTGACGAGCTGTACCCCGTCGGGCGGCATGAATTCCTTGGTGTCGGAGTATTGCGGCAACTGCACTGCTTTTTTCATGAACGCCGCCCAGACAGGCACCGCGGCCTGTGCTCCGACAAGCTTGATATCCGAATAATCATCGTTGCCCACCCACACCACGCAGAGCAGATTGCTGGTAAAGCCGGCAAACCAGGCATCGTGTTCGGAACCGGTCTTTCCCGCAGCCGGCGCGGTAAAACCCATCTCGCGAATGCTCTCGCCTGTGCCGTGATTGATTACGTTCTCCATCATATTGGTGGTGAGATAGGCAACGCGCGCATCGAGCACCTGGCGAACCATCGGTGAATAGTCCGCGATGACGTCGCCATTGGGCGAACGGACGCTCGCCACCAGCCACGGGTCGATATGCAGACCGTGATTGGCAAAAGCAGTATATGCGCCCGAAACCTGCAGCGGTGTGGCTCCATAAGCGCCAATGGCCATTGAAGGAGTAGCTTCAACGCCGGAAATGCCGGCCGAACGAGCAAGTGCCGCAACATTGTCGAAACCCACCATTGACGCCAGGCTGATGGTGGCGTTGTTAAGTGACTCCTGAAGCGCGAAACGCGCAGTTACTTGTAGATGATATTCGCCCTGGAAATTGCGCGGCGCATAAATCTGGTTTCCTACTTCATAAGTGGTCGGCTCATCATTGAGGATCGTCAGCGGCGAGAAGAGTTGAGTCATTCCGGGCAACATCGCCCCTTCGACTGCGGTGTTGAACGCAGCAGCGTAGACGAACGGCTTGAAGGTGGACCCCATTGGCCGCACCGAAAGAGCGTGATTGAATTGCGATTCTCCATAGTTGCGACCGCCCACCAGCGCCAGCACCTGCCCGGTATGCGGATTCAACGCGATCAGCGCGACCTGCGGATATGAGTAGTGAATCCCGCGCCGCTTATCGCGCGCGTGCAGTCGATCCACCGCCTTGTCGACGGCAGGCATCGTCACATTCACGGATTCAGCGGCGATGCGCTGCAGGTCGGGATCAAGCGAAGTGTAGATGCGCAATCCCTCGCGATTGAAGTCGCGATCGCCTAGCCGGCGGGTCACGCGGTCGCGCGCGATGTCGACAAAATAAGGCGCTTCGCTGGCATCCATGCCCGCTTTCGACAAGCGCAGCGGCTGTGCCTTGGCCTTCATGGCCTGTTCCCTGGTAATGGCTCCAGTCTCAACCATGGCATCGAGCACGAGATTGCGGCGATCGATGGCGCGCTGCGGATGCCGGAACGGGCTCAGGTAATTCGGGCTCTGAATGAGGCCGGCGAGCAATGCGCTTTCGTCGAGCGTCAACTGGCGCACGTCCTTGTCAAAGTAAACCTGCGCAGCCTCGCCGAAGCCGTCAATGTCGAAGCTGCCCTGGTGACCGAGCGGTACTTCGTTGGCGTACATCTGGAAAATTTGCTGCTTGGTGAAGCGGTGCTCAAGCTGAAAGGTGATGACTACCTGCAGGAATTTTCTCTTGAAGCTCTTTTCCGGGTTGAGGAAAAAAAGCTTGGCTAGCTGCATGGTAATGGTCGACGCGCCCTCGGCAAGATCGCCATGACTGAGGTCGTTGCGCATCGAGCCAAGAATGCGCATGTAGTCGATGCCGCCGTGCTCGAAGTAGTGGCGGTCTTCAATAGCCACGACGGCGCTCACCAGGTTTGCCGGCAGCTCGTTGTAAGTCACAAGGCGGCGCTTGATGCGTTCCGCGCTTTCACTGAGACCGGTGACGAGCAGCGGCTCCAATTCGTAACTCGCCAGGGGGCGCCCCTGTGGGTCTGTGATCGAGTCGATTACGCCGTTGCTTTCGTGAATGGTGGCATAATCTGGCGCGTGATACGATTGCGGGCCTGGACGGACGATGATCGAGTCTCCGCTCTCGCTGAATGTGCCTAACTGCGAAGCCGGGCTGATGCTGTCCGGCGTGTAGCCGGCTTCGCGAAGTTCGCTCGCAATGAGCGAGACGGGTAACTCCTGCCCTGTACGGACCTCGCGCGGCGCCGCGTAGATTTTGGCCGTATCTACGAAGACGGGCTCTTGGAAACGCGCGCTCACGATTGCGCCGTACTTGGCGTAGTAATAGATGAAGACGGTGAAACCTGCCAGTACACCGGCGACGCAAATCCCGCCTATGGCCATCACGACCATGTACACGAAGGGATGATGCATTCGCGGCTTTCTGACCTTGATCTTCAGTGCCATTACTTCTCCTGGTCGACACTGGCTGGCAACTGCCGACTTTCAGGTGAATGCCGGCCCGCGGCGTTGAACTTCCCTGAAAAATCCTCCATGGCAACACACCAGTAAAAACTTATCGCAAATGTCTCCCGGCGTAGAGAACCGGAAGCTACTCGCTCGATTCCAACAATCTTTCTTCTTCAATACGCTCTTTGAGAATCGCAAGCAGATCTGCGAGCGCCACATCTTCGCTGGCTGCAGATCCCTGGGCGATCTTTGCAGATTGCACGAACTTTCGCGTAACCAGTTCCACCTGGCCCGCTGCGGCTTTTTTGCCCACGTTGATCCGGTAGGGAATGCCCACAAGGTCCGCATCTTTGAACTTGACGCCAGCGCGCTCGTCGCGATCATCCAACAGCACGTCGATTCCCGCAGAATCAAGCTCCGCAGCAAGTGACTCGCCCATTTTGCGCAGCGTTTTCTCAGCAATATTCGTCACCGTCACTACCACCGTAAACGGTGCGATGGATGTCGGCAGCCAGAAGCCGTTGGCATCGTTCGACTGCTCAACGGAGGCGGTTAGAATGCGCTCGATGCCGATGCCGTAACTGCCCATGATCGGCGTCACTTCCCTTCCGTTTTCGTCGAGCACGCGCGCGCCCATCGATTGGGAATACTTATAGCCGAGCTTAAAAATGTGACCGACCTCAACCGCCTTGCCAACCACCAGTTTGCCCGCGCACACATGGTCGCTTTCGTCCGTGGCCGGGCAGCTTTCGCCTTCATTCACGCTGCGGATATCGGCGCTGATCGTCCAGCCGAAATCCCGTCCCGGAGCGACGTTGCGCAGGTGATAGTCGAGCTTATTAGCGCCGCAGACCATATTCTTCCGGTTCTCGAGCGCTTTGTCTATTACCACTGTGAGTCCGCCCGCGAGCGGTTCTGCATCCGCCTCGAGGCCCACCGGACCCAGGTACCCGGCCGGGCCGTTAAAGTACTGCTCCAGTTCACCTCCCTGCATGGTGCGCAAATCGGCTGCACCGACGGCGCCCATCAGCTTGGTTTCATTCACCTGGTGATCGCCACGCAGAAATGTCGCCACGCCGTGCCATGTGTCCGGTTTACCACTTTCGCCGGGCTTCAACGCCATGTAAGCTACGCACTTGATATCGGAGGCGGGAGAGATCTTGAAGAAGGCCGCCACGTCGGCAATAGCCGCGCATCCTGGCGTGCTCACCAATTCGGGTTTGCCGTCTCCCGTCGCTTCCATCTCGACGACCGGATCAAGCCGCGAAGTGGCCTTTTCCAGATTCGCTGCGTAGCCGCATTTCGGACAGCTTGCGATCAGGTCTTCGCCGGCATCGGTGTAAACCATGAACTCCTGCGATTGAGAGCCGCCCATCGATCCGGAATGAGCCTCGACAGCTACAAAATTGAGTCCACAGCGCGTGAAAATCCGGCGATAGACTTCGTCGTGGAGATCGTAGCTGCGGTCCAGACCGGACTTGTCGAGATCGAAAGAATAGCTGTCCTTCATGATGAACTGGCGCACGCGCAATAAGCCGCTCTTTGGCCGCGGTTCGTCGCGGAACTTGGTCTGAATCTGGTACCAGATCTGCGGCAGTTGCTTGTAGCTGCGCAGCTCGTTGCGCGCAATGGAAGTCATGATCTCTTCGTGCGTCATGCCCAGGCATAGATCGGCTCCCTTGCGGTCCTTCAGGCGAAACATGTTCTCGCCCATGCCCGTCCAGCGGCCGCTTTCTTCCCACGGCTCGCGCGGAAGAATGCCCGGCAGGTAGAACTCCTGGCCGATCTTGTCCATCTCTTCACGCACGATGGCGATGATCTTGTTCAGCGAGCGCTGGCCTAGGAAGAGGTAGTTATAAATTCCTGCGCCGAGCTGGCGAATGTAGCCGGCGCGGAGCAGGAACTTGTGGCTGGCCACTTCGGCATCGGCCGGGGCCTCGCGCAGAGTGGGAATAAAGAGCTTCGACCAACGGTGCATAAAGAGAGAGAGCAAACTTTCCCGCCCGCTCGGTCGGGCGAACGATGGCAATGTTGAAAGCAGTCTCTATTCTAAATGTTTACGTTCATCCGAATCGCGACGAAGTAGTCCGGGCTCAGCGCGTTCCTTATGCAGATATACAGTTTTGAAGATCTGCAGTTTTGCAGCTTTACAGTTTTACAGTTTTACTTTCAAAATTCGATTTTCGTGTTTTGGCGCGCTTCCGGTGATTTTTGGGGACCAGCCAAGCCATGGCGAATGGTGAAAAACCCTGGCGTGGAGCGGCGATTTACGACAGTGGCATTGAGAGCGGCGCGTCCGCAGAGGGAAGATGCGCTGCGGAAACTGGGGTGAGTGGCAAGGGACAACCGGACGACAATCAAATTGGAGCAGGTAGCGATGTGGGCGACGCAGCGATGAATGACGATGAGGACGGGCACACAAGGAGCGATGCGCCTGCGCCTGCACGCATTCGCGCTTTCTGCTCCCCCGGACTTTGCCTCTTTCCCCAGCCATGATTCAAGGCTAGCGGATCGCGGGAATTAATCGGCAAAACAGGTCAAAGTTTTTTACGTTTGTTTTCAGTTACTTAGAAAATAAAATAGGAAGGACCTCTTGACAGGTTCTGGGGTGCACCCTTCGAGTGAGACAGTTTGGGCCTGGTCTGCAGGCGCCGTGTCAAGACGCTTCGCAGCGGGCGTGTTTTTCTTGCCAATTCGGAACGGTTCAAGTATTTGTCTTTAGCATGGGCGCATGGGGAACAGGAATCTTTCAGAATGACACTGCCAACGATATCCGCGATGAATATCGCGACCACATTGGAAACGGACTGAGCGGACCGGAGGCGACTGCACGCGTCCTGAAGAACTACGCAAGCTCACTGGCAGACCCCGACGAAGCTGGCGTAGTCTGGCTGGCGCTTGCCGCCACGCAATGGCTTTGCGGCCGGCTGGAGCCGGAAGCGCTGGAGAAGGCTCTCGCCGTCATCGATTCGGGATCGGACCTGGAGCGTTGGAAGTCGGCGTCGAATGCGGATTATCTCAAGCGGCGCGCGGCGCTGGAAAAACTTCGGGTTCAGCTAACCTCGCCTCAACCGGAGCCGAAAAAGATCCGCCGCAGAGCGCTGGCGGAATGCGACTGGCAAGAGGGCGAGATCATCAGCTACCGGCTGCTCTCCGGCAAGCTCATCCTGATGCGCATGATCGGACTGCATAACGATAAGGGCGGGAGATCCCCGTATTTCGAACTCCTCGACTGGAGCGGGGATGCCGTGCCACCGGAAGATCAGTTCCGCTCTGCGCCCGTTCGCACAGGCAAAGGCAGGTTCGGGAATCCGGTCAGTCGCCTCCTGGTGGTGGGAACAAAAACCAAGTTCAAGGATCGCCTGGAGCGGCTGGAGATGAAACTTCCACCGGAGCAGACGAAAGTGATTCCGGCTGCGGTGTTGGCTTGGAAGGACCTGGACGCCAAGCTTGCTGAATGGTTTGATTTCCGATGAGCGTCAGCCCGTAAGCCGTCACCCGGCAGGTGCTCATCACGAGATTTCGGTTCCACGGTACGGTCCATAATTAGTCTTTCCACCTCGGCGTTCTCAGGGATACCTTCCAAAGTCTCGTCCAGGGTTTTCCGCCACCTCTTCCTCGCAGAAGGAGTCGAGTGCTTCACCAGTGCGATGCCCTCAACCCCGTTGGAAACCCAATCGAAAGGATCACCGGGTTTGAGGGCTGCCTGTGCTGCTATTTTCCTCAGAGATCTCAACGGAAAGCGTATTTCCGATGAGAACAATTTTAATTTGCATCTGGAAGTCCTTCCTCCACGATGCTCCGAACCCTTATTTTTCTTTGTCGGGTCTTTTTGCAGAGCCCATTCCCGCTCCATACAACCGCATCAGGAGGTAAACTGCAGAGCCCAGAAATACCACGAGCATGAACAGCTGAGGAGCGTAGGTGAGGGCTGAACCGAGTAGCTGAGAAGCGAACTTCGGAAAAGCGATCAGAAGCGCCGAAAACAGGAACGGCGCAATCCAACCCGCGATCAGTAGGGCTCTGAACTTCCTCAACAGCGGACCAGGCACGGTCTCCCCTTCCCGCCTTTCGAATCCCAGGGTGTCCTGATTGCCTCTCGTGGGCAGATACACAACGGAGTAGTACAGAACGGCACCGTACCAAACGCCTGCAACCAGGAGCAGAAAACAGAGTCGACGCAAAATCCGGTTCGCAGGCCTGCCTAGCATCCAGTAGCGCCACATTCCGCCCCAAAGAAAGAACACCCCTAGAGCCCCCGATGCGCCGAGGATTCCGTAAGCAACGTTGGCTAAGGTAGTCGGATTTGGTGGCACCTTGCCCGTGGCGCAAAGCCACGTACATGCAATGATCGCCAATGAGGAAAAAGCGAACAGCAATTCGGCTGCAGTACTCAGAAGCCAAGAGTCACTTATTCGCCTCCAAATGAACGATCCCGGGTAGAGCATCGCTTGCTCCTCTCAGCCATCCTGATGTGCGGCAAAGGCATCGCGCCTTCAAATCAGCTAAATCAGCTCGACGCCCCACAGATCATGCAAGTGGACTATGCCTTCGACACGTTGATCGCCATTGACGACAACCAGCGAAGTGATCTTGCGCTCTTCGAGGATGGCGAGCGCCTTTGCGGCGAGTTCGTCTGCGCCGATCGTCTTCGGATGCGCATTCATGGCTTCGCCGGCGGTCTTGCTCAGCGCCGCACCGCCTTCTCTTTCGAGCAACCGGCGCAGGTCGCCGTCGCTGATCACGCCGCGCAGCCTGCCGTCTTCCTGCACCGTGGTCATACCGAGCTTCTTTGACGACATCTCATAGATGACGTCGCTCATGGGCGTGTGCGGCGCGACCACGGGCACGTCTTCACCCGAGTGCATCAGGTCACGAACCTTGGCGAGGCGCTTGCCCAACTTCCCGCCGGGATGAAGCTCCGCAAAGTCTTCCGCGCGAAAACCCTTTTGCAGACTGACCGCGATCGCCAGGGCATCGCCCAGCGCGAGCATGGCCGTGGTGCTCGCCGTCGGCGCCAGGTTCAAGCCGCAGGCCTCGCGCTCCACGCCGCAATCGAGAGCCACATCGCTGGCCTGCGCCAGGGTAGACTGCAAATTGCAGCAAAAGCTGATAAGCGCGTCCCCTTTGCGCTTGAGCGTCGCCAGCAGGCGCAGAATCTCCTCGGTTTCACCGCTGGCCGAAAGGGCGATGACGACGTCGCCGGGCATGAGAACACCAACGTCACCGTGTACGGCTTCGGCGGGATGCAGAAACAACGCCGGGCTGCCTGTTGAACTCAAGGTGGCGGCAATCTTCTGCGCGATGATGCCGCTCTTGCCCATGCCGGTCACAACTACGCGGCCATTGGCGTTGCCACAATGCAGAACGATGTCGACCGCACGCGCGAAATCGCCAGCCATGGGGCCTTCCAGCCGCGCAGCAAGCGCCTCAAGCGCGGCGGCTTCAGTACGCACCAGCGCAGCCGGCTCAAACGAGCCGGTTTGGCGATCACCCGCTCCAGAAGGATTCATCGGTGTTTGATCGTATCAGGGAACAGGGATCAGGGAACAGGGAAGGGGGGCGGGAGCCATAAGCCCTCGACAAGAATCGGGCCAGCTCACGATTGCACCGCAAACTCGTACAATTGAAAGAGAGGTCACCATCGCTTTGAAGCGCAACACTATCGTTTCGTTCGCCGTCTTATTCATTCTGGCCACCTTTGCCTGGGCTGGGTGGGCCAACTGGGAATACCGCAAGCAGGCCGCCGCCCGTAGCGCGGCAATGGCAGCTTCGGGCGCAGATCTCGCCGCCGACACCAGTTCCGGGACCCTGGTCTTCCACTCTCCGCTCACAGGCAAGCCGGCGCCGGATTTCACCCTGGACGACCTCAATGGAAAGGCGGTTTCCCTGGCGAACTACCGCGGAAAAGCGGTCATGATTAACTTCTGGGCTACCTGGTGCACTCCCTGCCAGATTGAGACGCCATGGATCGTCGAACTACGCGACAAATACGCGTCACAGGGCTTCGAAGTCCTCGGTGTCTCCTCGCAGGGGGATGACGCCACGCCGAAGGACAAGACCCTGTGGGACAAAGATAAGGCGGCAATCGCAAAATTCGCGCAACAGAAGAAGCTGCCCTACCCCGTGCTGCTCGGTGGCGACGGCATTTCCAAACCGTATGGCGGCGTGGAAGATTTGCCGACCTCCTTCTTCGTGAACCGCAAAGGCGTGGTGGTAGCGACAGAGATGGGACTTACTTCAGAAAGTGACCTGGAAGCGGATATTCAGAAAGCGCTGAAGGATTAAGAAACAGCTTACAGCTTTTAGCTTTTGGCTATCAGCCTTCAGCCTAATGCTAGGATCAGCGACGATGCTCGGAAGGAATAGCAGAATCGGAATCGGGATTGCACTGGCGGCCGGTTGCGCGGCCATAGCTTTCGGGCAATTCATCAGCAATACGCCCAGCCACGCGCTCCCGAAAACCCCACCGGTTGCCTATCTCTATCCTGAGCAGGTACACCTTCCCGCTGGTAAGGCGTCGGAAGTCGCGCTGCACTTCCGCATCGTCGAAGGCATGCACATCAACTCGCACACGCCGCACGATGACTTTCTGATTCCCACCACATTTTCCATTCCGACCGGCGCAGGCGTGCGTCTGGACTCGGCGAAATACCCCGCCGGAAATGACATTTCCCTGCCCTCGGCTCCGAACATGAAATTGAACGTTTACTCAGGAGAGTTCGTGGTGCAGACCCACATGGTTGCTACGCCTGGCAACCATCTGATCAAAGGCACACTTCATTTCCAGGCCTGCAACATGAGCCAGTGCCTACCGCCACAGACAATTACCGCGGCAATCGACGTGGTTGCGAAATAGCTCCCAGATCGCCGGGTTCCGCTTTCAGTGCACTCACACCGGCCGGCATCGCTCCAATGCGCTTCCGGCCGAATCCTGTCGTATGCTTAATAACGGTATCGGGGGTAGCCTATGCAAGCTATCGTCTATCACCGTTACGGTGCGCCAACCGACGTTCTCGAATTTCGAGAGATCGAAAAGCCCACGCCGGGACCCGGCGAAGTGCTGATCCAGGTCCACGCGGCATCCGTCAATCCTTATGACTGGCATTTCGTTCGGGGAGCGCCGAAGTTTATCCGGCTGTTCACCGGCATGCGCGGGCCAAAGTCCCCGAGGGCCGGCGCAGATGCAGCCGGAGTTGTTTCAGTGGCCGGCACAGGAGTGACCCGCTTCAAACCAGGCGATGCGGTGTTTGGAGTTTGCAAGGGCTCCTTCGCCGAGTTTGCCCTTGCCGAAGAATGCAAAATTGCCCTCATGCCGGAAAACGCCAGTTTTGGGCAAGCGGCATCGGTTCCGATTGCGGGTATCACGGCGCTGCAAGGATTACGCGACAACGGGCGCGTGAAGGATGGGCAGCGAGTGCTGATAAACGGAGCGGCCGGTGGGGTGGGAACCTTTGCCGTACAAATTGGCAAATGCTTTGGCGCACATGTGACCGGGGTGTGCAGCACTCGCAATCTCGAATTAGTGAAGTCGATCGGCGCTGATGAATTGATTGACTACACACGTCAGGATTTCACTAGAGCACGCGATAAGTACGACGTGATCTTCGACCTGGTCGGCGACCATCCGCTGAAGGCGATGCTGCCGACGATGCATCGCAAAGGAATTCTGGTTCCGTGTGGAGGAGGCGGACCGGAGCGAAGCTCGCGTGAGTTACTGGGCTTGATGCTGGGGAGATTCGTGATGCCGCCATTTTCGAGCAGAAAAATCTCGGGGGTGTTCGCAAAAATCAATCGGGCCGATCTCGAGGTGCTGGGAGGCCTGATTCAGTGCGGCAAAGTGAAGCCGGTCCTCGACCGCAGCTATGCGCTGGGCAGCGTTTCCGACGCTCTCCTTTACGTGGAAAGCTGCCATGTGCGAGGCAAGGTGACGATCGCCGTCCGGTAGTGGAATCTGTAGGTGAATCCGGGGCACCGGCCACCGTTACACGGGCTCTTCGGGCAGCGGCCCTAGAATGTCGATGCCGGCCCGCGCCGCCGCAGCGATCAGCTTCTGCGTGTCTGGCACCCTCACCTGGCCATCCAGCGGCTCCGCGAGTTCCATGATGAAATTTTCGAATCCTCCCGGCGCACACAGGATCAGCATACGGACTGCCGCGTCGCCGACCGTTTTGAAACCGTGCGGAATTTCGCGTGGACCGTAAGCGTAGGCGCCGGGGCCGACGCGCTTCCATTTGCCATCGAGGACGAAGGCCACTTCCCCGTCGATCACGTAGAATGCTTCGTCTTCGCGATGGTGGACGTGATAAGGCGAAGCAAATCCAGGACGGATGGCAGGATGCTCGACCAGTCCAAAGGCTCCATTGGTTGAATTTGCAGAAGCATGGATGAAGGTGGGTAGGCCCAGGAAGCGGAATTTTCCGCGTTCCAAAGTGATGGGTACGGACGCTTCCAGCGGGAATATGCTCATTCCTTCTCCTGTTCATTTGCGAACCCTCAGGTTCAATTTGGCCTGCAGATCCCGGGGACGTAGAACGAGATTACCACTCGTCGCGGAGAAGTCAATCGCCGGGGACGGTTGCAGATTCGGTGCTATCGGCGTGTGCCGCGGAGCTTCCTGGTCAGGAATTCTTTCAGCGCAACAGCGTTGTTCTGTTCTGCATGATGAGCGCTGTAAAGCAGGGTGACCTTGCCTTTGCGCACGGCATCGAGCAGCGGTTGCCAAGCGGCCGGATTCGCCTCAAGTTCCTTGAAGTAGCGCCGGCAAAACTCGTCCCACAACTCCGGCTCGTGGTGGTACCACTTTCGCAACTCGGTGCTCGGAGCGACGTCCTTCAGCCAGGCCTTGATGGCAAGGGCTTCTTTCTTCACACCGCGAGGCCACAGACGATCCACCAGGAAGCGCTCCCCATCGCTGCTTTCAACCGGTTCGTAGGCGCGCTTGATCTGGAGCATATTTCCTCATCTGGCGGGCTAGATGGCGTAATTACTGGTCATTGCGTGGAACCGGTGGCGTCAGCGGGCAGGAACTGATAACTGACAAAAGCGAAGTGTGCGCCGTCCGGAGACCAGTTGGGCACGTTGTCGCTGCCGGCCCCGCCGACGATCTGCACCAGCTCGCGTATCTTGCCGTCGGTAACGTTGACGATGCGCAATGTCACGTCCTTGTTCGCGGGGTGCCCGTCGATATCACTGGCATAGGAGAGAATCAGGATCGATTTTCCGTCCGGGGATGGGTGCGCCGTCCAGTTGCGCATTTCGTCAAAGGTGACCTGCTCGGGGTGGCTGCCGTCGGAGCGCATGCGCCAGATCTGCATGCCGCCGGCACGATCGGAGTTGAAGTAGATCCACTGGCCATCGGGCGAGTAGTCCGGATCGTCGCTGACTCCGGCGCCGTTGGTCAGCGCGGTTTCCGGTCCGCCCGCTGCCGGGATCGAGTAAATATTCAGCGCGCCGTGAGAGGGTCGCGTGAACAGGATTGTTTTTCCATCGGGCGACCAACTGTGAAAGTAGGAATTCGGATTTTCGGTGACCATGCGCGGCGTACCTCCACCGGCAGGCACAATATATACGCGCCGGCCCGGATCGGTCCTGGTCGCGCAGGTCATGGCGAGCCATTTGCCGTCGGGTGAGAGGCCATGACTTCCGGTGCAGTCGGTGGCATTGCCAATATCGATGGGGCTGGCCTCGGCAAGTCTTCCGTCAACTGGAACTGCGGGCACGCTCCACAGCTTACCGTCGCGGTTGAAGATCAGCGCCTTGCCATCGCGGCTCCAGTTTGGCGCTTCCATGTGTCCCCTGCCGGTCAGGATCACAGTGGCCTGGCGGGCGTTGTTGTCGATGGCAATAGTCTGAAGCGTGCTGTAAAGCACCCTGGGCGCAGGTGTGGCCGGAGCTGCGAGCGGCTGCAGTTCCACATGTGCGAAGGTGGCCTGTTCTACGGCGTTGTCGTCGTGGGAGCACACACCCAGACCGGCATAGAACGTGCCATCCAGGTGCAGCTTGACGGATGCACCTGCCTGGTGGAGCGGCTCACCGTGCACGCTGAGGAAGAGCGTCATGGTGTCACCGCGCTTTTCCAGACGGATTCGCTGCGGCGCCCCGAGGTTGAATTCGATGTCCTGGGTGGTGTCGCCCTTGTCCCGCCGGTATTGCAGGGCGGTGAGGCCGTTGCCATGAATCGCTGCGTCAGCGTACTTGGAGTCTGGATCGAGCGTCTGCCGGAAAATCAGCAACGCCTTGCGATGCGGATTCGCTGTGGGACCGGCGCTGTCCAGTTTCACATCGGCGGTGAGCGACAGATCGCCGGAGACCTTCTTCCACACGAAGTGGTATGCGTCTGCGCGCGCCCACAGGTTCGCACCGGCCGACCGGACGGTGTACACGCCGGTCGCGGGATCAAAGCTCGCAGCTCCGGGTGGGGTGACGGAGCCAACGTCGGACTGGCTGTCGAAAATGCCCAGCGACTGGGTGGCGGGTTGCGCGGCGACGTTGCGCGATGTGACAAAGACCAGGGCCAGTGCGGAAAGCACCGAAAGCGGAAGGGCTGCTCTCTTGTTCGAATGCACGCGGTCTCTCCTCTTGGGACACAAACACTGTATGGCATGACGGCTGCTGCGTGCCAGCGAACCTGCAAGCCGGGAAGCTGCTGTTGTAGAGCGGAGTTGCGGTGAAAGCGGTATCAAGAGCAACCACGGCTTCTTCGATTTCCCGCACTTCGCTTCGGTCGCAGAGAATGACACTGCCAGGTTGGAAGAGACTTTGGTTAGCTCCTCCGAAGGTTGTTCTACGCTCCCGACTTCTTTTCGATCCTGGCCCAGGTGTCCTTCAACGGGAGCGTGCGGTTGAAGATTTTTGTCGTTTCGGTCGCGTCCGAATCCAGGCAAAAATATCCGACGCGCTCGAACTGGAAGTGTTCGCCGACTTTCGCTTCGGCGAGCGACGGCTCCAGTTTGGCGCCGGTGAGGACTTCGAGCGAATTGGGATTCAGATTCGAAAGCACGTCCTGGCCTTCTTCGACGTCGTACGGATCGGGCTTGGTGAAGAGCTTCTCGTAGAGGCGGATTTCCGCGGAAATCGCGCACCTTGCCGACACCCAATGCATCGTCGACTTCACTTTGCGCCCGTCGGGTGAGTTGCCGCCGCGGCTCGCGGGATCATAGGTACAGTGCACTTCGACAATGTTGCCGTCTGCGTCTTTCACCACACGCTGGGCGGTGATGAAGTAGGCGTTGCGCAGGCGCACCTCCTTGCCCGGCGAGAGGCGGAAATATTTAGGCGGAGGCATTTCGCGGAAATCGTCCTCTTCGACGTAGACCTCGCGCGAAAACGGCACCTGGCGCGTGCCAGCCGCAGGGTCTTCCGGATTGTTGGCGACTTCGACCAGTTCCTCGTGGCCCTCAGGGTAGTTGTCGATGACCAGCTTGAGCGGGTGCAGTACGGCCATGGCCCGCCGCGCGCGTCGGTTCAGGTCGTCGCGCTGGAAGTGCTCCAGCATTTCGATATCAGTGACGCCGTTGGTGCGCGTGGCGCCGATGGAAGCACAGAAGGCACGGATGGCTTCGGGCGTGAAGCCGCGGCGGCGAATGCCGGAGAGAGTAGGCATGCGCGGATCGTCCCAGCCGCTCACAAGCTTTTCCTGGACGAGCTGAAGCAGCTTGCGCTTGGAGAGGAGCGTGTAGGTCAAGTTGAGGCGGTCGAATTCGATCTGCTGCGAGGGGAAAATGCCGAGCTGCTCGATATACCAGCGATAGAGCGGCTGGTGATCGGCGAATTCCAGTGTGCACATCGAGTGGGTGACGTTCTCGATCGAGTCTGACTGGCCGTGGGCGAAATCGTACATGGGGTAGATGCACCACTCGTCGCCGGTGCGGTGGTGCGTGGCGTGCAGGATGCGGTACATGACGGGATCGCGCATGTTGAGGTTGGGCGAGGCCATGTCGATTTTGGCGCGCAGCACGCGCGAGCCGTCAGGGAATTCACCGGCCTTCATGCGCTGGAAAAAGTCGAGATTCTCTTTGACGGGGCGGTTGCGGTAGGGGCTGTCCTTCCCTGGTTCTGTGAGGGTGCCGCGGTACTGGCGGATTTCATCGGCGCTGAGGTCGTCGACATAGGCTTTGCCGGCGCGGATGAGCTGCAGGGCCCACTCGTAGAGTTGCGGAAAGTAGTCGGAGGCATAGCAGAGGCGCTCCCACTCGAAACCGAGCCAGCGTACATCCTTCTGAATGGAGTCGACGTACTCCTGCTCTTCTTTTTCCGGATTGGTGTCGTCGAAGCGCAGGTTAGTCCTGCCGCTGAACTCATCGGCGAGACCGAAATCGAGGCAGATCGCCTTGGCGTGGCCGATGTGGAGATAACCGTTCGGCTCGGGTGGAAAGCGGGTCTGGATGGCGGCGTCCCCGTACTTCTTGGTGCGCACATCTTCAGCGATGATATCGCGCAGGAAATTGGCAGTATGCCGAATCTCCTCGCCGGCAGTGTCCGTTGGGGTCATGGCTATAATGGGGCTCGTTCCTAGCGGCCTGTTGTTATTGTTTCACGCGGGGCTCTTCGCTTCATCCAATGATTCCAGCTTGGTCAGGGCCTGGCGAATGCGCTCGAGGCATACCTCGCGGCCCAGGACGGTCATGGTGGCAAACAACGGCGGCGCATTCTTGCGCCCGCAGACAGCCACCCGGATGGGCTGAAACATCGGCCCCGCTTTTACGTTGAGTTCGGCTGCGGCTTGCCGCATGGCATGGTCCAAAGGGTCGTGCTCAAACGGAGCTTCAACCAACACCTGCGCGGCTTTCTCCAGAACGCGGCGAGCCAGCGCCGCATCCCCCTTCTGCGGGATCAATTCGGCAGCATCGTAAGGCGCAAGCTCTTCGACAAAGAAAAAATCCGCGGCGGAAACGGCATCACGCAGCAGTTTGATTCGCTCGCGGATGAGCGGTGTGACAGCGAGCACTTTTTCCGGTGACGGATGAAATCCAGCCCGCTCGAAGATGGGCCGCAGCGCCCGGCTAAGCTCTTCCACCGGCATGGCGCGGATATGCTCGGCATTGAGCCAGACGGCTTTCGCGTCAAATGGGTCTTCTTCCGTGAAGTTGACGACAGCATTAGCGCGGTTTACACCTTCGAGCGTGAATGCGCCGGTAAGCTCGTCAAGGGTGAGAAACTCGCGGTCGTTTTTTGGCGACCAGCCCAGCAGACACAGAAAATTGATGAAGGCAGAAGGCAGAAAGCCGGCGTCGCGATAGGTGGTGACGCTGACGACGGAGCCATGCTTGCGCTTAGAAAGCTTTGCGCCATCAGGTGCGACGAGCAGAGGAAGATGCGCAAATTTCGGCAGCGTGGCGCCTAGCGCTTCAAAGATCAGCAGGTGCTTGAACGTATTCGTCAGATGGTCCTGGCCGCGGATGATGTGGCTGATGCGCAGATCGGCATCGTCAACGCAGGAAGCCAGGTGATAGGTCGGCATGCCGTCTGACCGCAGCAGGGCGAAATCCTCGACTTCATCAGCAAGTTTGGTCTGCAGCCCGTAAACGCCGTCGACAAATTGAAGCGTGCGGCCCTCACCACGAGGGACGCGGTAACGGACGGCAAACGGCTCGCCTGCGGCGGCGCGACGATCGCTTTCCTCGCGAGGCAGATCGCGCATTCCGGGATTGCAGAGCCAGGCGCCTTGCGCCGATGTTGGCTCTTCGCCAGCCGCGTGTGCGGGCGTGAAATCGCGATAGGCTAGGCCTTTGGCAAAGATGTCATCGACCTGCCGGCGGTGCAGTGCCAGCCGCTCCGATTGCTTGTATTCCTCGTCCCAGTTCAGGCCCAGCCAGCGCAGTCCGTCGAAAATGGACTGCACGCTCGCGTCGGTATTACGTTCTACATCGGTATCGTCAAGGCGCAGCACCATCGTCCCGCTGTTATGGCGGGCAAAGAGCCAGTTGAAGATGAAGGTGCGCGCGCTGCCCACGTGCAAATAGCCGGTGGGCGACGGAGCAAAGCGAACGCGAAGTGAATTTGTTGAAGAAGGACCAGATTCAGGCATCGTCTAAGTTGCTTTCTATTCACGATGCTAGCATCGCAGCCCACTTCCAAATGCGCCGAGAATTACACCTGCGGCGCAACCGGCGGAGGCGGATAGGGCGCGGGCGGCTGCCATGCAACCCGCGGCGCCGGCACCACCTTCCACTCGGCAAAAGCGAGCACGTAAAGCAGTACCAGCAAGCCAAGCGTGGGAAAAAGACACAGCAGCGAAAGCCACGGTGAAAAACCGGCTTTCTTAAGAATGAACCAGCACGGTACCATGATCAGCGCAATAAAGAACACTGCAAACAGGAAGATCATTGGGATGACCATCATCATTATCCGCTGGACCATCTCGGGATTGGGCTGGTCGGGAATGTTCTGCAGCAAAAACGCCACTTCGTGCATGGAATAACTCCTGGGAATCAGATGGGTTCTCGCAGCAAAGGTAATGCGGATTGCGGCAAAGCGCAATGGAAATCGTGCGTAGCCACAAGCCGGTGCGAATTGCCGTAAAACGGGGGAAGTGCGATGACTCCCCTACTATCCAGGATAAGAACTCAGGACCGATGAGCACTATTCTCTTCCAACCCAGTTGACCAACTTGACCAACTCTCCAGTATGGCTCACAATGAGCGTTGAAGAGAGAATTCCGATGCCCGCCAGTACAGTCCTGAAGCCGCGCAAAAAAACGGGGAAGCATTCTCAGGTCAATCTTTACGAGGCAAAGACACAGCTATCGAGTCTCGTCGAGCGGGCGGCCCGCGGCGAGGAGATTGTGATTGCCAAGGCTGGCAAACCCATGGCGAAACTGGTCGCCCTGCCCTCGGAGTCTAAACCCTTGCGGAAGGCCGGGCAGAACCTCCTTGGGATCACGTACATTGCTCCCGATTTCGATGCCCCGCTTCCCGAAGATGTGCTGAAAGATTTCGGGTTGTAAAGAATGGATCTCCTGCTCGACACACACGCATTTCTCTGGTGGGACTCGCACGATCCAAATCTGCCGTCTGCGTTCCAGGCGGCAATCGAATCGCCAAAGAACAACATCCACGTCAGCGCGGCTACAGTCTGGGAAATCGCCATTAAGCGCGCAACAGGCAAGCTGGTCTTTTCAGGATCGACAGCAAAGTCAATTGCCAGGCACGGCTTTTCACCCCTGCCAATTACTGTCGAACACGCAGAATGGGCAGGCTCGCTACCCTCGCTGCATCGCGACCCGTTTGACCGTTTGCTCGTGGCGCAGGCGCAATTGGAGAATTTGATCCTGGTCACCATCGACCAGCAGATCCTCCGCTATCAGGTTCCGCATCTTTAGTAATTCGCTGACCTGAATCTGCACCAGCATTCCTCTATCGCGCCTTAGGTTATGTCCTCAGTGTCATACACCGGCGCCACCCGCTTCTTCGGCACGCCATGCACTGAACTGAGCAGGTCTTCGACGACGTCCTCAAGCTGCCGTTGGCTTTCGATAACGGCGCTCATGCTTTTCAATTCGTCGGAATCTGCGGTGCTCTCTACGATGGCCACGGCATGGCACTGCGCCACGCCGTCCAGGTTCAGACCTTCGGGTGTCTTAGCCTTGATACTTACCTGCTCCATTTCCACGCCCAGCAGATCTGCCACACGGGCGCGCATCTCACCGGCAATGGGCGCAATCTTCGGCGCCGCCAGGACGAGCGTGGTGTCGATGTTGACGATGCGGTAACCAGCGTGCTGCAGTTCTTCCAAAGCAAGCTTCAGAAAAATCGCCGAATCGGCGTCTTTCCAGCGCGGGTCGCCAGGCGGGAAAAAGCTGCCGATATCGCCCGCGGCCACCGCTCCCAGCAGCGCGTCCGTGATGGCGTGAAGCAAAACATCCCCATCGGAGTGCCCGGCCAGGCCTTGGGGATGCTCGACCGTCATTCCGCCCAGGCGTAGCGGCACGCCGGGCGCGAATGCATGCGAATCCCAGCCAATCCCGATCCGTGTGTTCATCTTCTCCGTTGCATGTCTCCTGGTCGAGGCGCGATTTGCGTCAACCGAATCCCGGAGCCCTACCGCAAGGCTGCAGTGGCGTCCGCTTTCAATTGTCGCTCTCAAGCAAAGTATATTGCGATTTCGACGCCGGTTACCGGGCCTGCTGGTGCAGATAAAACTCTGCCAGCTCGAGGTCTCCGGGCTGCGTAATTTTAAGATTAACCTGAGAACCGTGCACGACGGCTACCGGGTATCCGGCACGCTCCACCAGCGACGCCTCGTCGGTCCCAAGAAATCCGTCGGCTGTGGCCTCGGCGAACGCTGCTTTCAGCACGCCAAACCGAAAGCCCTGCGGGGTCTGCGCCAGCACGATGAATTCCCGCGGAATGGTTGAAGTGATCACCGCTCCGTGCGCAGTCCTCTCCACCTGCTTGATGGTATCTATTGCCGGCAGGCCCACGATCGCCGCTCCGTGCTCGCTAACCGCGTCTATGGTTCGTTCGATTGTGGCTGCGTCGATCAATGGCCGCACGGCGTCGTGCACCAGCACGATATCATCGTCGGCGGCCTGCAAGGACGCCAGCGCGTTGGCAACAGATTCCTGCCGTTTCTCGCCGCCCTCAACCACGTGAACGCGACGGGCGAAACCGTGCTCGGAAATCTGCGCTTCCACGCGCTCCATCTCCGGCTTGCGCACGGCCACGTAGATTTCCGTCACGCGTTTCACCGAGGCAAACGCGCGCAGTGAGTGGATGAGAATCGGGATGCCGTCCAGCGCCAGAAACTGCTTGGGTTGAGGACCGGCCATCCGAGTGCCCAGCCCGGCGGCGGGCAAAATGGCAAACACCTGCATAACTCGTGGAGTATACATCGCCGGAGCGCCACGCCTTTGCAATTTCGCCCGGCATGCATCAAAAAACGATGGACGGCAGCCATGCTCCTGCCGGCTCGCTGTAAAGGCCAATGCTCATCAGTGTCAGAGGCTGAACCACGCGAAGGCCGTCGCGCAGGCACCACTGCAATAAGCCGCTGTTGCGCGAAGGAACCAGAATTCCCGACCCGGGAAACGATTCCGTGGCAGCGATCAACGCCTGGAGATCCACGTAAAGCCCAATCTTCCACTCCGCGCCGGAATCCTCATCCCGTTCCGAGCTATCATCCTCTGGTGTCCCCTTCGGTATCGGTCGCGTTACCGCTGAACTCGGCGCTGCTCAAGCCGGGCATGCGCGTCGCCGTCGGGCTGTCTGGCGGGGCAGATTCGGTAGCCCTGCTGCGCGCACTCGCCTCCCGAAGCGCCGATCTGGGCCTGGTCCTTCATGCAGCCCACTTGCATCACGGTCTGCGCGGTGACGAGGCCGATGCCGACCTCGCCTTTTGCCGCGAACTTTCCTCTGGTCTGGGAATTCGCTTCCACGAAGAACGCGTCGACACTCAAGCCGAGGCACGCGCCAACCCCGCTGCCGGTAAGCCTACCGAAACCATCGAAGAAGCCGCGCGCCGTCTCCGCTACGCCTGGTTCCGGAAACTCCTCGCCGCCGGCGACCTCGATGCCGTGGCCACGGCCCACACCCTCGATGATCAGGCCGAGACTGTCCTGGCCCGCTTTCTGCGTGGCGCGTGGACTGAGGGGCTCGCCGGCATTCATCCGGTACTTGAATTTCGCGAAGGCCGCATCTTGCGCCCGCTGCTTGCCGCCACCCGGGCCCAGGTGGAGGAGTATCTCCATTCGCTGGGCCAGCAATGGTGCGAGGACTCTTCCAACCGCCATCTCACTTACACCCGTAATCGCATCCGCCATCAGTTGCTCCCCTTGCTTGAAACATGGAACCCGCGCCTGCGCGACCATCTGGCGCAACTGGCGGCATTGGCGCTGGATGAAGAAGCATGGTGGAGCGAGGAAATGAAGCGCCTTGCTCCTCAGCTTTTGATGGAAGGAAACCCGGTCCGGGGGGGCGGCAGATCGGCGGGAATGGGCCTCGCAATCGACATCACCCGCTTCGCTGCCCTGGGCCCCGCGATTCAGAGGCGGCTGCTACGTGAAGCCGCTGTCCGGATCGGTGCGGCGCTCGATTTCAGCGCCACTGAAGCACTGCGCAAGCTGGCCCTGGAAGGCCGCGCCAGCCAGAAACTTCAACCCACGCCGCGCCTCTTCGCGGAACGCACGTCTCGCGAGTTGCGCCTGAGTCCCGGCGCGCCATCCTTCCCCGGGAACGGTGCGGCGAATGTACCCGAATATGAGATCGCCATCCCCGGAGAAATTGATGCTACGGCTTTCACACTGCGAATCCGCGTCGAATACCGTCCGCAGGGTCCTGAAAGCGAGCCCACCGCCTCGCGGCCCACCGTCGCCACTCTGCGAAACTGGCGGCCTGGAGACCGGGTACGCCTGCGCCATTCCAGCGCCCCGCGCAAGGTAAAGGAAGTTCTGGAGCGGATGCGCGTGACCGGAAGCGCCCGCTCTGTGTGGCCGGTCCTCGAATGCGGCGGCCAAATCGTCTGGATGCGCGGCGTGGAACTTGAACCGGCAGCCCTGTCCGTTACAGCAGAGGCGCTGGCTGGCGCAGCGGCGGCCTTTTGATTGCAGTTTACGGCCATCCACAAACGTCACTTTGGATATGCCTCTAAAGTGCTCTTGTCGGGCTGCAATCTGACTGGCCTGAGAGTACAATCAGACTTACCGGCCATCTGGCGGGCGGGTGGGAGTTTTTGCCCTGACGTTAACCCGCAGTTCCTGCCACTTCGATCGAAGTTGCGGCGTCTAATGGATGGTGTAAGCGGCGTTGGGGGTCCTTTCGAGCGCCTTCTCCCCGCCGGGAAAGAGGATCCTGGTGAATTCGAGTGTCAAGACAATCATGTTCTGGGTCTTCATCCTCATCTGCCTGATGATGCTCTGGGCGGTCGTGTCCAAGAGCGGCAGCATGGGGAAAGACAACGAGATCCCCTACTCCGACCTTTTTGACAAGGTGCAGGGCGGCCAGGTGCAGGATGCCATTGTCCAGGGCGACGAATTGCGCGGTCACCTCAAGTCGTCCCCGAAAGAGCAGTTCCACACCACCATCCCCAGCAACTACGAAGACCTCGAAAAGGCGCTGCTCGCCGCCAAGGTCAACTTCTCCATCAAGGAACCGCAGAACAACATCCTGCTTCCCCTGCTCTTCAACGTCGGCCCGTTCGTCCTTCTGATCGCCATCTGGTTTTTCATGCTCCGGCAAATGCAGTCGGGTGGTAATAAAGCTCTGTCTTTCGGGAAGAGCCGCGCGCGCCTGCTCTCCATGCAGCAGAAGAAGGTCACATTCAAGGATGTGGCCGGCGTGGACGAGGCCAAGGAAGAACTCAAGGAGATCATCGAGTACCTGCGCGAGCCGCAGAAATTTCAGAAGCTGGGCGGGCGGATTCCCAAAGGCGTGCTGCTCGTAGGCCCTCCGGGAACTGGTAAGACGCTGCTGGCTCGGGCTGTGGCTGGCGAGGCCAACGTCCCATTCTTCTCCATCTCCGGTTCGGACTTCGTGGAGATGTTCGTCGGCGTAGGCGCGAGCCGCGTCCGCGACCTCTTCGAGCAGGGCAAGAAAAATGCTCCCTGCATCATCTTCATCGACGAAATCGACGCTGTAGGCCGCCATCGCGGAGCCGGCCTCGGCGGCGGACACGACGAGCGCGAGCAGACGCTGAATCAGTTGCTCGTGGAGATGGACGGGTTCGAATCGAATGACGGTGTGATCCTTGTCGCCGCCACCAACCGGCCCGACGTTCTCGACCCGGCGCTACTCCGCCCCGGCCGCTTCGACCGGCGCGTGGTGGTTGGCCTGCCCGACGTGCGTGGCCGCGAAGAAGTGCTGCGCGTTCACGTCAAGAAAGTCCCTATCGCCGACGACGTCAACCTGAACGTCCTGGCTCGCGGAACACCGGGCTTCAGCGGCGCCGACCTCGCCAACATGGTCAACGAGGCCGCGCTCAACGCCGCCCGCGCCAACCGCAAGCAGGTCACGATGTACGACTGCGAGTTGGCCAAGGACAAGGTGCTGATGGGCGCCGAGCGCAAATCCATGCTGCTCACCGACGAGGAAAAGCGCGTCACCGCCTATCACGAAGCGGGCCACGCGCTGGTTTCCATCATGCGCGAGCACTCGGATCCGATCCACAAGGTCACCATCATTCCCCGCGGCATGGCGCTGGGCGTCACGGTGTATTTGCCTGACGACCGGCATAACTACACGCGGGAATATCTTGAGACTCGCCTGGCGACGGCTTACGGCGGACGCGTGGCGGAGGAGATCTTCCTCAACCAGATGTCCACGGGCGCGGGCAGCGACATTGAAACTGCCACCGATCTCGCCCGCCGCATGGTCTGCGAATACGGCATGAGCCGTCTCGGTCCGCTGACCTTCGGCAAGAAGGAAGAACAGATCTTCCTCGGGCGCGAGATCGCGCAGCACCGCGACTTCAGCGAAGAGACCGCCCGCCAGATCGACCTCGAAGTGCGGCGCCTTATCGATGAAGCCTATCAATCGGCGCGCAGCATCATCGACGTCAACCGCGAGCCCATGCACCGGATCGCCGCGGCGCTGCTGGAGCGCGAGACGATCGACGCGGAAGAGGTGAGGATGCTCATCGAAGGCAAGGAACTGCCTCCGCTGCGCTCGGTGCTTGCTTCGCCCTCCGACGGCGGCAGCGGAACGCCGCAGCAGGTGCTCAAACCGGAGAGCCGTGGCGGACCGGGAATTCCGGAAGGATCGCCTTCACCCGCGTAGAGGAATCCCTTAACAGGGGCTCTGCGCTGTGAGAGTGGGGAAACTGCGGGATCGCGGTTTCCTCGAAGACTTTCGTGTGCAGAACGAGGCGGGAGCGCCTCGGTATCTACAGGCGTGAGGCGGAATCTGCATTGCAGCATTGCTGCATAGTGAAAATCAAAGCGGTAGTTCTGACCGGTTTTGGCGCGGATCGATCGACTGACGGTTCGGCAGAGGCGTTTTCATTGCTGAAACGGTGCACAAGTTGGCCATGGTGGAGAGATCCTTCAAAACAAGTAAAAGCTCTCAGCTCTCAGCTTTCAGTTTTTAGCTCTCTGGCATCAGTTTTGTTACGGCGAGGCGGGTTCGTCACTGCGCCTGGCGGTGTGCTGATACCACAGAGTTGGTTGCTGGAAATTTGAACTATGTCTTCTATTGTGCGCCAGCGGGAATAATTAACGGCAAACAGATGGAAAAATATTATCCGGTGTGCTTTCAGACGCTTAGCCATGATTTTGCAGTGACCGGGGCTTGACTAAGATGGGCAGGCAGCTACGACCGGAGACTAATGGGCAACAGAACGCGGATGGGCGCCTGGGCTCTTGAAGTCTGTCAATTCTCCGGTCCGCAGGTAGGAGGGAAGGCGCGCGCGCACTCGCCCTGTACCGCCCGCTAGCCTCATAACACACGATCAACCGAGTACAGAACTGCTGCCCCGGGGGCAGTTTTCGGGGCTAGCGGCCGAGGATGCGCCAGCCTACGCCGGCGCTCACGCCCCAGGGGTGGAGAGTGGTGCCGAGCCAGCTGGGCCACTGCTGGAGCTCGAAATCAACAGGGCGAATGGTCAACCGACCGCGCGTATGCATATCGAGGCCGCCGCCGTAGGCGATGTCAGTGAAGCGCCCATGGGCATTGTTGTACTCGAAGTTCATGGTGCCGTAGCCGACGAGGATCTTGGCATAGGGCGTGAAGCTCCAGAACCGGGCCCGCTGAATGGGCAGCCGGTAGCCGATGAGATAGTTGTCCTGGTGAATATCGGCGTACTGGTTGAAGCGCAGCCATCGGGCTTCGGCTTCAATGCCGAACCAGCGGCTGAACTGGGCATCGGCATAAGCGCCAATGCCAACGAGCGGGGTGGAACTGGCGGCAGGCACACCGCCGCCCTTGTAGTCCGGCTGGAACAGCGACCCCATTCCGCCAGCGGTGAGGGAGAACTGATTCCCATACGCAGTTGGGGCGGACTGGGCGGCGGCAAACTGCATGCCGGAGATGAGCAAACCAAAAATCAACCCAGGGAAAAATCGTCTCGCTGTCATTTCAAGCAGTCTATCCAGTCGTAAGAAGCTGGGTTTCCGGAAGGGGATTGGCACGTCACCTCACGAAGGGGCGCGAGGTGACGGCGCATTACTGGTTGGCAACCGCAGCGGTAGGTTGCTGCGCCGCCACGGAAGAATTGCCTCCCAGGGGCCGGGCGGGAGGCTCGGGAGTGGGCTGTGCCGCGGGCTCCGCGGCGGGCGTGGCTGCAGGCTGGCCTGCCGGGGTTGCGGGAGGCTGGTTGCTGGCCAGGTCATAACGCGCCAGGTTGAAGAAGAGAGGCGTGACCTCGAAAGGCATCTTCTCGCTGGCGTTGAGATAGGCGTATTGCTTGGCGTTGAGCATGTGCACGGTGTCGTCCCAGGGATCGACTTTGAGCCAGCTCCCCAGCGGCAACGCGGCGCGCTGGTTGAGATCGTCCCAGTTGACTTTGGGGGCGCCGTTCTCGAGAGCGGACATCCAGGGCACGCCCTCGGTGTTGACGAGCGAATCTCCGAGCTTGGGCGAGTTGAGCGCCTTCAATGCGCTTGCCCGGGCCTGGAGCTCTTCAAAGTAGAGCCCTGCCTGTGCAAGCTGGTCCTTGTACATGGAGTTCTGAAGATACTTTATGCCCCAGGCGGCCGCCGACTGATCGTCAGAGACCGTGTGGTACATGTCAATGCGCTGGAAGGTGGACTCATCGGGGAAGAGGAGGCGATCGTTGAAGGCATATCGGGTGTCGATGTGGTGGCCGAGAGCGATATGCGCCAGCTCCATGGATATGACCGCGGCAAACGACGGCTCGTTGGGGAGGGTGTCGATGAGGCCTTTGCTGAGCAGGATGGTATTGCCGACGGTCGTGGCTTCCACGGTATTGGTGAGCAGAATGCGGCAGTGAACCGGCTCGGAGAGGGCGATATTGTTGGGCACAACCAGATTGATGACGATCTGATCGAGGATCTTCTGTTCGTATCCGCCGGCGGAAGCGGGAGCAACAAGTCCCGCCTGCTCGAGGCGGTCAAGGATGTTGTTTTCGGCCTGGTCGATCCACATGCGCGAGGCCTGAAGCGGACTGACGTCCTGCGACTGACCGCTCTGATCGACGGCGTCGGCGACTTTGATGGAGACGTTCTCGCTTTCGCGCGTGGGCAGCTTCAGGGAGTAGCCCCAGAAATGAGTCTGGGCTTTCAGGCCGTCGGATTTGTGACCTTCGCTCCGATTTGTCTCCTCCACGTAAACGGCCACCGGCAGCCAGAGGTCGGGCTGCATGTTCATGCGCCAGCTATCGAAGTGGAAGAAGTACTTGGAAGAATCCTCGGAATGCGGGCCGGTGTAGGTGCCGTTGAAGCGGACGATGTTGCCGCCCTGGTCCTCGATCCAGATGCGCCCGAAGAAGCGGCCCATGCCGGCGACCTGTGGATGCACATCGAAGACCCATGTACGCACGGAGCCGAGAAACTCGCGCCGCACATAGCTGAACTGGTAATGCTGGCGGTCAAAGCCGCTAGGGTCGACGAACATCATGTCCATAAACCCATTGGGATTGTAGGTAAACCTCTCGAGGCCAAGAAGCTTGCTCAATCCAGTCATGGCCTGGAGTGAGCCACCGAAGAAGCGGTGGTGCTCCTGCGTGGCTCTGGGGTCGTAGACCTTATCGAAAAACCCCCTGCCGAAGTCGACCCGGCTGAGGACGTAATAGTCGTTCACAGGGACCTGCCAGAGCTTGGGATCAGGGCGCGTGTCCTGGACGTAGGTTTCCACCAGCGGGGTGCGCTGCTGGATGTTCTTGATCACGACCTTTTCCTGTGCGATGGCACGGTTCACCAGATCCGATTGCTCGGGGGTGAGCGGCCGCATCTGCTCGTATTTCGGCTTCCTCAATGCGTGCGCAGTGGCGATGCTCATGGTGAGGATCAGGAAAGTCAGTGAGATCTTTCGAAACGTCATGTCAAGCTCCTGGATGGATTCGTGCCCTGGTCCCGCTCGCCCCTGCATTCGCGTTGCGAAGGCCGCGCAGCGTTCAATGATATTCGTGTTGCCAGATACCGGTTAAGCCAGTTGAAACGTGATGATGATATCAGTGGTCAGGTTGACGGGGTGGCCGTCGCGGGTGGCGGGGCGGAACTTGATCTGCTGGGCTTCGTGCATGGCTTCCTGATCGAGGCCATGCCCTAAGCCGCGGACCACGCCCTGCACTACCACCTGACCTTCGGCCGTAAATGTGACGCGCAGGACGACGTCGCCCTGCACCTTGAGCTGTTTCGCCTCCGGGGTATAGCGCACCGGGGGCTTGGAGATGACCTGGAGGGCCGTGGACTGCGGCTCAGCGTCAGCCTGACGAACGGCTGACGCAGCGACCGGCGTGGCGGGAATGCCAACGGAACCCACTTTTCCGTAAGTTCCAGTATTCCCTGTGCCGGTGGCGCCAGGCACTCCGGCGGAAGCGACTCTGCCCATGATACCGGCGTTGGAGCCCTTACGCAGGCCATTGCCGATGCCGGCGGATCCCACCACGCCGTGGGGAGCAACGGCCGGGCCTTCATTGCCTCCATAGGGGTTGCCGATGGCAGCCACGGTTGCCGGCCTGACTGCGTTGGGATTGGGCGTAGCTCCGAAGATCTCACCAAAGTGCACGGGCTTGGTTGAAGGATGAGCTTGCGGAGTCAGCGAAGGCATGGCCGCGGTCATGGCGGCTTTGGGCTGCGGCTGCATGATGACTGCCGGCTTGGCCATGCGAATGGCGGGCACAGCGAGCTTGGCTTGCATCTCTACGGGTTTCGGTTTGGGCTGCTCCGGCGTCCGGATCTTGGGGGCCACCATCTGCTGCAAAGCCTGATGCACCACCGGCGGCGGCTGGGTCAGCTTAATCGGATCCGGAGGCTTCACCTTAGGCGGTGGAGGTGGATCATGAGGAAAAATCAATTCCGTCTGTTCGAATTTATGCAGGACCACGTGCCTGGCCATCATGCCCACGCCAACGCAGATGAGCAGAATAGTCGCGTTAATCGCTGAGCTCACTACAAAGGAAGCAGAACGGCCCTGGGGTTCGGGGAGTAACCCAAAGGTGAGTTGTCCAGCGGTGTAGTTGGTCGGCATTTCGTCACTCCTGGCTTAAGCCGCAGCCACACGGGGATGGCACAGAACCGGTGGGGACTGGGGCCAAGCAAAAAATGCGCTCGCAGCGTGAAACAGAACGGTTGGCGCTCAAAAACCAGCAGAGCTGCAGTGGTTGGTACATGCGAAGCCTTGCGCGGAACCGATGTAGAGACCAGAGCGACTGCAATCGTCCGCAGTTGGTTCTGCAGAATAAGATGCAGTTACGATGCGTTTCTCTCGTTCGGGGTGTCCTATCTTCAAAGCCGAGCAGTTGTGTCCATGACTTAAGCCGATTGGGGAAAACTTGCAATTCTCTTTGCGGCAGGATTTCGCAGCCGCCCGGTCCTGGCGCCCGCCCTGCTGCGCAAAGTGCAAACTCCCAGACGGGCCTTTACATGTGAAGACCTTGGGCATTTATACCTCTCGCTCCCGCTGCCAAGGCATTCAACGAAAGTCTCGCGGTTGGTTACTTTTGCGGCAGTAGAACCTGCAACTATTTGCATTTACGTTACCGGGGAGTCCCCGTTCACGGCCTTTAGAATCTTCCGTATTCTATCGTGTACGGAGGTCCGTGAGCAAAGCTGCCCCCCTGACGGGTCACTTCCGGAGCAACACCGGAGTATCCATCGTTATAGACTCAAGGTTACCTAAACTGTTTCGGAAAGGACAGCCTTTTTTGTGAAGATCCTGGTTACCGGAGGGGCAGGGTATATCGGTAGTACAGTGGCGGGTTTGCTGAAGAAAACAGGGCACGAAGCAGTTGTTTACGACAATCTCTCCCACAGCCGCCGCGACCGCATCCCCAGCGGAATCGAGTTTGTCCAGGGTGAGGTGGGAGACCGCGCCAAACTTGAAAACCTTTTCGGGTCAGCCAGGACGGCCGGACGGCCTTTCGACGGCGTGATGCATTTTGCGGCTCTCATTGAAGCGGGAGAGTCCATGCTGCGGCCGGAGGAGTTTTTCCGTAACAACACCGCGGCTACGCTTTCGCTGCTGGAAGCGATGCTTGCCGAAGGGCCGCGGCGGCTGGTGTTTTCTTCCACAGCCGCTGTTTATGGCGAGCCGGAAGAGGTGCCGATCCCGGAAAACGCGCGGCTAATGCCCACAAATGCATATGGGGAGTCGAAGCTGCTGGTCGAACATATGCTTACGTGGCTGAACCGCATTCATGGGCTGCGCTACGCCTCGTTGCGCTACTTTAACGTGGCCGGAGCGCCGGAGGGTCCGGACGGCGTGCTGCAGGGCGAAGAGCATCAGCCTGAAACCCACCTGATTCCGCTGATTCTCGACGTCGCTGCGGGCAGAAGGCCATCGATCCGGATTTATGGGGACGACTATGCGACGCCCGACGGAACCTGCATCCGCGACTACATTCATGTGTCGGACCTCGCCGAGGCACATCTGCTGGCATTTCAGGCGCTCGAGTCGCAGGACCGGCTGATCTACAACCTTGGTAATGGGCAGGGATTCAGCGTGCGCGAAGTGATCGAGTCAGCGCGCCGGGTGACCGGAAAGCCGATCTCGGCCGAAGTTCACCCGCGCCGGCCGGGTGACCCGGCGGTGCTGGTGGCGAGCTCGGAAAAAGTGGTTCGCGAGCTGGGGTGGAAGCCGCGATACGCGGAGCTGGATGAGATTGTGCGGACGGCGTGGGAGTGGCACCAGAAGCTGCACGCAATCTAGGCTGGTAATGCAGAACTGCATTACAATGAATTGAGGACGAACGGAGAAAGCAATGGCTACGCTGACTGTGACCTCCCGAGGGCAAGTTACATTTCGGAAAGAGGTACTTCGTCATCTTGGCGTGAAGCCGGGAGAGAAGATCGAGCTGGAATTGTTGCCCGGCGGCAAAGGCCTGGTCAGATCTGCTCGAAAGACAGGAAGCATTAAGGACTTCATCGGAATGCTTGCCGGAGAGACAAAGAAGGTGGCGACAATCGAGGAAATTAACGAAGCGGCCGCGAAGGGATGGGCAGGATTGCGATGAAAGTCGCGGTCGATACCAACGTCCTGGTGCGTGCCGTCGTGCGCGACACTCCGCACCAAGCCGCGCGTGCAGACGCAATTCTGAATCGCGCGAGTCTTGTTGCCGTGAGTCTGCCCTGTCTGTGTGAATTTGCCTGGGTGCTGGACAGCGTCTACGGATTGGACCGCTCGCGAATCGCTGCTGCCATCGATACTCTGTGCAAAGCCGCCAACGTCGTTGTGGACCAGCCGGCAGTCGACTCAGGATTGGCGGTTCTCAGAGCGGGCGGAGATTTTGCCGATGGCGTAATGGCCCAGCAAGGCTTTTGGCTGGGAGGCGAAAAGTTCGTTTCCTTCGACAAAAAAGCAGTAATGCTTCTCGAAAAGCTCGGACACCGAGTAGAGATACTGGCCTGAGCAACCCAATAATTATCACTCCATCGAGTCGGGATGGAGGGCGATGTTCTTTTCGCCGGCGGCTTTCTTTTCGTTGTAGGCCTTGACCCAGTCTTCCCAGTGCTTGCCTGCGGCGCGGTCTTTGCCGCTGAATTCCAGGCGGGCGACGTCGGCGTAGCCGATTTTGCGTTTGTCGGGTGAATTCGGCGCGAAATATCGCACCCAGGAATCAGCCAGGGTGCTGCCGGTGTGGCGGTCGAAGATGTAGGCCTCGATGCGCTCTCCGCTTTTGAGAGTGATGGCGACATCCCCGCGATAGTTGAAGGCCTTTTCGAGAGCCTGGCGGAGGTCTTCGTCGGAAGCCAACTCTGGCACCGAGCCCTCGAGCTGCTCGTGCTCTGCGCCGGGGGCGAGCTCCAGGGCTTCAATCTGGTCGAGGGAGTAGCGCTGGACTTCGGCGGTCATACGCGCGTCTCCTCGTAGGCAGGAGCAGCCTTTTCGATTTTGACCAGCGTCGCCGGGCCATGTGGCGCAGGCTCATTCAGCAGGCGCAGCGCATGCTCGTCTTTATAGGTGCTGAAGGTGCCGCGAATCATGGCCCAGAAGCCGCGAAGCGAACCGAAGCCGTCCATGACTGCGGTTGGCTCATAGCCGCAGCTCACCATGCAGTTGGCGCATTTCGGATTGCCGCTGGCCACGCCGTATTCTTCCCACTTCGTGGTCTCGAGCAGCTCCTTAAAGGTGTCGGCGTAGCCGTCCTGAAGCAGGTAACATGGCCGCTGCCAGCCGAAGATGTTGTAGGCCGGCGAGCCCCACGGGGTGCATTCGTACTTGCGATCGCCCATGAGGAACTCGAGGAAGAGAGGCGACATATTGAACTTCCACGACTTTTTGCGGTTGGAGAGAATCGCGCGGAAAAGGCGGCGGACGCGGGCACGGCCAAGGAAGCGATTCTGATCGGGCGCCTTTTCGTAGCTATAGCCGGGCGAGAGCACGATGCCCTCTACGCCCATCGCCATCACTTCGTCGAAGAATGCGCGCACGCTATTGGGATCGGTGCCGTCAAAGAATGTGGCATTGGTGGTGACGCGGAAGCCGCGCTTCACCGCTTCCTTGATGCCTTCGATAGCGATGTCATAACCACCTTCGCGGCAGACGGAAAAATCGTGGTGCTCGCGCTGTCCATCCAGATGAACGGAGAAGGTCAGGTACTTCGACGGCGTAAATTCGGGCAGACGGCGCTTGAGCTCCAGCGCGTTGGTGCAGAGGTAAATGTACTTCTTCCGCGCGACGAGTCCGTTGACGATCTCGACGATTTGGGGATGCAGCAACGGCTCGCCGCCAGGGATCGACACCATGGGCGCACCGCATTCTTCGACCGCGGCGAAGCATTCATCGGGGGTGAGCTGCTTCTTCAGGATGTGTGGGGGATATTGCACCTTGCCGCAGCCGGCGCAGGCCAGGTTGCAGCGAAAGAGCGGTTCCAGCATCAGCACGAGCGGATAGCGCTTCTCGCCCGTCATGCGCTTCTTCAGCACATAAGTGGCAACCGTCCACATTTGTGAAAGCGGAACAGCCATCTTTAGATTCCCTCAGGGGCTGAAGCCCCAATTGATTTCGCGGCCTTCTCGGCACGGCTGAAGCCGTGCCCTTTCAAAGCCTCTGCACAAGAAAATGCGGTATTCAAATGCCCTTTCAAATCCTCTACACAGAATCCCGTATTCAAAACCTATTGACCTCCCACGCCATTTGCGGCGCGTTCCATAGCCCGCCTGTAGGTTGTCAGCGCCAACAGCGGGAAGTAATGCCGGTACAAGGTATACGCCAGGTAGAAGACTCGGGGGAAACCAGTCCCGGTGTAAATTGCCTGGCGGGTGATTCCCGAGCCGGTCGATTCATCCCAGCTTCCGTCAGGACGCTGCCGCTGGAGCAGCCAGCGCACGCCCTTGGCAACTGAGTCGGAGCGATCGTCGCCGGCGGCGAGCAGTCCGAGCATCGCCCATGCAGTCTGCGACGGCGTGCTCGGCCCGACTCCGCGCATGCGCGAATCGTCGTAGCTGCCGCAGGTCTCGCCCCATCCGCCATCGGGATTCTGCACCATGCGGATCCATTCCGCGGCCTGCTGCACCTGCGGTTCGTGATGATCCACTCCGATCGCCTCGAGGCCACGCAGCACCAGGAACGTCCCATACAAGTAGTTCACTCCCCAGCGCCCGAACCAGCTTCCGTCCGGTTCCTGCTCGCGGAAAATGAACTGAATCGCCTTTTCTACGCGCTTATCCGATCGCGTGTAACCGTAGGTGGCAAGCATCTCCAGGATTCTTCCCGTAATGTCCACCGTCGGCGGATCGAGCATGGCGTTGTGATCCGCGAAGGGAATGTACTGGAAGATCATCTTGGTATTGTCTTTGTCGAAGCTGCCCCAGCCGCCGTTGCGGCACTGCATGGCCAGCACCCACTCCAGCGCGCGCTGCGCAACCTCGTGCTGGTAGCGCTCGCGTGGATTATCCACTCTGCTCAGCGCCAGCAGCACCTGGCCGGTGTCGTCGGTATCGGGATAAAACTCGTTATTGAACTCGAAGTACCAGCCACCGGGCTCGGTCCTGGGCACCTTAACTGCCCAGTCGCCCTTATGGCGGACTTCCTTGGACAGGATCCAATCCGCGGCCTTGATCATTCGCGGATCGTCTCGCGGCACGCCGGCTTCGCCCAGCGCAAAAACCGCCTGCGCGGTATCCCATACCGGCGAGACGCACGGCATCATGCGGAAGGTCGGCTCCGGCAAATCCGCCGTGGCCGGCTGCTCGATGCCGAGCTTCTCAAATTCATCCCGCGCGCGGATGACCTGCGGATCGTCTTCCGAGTATCCCAGGCAACGCAGCGCAATAATCGCATTGAGCATGGCCGGATAGATGGCGCCGAGGCCATCCGTCATTTCCACTCGCTCAAGGATCCACTTCTCTGCCTTGCGCAGCGCGAGCGTACGCAACGGGCGGATGTGAACCCGTTCGAACCAGTGAACCATGCGGTCGGTGAAGAGGAAGAAATTGCGCCACGAAAAGAGATTTTTGCGGTCGGCGCGCAGGCGCAGCACGGAATTCTCGCGGCCATCGACGAAAAGCTCCTCAATTCCCTGCTCCGGTGGAATCTTTCTGAACGGCTTCTTGGCATAGATGATCGCCAGCGGCACAAGAATCGAGCGGGACCATGACGAGATTTCGTAGATGTTGAAGTAGAACCATTTGGGAAAGAGGACAATTTCCGGCGGGATTGCGGGCACAGCGTCATAGTCATACTGGCCGAGGCCGCAGAGGTACATTTTGGTGAATGTATTGCAAGCCACCACACCGCCGTGAGCAAGTATCCACTTGCGACATTCCACCAGGCGCGGATCGGATTGCGAAACATCCATGAGCTTGGCCGCGAAATAGCACTTCACCGAGAGGGAAATGTCTCCGGGGCCGCCGGGATACAGGCTCCAACTGCCGTCTTCGTTCTGATAGCGCCACATTTCGGCAAGTGCGCGCTTCAATTTTCCCGGATCGCCAGTGTCAAGCAGCTTGTGGAGGAAGATATAGTCTGCTTCGAGCATGGCGTCGGCTTCGAGCTCGCCGCACCAGTAGCCGGCTGGATTTTGTCTTGAGAGGAGATAACTGCGCGATCGGCTGATCGCTGCTTCCACATCCGCCAGACCCGCGTCGATGCGGCCGAACCGTGGCGCCGCGTCTTTTTTGTTTTTCTGCTCTGTACTCATGGGTCTGGAAACGAATCACCCTCCCAAAAACTCAGATGCGAACCATTCCGGAGCTGTCTTCGTCCGGGATACGGTACGCCCATGCGCCACCACCAGGGATTACCCGAGGGCGCATTACTAGAGAACAGACACCTTATTATTCCCGCTTGCGCTGCCGATGGCCTGCACAATTTCCGGCGGCAGGCCAAAGCGTACATTTTCCGGCATCACCTCTACCTCTTCGACGCCCTCAAAGCCATTGAGACGCAGATAATTCACCACGTCTTCCACCAGCACCTCGGGGGCAGAAGCTCCGGCAGTTACGGCCACATTGTTCACGCCGTTCAGCCATGCTGGATTAATAGCTTGCGAGTTATCGATGAGATAACCGATGGTGCCCAGGTTTCGCGAAACCTCTACGAGCCGGTTTGAATTCGAGCTGTTCGTCGATCCAACCACCAGCACCAGGTCCGCGTTGTGCGCCACGTTGCGAACCGCCACCTGGCGATTCTCGGTGGCATAGCAGATGTCCTGCGAGTGCGGCCCCACGATGTTGGGAAACTTCACTTTCAGCGCATGAATGATGTCGCGCGCCTCATCAAGGCTAAGTGTCGTCTGCGTCAGGTAAGCGACTCGATCGGGATCGGGGACCTGCAGAGTCTCCACTTCCGCCGCGCTGGAAACGACCTGGGTCACGTTCGGCGCCTCGCCCAGCGTGCCTTCGATCTCGTCATGGTCACGATGGCCGATGAGGATCAGCGAATAACCCTGCTTGGCGAACTTGACCGCCTCAATGTGAACCTTGGTCACCAGCGGGCAGGTGGCATCGATGACCTTCAAGTGCCGCGCCTTGCTGATTTCGCGCACAGCAGGCGACACCCCGTGGGCCGAGAAGATCACGCGCGCGCCTTCGGGCACTTCCTCGATTTCGTGCACGAAAATCGCACCCTTCTCCGCCAGCTCGTTAACGACGTAGCGGTTATGAACAATCTCCCGCCGAACATAGATGGGAGCCCCAAAGGTCTCGAGGGCGATTTTCACAATATCGATGGCGCGCACTACGCCTGCGCAAAAACCACGCGGCTTCAGAAGCAGCACCCGCTTGGTAGCGGAGGTGGTTGATTCAGAAGCGCCAAGGCCGGAGTGGAGGGCAGTAGTCGTCACATGCTCAGTATATCAACCGGTAGACTTCGGGGACAGCGAAGAAACGGCGGTTGAGTGACGAGTTTGCTACCCCGTTAATGAGCAAAAAATGAGTCAATTCTTGAGGTTTGCGCATCGTGGGTCCTTCCCCCGATGCGGGACGGAGCGGAGCACGCGATGCCGCTGTGCCGCGTGTGCCTGCCATCACCCGTGCCGCCCGATTTGATCCCGTAAAATCGAGCAGAGGAAACCACAAAGAATGTCCCGTACCGCTCTGATTGCCGCCAATTGGAAGATGTTCAAGACGCCCGCCGAAGCGCAGGCTTTCATGGACACCTTTTTGCCTCTCGTAGCCTCGCACACGCGTGACGAAATCGCGCTCTTTCCTTCGCCGGTTCTGCTGCCCACCGTAGTTGAGGCGGCCAAAGGTTCCCGCGTGAAGGTTGGAGCACAGAACATTCATTTTGCCGAAGAGGGAGCTTACACCGGGGAAACTTCGATCCTTCAACTCAAGGCGCTGGGCGGAACGCATACGCTGATCGGGCACTCGGAACGGCGGCAGTATTTCGCCGAGACTGACGAGATCGTCAACAGAAAGCTGCATACCGCGCTTAAGCATGGCATTGTGCCCGTGGTCTGCGTCGGAGAGGTACTGGAAGAGCGTGAGGCCGGCAAGACGGCGGCAGTACTGAAGACGCAGGTGAAGGGCGCATTTGCGGGCATCACTCCGGAAGCGGCGAGGCCGATCGTGATTGCCTATGAGCCAGTTTGGGCGATCGGCACAGGGAAGACCGCCACGCCGGAAATCGCTGCCGACGCGCACCGGATCATCCGCGAGGAAATGGGAAAGCTGCTTGGCGGAGACATTGCGGCAAGCATGCGGATTCTTTATGGCGGCAGCGTGAAGCCCGACAATGTGACGGCACTGATGTCGCAGGAAGAGATCGACGGAGCGCTTGTAGGCGGTGCGAGCCTCAAGCCGGATTCGTTTACAGCGATCGTGAAGTACTAGCGGAACGGCGGACGGGGGTGAAATGGCGAATCCACCCTTCGCCGTACACGGTTCACCATTCAACTGATCTTTGCCCGCAGTTCTCCGTTCTCAACCACGGATTCGTAGACTTCGACTTTCAGGTCGGGGTCTTCCGAGGAGACGCCGGTCTTGGGATCATAGGAGTAGCCGTGCCAGGGACAGACCACGCGGCCACCCTCGATACTTCCCTCGCCCAGCGGACCTTCTTCGTGGGGGCAGACGCCGTTGAGGACTGCGACACTGCCGCCGACATTGGCCACGCACAGAGCCCGTCCGTTGACGGTAAACTCGCCCACCTGGCCTGCCGCGGGCAACTCTGACTGAGAACAGATACGAACAAACTGAGACATCTGGGGAAGCTCCTTGCGTAGAGATGTGCCGGCCGGGGAATTCGCGGCGCGCATTTAGCATAAAAGATGAGCCCGGGAGCACTCCGAAAGCGTCAGAAGCTCACGCATGCCGCGCAATAAAAACCAAGTCGACAGCGCCTCGCGGAGCCCGCAATCGGCTGCGACTCGCACCGCCCCGCCTACGGTTTCCGGCCGCTGGATTCTCGCCGCGCTGGGAATCGTTTTCGTTGCGGCAGCTTTTTGCGCGTGGGGATCGCTGTGCCTGCTCTTCTGGCAGGGCGCGTGGCAGTTGCTGTATCGGCCGGCTTCGGCGGTGTCGCGTACGCCAGCGGCGGAGGGCCTTGCGTCCGACCCGATCGGCTTTGACGCGACGGATACCGGAACGCCGCGGCTGCGCGGGTGGTGGATTCCCGCTGCGCGGGGCGGCGATGCAAACAGCGGAGGGTCCAGCTATACGGCGCTGTACTTGCACGATCGCATCGGCAACCTGGGGGACTGCGTCGATAAGCTGGCCGCGATTCACGCTGCCGGCGTGAACATCTTTGCGTTTGACTATCGCGGGTACGGTCAGAGCCAGTTCGTGCATCCCAGCGAAGCCCACTGGAGAGAAGACGCGGATACTGCGCTCAATTACCTGACTACCATTCGCCAGATTCCCGCGGGTTCCATCGTGCTCGTCGGCTCGGGGCTGGGAGCTAACCTCGCGCTCGAAGTTGCCGCAGCGCATCCCGATCTTGCAGGAGTCGTGCTCGATTCGCCGCTGCCGACGCCGCTCGCTAAGGTCTTTAGCGATCCGCGCGCCCATCTTGTCCCGGCGCGCCTGCTCATCCGCGACCGATACGACATGGAACAACCTGCGAAGAAATTGCGAATTTCATCTCTGTGGATTCTCGCGGCAAGTTCGCAGCCGCAGGGCGCGTCCGACCGGCCACTCGTCGATGCTTATCGCGCGGTAACCTCACCCAAAACGCTGGTGAATGAAACCGCCGGCACGAACGAGACTTCTGTGATTGCTCGCTGGCTGTCGGGATTACATGAGAACCGCTGAGTCGCTGTCTAGCTGCTTCGCGGCATGTCGCGGTGTACGGCTTTCACCTGGTATCCGGCTCGTTTCAACTCTGCCGCGATTTCTTCGGCGAGCATCACGCTGCGATGCTGCCCGCCGGTACAACCGAATGCCACCGTAAGATAACTTTTCCCTTCTTCGACGTAGTGCGGCAGCAGGTACAGCATCAGCTTGGTGACGCGGCTGAGAAACTCGCGCGTCTGGGGAAACTTGCGCACGAAGGCGGCGACCTTGGGATCAAGCCCGGTCATGCGCCGGAACTCCGGCACGAAATGCGGATTGGGCAGGAAGCGCACATCGAAGACCATGTCGGCATCCAGGGGCACGCCGTTCTTGAATCCGAAGCTGAGGCAGGTGACCAGCATGCGCTGCGCTTCTTCATCGTGGCCGAAGCGCGCGAGGATGTCCGCACGCAGTTCGTGCACGTTGAAATTCGATGTATCGATGAGGGTGTCGGCAACATTGCGGATGGGATCGAGCAACTGCCGCTCTTCGGCGATCGAGCGCCAAACCGTCTCCGATTTTCCCAAGGGATGCGGTCGGCGTGTTTCTGAGTAACGGCGCACCAGCACCGTATCTTGCGCGTCGAGATATACCACGCGGGTAGCCAGCAGCTTGCGCACGCTTTTCAAAATGTCGGGGAGACGGTCCAGAGTCGGGCCTTCGCGCACGTCCACTACCACGGCGGCGCGCTCCACCTCGCGGGAGTTGCTGACCAGGCCGGCGAAGTCCTCCATCAGTTCCAGCGGCAAATTGTCGACGGAATGAAAACCGAGATCCTCAAAAGCCTTCAGCGCGGATGCTTTTCCCGCGCCGGAAATTCCGGTGACCACAACCAGCTCTTTTCCCGGCTTGCGGCTTGATTTCCTGCCCTTGGCGTTTGCCCGTGCGCGTCCGGTCTGGCTGCGCGGCGTTGGAGGCGTCATGCGCCAATGCTACACCGAAGCAGACACGTCCGGCAGGCATGTGGATGCACATATCACCTTGTGGTTCCGCGACGGACAATGACCCGCTGGAAGACGGAGGCCAGAGTTCTACGGAATCTCGACCAGTTCCATTTGCCCGTCGCGCCGGCGATGCAGCACGAACATCTGACCGGCGGGATCGTGAAAGATGAGAAGATCGCGATCGCGGAATTCGGCCTCCTTGACGGCCTGCTCGATGGTCATGGGACGGAGAGCAAATGCGTCGCCGTTCCTCAAAACGTGGGGCTCGACCACCGTAGCCTTTGCCGGAAAGGAATGCACAGCGATCGACGCGCGCGGCTTTGTCCCATTTCCTGGGGACGACTCCTCCGCGGCCATGCCGTCGGGCGCGGCGGAACGCGACTTGGGACGCCCCAGCGGCGGCGCGCTCACCACCTTCTCAGCGATGGGCAGGCGGTTATTGACGATCTTGCGATCGCGATAGCGCCGTGCCTGCGCTTCAGCATGGGACAGGGCTTGCCGCAATGCAGCCTCCGCTTTGGGAGCCTTGCCCTCGGCGGCAAACTGCTGGGCGCGCCCCTTCACTGTCAATTCGACTCGATGTAAATGACGCTCGGCGTCAAAAACCAAGCTCACGCGCGCGGCCCTTCCCAGAATGCGGCCGATGCGCTCCATTCCTTCTTCGGCTTGCTTGCGCAGCGCCTTGGTGATCTTTCCTTGCCTGGAGGTAAACTCCATGTCCATGGCAACCCTCCCTGCGATTTTCTGGCTCTGCATCGCTGCCCTCTAAATTTTGGGACGTGCCGCAGCGTGCCTGGTTGGGAACCGCCGCGTTCGTTCGTCTCGTCCCCCCGGACGCCGGTCTTGTGCGCCGGTCTTCTGGAAATCTCCGGGTTGGTGGAGCACAGTATATGCCAAGTCGCGCCGGGTGTTAAATCGAGCTTTTGGCTTTCAGCTTTCAACCATCAGCTTTCAGCTTTTTTTCCCGCCAGGGCTTGCTGTTCCTGCTCGAAACTTTTGACTCAGCGGCAGCGGGCCGGGTTCGGGACGTTGTAACGACAATCGTCCTAAAATTTGTCGCTGCTCCTATTAGGATGTTTAGGCCGCCCGATTGCGCAGCAAACAGACTGATAGCTGAAGGCTGATAGCTGCCTTTCACATTTCCCAGCGCAGCAGAGTGGCGCCGACGGTGAATCCCGCGCCTACCGCGGCCAGCAGCACCAGGTCGCCTTTCTTTAATTTGCCTTGTTCTATCGCGGATTCCATGGCCAGCGGAATCGTACCCGCGGAAGTGTTGCCGTATTTCTCGATATTTACAATTACCTTGTCGGGAGTGAGGCCGAGCCGCTCAGCGGTTGAGGTAATAATGCGCAGATTCGCCTGGTGAGGAATAAAGCATCCCAGATCCGCGCCGGTGACACCGTTGCGTTCGAGGACTTTCTGTGTGGCCTCGGCCATTTTGCGCACGGCAAATTTATATACCGCCGGCCCGTCCTGGTAGATGTAGTGCATTTTCTTGTCGACGGTCTCGTGGGTTGAGGGATTCAGGCTTCCGCCGGCTTTCAGGTGGAGCGAAACTCCGCCGGAGCCGTCAATCTCGTTCACCGAATCGATAAAACCGATCTCGCCATTTTCGGCCGGCTCCAGGAGAACAGCGCCGCCGCCGTCGCCGAAGAGGACGCAGGTGGCGCGGTCGGTGTAATCGGTCATGCGTGTGTTGGCGTCGGCGCCGATGACGAGGACGCGGGAGTACGAGCCGCTTTCCACCAGCTTGACCCCGGCCTGGAGCGCAAAGACGAAGCCCGAGCAGCCGGCGGAAACGTCGAATCCCCAGGCACCGGCAGCGCCGATTTTGTCCTGCACAAGGCAGGCGGTGGAGGGGAACATCATGTCTGGCGTGACGGTGCCGAAGATGATGACTTCAAGGTCGGTGGGCTTGATGCCGCGCATGGCCAGGCACTTTTTGGCGGCCTCTACGCCGATGTCGCTTACGCCCTGTCCCTTGGCCAGCATGTGACGCTCGCGGATGCCCGTGCGTTCGACAATCCACTGGTCGCTGGTCTCGACCATTTTTTCCAGGTCCTGATTGGTGATGACTTGGGGAGGAACGTAGGTCCCAATCGCCGAGATCTTCGCGCGGCGGCCCACCACGGGGCGGACGGTGAGGCTCAAAGCATTTCTCCTTACGGCTCAACCGCGGACTTCAGACCCCGGCTTGCCAATGACAACGCAATTTGGAACAAACCGCACAGACGCGACAACATCGGAGCTGCACTCGTCGAGGAAGTGATAGCGCTCACGGCGCAGGCGGCAAAAAAGTACCGGGCACCCTACTGCGCCCGTACTAGCCCGTTACCGTTGCTTCCTTCCGGACCTGGCGGGGTTGGCGGGATTACGTCGCGTAGGACCCGGCACTGATCGATTTTAGCACCTGGAGGAGGCGGGAACCGAGCGCACGGGAGTCACTTTCCCAGGAGGGGCACCTTCTCTGTTTGCGCCGCAGATCTCAGTTCTGTATCCAGAGTTGCGAGGGGCAGTCCCCGCCTTTTTGCCAATTCCAAATAGGCCGCATCGTAGAGCGTAAGTCGATGGCGGACGGCAAAACGCAAGATTGCATTCCACGCGCGGCGGTCAGTTTCAGGATCAACCTGAACCGGGAGCAGCGCCAAATCAGCCAGAGTGGCGTCCCGAAATGCGGCGGTTGTGCGCCGGCGCCGGACACCCATTTCGAGAATATTAGCGATCTCGAGCTTCCAGAGAGCGGGCACCCAGGCGCCGTTCGTGGTTACGAGCATGAGAACATGGCTGACTGCCGAAGTGGTCTCGTCGCTGTATATCCAGGCCGCGGCGACGGAACTATCGAGAACCAGACTCATGGGCGATTTAGGTCCCGATCGGCTTTAAGCATCTCCCAATCGAAGCCGGCCTTCAGACGACGCGCGCGAGCCCTTATGCGTTTTGCGGCGGCATCTGCCTGGGCCCGCTCAATGCCACCCTCATAAGGAACGAGTCGAGCAGCGGGCTGTCCATGACGCGTGATCACTATTTCTTCCCCGTTTTGTACACGGTCAAGCAAGCTGCCAAGCGTGTTCTTGGCTTCAAAAGCACCCACTTCGGGCATCACGTTTCCTCCAATCTAGCTTAAGCTAGCTTAATTCTGATTGCAACGATCTCGTGGCTCATTCATTCTCAGGCCTTCTCGCGCTTCAATACTGAATCAAGCGTCAGGCGGATTCCCTCGTCATACGACGTGCGCTGCACGCCGCCCAGCAGCTTCACCAGACGGCTATCGTCCATCAGCACGGGCTCGGTCTGGAGGTAGTGCATTTCGACCATCTCGCGCATGAGCGGGCTGAACAGCCCCATCCCGCGCAGCATCAGCTTGCCCGCAACGACCGTCTTCATTGGCTTTCCGGCGGCGGCGAAGATCTTCTTTACGATTTCGCGCTGCGTTGCCGTGCCGCTGCCGGCAAAATTCCATGACCGGCCCCATGCCCCGTCCGTCTTGAGCAGCCGGAGCACGAGGAGGCCGACATCGGGAACGAAGACAAACTGGTGTGGCGTGTCGATGGGTCCGACCAGTTGCGCGCGCCCGCCGTTCTTCGCGGCTTCAAATGCGCTCCACAACAAACTCTTGTCCACGTTGGGGCCGTAAAAGTCGGGCAGGCGCAACTCGCAGGCCTGTAATTTTCCGGACTGATGCGCCGCGAAGAGGATATCCTCCTGCTCCTTGCGCATCTTGCCTTTGAAGGTGTGGGGATTGCGCGGATGATCCTCGTTCACAGGGTTGGTCTGGGGGCGGCCGTAAGGGTAAACCGTGCCGATCAGCAGCATGCGTTTAACCCCGGCTAGCTCCGCTCGTTCGATGACCGTCCGCATCAGCGCCGGATGCAGCTCGAATTGCCAGTAATTCACGCCAATGAGATAAATCGCCGTTTCCACGCCGGCCAGCGCCTGCCGCACGGAAAGGCTGTCGTCGAGATTCCACGCCTTGATCTCCGCCAGCGGATCGGCTCCGAAGACCTTGCGCAGATGCTCGTCCGATCTGCCCACGACGCGATATGGCGTGCCCTGCTGGCGCAGTGCGGCGGCGATGCTCGTGCCCACGGCGCCGGCGGCGCCCAGCAGCGCAATCCTGGCCATCGATGCCTCCTGGTATCTCAAGTATGCGATGCGCGGGCGGCGGAAATGTCGCGTTGCAGGATGTGAAAATCCGCACGCCTGTGATCTCGCGGCCTGGAGCCAGCCGGGGCTAACATATTGGGTTATGCCTTTCCCGATCAGAACCTGCGTTGTTTGCGGAGAAGAATTCGAACTCAGGCCGGGTAAGCCCGGATTTGCCAATCGCTGCCCGAGTTGCAGCGAGCCCGAAGCAGGCGGATCCGGAGGCGATGGTCACAAGGACGAGATCGAGCGCCGGAACGAGAGCGAGATGAACGCGGAGCGGCGTCGCGTGATCCGCGACATGCTATACAAGAAGGATTCCTGAGAATCGCGAGTCAGATTGCGCCCACTGCCGCAGGACTGGCGCGGACTTCGTAGTGATGGGCCATCGGCTCGATGCGGCTCAGCAACGCTTTTGCTTCCGGCTCGAAACCCGGCAAACCGCTTCACCGCGTCCAATGAATCGAAGAGGTTGATGACCACGAACTCGGTTTCGCCGGCAGAATCCTCGCGCAAAACGTAGCCGCCTCTGTACCCATCCAGCTTGGCCAGGCCGGGCAGTACCCTCTGCTTTAACAAAGCTTCGTAAGTTTCAGCATCTCCGCGGGTTGTCCATCCGCGCCAATGTCGTGCAATCATCATGGCCTCCACTTGCCGCACCGCTTTCCAATTCATTTCCCGGTACAATCATTATGTGAGCACAACTCCGCAGAAATCTTCCCCGCTGGTGGGATTCGTATCCCTCGGCTGCCCTAAAAACCTGGTCGACTCCGAAGTGATGATGGGGCTGCTGAACCGCGCCGGCTCGCACCTGACCGCGCGCCCTGAAGAGGCGGAGATTCTGGTCGTAAACACATGCAGCTTTATCGACACGGCCAAGCAGGAATCGGTCGACACCATTCTGGAGATGGCGCGGCACAAGACCGAGGGGCGGGCGCGGCGGCTCATTGTCGCCGGGTGCCTGGTGGAACGCTACCGCGACGAGATTCGCAAAAACATTCCTGAAGTGGACGCGGTGGTGGGCACTGGTGAGCTTGAAGCGATCCTGGAAGCAGCCGGAATTGCGCCCACCGTCGCCGCGCCGTCGCCATTCAACATTCTCAGCAACAACGGCCATGGGGAAGTGCGCGCCGGCCGCGAAGCCGGAGCAGGAACGCACAAGAGTCATCCGCGCGCGGAGGGCGATGCACGAGAGCAGCAGGGGCGCTTCAGCCGGCAGGATTGGCAGGGCGCGACGCATCTGCTGCCCACGTATCTTTACGACGAGAACACACCGCGATTGCTGGCCACGCCGCGCGCCTCGGCTTATATCAAGATCGCCGAAGGCTGCGATCATCCGTGCAGCTTCTGCGTGATTCCCAATCTGCGCGGCAAGTTTCGCTCGCGCCGGTTTGAGTCGGTGGTCGCCGAGGCGCAGCAACTGGTTGCGCGTGGAGTAAGCGAGATCACGCTCATCGGCCAGGACACCACCTGCTATGGCGAGGACCTGGGCTTGAAAGATGGCCTGGCGCTGCTGCTCGACGCACTGGCAGGGATCGATGGTTTGCGCTGGCTGCGTTTTCTTTATGCGTATCCGAACCGCATCACGGGCCGCTTGCTGGAGACAATGGCACGACATGACAACATCTGCAAATATCTCGATGTGCCGCTGCAGCACGCTTCGCCCGCGGTATTGAAGCGCATGAAGCGCGGCGCGGGAGCAGATATCTTCCTGAAGACGATCGAAAAGGTTCGCGCTGCGGTTCCGGGAATCGCGCTGAGGACCAGCTTCATCGTCGGTTTCCCGGGTGAATCGGAGCGTGACGTCGAAGTTCTGGTGGAGTTTATCGACGACGCGCGCTTCGACTGGCTCGGCGTCTTCAGCTACTCCGACGAAGACGGCTCGGGAGCGCGCGCTCTCGAGGGCAAGCTGCCCAAACGCACTATTGAAGCGCGGCGCAGGCGGCTGATGAAGCTTCAACAATCCATTTCGCGGCAGGCCAAGCAGAACTGGATCGGTCGCGAAGTTACGCTGCTAGCCGAAGGCGAGAGTGAGGAGACGCCGCTGCTCTGGGAGGGCCGGACACAATTCCACGCGCCGGAGATCGACGGCAAAGTTTACATCAATGATTTTGGCGATCTGGCCGGACTCGAAGCCGGCCACTTCTACAAGGCGGAGATCACCGAGGCGCACGATTACGACGTGGTGGCGCGGATCGTATCGCCAATCTGATGCCGAAGGCCGCGGCGAAATGCTAGACTTCTCGCCATGAAAAAGCGGCTTCTCCACGCCCTAGCTATCTCCGCGCTCATTCTGGCCGTCTGCGCCCTGGTGCTCGCGGCCCCCAACCTTTCCGCCCAGGATTGGGCTAAGCAGAAGCTGGACAAATCGCCCCGCCACCAGCAGTGGGTCAGCGTTAAGAACGGCGATCGCACGGTGCAGGCCTTCATCGACTACCCGGAGGTCAGCCACAAGGCGCCGGTGATCCTGATGATCCACGAAATCTTCGGCCTCACTGACTGGGTGCGCAGCATGGCCGACGACCTGGCCGCGCAGGGTTACATCGTCATTGCGCCCGATTTACTTTCCGGCACCGGGCCGAACGGCGGAGGCAGCAGCGCCTACCCGGATCAAGATGCGCGGGTAAAGGCTGTCTCTGGGCTCAGCAACGACCAGGTGATGGCCGACCTGAACGCCACCGCCGACTACGCGCTGAAACTGCCGGCGGCAAACGGCAAGCTCGCCGTCATTGGCTTCTGCTTGGGCGGGGGCAAGTCGTTTCTGTTCGCCACGCAGCGGCACGACCTGAGCGCAGCGTATGTCTTCTACGGTCCGCCGCCCAAGGATCTGGCGTCAATCAGCGCGCCCGTTTACGGATTTTATGCCGGGAATGATGCGCGCATCTCTTCCACTGTGCCCGACACCAAAACTGCGATGAAGGCGGCCGGCAAGAAATACGAAGCGGTGATTTATCCCGGCGCGGGTCACGGCTTCATGCGCGCGGGCGAGGATCCGAGCAATACCAATCCGGCGAATACGACGGCGCGAGACGAGGCAATGAAGCGGCTAACGAGGCTGCTAAAGCGGCTTTAGCGAATCGAGTTTGAGGAGCAAATTCCCGGAAATCGCTGCGGTTCTCCGGCCCATCGATGCCTGTACCATGGAAGAAGCGCCTCGATGGAGGCAGTTCCGATGGCCACTAAGAAAAAATCCGCAAAGGTTTTCAAATGTCCAAGCTGCGGCATGTTGGTTCAACCGAAAGATGAGGATTTTCCCTTCTGCAGCGACCGCTGCCGGAAGATTGATTTGGGGAAATGGGCTACGGGCGCGTACAAGATCAGTTCGCCGGTGCTGGATCCGGAGGTGCTGGAGGACCTGGGCGGTTTCGGGGGAAGCCGCGGAGGCTCGCACGATGAGTGAGCCTGCGGGCGCGGAAGCAAAGCCGATCCCAAAGCAACGCACGACGCGATGGGCCTTCGCGGTAGCTACTTTCTTTGGCGCGGGCCGCATCAAGCCCGGTCCGGGAACGTGGGGGTCGGTCGCAGCGCTGCTTCTGTGGGCGGGGGCGAACTGGGCGTTTCATCCGTCGCGCGGCGTGATGTACGTGATGCTGGTTGCCGGCATCGCACTTTCGGTCGTCGTTGGTATTCCCGCGGCAACCATTGCTGCACGCGAGTCGGGAATCGAGGATCCGGGCTTCGTTGTGATTGACGAAGTCACCGGGCAGTGGATCGCGCTTCTCGGTTGCCCTTTCAACTGGCCGCACGCGCTGATCGCGCTCGTGCTTTTCCGATTGTTCGATATCACCAAACCATTTCCCGCGCGCCAGCTTGAGCAGCTTCCTGGAGGCTGGGGCATCGTCTTCGACGATGTGGCCGCAGGGCTGTATGCTTGGGGAGTAGGGTGCTTGTTGCGCCTCTGGTTCTAACGATATGCCGCGCACTGCCACGCAATCCGGCTCCGCATCCCTGCCCACGCCACGCATAGACGACGTGACACCGGCGGCCGCTTTGCCGCTGGGAGAAATCGAGCTCACCGGAAGCAATCTGGGACCCCACAGTTTCGGTCCCCCGGCAGTGCTGGTCGACGGCCAGGCCGCGCAAATCCTGATGAGCCGGCCGACGCGGCTTGCCTTTCGCGTGCCTGCCGACGCTTCAACCGGCCTGATCGAAGTTCGCAGTCCGGCCGGCGCCAGCAACACCGTTCCGCTGCGCATTGCCCGCGAGCTTTCCGCCGGGCTGCATCCGGTGACCAGCCCGGCCGTCAGCCGTTCGGGCATGATTTATGCAACCATTTCCGGCCCGCGCGGCAAGCAGACGCCGGTCTCTGTTGTGCGCGTCAGCCCCGATGGCCGAGGAACGCCTTTCGTCACCGGAATCCTCAACGCCACTGGCCTCGCCTTCAACCCCGAGGGCGATCTCTTTGTGACGTCGCGCGCCGAGGGAGCCGTGTATCGCGTCGATCCGGCGGGCGAATTCACCACCTATGCAGAAGGCATGGGCGTAGCTACTGGCGCCGCTTTTGATTCCGAGGGCAACCTCTTTGTCGGCGACCGCAGCGGCACGGTTTTCAAGATCAATCCCCAGCGACAGATATTCGTGCATGCCACGCTCGAGCCCAGCGTCGCTGCCTACCACATGGCCGTGAATCACGAAGGACGTCTTTTCGTCACAGGTCCTACGCTCTCATCCAACGAGGCTATCTGGACGATTGAGGCGAACGGCGACACGCGCCCCTGGTATCGCGGCCTGGGCCGGCCGCAGGGGCTGGCACTCTCCAGCGAAGGCGATGTTTATGTGGCGGCATGCCTGCACGGACGCCGCGGGCTGGTCCGCATCACGCCCGACGGTGAAGCATCGCTGGTGCTGGCGGGAACCAACATCGTGGGCGTAGCCTTTTCGCCGCTCGGCTCAACCATTCTTGCCACCAATGAAGCTGTCTTCGATGTCGACCTGGGCGTGGAAGGAATGCAGCTGTTTTAGATACAGCTTCCAGCTTCTAGCTTTTAGCTGATTTCGAGTTTAGGACCGATTTGCGTATTGCGGTCCGTATCACTCACAGATCACATAAGGAAAGAGATACCGCAGCATCAAATCCTTAATGGAAATCAAGTTCATTTCCGAAGACAAATCTTGCAAACATCAAGCTAGAGGCTAGAAGCTAGGAGCTGGAAGCTGCCCTTATGAAATCCGAGATCGTCGCCGTCGGCTCCGAGATGCTCACCCCGTTCCGCCAGGACACAAACTCGCTCTATCTGACGGAGAAACTCAATGAGTTAGGCGTTACTGTCGCCTTCAAAACTATCGTCGGCGACCGGCGCAAAGACCTCGTCCGCGTGATTCGCACCGCGCTCGAGCGCACCGACATCCTCATTCTGATGGGCGGCCTTGGGCCTACGGAAGACGACCTCACGCGCGAAGCCGTAGCCGAGGCGCTTTCACTTACGCTGCGGCGCGATGCGTCGCTGGTCGCGGCTCTGCACGCGCGTGCGGCTTCATGGCGCATCTCGATGCCGAGCAACAATCTGAAGCAGGCCGATGTGCTCGAAGGGGCAATCGTGCTGCCGAACCAGAACGGCAGCGCTCCGGGGCAGTGGGTTGACATCGTGTTTTCCGGGTTTCGCAAATTGATTATGATGCTTCCCGGCCCGCCCCATGAGTGCCGCCCGCTTTTTGACAACGAGTGCGTGCCGCTCTTGCGCGATGCGATTCCGCCACGGCATATGGCCCGCCGCACGTTGCGCGCTGCCATGCTTCCGGAGTCGCAGGCCGACAAATTGCTCGCGCCCATTTACACCACATACGGCGACGTAGAAACAACTATCCTTGCGCATGCGGGCGACATTCAACTCATCCTGATCTGCGGCAAATCCACGCTTGAAGCGGCGCAGCACCGCGTGGATGAACTCGCTGGCAGGCTCGAAGAAGCGCTCGGCGACTGGCTCTATTCGAACCAGGGAGAATCGCTCGAACAGATCGTCCACTACTATCTCGGGCTGCGCCAGGCCACGCTTGCGGTCGCGGAAAGCTGCACGGGGGGACTAGTCGCCCAGCGCATCACGTCAGTGCCCGGAGCATCACGGTCATTTGTCGGCGGCGCGATCGTCTACTCCGACGAGCTGAAGACTGCGTTCGCCGATGTGCCCGCTGACCTGATTGCCAAACACGGCGCGGTATCAGAGGAAGTGGCGAAGGCGCTTGCCGAAGGCATTCGCGCGCGCACCGCAGCGACAGTCGGCGTGGGAGTGACGGGGATCGCGGGCCCCGCGGGCGGAAGCGAGAGCAAACCTGTTGGCCTGGTCTACATTGCCGTTTCCGATGCGCAGAAAACGGAAGTGGTCAGCCGCACCTTCCGCGGCGACAGGCAGCGCGTGCGCGAATACACGGCGCAGTGGGCGCTTGACCTGGTGCGGCACCGGCTGATGTGACGAGGCAGACTCCCGCCGAAATCAGTTGGGCAATCCTGGCGGTGTGAGACTTGAAGCGAGCTGATCGAAGTGCGATGGCAGTTCCGAAAATGGATGTCGTTGGGTAGAATCGGGAGATTCAACCGATAAAAATCTGATTGGGCCAATCCTGGTCTCAACGTCAAATTCTTTGTCTGCAGGATTCCGAATTCCCGACCCAGGTAGAGACCAAGCGAGATCATTCCTTCCGGCGATGGATCAGAATAGAACTGATCCGCATAAGTCCTAAACTCGGTTTGTGCCGCATTGAACAAAGCCGGAATAGAGGCGAGAGCAAACAAGCCCGCAAATGAGTTCGATAAAGATGTCAGAATGCGTCCTTTGAGAAAGGGTGAGGAACCACGAACCGGTGACATTGCCCAATGGGTAAGCAAAACCGGCGGCCATGGTCATGTCGGCATTTATGATGCTAATCCCGCCAAGCCTGGTTACAACATTTACAGCGCTACTAACCACGGTGTCATGCACGGTCAAGCTTCCTGGTTCAGCATCTTAGGAAAGCTGACATACTATAGAGTCGAGGTGCCACAATGAGGGATACCATGCGTTATTCATTGAGGACAATGTGCAGTATTGCCCTTTTGCTCTGCTTTATTACTCCTGTAGAAGCACAGTCACGAGTCGCGACTGATGATATCTCTCCGACTTCTGTGGTGCAGAAATACTGCAAACTCGACTTAGATGGTGCGAGGCTCTCAAGCCAGAATCCATATGCTGACGCAATCACTGCATTGGCTACATGGCCTATAGAACCTGGATGGGACACGTCTGTTGTGGTAAGTTCCTTTGAGATCGTGAGCCGTAAGTTGGGACCAAAAGAGTCGACCGTTACCGTCCGATATATTGTGCTCGGGAATATCTTCGGGGCAAAGATCACATCGTCACAACAGCACAAACAGCTAGTGACATTTACGTTGACAAAATCTTCCACTGGATGGCTAATTGAGCGTCCTCTGATTGCGCCTCATGTCTCCGTGTCAGCAGCGATTTCTGCACTTAATAGTCTCCTCAGCGACGAAAAGAATCCCGAGCAGATAAAACGTATTAAGGCCGGGATTGACGTACTTACGAAATGGAAGAGCGACGCTGTATCGAATAAACTGCCATAGAACGAGTGGCTGATATCATATTCGGCCCACCAGTAGACAGCGCAAGGTCTTGCTGGTCAAATTCCAGGCGCGGTAAAGGCCGCAATTATGATTTCCGTGAATGCCAGCAACTCTCGATGTGCGGCTGGTTCTCCGTGTGCCGGCGATACTACCGGCGGATTCCATGAAGAGGGCGGAATTGCAGGCACAAATTCGAGTGGAGGCTTGGTGGTATCTCCCGCGCTGCCAGGTCCCGCCAGCCATTCTGGGGTGGTAACCGAAAGCCTCACTCCGGCCTATCAAAGTCTAGCAGGTAGCATCACGAATTTGACTGTCAGTTGGCACGTACATCCATCAGGACGGAACGCATCGGGAGATTTGGCCTGGGTACAACCGCCATCAGGACAGGATCATAAGGTTGCTGCGGCTGAACATCAAGGGTTGCCCGGCCTCATTCACATCGTGGTTGGCGCGGGGAACAGGACAGTCTACTTCTACGACGGCTCGAGCACTGTCCATCACATGAGCCTGAAGCAGTTTATGGGGACGCAATGATGACTGATGCGAAACGCTATCCGATGCGAAATCTCGTTGGTGTCGCGCTGATGATGCTCTCTGGAATGTTGTCTCCAGCCGCTGCTCAAAAAGCGGGACAGGACCTTCCCTTGGTTGTTGCCGGGGAAATGCCCCTCTATCCGATCATGGCCCGTGCTGCGCGAGTCCAAGGCGTCGTCAAAATCAAAGTGACCACTGATGGGAAAAAGGTCGCTGCAGTCGACGCGGAGAGTGGGCCGCCGATGCTTGTGAAGTTCGCCAAAGAGAATATCCTCACTTGGAAATTTTCTGGGCACAAGCCTACCAAATTCGTAACAACATTCGAATACGTAATCGAGGGGCCAGCGCAATGCGATTACAGCAATAATGCCGTGGCGCTTAAGCTCCCACTGGAAGTCCGCATAAGCGCGAAAGGCCTGAAGACTTGCGATCCTGCTGCCGAGAACAAACCACATCCGTAAATGGAATCCGGCTGGGAAAGTGCGCCTGCTTTTTACTCGTGGTGATTGTGTGGTTCTCTACGGTTGCCGGAGCCAGGGCATCAAGCAAACCATCTGATGCAGAGTTGGCGGCAATCACTGAGCGGGGCCGGCTTCTTGCGGAATACGATGCTGCGGCAGGGCAGGCGACGGACGCAGTGCTGGCTATCCATCCAAAGACTGAACTTGGGGGTAGCTATATCGCACACCGGACCGAGGCGGGTTGGGTGGTGGATTTCGGCAAGCTGAGTGTGAACGGGGACAAGTTCTTAGTGGACTCCGCCTAGCGCATTGTCCAGCATTAGGTAGCCGATCTGTTTCAGGGTTGTGTCGTCCTCCCTGAATCCGGGGATGAAAAGTTGAACTCCAATTGCGGAGCCAGCCGCAAACAGCGAGAATTCGAGATCATCGGGATCCAGGCTCTTATCCCCGATCTGGATGTGATATAGAGGGCTTCGCCGAGGACGAAAAGCTATTATGCGCCAACGATCCAGATGGGGAGCGGCGGAAACCAGGGAGGACACTGCCGGGAACGCCTGCTTCAGGCCGCCCGCACTGACAACGAATTCGCGGTGGCCATCTTCCTTCGGCACGAATTCAAAAGTCAGATCGCGGTGGACACGAGCCAAGCGGTCGGAGAGTTTATCGAGTATTCGTTCCTGATCGAGCTCGAAATCGAAAATCTCATCCTTATTCTTTTCAAACCACTCCCAAAACTTTCTTTCTGCGCTCATCAGCACATCTCTTCAGCCGCAACTTCTAACCGGAATTTGCGCTACGCACCTTTCTCACGAGATCACCCCGAGCGCGACGGCTTACCCGGCAGCTTCCATTGCCCAATCCCCGCCTGCGCTCCGGGAATGGGCTTCCGCGTAAGCGCAAGGGTGAGGACGATTCAGTAACTCAATATCGGGATTTCGAGGGATGTGCGAGTCACTCCACCCCTTCCGCAAAGGCGCGGAAGGGGTGGGGTCATGAGCGGTCTCGGCGCTGCGCAATTTTTTATTTCGAGCAGCCCTTGCCGTTTTCGGCATGTGCACCGGCGCCTTTTGCAGCGGCTTCGGTCATGTATTTGCCCGATTTTGTGGTGCCGTAGTATCGGGTTCCGTAGCAGTGATAAACCTTTGTCGAGGTGTTCACCCAGACGAGACCGGGGCCTCCGCCTGGAGCCGGAGTGCCGGCGGCGGTGGATCCTTTTTTGGCAGGAGCTGTTGAAGCGGCTGGAGCGGCAGCTTTGGGCGCTGCAGTCTCGGTCTTTGCCGAAGCCTTTGCTTTTCCCCACCAGGTTGCGACCCCTTTGTGGCTGCCGCAGGCACCCATTTTCATGGACGCCGTGGTATAGGTTCCGTCCTTGCATTTGCCCGTAGCCCCCGCGGGAGCGCCGGCTGGCGCCTGCGCGACCGCGCTGCAGGGAATGAGAATCAGGCCCATTGCGATCGCTTTCAACACTCCAAGTCTCATGAGTCCATCCTCCTGGCTGATGTATTGAGGTCCCGACGATATCTGGGCCGGGTCCAAATGTCAATGAAAAACCAAGCGCTCTTCACAGGATTTTGAGTTGTGCAAACCTGGCTGGTGGAGATATATTCCCTCATGCTACTTTGCACAAAAAGTATGCTCACGGGCTCGCCCGGGCACCGAGGAAAGGAACGAATATGAGCTTCTTCGATTCTGTGACAAAGCTGGCGGAAGGATTCACAAGCAGCGGAAATCATGCTGCGGTAGCAACAGGGCTCATGGAAGAATTGGGTGGGAGCGGCGGGGTCGCCGGGCTGATTCAGGCCTTTCACCAGAACGGTGCAAGCGATCTGGTGCAGCAGTTTGCCAACGGCCAGACCCAGGGCGTGAATCCCGGTGCGATCGAACAGGCGGTTGGCGGCTCAGCTTTTATTGACAGCATTGCCCAACGAACCGGAGTCTCCGCAGATTCGGTGCGATCGAGCCTGGCGACAATCGTTCCGGTGCTGGTGAATCATGTCACGGCAAATGGCCATGTCACAACCGATGGACAACCTACGGACAATCCTCCGCCTGATTCTGGAACCCTTATTCGATCGGTCCTTGGCAGGCTCTTGTAACGACCACGAGCAGATGAACTGATTCGGGGAAGATCTGTGACAGAAATGAGCAGGGCCACGGGCTATAAGATCCGGCCTTAACCGGAAGTTCACCTGAAGGCCGTCCATTCAAAAAATCGAAAAAGGAGAGACTTATGGGAATTCTCGAAGAACTGGCCGGAGCTGCAGCCGCAGTCGAAGCTGCGAAGAAACTCGATCCAAACGCAGGAATCATTACAGAGGGCGTTGCCGCTGTGGTGGGGTTCGAAGGCACAAAAGAGGTCACGAATCTGATTGAGAAGCACGAAGAGGAAAAGAAGGAGCAGGAAGGCCAATAACTCGATCAGACGATCATGCTGTGCTACGACGACATGATATTCCGGGGCGTTTGCGCCTTTCGGAGTTGAGCAGGATTGCGCCCTTCTGACGTGAATTGATTTCTATTTGCCGAATCGCGGGATCACGCCTGCGTGCTGGCTATACGCCCTTCTCGCGAAACCATACCGATCCCCACGGCTTGCCTGGCAGCTTCAACGTGACTTTACCCGAGTGATCGCCGGGCAGCGGCGTGCGCGTGAGCGCAAGTGTGTCGACATACTCCGCGGTGTAGGTCTTCCCTTCCGGCAACTCGAAAGTCGACTCTGCCGGCTGGTGCAGATCGAAGTAATAAAAAATGACCGCGTTGTTCATGCGCCGTGCGGCTTGGGGATATTCGGCGAAATGCGTAAATCCGATCGGGCCGGGACCAAGCGCGATCGTCTCTTCGAGCAGCTTGCGCAGGAAGGCGATTTTCTCCGGGCTGGTGCCGTGCAACACGCCGCCGTGCGACCACCACAAAATCTGATCGGGCAGCAGATAAGTTTCGCCGTGGCCGCAGTAAGCGCCTTGCGCAGCAGCCTGCCAGAAGCGCCGCGTCATCTCATCGCCGGAGAGATTGCCCCAGCGCGATGGGATGTCGCCCTCGTATTTGCACTCGTCGAAAATAACCGGCTTGCGCCAGTCGGCTCGCCAGCTTGCGGCTAGTTCCATGCGCGAGTCCTGCACGCCGGCGTGGCTGCACCACGCGCGCCAATATTCGTACTGATGGGCGCCGTAGTGGATCGACCGAAGGTGCCCGAATGCATCGTATTCACCGAGCGTGTGCGCGTAGCTGTCCCAGTCGGTGTTGGTCTTGAATTTCAGGAAATCAAATTCATTGGCCAGCGACCACCACACATTGCGAAACGCGCTGAAGCGCGCGATCACGTAACGCAGGTAGCGCAGGTTCACTTCCGCGGGCATCGACTGATAGCCCCACTTGTCGTAGGGATGAAAGAGGATCAGATCGGCCTGCACTCCGATGCGCCGCAACTCAAGGATGAGCGCATCGAGGTGCTGAAAGTATGCCGGATTGAACTGCGAATAGTCGTTCGTGTCGCCGCTGCGCGGGAACGGATACATGGGCGGCTCTTTGCGGTTGTACTCATACCATTTGGGGAAGATGCACATGCGCAGCTTGTTGAAGGGCGAGTGCGAGAGCGTGTCGATGGTTTGCCGCTGGGTCTCCGGCGCCTGAAAGGCCCATGCATAGCACGTGGTGCCGCATTCGACGTAAGGGGTGCCGTCGGCGTATCCGAAATGGCAGTCGTCGCGCACGGAAACCGGGCCGCGATTTCCATCGCTTGCTGCGATGCACTCGAATGAGCCGGATTTGCCGTGGAGCTCAGGCACGTTGCTGGCGGTCGTCCAGGTCCAGGCACCGACTTCTTCGGGCATGAAGCGCGCTTTGTAGTTACCGTCGCCGTCATAAAAGCCTTCGACGGTGCGCGCGAGATTTCTGTTGCGGAAGGTCGCGGTGAGATGCACGTCGATGAAGGGGTTTCCGGCGGTGGGGCCGGGGAACGACAGTTCGATGAAGTCCCAGCGCGCCACTGGAGAATGGCTGGTTGAATCGGGCGTGATCGCAACGGCCGGCGCAGATGCCGCGGCGGCCGCATAGGAAGAGAGCTTTAGCATCTCACGGCGATTCATGTTGCTCCTGTCAGCGAAGCCTCAAGGGCTAAAGCCTTTTCACATTTTGCGTCATTTACGGGCACGGATAAATCCGTGACCTTTCAAAACAGCATTTTTTCAGCAGCCTGTGAAGTCGTGCCATGACACAGGACCGTTCTGGCTTTAGAGATCGAAGGCGACCACCTCGTGATCGAGGATGGAAGGCACCTTCACTGTCAGCGCAGAACCGTTGTGCTCGACAGGCACCATTGCATCGGCGGCGAGCAGGCGCGCCCGCCGCACGTGCGATGCTTCCGGCAGATTGAGCGTGAGCGTTTGCGCGCCGACAGGAAAGAAGCCGCGATACGGCCCTTTCATCGCCATGGGGTTGGTCAGGTTGACGAGGTGGACGGTAATCGATCCCGGATTCCGCCACGCCGTTACGTCGAGAAAGCCGGGACCATCCACTTGAATGGCCGGCGTCTCGTCGGTGGCCCAGGCGACGGTGTTGCGCATCATGTTGAGATGATCGGCGCAGAGCACATCCCAGAAAGTGCGGTCCACGTCGAAGGGGAAATAGGCGACACGGCCGCCCTTCTGGCGCAGATAGAGGCAGGAAATGTTGGTGTGCGGCTGGCGCGGATAGACCTCTTCCATGGGCAGATCGGGATAGCTGGGAATCAGCGTGAACGGGGTTTCGGCGAAGGTCTCGCGCAGACTCACATCCAGGCGCGAAACGCCGTTTATGATGCGCGGCGCATCTTCCATTCCGGCAAAGAATGGAGAGTTCGGAAGCGACTTGTGCTCGAGACGAATATAGGAGTTCTGCATCGGCCCCTCCGTTTTGCCCGTCCAGTCCACGCCAAATAGATCGGCGAGGCCGAAACTCTTCCTCTGAGCTCCGTTCTCGTCATAGAGGCTGGTTTCATGGGTTGCGATCAGGCTGCCGCCGGATGCAACAAACGCTCGAAGCTGCGCGCATTGCGCATCGCTGAGAGCCGCAATGTTGGGGAGGATGAGAGTTTTGTATGGCTTCAGGTGCTCCGCATCGAGCAACCGGTCGTGCACCATCTCAAAGGGGATGCGCGACTCGGTGAGCGCCTGGCACCAGCCGAGCGCATAGTCTTCCACCTTCGCATGCGCGTTCCTGCCGCCATAGAACCACGCGGTCTGCTGCGAGAAGACGAGAGCCACGCGGGCGATGGGCTTTTGCTGCACAAGATAATTGCGGTTTTTCTCCGTCCAGACATATAGCTCTTCGACGCCTTTGAGCCAGCGCTCGTCGTGCAGCACGCCGGAGAACTTGCAGCACCACGGCCGCATGCCGTGAGCGAGGGCATCGAGCACCCAGATGCGGATCTCGGCGTCGCTGGTCACGCTGTCTTTCCAGCGGTGGCGATCTTCAATGCCCACGTTGAACAGCCCCATTGCCGGTTTTGGGCCCAGGGTCGCTCGATACTCTTTTGCGGTTTTGCCGATGAACCAAGGGACGGCCAGGCCGCTGCGGCCCTGGCGATCGGCAGCCAGAAGAGGCACGCGTTTGCTCATCTCCACATCATCAATCGTGCTGAGGGCGCCCCCGCCGTTGGGAATGCATACCGACTCGGGATTGATGGGACGGATCGCCGCGTTCCACACATCCAGCAAATTCAGCAGCCGGTCCTGACGCCACTTCATCCAGGCGCGATAAGCCTCGTCCTGCACGTCGGGTTTGCGCGGCAGTTCCATGCCTGTCGCCGAGCGGAAATTTTTCACGCAGTGCACGCAGTAGCAAATGCCTTCGCCGTCCCAGCGATTATGGAAGAGGCCATCGACGTGATAGCGGCTCATGATCTCCTTATGCACAGCGGTCATGAACTCGAAGTTGTAAGGGCCGTACGCACAGGTGAGCCACATGTTGGGCATGACCCAGTGGCGGCGAGGATTGCCCTCGGCGTCGACGGCGATCCAGTCGGGATGTGCCTGCTTCGTGTCGTCCCAGGTGGCGTGCGGGTCAGTGCGCACCAGGATGGACATGCCCTGCTTGCGGCTGCCTGTGATGAGCTCGCCCAGCACATCGCGCTTGTTGAGCCAGGCGCTGCGATGATGAAATGGAATGTCTGTGGGGTAATAAGCAACGCAGCCGCCACCGCTCAGACACACGCCTTCTGACCGGGTGCGCTTGAAATAGTCGAGCCAAAAATCGGGCGAATAGTGGAGCGGGTCGTCCTCGACGAGGGTGAGCTGAAACCAGCGCATGGGCTTCGAGGCCCATGCGGGAATCGGCTCATCGCCTGGGCTGGCGGGAGCGGCGCTCCACAGCGGAGCGGGCGCGAGACCAGCAAGGGCAGCGGCAGATCCGGCCACGGCAGAGGATTGCAGAAACTCGCGGCGGGTGAGACTGAAGTTTTCCATGGGGGCCATTGTACTTGGCCGCTATGGAGCGCTCCCGCACAAACACGCAACTATATCGGCAGGAAATAAGACCTCATAGAAAGCACGGTTTCCGGCTGGAGACGGGCGATCTTGGAGACGTTGCCTCCGCCGAGCCTGGTGATCTTTGCTTCGTAGCTCACGGTCGTGCCGTTAAAGTCGGCATTGATCTGGAGAGGTTGCGCTTTGCTGCCGATGAAGATCGTTTCCGCTTCGCCATTCATGTTGGTCATCTTCACCAGGTCCTGCGCTCTCCCGTTCCCTGCCTTGAAATTGATTTGCTTATTGGCAAGGCCGGTGTTTCCGCTCTTCAGAGAAACTTTGACCTCTACGCGAAAACTGTCGTCGGTGTTGCTCATGCAGGGTTGAGCGGGCCTGGTCGAGAGCAGGAGGTTATATGCGGTCGGCTGTGCGTTCTGCGAAGGATTCATTTGCGGCCGCGCAAGGCCGATCTGAGGCAGGCTATTGGTTCGCTGCAGCTTTGGATTGGGGAGCCAGGATGAGCCGCTGGAACGAAGATTGTTTTGCGGGAAGGGGCTGTCCTGCTGCGGGAGCGTGCCGGTCTTGCTGATCGAGACTCCTGTAAGCGCCAGCACGGTTCCCGAGGACAAAGCAGTTCCCAGCCCATCCTTCTTGAGCATCTGGGTGGTCCAGGGATCGAAGAGAGCAGAGGCCTGCAGTTCCATGGGCGTCACCAATCCATGAGAACCGGAGCCGCGATTCAAGCACCAGGCTCCGCAAAAATCGGGCTTGTCCGAGTCGGAATGGAGAAAGTAGCCGCCGTTCTTTACCGGCACCCGGGCAATCTTGCTTTCGTCGAAAGCATGCGAATTGGTGGCAGAAAGCATCAGCTCGAAGTCGAGGCTTTCAGCGCGCGCTTCTTTGCCGAGATTGCCCTCATTGAAGTCTCCGCAAACCTCGATGCCGAATTTCAGCGAATCCACCGTAAAGAGTTGCGACCTGGCGCCCTTCTGGAAGCGAACATCGGTTGTGAATTGGCCGCAGGTTCCATCATCGAAGATCTTGTCGTACTCATGCTTGAGTTTGCCCTCAAACAGGATGGGCGCGGTGTTCCAGCCATCCTTGGTCTTTCCGCCCTGAGGCGCCCTGGCGGGTTTGAACCAGGCGATGGTGCCCGGGGCAATGAGATAGCGTTTATACCTTCCGCTCAAGGCGCGGAGTTCCTCGATGATCTGCTTCTTCTCCTGTTCCGTGTAGAGGGTCCAGGTGTTGCGGGCAGATTTTCCCGTGCCGTTGATTACGCAGTTCTTCACAAAGTAGTATTCCGGGGCAAGAAAAATGAAAAGAGGATTTGCGGCGCGCATGGCAGCGGCATAGCCGGAAAGCTGGCCGTATGCCTGCTGAATTGCGACCTTCATTTCCGGAAGCCGTCTTTCCGGAGAGATCGATGAGAGGTTGTCGAGAGTCGGCGGATGAAAAACTGCGGCAAATACATTCGGCATCGGAAGTCGTTCTCCTTTGGGATTGGCGCACCGCGTTCTAAACGTTACGCAAATCAGGGGACAAAAAATCCTGCAACTGCGGCGCGGCTTTGAAGAGCCAGGCGCCGCGGCACATTTGTCCCGTCTCCAGTGAACCGGGCATGGACATTCAGTTTCAAGTCAGCTCAAGGGAGTCTGCCAGACGAGCGCTTCCCGTTTCGCCAAACTCGCCGGCCGCCTCCTGCCTAATGGAGCCCTGAGCGAAACCTTTCGCGTCCCGATTGTTTTGAGCGGTTTGATTATTACCGCCGCCTTCCGGCGTGTCAACGGCAAATTCTCCTGCGAGTTCCAGAGGATAGGGAACGGGGCTGGAGCACAGTGCAAAAGCAAAACCCGGGATATTTAGACGATTTTGATACATACGTATACGCTTTGATATGATTCTGCTCGTATTGGAACGCGATTTTCTTGAAGCCAATACGTCCCCTGAATCCGCATCCAGCTCGACACACGCCGAACGCCGGGGGCAAGATGATTCTTTCTTCGCGAAGGCTGCATTCCTCACCGAAGATGCTTGCTCGCGTAGCGGGTGCGGGCCTGGTCTTCGTGTTTCTGGCGTTGCTGCTGCCGAGCCGCGCGACTGCGCAAACGGCTAGCCTGATGGGCCTGGTCACGGATCCGTCCGAGGCCGCGATTTCCGGAGCCCGCATCACTATCCGCAATGTGAATACCGGTGCAACGCGCAACACCATCACCAGCAGCACGGGCTGGTACCGGGTGCTGGCGCTTCCAGTGGGAAATTACGAGGTCGCTGTCCGGAAGCGGGGCTTTGCTGAAGCCATCCGCAGAGGAATTCATCTCGCCATTGGGCAGGAAGCCACCGCAGACGTAAGCCTTCAGGTTGGCAGCGTTCGTGAACAAGTGACTGTGAATGCCGACGCCGCAGCATTAAGCCTGACCACAGCCGATGTATCCGGCCTGGTGACCGGACACCAGGTAGACAACTTGCCGCTGAATGGCCGCAGCTACGACGAGTTGCTCTCCCTGAATCCCGGCATCGTCAACTTTACGTCGCAGAAGACGGGCGGGATCGGTGTGTCGAACTCGACCGTGGGCAATAATTTTGCGGTTTCCGGTAACCGTCCGCAGCAGAATTTGTATCTGCTCAACGGGGTGGAATTCACCGGCGCGGCCGAAGTGAACATGCAGCCGGGTGGCACCAGCCAGGAATTGCTGGGAGTGGATGCGGTAAGCGAGTTCAACGTGCTGCGCGATTCCTATGGCGCGCAATACGGCAAGCGGCCTGGCGGACAGGTGCTCATCGTTACGCGCGGCGGAAGCAACACACTGCATGGGTCCGTATACGAATTTGTGCGCAACAACATTTTTGACGCGCCCAATTATTTTGACCACGGCTCCGCACCGGCATTTCAGCGCAATCAGTTTGGCGCGGCAGGGGGCGGACCGCTCAAAAAGGATCACGCGTTCCTTTTTGCGAATTACGAGGGATTTCGGCAGCACCTTCACCAGACTGGAGTGGATCTCGTTCCCGACGGCAATGCGCGTAATGGCTATCTGCCTTGCAAGCTGGTCAGTCCCGCGCCGAATCCCTGCCCTTCATCGGGGCTCGTCGATGTGGGCGTGGCTCCGGCGGCGGCGCGGTTGCTCGCCCTGTGGCCGGAGCCCAGTTCCGGCGTGCCGGATTTCGGCGGAATCTCCGAAGCCTTCAACAGCCCGCTGCAGATGATCCGCGACGATTTCGGCACAGCACGCTTTGATCGCGTCTTTGCCACCGGCGACATATTGACCGCTGTCTACACCATCGACGACAGTGCCGACGTGACGCCGACGAGCAGCAATCTCTATAGCACCGATTTGGAGAATCTGCGGGAACAGGTTTTGAGCCTCGAAGACACGCACGTGTTTTCTCCTCGTGTGCTCAACATTGCGCGTGTGGGCTTTTCGCGGGCGGCATATTTCTATACAGGCGAGCCTACGCCGGGCACGCCGGCTGCAAATGTGCCGGGATTCGTGGGCGGACACCCCATTGGTACGGTGGTGGTGGGTGGCAGCGCCGCAGCCAACCCGGCTGCACAGGTGAGCCAGGCAGGCAGCAACACGGGCAGCAATCTGAATATCGCGCGCAATCTTTACACATTGCAGGACGACCTGACGGTTACGCGCGGCCGCCACGACTTAAGCGCAGGTGTGTGGCTACAACCGCTCCAATCGAACGAAGACCTGGCGCTTACGCAGTTCGGCCAGGCCACGTTCAGCGGGCTGCAGCAATTCCTGCAGGGCGCGGTGGGCAATTTTGCCTGGGATCCAGCGCCCACAGAGATGAACTGGCGCTCGCTGATGGGCGCATGGTACGCGCAGGATTCGATCCGCGTCACGCCGAAGCTCACCGTGTCCCTCGGCTTCCGCTACGGATTCACGACGGGATGGAATGAAACGCACGGCCGCGCTGCTAATTTCGTCTTCAGCAACGGAGTGATTCAAACACAGCCGCGCATCGCGCACTCCGTATTCACCGTCAACAACGCAAAGCTGCTTGCCCAGCCACGAATCGGAATTGCATGGAGTCCGCTGGGTGCGAAGACGGTGATTCGCGCCGGCTTCGGAATGTATTACGACATGCAGGATGCGCTCGGCTACCGCACGGATCAGAACGCTCCATTCAATCCGTCGTACAGCGTCAACGCTCTGCCGCTGGCCGATCTTCCGCTAAGCGGCGCGGCCATTCCCGCAGGCGCAAAGATCGCGCCCGCCGGCGTGCAACCCGACATGAAGACGCCGGCGCTCCTCTCCTTTTCATTGCAGGTTGAGCAGGAGCTCACGCCGAACACGGTCTTCACTATCGGCTATGTCGGTTCGCACGGATACCACCAGATGGTGAGCCTGGACGACAACGAGGCCGCGCCCGCTGTCTGTCCGGCTGCGCCATGTCCTTCCGTTTATCCGGCGAACTTCCCTGCTCCGCTGGCCGGCGCGCCGGTTCCTGCGGGCACTTACTACATCGCGCCGGGAACGCCGCTCGCTAATCCGACGCTCGGTCCGGCATGGGCATGGTTCAGTGTGGGAACGAGCTCCTACAATGCCCTTCAGCTCGATCTGAATCACCGCATGAGCCAAGGACTGACGGTGCGCGGCGTCTACACCTGCTCGAAGACCCTTGACGACGGCGACTCACTCAACGCCACCGCCGCAGGAAATGCGCCGGGGCTTGCAGCGAACCCGTTCAGCTTGAAATCAGATTGGGGCCCGGCTACTTACGATATGCGCAATATTGCTGTTGTCGACGGCAGCTACGAACTGCCCTTCGGCCCGCACAGGTTGTTTGCCGGCGGCAGCGGTTTCGGAGCAATGGTCGCGGGAGGGTGGACCGCGGATACCATCGTGACGCTCCAGTCCGGATTCCCTTTCACGCCGGAGCTGAGCTACAACCCCTCGAACAACGGCGACAGCAAAAATCCGGTGCGGCCGTTTGCGAATCCTGACTTTCACGGCTCGGCGATTCTCGGCAAACCCTCGCATTGGTTCAATCCGGCGGCTTTTCTCGCGCCACCACCGGGCAGCGGCTTCTACGGCAATCTCGGCCGCGACAGCCTGAGCGGCCCGGGCCTGGCCACGTGGGACTTCTCCATGCTCAAAGACACTCCGCTGCACGAGCGCCTGAGCCTGCAGTTCCGGGCCGAGCTGTTCAACCTGCTCAACCACGCCAATTTCAATACGCCTAACCTGGTCGTGTTCACTCCGTCCGGCGTTTCGCCCACAGCGGGCGTGGTCACCGGGACGTCGACGACTTCGCGGCAGGTGCAGTTTGCGATGAAGCTGCTCTGGTAGTGCGACGCCGACGCGCTGTTGCCTGGCGGACTATCACTGGCTGGTCAGGTCCGAAGCGGCTGCCAGGCTCTTTCCGAAGAAGGCATGGCGCGCGCGCTTTCCCGACGCATGCCAGCAGCGGAGGGTCTCGTACACCAGCACCGTCGGGAAAGTGATCGCAATCCAGACGAACGCCGCTTCGACGGGCAGATTGTCCCAGGCGCGAATGTAGATGCCCACCATCGTTGTTGGCTGATATGCCCACCAGCCGTAGGGAATGGCCAGGGTCGCCTCCCAGAGCAGGCTGGTCACCAGGATCATGAAAAGCGTAAGACTGAGCGCGCGCCAATTGATGACCCGGTTGATGGTGCCGTAGAGGATCATCGACGGAAGCACCATCAGGAGCACCAGGAAGGTGAGATAGCCGGGGAAGCCGGGGGCGCCTGGTTGCGCGATTCTGCGGAAGATGATGGCGCTGCCGATGAGCACTATTCCCACTACAAACGACGTGGTGTGGAAACCGAGGAGGCGATGGAAGTCAGTTCGATGAGTGTCGTCGTCGGGAACAGAATAGGCCTTCAGCCAGTAGCCATCGAGCCAGACATAAAAGAGCAGTATGCTCAGAAACCCGGTGAGGTAGAAGAAGTACTCCTCAACCGGAACGGGATGGCCAAGCGCCGGCGCGAGAACGCCCCATGTGGCCCTGGGATTGGGGAACTGGAAGAAAAACTGCGCCAGGAAGAAGTCGAGCGCCGCGCCCAGCGGAAACAGGATGGCGATGGTCCACCAGAATGCCTTCTTGGAGACGCGGATGTGCTCCTGGGGCAGAAACCAGACGGCGATGAGAATGATTGGGAGAACGAATATGAGTAGACTCACGGGGTACCCGTAGGGGGAGGGGTTGCCGGGAATCACCTCGTTCAGCGGCTGGAATGCAGGGCGCTTGACCGTGTGCAGGGTGAACGCCACCGGCACAGCGACCATGGCGAGCATCGCCAGCACGATGGAGAATCCGGGCGTAGGTGGGTTGGCGGCTTTTGGAGTGCGCATCAGCTACCCCCTGGCTGAAAAGTCGGAATGTAGTTGGCACTATAGGCCGCAATCTGCGCCGCGATCAAATCTTTTTTACGCACCCTTGGCGTGCCAGTTCTCCACATGTCCACAATTTCGGGCGCTTTTTGCAGCTAACGTGCACCGATTCTGCACCTTGAAGCTGGGTTTGCGGAAGACTAACCTCATAGCCAAGACATAAGCGTTCCAGGACGCTGATCTGGCGAAAAAACGGAGCGTTTCGGGGCTTTTTCGGGGCAAATTTTGGGTAGAAACCCGTGCTGGAAGCGGGTCCGGAGAGCTTTCCACAGCGGAATGGCCCTGTTTGGAACAGAGATTCCTGGAAATGCATCTAAAGTACTAGATGTTGTGGTTTTCGGTTGACACGCACCATGGACAGCGGTATTTTTTCATCTGCGGCTTTTAACGGACTTTAACACGAATGGGCAGATCGGGTCCCGAAAAGCTTCGTTAAGGCCAGAAAGCAAGACCGGCATTCGTACATATCGCGTCCCGATCTTCGCAGAAAATTCTGCCCTGCTCCGACCCGCCCAAAGGCCGGTGTCAGGTTGATGTTTACTGATTTGACGAATGAGAGAGGATCCCATGAACGAGGCTCAGTTACAGACTTCGACCGCTGCCCTCCATACCTCCGCAACGCCCCGGGGCTTGACGTTTACCCGCCGGTTTACAACGGAGGGCGTTTCGCCCTACGCCGAGCTGCAATGGGAGCGCCGCACCGCCACCATCGCCGACACCAAGGGCAACACCATTTTTGAGCAGAAGGACGTAGAGGTGCCGGTTGACTGGTCGATGACGGCCACCAACATCGTGGCCTCAAAGTACCTGCACGGCCAGCTTGGAACTGCGGAGCGCGAAACCGGTGTGCGCCAGCTTGTGAGCCGGGTGGCCGAGACCATCCGCGACTGGGGCATCCGGGGCGGCTATTTTTCCAGCCCGGTCGACGCCGGCATCTTCCATGACGAGTTGGTTCACATGCTGCTCACGCAGAAAGCAGCGTTCAACTCGCCGGTGTGGTTCAACGTAGGTTGCGACCGGCTGGAGCCGAATGCCGATGGGCTGAACTGGCACTGGGACCCGGCCACGGGTGGCGTAAAGTACTCCGCCACCGGTTACAAAAATCCGCAGTGCTCGGCCTGCTTCATCAATGCAGTAGAAGACTCGCTGGACTCAATCCTGACGCTGGCGAAGACGGAAGGCATGCTCTTCAAGTGGGGATCGGGCACAGGCACCAACCTCTCGCCCATTCGCGGCTCCAAGGAACTGCTCTCCGGCGGCGGCGAGGCTTCGGGCCCCTTGAGCTTCATGCGCGGATTCGACGCCTTTGCCGGCGTGATCAAGAGCGGCGGCAAGACGCGCCGCGCCGCCAAGATGGTTATTCTCAATGTCGACCATCCGGACATTATCGAGTTCATTGAGTGCAAAGCCAAGGAAGAAGCCAAGGCGCACACGCTCATCAAGGCCGGCTACGACGGCTCGGGCCCGGATTCCGAGGCGTTCTCGTCGATCTTCTTCCAGAACGCCAACAACTCCGTGCGCGTGAGCGACGAGTTCATGCGCGCCTGGGAAGCCGACGGCGACTTCACCACCTATACGGTGAAGGGCCACCAGCCGGTTGAGACCTACAAGGCGCGCGACATCATGAACAAGATTGCCGAAGCCACATGGCTCTGCGGCGATCCCGGCATGCAGTTCGACGACACCATCAATCGCTGGCACACGAGCAAGAACACGGCGCGCATCAACGCCTCCAATCCCTGCTCCGAGTACATGTTCCTGGACAACTCGGCATGCAATCTCGCCAGCTTCAACCTGATGAAGTTCGTCACGCCGGCGGGCATGTTCGACATTCCGGCATACCGGCACGCGGTTGCGGTGGTAATTACCGCGATGGAAATCCTGGTTGATAATTCCGGGTATCCCACCGAGTCCATCTCGCGCAACTCGCACGACTACCGGCCGCTGGGGCTGGGCTATGCAAACCTTGGCGCGCTGCTGATGGCCTTCGGCTTGCCGTATGACTCCGCTGCCGGCCGCGATCTTGCTGCGAGTCTCACCGCCATCATGTGCGGCCAGGCATATCTGCAATCGGCGGTGATCGCCGCCAACTGCCCGCCGCTGGCCTCGGCTACTCCGCTCACCGCTTCAGTACAGCGCGAAGGCGGCGCATGCCCAGGCTTCTATGTCAACCGCGAGCCGTTCCTTGACGTCATTCGCATGCACCGCGCCGAAGTAAATAAAATCGGCAAGTCGCGCACGGTGGCCGCGGTCGATGAGCCCTTCAGGGTGCCGCAACTCGATGCCCTGATCGAGGCCAGCCGCGAATGCTGGGACACCGCCCTTGTCTGCGGCGAGCGCTTCGGCTTCCGCAACTCGCAGGTGACGGTGCTGGCGCCCACGGGCACCATCGGCTTCATGATGGACTGCGACACCACCGGCATTGAGCCCGATCTGGCGCTGGTCAAATACAAGAAGCTGGTCGGCGGCGGCATGATCAAGATCGTCAACAATACCGTGCCCGCAGCGCTCTTCAAGCTCGGCTACAACAACGACCAGGTCAATGCCATCGTCAGCTACATCGACGCAACGGGGACGATCGAAGGCGCGCCGGGCATCAAGCCGGAGCATCTGTCCGTTTTCGATTGCAGCTTCAAGCCCGCCAAGGGCACGCGCTCGATCCACTACATGGGCCACATCAAGATGATGTCTGCAGTGCAGCCGTTCCTCTCGGGCGCCATTTCGAAGACCGTGAATCTGCCCCGCGAAGCGACGGTGGAAGAAGTGGCCAAGGCATACGCGGAGAGCTGGCGTCGCGGTATCAAAGCGGTGGCCATCTATCGTGACGGCTCGAAGGGCACGCAGCCGCTGAATACCAGCCTGGAGACGAAGAAGGAACCGTCTGCGCTCGACGCTCTCGGCGCACGAGTTCTCACCCGGATCGCCGCAGGTCAGTTGGCTGCCGAAGGCGACGTGAAGGCGCTGGAAGCGAAGCCCGGCGAAAAGGTGGAAGTGAGCGCCAGCCAGATTGCAGCGGCTGCCGCCGCCTTCCAGAGTTCGCTCGAGCAGATCGCCAAAGCGGCGGCTTCAGCACGCGCGGCTTCAGCGGCAATAGAAGCGGCGCAGGAACAGGATCTGAACGGGCCACCGCGCGCGATTCGGCACCGCCTCCCTGGCGAGCGCGCCTCGATCACGCATAAGTTCTCGATCGCGGGACACGAAGGCTACATCCACGTGGGACTCTATCCATCAGGTCAGCCGGGCGAGATCTTCATCAAGATGGCGAAGGAAGGCTCAACGGTTTCCGGCTTGATGGACGCGTTTGCAACGTCGGTTTCGCTGGCGCTGCAGCATGGCGTTCCCCTCCGGGTGCTGTGCGAAAAGTTCGCGCACACGCGCTTTGAGCCTTCGGGCTGGACCGGCAATGAGCAGATCGGCTACGCGAAGAGCCTGATGGACTATATCTTCCGCTGGCTGCATCTGCGCTTCCTGTCGGGCGAGCAACTGACCCTGTTTGCCGGGCTCGCTCCGCAGGCCCCGCAACTGCCCGCATCTCCCACCATTCTGCCGGAGAGCGAAGCGGAGGAAGAAGCTGCCGATTCGCAGTGGCACCTGGCGAAGCTGGCGGAAGAGGTGGCCAAGCGCCTCAACCAGGTGTCGCCGCAATCAGGCGGAGGAATTGCACCTGAAATCCACGCGACGGGATCCGGGTCGTCGATTGCAGGGCACGGTCCGCAGTTGAAGGATCGCGGCCTCTACCACGCCGCCGAGGCCATGCGCGACATGTACGAAATGGGCGATGCTCCAAGCTGCCCGACGTGCGGCGCGATCATGGTCCGCAACGGCAGCTGCTATCGATGCATGAGCTGCGGATCGACGAGCGGCTGCTCCTGACCGCATATAACTGCAAATACACCGGCGGGGCAGAAAGCACTTCTTCTGCCCCGTTCTTTTGTCTCTGGATTCTTATTCGGGGCTGCCAGATCTGGCTATCGCTTCCCTTCGAACCATGGAATCAGAAGCGCCTCAACCGCGCCTGCTGCGCGGGATCATGAATCCGCTGGACTCGAGCCGATTTCGGATTCGCGATTCACGACATAAGACATTCGAGTCGGGCTGATTTTTTGCACCGCTTCGAGCAGTTGCTTGGGATCGAAATTGGAAACGTGAAACTGCTCGCCACCGCAGGGATCGTGGCCGCTCGGGGACACCGTGATCACAGGCACCGGGATCGGCCTGTTCCGCATCCGCGCGATCAGTTCGGAGCACGGCAGTCCCTTCAACTGCGTGTCGAGCACCACGCCATCTACGTTGGGAAAGCGGTCCAGCGTGCGGATTGCTTCGTCGGGAGTGTATGCAGTAAGCACATTGAGTTTCGCGCTCTCCAAAACCAGTTTGCGAGCAGAAATACTTCCAGGGTATTCGTTGTCCACGACCAGTAAACAAGGTCGCATTATTTTCTCCCTTCAGGCCCGTGTATGCTTATTTTGCTTGCCGGACCACTTTGACCCTAGATGCCCCGCGTAATAGCGCCGGTTGCATAATGCCGTCAAGACCCTGCCTTCGACTTTCTTTCGATAATATTCAACCCAGCCGCTCACCCTCGCGCGAATATCCGCTTAAGTTCCTCCGGCGCGACGACTTCCAACTGCGCATAGGTGCAATCCTGGGGTCGCTTGTCACGCCGCCAGCGACGAAATCTCGCCACGTGACGAAATCTGTCGCCCTGCAAGTGATCGTAGGCAACCTCTGCAACCAGTTCGGGACGCAATGGCTCCCAGGCCAGATCCTTGCCGCGGCTCCATCGGCTATGCACACCCGGCATTCGCGTTGTGCCCTTCGCGGCCTCCGCTTCAGCCCACTCTCTCCAGGGATGCATGGCGAGCGCGTTTCTTCTCCATGGCGCGACGAAATCCAGAAACTCACGCCTCTGCTCTGCTGAGAATCCTGAGCACACGCCCACGTGTTGCAGGCTGCCGGCATCGTCAAAAAGCCCAAGCAGGAAGGAACCGATCTCCTTCCCGGCATTCTCCCTGTACCAACGGAATCCGGCCACTACACAGTCGCAGTCCCGGTCGTGCTTGATCTTGAGCATCTCGCGTTTGTCCGGCTGGTAGCTGAGGCCCGTGGCTTTCGCCATGACGCCGTCGAGCCCCGCACCTTCAAATCGCCGGAACCATGAGAGCGCCAGCTTGCGGTCGCGCGTCGCCGGCGTGATGTGAATGGGCGGCGTTACTTTGGAAAGCGTTTGCTCAAGAACAGCACGGCGCTTCTCAAACGGCAGCGCGCGCAGATCGCGGCTGCCCGTACAGAGCACATCAAAGAAGACGATCGACGACGGTGTTTCCGTCGCCAGCTTTCTCACGCGCAATTCTGCCGGATGAAGACGGAGCTGCAGCGCATCGAAGTCGAGGCGTCCCTCGCGCGCAATCACCAGTTCGCCATCCAGCACACAGCGCACCGGCAACTGTTTGCGCAGGGGCTCAAGAATTTCCGGGAAATAACGGTTGAGCGGTCTTTCGTCGCGGCTCTGGATGAGGATCTCGCCGCTGTCGCGAAAAACAAGCACACGAAAGCCATCCCACTTGGGTTCAAAGATCCACTCGCCTTCCGCGGGCACGCGCTCCACGCGCTTGGCGAGCATGGGCGGCACAGGTGGATTGACGGCGAGGTTCATATCGCCTCGCTGGCCTGAACTCTGTCTTGCACGACTGCCTGACGCCTCACGCCGCCCGTTGCGCTGCCTCCGGCTCCAGCTCTACTTTCAGCCATCCTGCTCGCCGACACAGAGGCCACTCACGCTTCGGGAATAAAGACCGAGCGCACGCAGCCGTTGGTCTTCTCCTTGAACTGCCGGTAACCTTCCGGCGAGTCTTCGAGCGAAAACTTGTGTGTTGCCATGAACGAGAGATCGAATTCGCCCTTCTGCACGTGATCGAGCATTCGCCGCATATATTTGTGCCCGTGCTGTTGCGACGTGCGGACAGTCAGGCCTTTGTTCATGATTACCCTGAGGGGAAACTTATCCATTACGCCGTAGACGCCGAGAATCGACAGCGTGCCTCCTTTACGGCAGGCCATGATTGCCTGCCGCAGCGCGTCGCCGCGATCGGTCTCCATGTGCAGCGCCTGCTTCATGCGGTCGTATTTGTACTGCAGTCCTGTTCCGTGCGCTTCCATTCCAACAGCGTCGATGCAGGCGTCGGGGCCGCGGCCGCCGGTCATCTCCTTCAGCGTTTCCAGCACGCTGTCTACGCTGCTGTAGTCGATGGTCTCCGCGCTTGCGTATTCGCGAGCCATGTGCAGGCGCTCGGGAAAGCGGTCGATGGCGATGACGCGGCCGGCGCCTAAGAGATATGCTGCTTTTTGCGCCGCCAGCCCCACGCCGCCGCAGCCCCAGACGGCAACGGTGTCTCCCGGGGAAATGCCGCAGTAGTCCGCTCCCATGTACCCGGTCGGTCCGGCGTCGGAGAGAAAAATTACCTGCTCGTCACGCAATCCATCCGGCACTTCATAGCAATCGGTGTCCGCGTGAGGAATGCGCATATATTGCGCATGCGAGCCGGCATAGCCGCCGAAGGCATGGGTGTAGCCGTAAATGCCGGCCGTAGGATAGCCAAGCAACTGCTCCTGGAGATAGCCGTTCGGATTGGTGTTATCGCATAGCGACCACAAATCGTGGCGGCAGTACCAGCAGTTGCCGCAGCAGACTGGAGATGGAACCACGACGCGTTGACCGCGTTTGATTCGCTTTACCTCCGGCCCAACTTCCACCACTTCGCCCATGAATTCGTGGCCAATTACATCTCCCGCCCGCATGGTGGAGATGTAGCCGTCGATCAGGTGCAGGTCCGATCCGCAGGTGCTCGACATGGTGACACGCAGGATCGCGTCGTGCGGATTCACGATGCTGGGGTCAGGGACGGTTTCCACGCGCAGGTCATTGACCCCGTTCCAGCAGAGTGCTCTCATACCCAATCTCCCTTCCAATTTCGTTTTGCGTGTCCATTGCCGTCGATGGCGCGCCCCGAAGGATTGCGGGTCAGCGTGGGCACTTCGCCGGTCTCCGCCAGGCTCTTGAAATTATCCAGAACTTTCTTCACCGCGCTTTGCGGAGCGCGATGGAAGAACGAGGACAGCGAACGCAACAGTTCGCCCCCGGGCATACGGGAGAAATCCACTTCGTATTCAAGGGTGGCCTCGGTTCCGAGGTCCTGCGGCGCCGGCCTGAAGCGCATCCGCTCATCCACCTGGAGTAGCGAGGACGAAGTGGACCTCCAGTGGACCAACTCACCGGGCCGCTCTTCCACGAGCAGTGCTTCGATTTCCAGGCTGCCAGCCGGGAGCTTCATCGACCAGCGCACGTGATCTGAGCCGAGCACCGTCAGCTGCTCAAATGGAAGGCGGACTTTTTCAAGCGTGTCGGGGTTGCGCCACAGCGCAAACACTTCGGAAGCCGGCCGACCGATGGTCACCGACTGCCGGATCTGCTGCTTTGAAGTGACGCCAGCGCCGGACGCTATCAGCCGGGATGCATTGCGGGTGCCTCTGAGGCCACAGTAGATCAGCGCGCCACCAGCAGCGGCCGCGGTCCATCGCAGCGGGGAACGTTTGCCTAAAACCGGAAGCATCAAGAGTGCGCCGGAAGTCAGATTCAGCACGCGCTCCGCCGGATCGGCTGTGCCGCGCGATCGATAGCTGATGGATGCGTACTCTGAGGTACTTTGCATGGAAGTCTCCGTCGGTGTGGTGATAGATTCTCGCTTTGTGAGCTTGTCCCAGTTGGCGAACGAAATTGCGATGAAAGGTGATTTCTGCCCGCAGAGCCTGCTGGCGATGAACCCGGCTTGACTTGCACAGAGTTATCGCCGGAGAGAACGGTCCTTTTGCGAAGCGGAAGGCAGCTCACAGACACCGCAAACCGCTATCGGTGGACGCAGGTCACTCTCCGCACAAATGCTGGGATGTAGGCGGGCGAGGCTTGGTTACTTCGCGCAAAGGCGGGGCCTTCAACAAAATCGTCGATATGGCGAATGAACTTCCGTCCAGGTGCAAAATATGGACCGCTTCCCATGTGGCGAACAGTTGTTTTCGTCGATCACCTAAAGCATCGTCCTGCAAAAGTTGTGGGCTCACGCGAGGGACCACCGTACTCGCTGCCCACGGCATCAAAACCCAATGTCGGCAGTGAGTTGCCGCGGAGGGACAATGGCCGATTTCCGGTCCGCGCGCTGGTTCGCCACAACCATGGCGGTCGCATGGCTGGCCTGGTTCGTCTTTACCGGCGAAAACTCGTTGCAGGAGATGCTCGCCGGGGTGGGCTGCGCGCTTTTCACTGCCTGGTTCTGCATCCGCACCTGGCGGCAGATGGGTTTGCAGATCCCCATGCGACTCGCAGATTTTCTTGAAGGCTGGCAGGTTCCGTGGACCCTGATTACCGGCGCGCTGCAAGTCATCGCAGTCCTGGCGAAGGATCTGACTACCGGTCCCCGCGCGGCTTCAATTTTCTGCGCTGTTCCGTTTGAACGTGCAGCCGACGGAACTGGAATGTTCCGTCGTGTCCTTGCCGTTTCATTCACCTCGATTTCCCCAAACACAATCGTGATCGGCGTCGATCGCCAGCGCGGTCTGCTCCTCTATCACGCCATTTGTCCCGTCAAACTGCCGGAAATGACGCAAAGCCTCGGAGCGCGGGCATGAATCCCTATCTTGCCGCGGCCTATGCGGTGGGCGCCTGTCTCGCGCCTTGCGCCTGGATGTGTCTTCGCGGCTCGCCGGAGCGGCGCCTGGTCGGCCTGGAAATGGCCAGCACTACGGTGACACTGTTGCTGGCTCTGCTGGCTGCTGGAATGCACAGCTTGGTTTTCATCGATCTGCCGCTGACACTGGCGGTGTTGACGCTGGGCGCCGGATTGGTCTTTGCGCGCTTCCTGGAAAAACATTTATGAAGCACGCCCTCGAACTCGTGTCGCTGAGCCTGCTGGTGGCCGTCTGCTGGATCGGCTGCATCGGCATGCTGCGTATGCGCAATGCCACACAGGCCTTGCATTTCCTCTCCTTACCCGCTGGCATCGGAGGAGCACTGCTTCCGTTGGTCTACCTTTGCGCGGCGGGATGGACATCCGCCACAGCCAAGTCCGTGGCGATCGCATTCTTTCTCGTCGCCGCCAATTCGGTCGTCACGCACGCAACTGCGCGCGCATTCCGCGTGCGCAATATCGGGCACTGGCAGCCTCACGCCGAAGATTCGGTCGAATTTCCTTTGCGGGGGAAAACGAAATGATGATTTTCGGAGGCCTTGTCCTGTTGCTCATCGCCATAACTGCGCTGGCCGTGGTGCGAACGCGCAACATCGTTGCGCAAGTGCTCGCGCTCAGTTTCTATGGCTTGTTGCTGGCCGTGATGTTCTTTGTGTTCCAGGCACCTGACGTCGCCCTTTCGCAGATTGTTGTCGGCGCAGTGGCGCTGCCGCTGATTGTCATGCTCGCCGAGGCCAAGATGCAACGCCGGATTCGCCAAAACCGGAAAGAGGAAGCATGACTGCCAAATGGCGCCTCGGCGTTTTCTGGGTGGCGGCGGCCGGTTTCGCCCTGCTCTATTTTGCCGGCGTGAAGAATCTCCCGCCCTGGGGTCACTACCGGGGTTTGTACGGACAAATGATTTCCGCAGTCACCGTCTACGAGCGCCACGCAACGGACGCTGTCAACGCAGTCACATACGATTATCGCGGAGTCGATACGCTGGGCGAAGAATTCATTCTCTTCGCAGCCGTGCTCGGATGCATGGTGCTGCTGCGCGAGCCCGAACGCCCCAGCGAGATGGCAAAGCCCGACAAGGGGCTCAGCGAAACCGTGAAGGCCACCGCTGCTGCCAGTTTCGCTTCGCTGCTGGTGCTCGGAATTTACCTTTCAACGCACGGGCAGTTGAGCCCGGGCGGAGGGTTTCAAGGCGGGGTCGTAATTGCCTCGGCATCAATGCTGATCTACATTGCCGAGAATTTTCAAGTATTTAAGCGCATCACATCTCATCCCCTGGTTGAGGCTCTGGAATCTCTCGGAGCGGGATTTTACGCGATCATCGGCATGGTTCCCCTGGGATTCGCGCTTCCTTTCCTGACCAACTGGCTGCCACTGGGCACCACCGGCACGCTGGTTTCTTCGGGGACCATCGCCGTCATCAGCTGCAGTGTGGGCCTGGAAGTAACAGCAGCTTTCCTTCTCCTGGGCTATACCTTTCTCGAGGAAATCATCTCGGGTGAAAACGAGGAAGCATGACAGCTTTCCTGCACATCTATCCGTATCTCATTGCCGGCTGGATCTTTCTTTGCGGACTGTACGGCATCGCCACCAGCAAGCACCTTGTCCACATGGTCATTTCTCTCGCCGTGATGCAAACGTCAACTTACGTTTTGCTACTGAACATTGGCTACCGCGTGCATGGCGCCGCGCCTGTGTTCGTGGGCGTAAGTCCCGGGACTGTCACCGTCGATCCTGTTGTCCAGGCGCTGATGCTGACCGACATTGTTGTTGAAGCCACCATTATGGCGCTGATGCTGGCCATGGCCGACCGGGCGCACGACCGTGCCGGCACACTTTCGCCTGATGATCTACGCATGATGCGCGGATAACGATGCTTCCCTACCCTGCGCTACCGGTGGCGGTTCCGTTGCTGATCGCCGCGCTGCTTTCCGGCCTGCGGAAATGGCTGCCCAGGTGGGTTGCCGACGCGCTCGCCATCCTTACCGCTGCGGCCTGCCTTCTCTTCAGCTCGATGCTTGTGGTCTTGTCGCGAGACCACAACATCATCTACTGGTTCGGCAACTGGGCCCCGCGCGGACACATGGCCCTGGGCATTGGCTTTGAGGTCAGCCCGGTCGGTGCAGGCCTCGCCGCGCTCGCCGCCTTGCTCACATTGCTTGCGCTCATGTATTCCTGGCGCGCCATCGAGAGTGGGCTCAATCTCTACCAGCCACTGATGCTCATCTTTCTCGCCGCCATGTCCGGCTTTGCACTCACCGCCGATCTCTTCAACCTTTTTGTTTTTTTCGAGCTGATGAGCACGGCCGCGTTCGCGTTGTGCGGCCTGAAAGTGTCGGAGCCGGCGCCTCTTCAAGGCGCGTTCAATTTCGCCATCACAAACACAGTCGGGGCATTCTTCATCCTTACCGGAATCGCGCTGGTATATGCCGCTACCGGTGCATTGAACATGGCGCAAATCGGTCTGCAGATCGGTTCGCGCCACGATTCCCTCGTCGCTGTTGCCTGCACCTTCCTCATCTCGGGCTTTCTCATAAAGGCTGCCATCGTTCCCTTTCACTTCTGGCTGCCCGATGCGCACTCGGTCGCGCCTACGCCGGTTTGCGTCCTGTTTTCAGGATTGATGGTCGAATTGGGCGCCTACGCCGTGCTGCGCATATCGATCGTGCTCTTCGGCGATGCTGTTTCGCCGCCGCTCGCGCCCATGCGTATCCCGTTACTCGTGCTGGGAAGCCTCTCCGTGATCTGGTGCGGACTGATGTGCTTTGCCCAACATCATCTGAAGCGCATCCTCGCCTTCTCCACCATCAGCCATGCTGGCGCAATGCTGATCGGCGTCGCCATCGGAACGCCGGTCGCCGTCACCGGCTGGTTGCTCTATCTTTTTTCCCACGCCATGGCCAAAGGAGGCCTCTTCTTTCTTGCCGGCATTCTCCTCCACCGGCTGCGCAGTATGAGCGAGCCCGTGCTTCATGCACGGGGTCGGCCGCTGCGATTCACCGCTCTTTTGTGGCTGGCGGGAGGATTCGCGCTGATCGGATTTCCACCGTTCGGCATCGGCGACGGCGAAGACCTGATTGCCGCGTCCATTCACACGCACGGTCTGGAGATATGGGTTTCGTTTTTATTTTTCTTTACCGGCGCGCTCACCGCAGGAGCCGTGTTTCGCGTTTTTCTGCGTGTATTTCTCGGCCTGGGCGAAAAGGGCCCGTCCGATCGGGCTTCACAAATAGGAGAGGTGCCCGAAGATAAGGAAGAGGAGCAAAAGGTGCCAGCCCGGCTCTTCATTCCCGCGCTGATCTGCATTTTGCTTTCCGCCGCGCCGGAAGCGATTGCCCACTCCAAAGATGCACTGCTTTTTGTGGTGAACCGTTTTGTCTCTCAGACTGCCTACATCCACGCCATCTACGGTCAGCCGTTCGCACTTCCGGCCGCGCATCTACCTGCCACAGCGGGCCTGGCGCGTGACCTGGCGGCTTTGGCCTTCGCGGTCCTGATTGCATCCGCTGCGGTATTTCGCAAACGCTTGCCGCGTGCGCTTCGTCTGGCTACACACCTCGAAGGCCGCTTCTTCCATTTTCGTCGAATACAAAGCGGCCATCCGGGCGATTACGTCGTCTGGGCGATGGTGGGGTTTGTCTTTGTCGGAGGCTGCCTGTACCTTCTGTCGTGACGACAAGGGTTTGGTGTCACCGCGAGATCGCGTGCGCAATCCTCTGCTTTGCGGCCTGGACAAAGCGCTGCACCATCCCACGGACGAACGGTTCCTTCTCGTCCAGCGACGACATGGTTTGCCAGGAATAGCGCATGCGCGCGCCGCAATCCAGGCAGGTTCGATAGGTCTGGTGGTTGATGGTGACAAGCCGGCTGAGATGCCGGTGACGGCAGGCGGTCAATGTATCAAATAGTCTTTTTCCAAGCGGCATGAGCTTATCCTCGGCACAAATCCTGCGCCGAACACCAGGATCTGTGCTGCTTCCCTTGAAGATGACCGCTCAACACCACGTAGAGAACCCGTCAATGAATCACGTGGAAGGTCCGCTTCCAGCGTGTATCTGTAAAGAAGTGCAGTACGATATGCGCCACCCATTTGACCCGAGCCCCGATTCCGGTCTCGTTGTATTCGTCTTCGGGTGTTTTGAACGACCAGTAATTAAACAGCGGACGACCGATGATATTGGCCCGGGGAACAAATCCCCAGTACCGTGAATCAAGGCTGTCGTGCCGGTTATCTCCCATCATAAAGTACATTCCGGCCGGCACAACCAAATTTCCATCACTAATGTAATGGGGCTCGGCTACCGCCCACTCTTCCGTAGCGCCCGGCTGGGTGGCCGCCGGCAGGGACGGAAAGTTATCCAGAAATTCATTGAAGTTATCGGCGGTCGTCGGCTTGGCGTGCGGCTGCACCTGGGCGACTCCATTGATATATACGGTGCCGTCCTGAAGATGAATGTGATCCCCGGGAACCCCGATCAGCCTTTTCACCAGGTACAGGTATTGCGGCGGCCCGCCGTTTATCTGGTCCGGAACCGGCTTGATGAAGACCACCACGTCACCCCGTCGTGGGGCGCGGTGGTACACCAGCGGCATCCAATTGGCAGGCGCCGCCATATTGGTGCGATCGACCACGAGGTGATCGCCTATTAAAAGCGTGTCTTCCATGGAGCCCGACGGGATCACGAAGTTTTGCGCGATAAACGTCTGGATGAACAGCAGCACCGCCAGCACTGAGCAGATGCTTGCGATCGCTTCAAACGGCGTCTCTTCCGTTCTCTCCTGGCCTGACCCGGATGGTGTCGCAACGGGCGCCTGGCTTGTCCGCGTCTTGTTCTTTGTAGTCTTATCGCTCATCAGTTCGTCAGAAGGAATGCGCCATCACATACTACGGATCTCTCCGGCCCTAAGTCGCTGGGCACGGATCACGAACCACGCGCCACGAACCTCGTTCGCTAATGGACCACGTGAAAAATGCGGTTCCAGCGCGCAAATCCCGTGAGCTTTGCCATGAAAGCTTGCTCTACATCGAGTTTATCATTCGCTTCCGCGCGCATAGCCATCTCAGGACGCCATTTGAGCGAGAAGTAGATAACCAGCGGCTTGGCAAAAATCGCCTGGCGAGGAACAAAGCCCCAGAAGCGAGAATCGTCGCTGTGATCGCGGTTATCCCCCAGCACAAAATACTCGCCCGCCGGAATGGTGAGCTCGCCATTATGCGTCAGTTTTTGCATCTGCTCCCACCAGGTCGGATCCACTTCCGGATCGGTATAAGAAGTAGGCGGAAAACTATCCTCGGCCGCCCCTGGAGGGTCCGGATCGGTGCGCATGTAAGGCTCCTTCAGTGCTTCGCCGTTGATGTATACATGTCCGCCCACCATGCGCAGATGGTCGCCTGGGACCCCCACCACTCGCTTCACCAATAAGGAAGGATTGGGATAGTAAAAGACCACGATGTCGCCCCGCCGCACATCCCGATAAGGCAGGATCCATCGTGCCACCCGCCCCTCGGGTGCAAACACCTGCCGGTTCGAAAGCAGAAAGTCACCCACGAGCAGCGTCTGCTCCATGCTTGCCGAAGGGATCATGCAAGGGTCCATCACGAACGTCAGCACGAACATGGCGACGATGATTGTCCGCAGCAGCGATGCCCCAGCCTCGGGAAAAGTCGGCAATTGCTCAAGCAAACCCGGCCATCTGCTTTCCAGAATTCCCGCAACCATTCCAGGTGCACTCATGGGGCCGCCTGTTCTTCTGCTTCTTTGTTCGCCCCGGCAGAGGTCGCTTCCGCACCGCCCTGGGCCAGAAGTTTTTCCAGCGCCCGCCGTGCCGCATCTTGTTCAGCGTGTTTCTTCGTGCTGCCAGCGCCACGCGCCAGTGCAGTGCCCGGCTCACCGGCAGATTTCAGGCGTACTTCAACCAGAAACCGCTTGCGGTGATCGGGACCGCTTTCCCGCCGCACCCGGTACACCGGTACTCCCGCTCGCGCGGCCTGCAGATGTTCCTGAAGCGCCGACTTGTAGTTCCCCAGCGCGGCTCCTGTACGCACTTCCTCCGCCAGCAGCACCGCAGCTTTCCCCATCACGCGCTTCTCCACAAAGACGCGTACAGGCTCCAGCCCACCGTCGAGAAACAGCGCCCCGAGTACGGCTTCCATGGCGTTGGAAAGTACCGTTGCCTTCTGCCGCAGGCCGCCGCGATCCTCGCCCCGGCTCAATCGCAGATAATTCCCCAGTTCGACGACATTAGCCACCGCGGCCATATGCTGCCGGCTCACCAGTTGAGCCCGTACCCGCGTCAGTTCACCCTCGCTCCAATCGGGATGCGCCGAGAACAACACTTCGGCCACTACCAGCCCCAAGACCGCGTCGCCAAGAAACTCCAGCCGCTCGTTATCCCCTGCTCCGGCGCCACTCTCCTGCGCCGTTTCCTGGGCGAGCGACCGGTGCGTCAGCGCCCGCACCAGCAATTCCGGGCGAACGAACGAATGCCCTAGCTCATGTTCCAGTTCGGTCAGGTCGATTTCCACCTGCGCCTCGCTCCATGGGTGGGAATGCCAGCGCGCCGAAGCCACCGCCCCGAACCCCGCGCGCCGACAAGCTCTGTTCACTCTTCCGGATTAGACGCGTTACGAGGGCCTGGCGACGCGCCCTGATCTATTGCGGCTTGCCCGCTTCATTTTGCCCGCTGTTTCCGGCCGGTGGGCCTGCATCCGGCGCCGAAGCGCCCTGGTCGGCGTCCGCGTCAGCTTCGCACTTATGTCCGTTGACCGAGTAGGCGGCCTTCTCTCCGTGCTCCGCCGCAACGCGCGTGTCCAGGGCCCCGTCGCGATTTTCCATTGCGGCCTGGTACTGTTTCATCGCCTCTTCGCGTCTGCATGACAGGTCCAGCATTCGACCGAGGTAAATATGCGACCAGGCCAGAGTCCGCGGATCCTTGCCCATCGCCACCGTCTTGTTAAAGTCGTCAAAAGCCTCCTGCGGCTTCCTCGTCATCAGCGCCACCCGCGCCAGGATGAAATAACCCCGCGCCGCCGCAGCCACAGCCGCTGGAGTCCCGTTGTTTGCCGCAATCGCCTTTTGCGCCAGCTCTGACGCTGTTGCCGTATCGCCCTGCGACAGCTTCTGCTCGGCCAGGTCCAGCCCGGTCAGCCGAACCGCAACCGGCCGCTGCAAAACGTCCTCATCCGCCGCCTTGTCGAATTCCGTCTCCCGCGCCCGGTGCACCTGCTGATCCACGTCCATGCCATAGACCATTTCGCCGATGGCGTTGCTCAGGCTTTGCGCGTTCTTTTCAAAACTCAGCATCTGTTCGTAGAAATACTGCGTCAGGACATAGCCCTGCGCCATGTCGTGCTGCACTTGCCTGACTCGCGCCGCTTCCACCTTCTGCTGGTACAACTCCAACTGGCGCTGGTATCGCGGCAACTGCGATCGATCCACGCCGGCTGGAATCCTGTATTCGGGAATGCCCGTGTCCATGGTCCGTGCCTCAATGGCCTTGATCAGGCACTCGAGGGTCAGCAGCGTCGGATCGGAGCGGAACCGGAAATCGAGGGGGGCATCCTGGATCGTCTTCAGCACCGGCTGCAATTGCTGCAAGCCGTTGTATCGCGCAAACAGCAGCGGGTCGATGACGTAGTGCAAATAAGTGTGCCGCACATTGTTCAGGGGAATGGTCCCATTCACCGGCGAAACCACCACTACGTAATCCAGCCCGTATACGCGCGCATTCACCATGTGCGGCGAGAACATCGGCTCAAGCACCACAATGAAGCGCCGCCCCGTGTAAGCCTCCGCCGGCATTTTGAGATACGTGTCCGTCTTCACGATCATGTTCGACAGCGGATCGTGCAGCAGATCGATCTCGTGATCGTAACTGCGGCGTGCCACCAGCCAGATGCCGTTCAGGTCGACGGCCTCGGCAAAATCCTTTACCAGCGGCACAATCCCGGTCACCTGCGTCGCATCGGGCGGCAGATCGCTTGGGTCCACGGTGATCTCAAGATTCGGCGGCTTGGAAAGATACAGCGCCAGCGAAATGTACTGTGCGCGATCTTGATCGGAGCCAGTCAAGTTGTGCTGCGCAATAAACAGGCACATCTTGTCGCGCTTGCTGCGGGCATCCTCGCTCTTCGCCAGCGCTTCGGTCACCTGCTCACGCACCCACTTGCGTATCGGATCGCTCTCGTTCAGCCCTTCGTCATAACCGCACGCATTCAACGCCGATCCCATGAAGAACACTTGCTCGGAGCTGATCAGCGAAATCGTCGGCCCGGCAGGATCTATCAGCGTAGGCGTCTGCACCTGTTTGTACTCCGCCGGTCCCTGCGCGGAAGACGAAGACGAGGATGAATAATTCGAAGAGGACGAGCTCTGCCCCTCCTGGGAGCTGCTGTCCGCGGACTGGGCACGGGAATGCGCCGCCAGCCCGGTTCCCAGGAAGAATGTTGCCACGAAGACCGCGGCCCACCGGTATGTGTACTGCTTCATCTTGAACCCTGCTGCAAGTCTATTTAGACGTAAGAGCCGGGTCAAACGGGAGAAGAACAAGGACTGAGGGATATAGGTACCGTGAGACTTAGGAGCGAGGGATTGAGGTCTAAGAGAGAGCCACCAGATAGAGCGCGTTCAACCCCGGGCGAAAAACTATCGGAAAGTAAAGAGGCGGCCAATGCGGCCGCCTCAATCTTTTCTTACGCATTCAGTGCCCGAGTCTTATCCTCGTACCGAGATTCCCGAGAACGACAGCACCGCCAGTCCTCTTACCGGCTGCCCGAAGAACCGAGCCGGCTGGAATCGGCTCAGCAGCAGCAGGTTCTCCACCTGGGCGCGAGTCGCGGCGTCGGATGGACCCGACACGATGCGGTAGTCATAAACCTGCCCTTCGTCGTTGATGTAAACCTCGACCACGACCGGGTTCGCCGAGGTAGTGATCTCGTCGCCTACCCCGCTGGAGAGGTACATCAGATGCGGCGCCGAGGCAATGCCCAGCGGCTCATCCTCGTTCGCCCGCACCGGCTGCGGCTGGGTAAACATGGTCACCAGCACCGTCACTGTTCCCAGCAGCAAGACCGCGCTGGCAAACCCTGCGGAAGCCTGCAGCAGAAATGGGCCGATGGTGTTTTTCCACGCCAGGTTCCACACTTCCCTGATACTGCGGCTTGCCCGCGCCCGTTCCTGGCTCACGGCCACGCGAATCCGCAGCAGCAGATCCTGCGGTTCCGGCGCCGGCCCCAGCGCGGCCAGCATTCCCTGCGTGCTTCGCAGTTCTTCCCACTCACGGGTGCACGCGTCACAATCGCCCAGGTGCGCGGAGATGTCCTGCATCTCGACCCCGTTCAACCGGCCATCCAGATAATCGGTAAACTTCCCTTGCACCAAACTGCAGACCATCATCGCGCCTCCTCTCCGAGGGGCATCTCGAATTCTTTCGAATTCGTCTCGTGCGCGCCCGGCGCCGGGGGGTTCAGCAGCTTCTTCAACATGGCCCGCCCTCGCACCAGCCGCGATTTCACTGTTCCCAGGTTGACCCCCTGCATCTCCGCCACCTCTTCGTAAACGAAGCCCTCAACATCGCGCAGGATCAGCGTCGTGCGATAGGGTTCCGGGACCGCCAGGAGCGCTCGCTCCACACGCTCCCGGTTCTCCGCCCGCTCCGCCGCATCGAATGGCGACTCCGCCGGATCCACCAGCATCTCCTTCAGGTAAACCGGCGAACGGGCTCCTGGTTCGGTAAGCTCCTGTTCGATCGGGATCTCCTGCTGCTTATGCCGCATCCACCAGCGCCGCTGGTTCGATGCTTCGCGCAAAGCAATCCGGTAAATCCAGGTCCGCAGCGAAGATTCTCCGTGAAAGCTTCCGATCTTCCGGAACACTTTCACAAACACTTCCTGGGTCAAATCGGCGGCGTCGGCTCTGTTCATCACCGTACGCGCCAGAAGAGAGTAAATCGGTTGATGGTAGCGCGCGATCAGCCAGGCAAATGCCTCTTCAGAGCCGGATCGCAGTTCTTCGACGAGCGCCGACTCTTCGGTCTGTACCGATAACGCGCTGGCAACATTCCCCATGGTGAGTCCGCCTAAAGGTCTGTGCTCCCACCTTACCGCAATCCGGGTACTTTCGGCATCTTTTCATCCTCGTACCGGCGAACAATCCCGGCGCCGAAAATCGCCCGAACATTGGATGCGGCTATCTCCGGTCAACCAATCGAGCCGCCGGAAACCGCTGCTGCCATCGAGGGCGCACAAGACAGGGTACCTACAAATCGCCCCTGTCTCTACGCTCTCTATTCTCTTAGACACCGGAAGGGCCCGGGGTGTTCCCAGTCACTGGTTGATGTTCACCGTATCAAAACCGGTTACGCTGCCGATTACCGTTATGGGAATTCCGCAACTTGCCAACGGATCGGTTGGCCCGCGTCACCAGAATCCGGAGCGAGTTCAAGCCATCTCCCGACGACCGACGTGTTGAGAGCTCGGTTGCGAAGTCACCGCGAAACCAACTTCCGTAACGTCCCTTTTCAGGCGAGTGCGCCCTCGCATCGTAAACGAAAGTGCCATCCTGGGTCCCATAGTTTCGATGGGTGAAATCCAAACATTTTCCTGGGTGTGTAGCGGAGCACCTCGAGCACGGTACATCCTGAAACCTCGCCGATGCATGAGCCTTTCCACCTCCCAGAAGTAACGGCATCAACAAGTTGCAGGTAACCCTCGCGCGCACTGGAGTGTTAGACCGCATCTGCACAAGTGCTATTGAAAGGGAGAGCCCGTCGTCATAATTTCGCAAGAAGGGGAAGGGCCTTCGTCAAGTTGATGCGTTCACGCTGTGCAACCGAAGACTTGGCACAGTCGATTCGTTGAGCGCGAGAGCAAAGGACGGGGCAGCACATCGTAAGTAAAAGGATACGCAAGCCTGGGCTGGTTTTTATCCAGAACCGGGTGGGTGTAGCCGATCCCTGTCCCTGCGCAAGGCTTGAGCACCAAGTCTTCGGACTTCTCAACGACGCGTTGGAAACGCGGGGAAGGGCTTGCAACTTATGGAACAGGCGATTGCAGTAGAGTGGGGTAGATTTCTTCGAGATCTGGAATCAAAGACCGGAGAGAGCCTCAAGAGCAATGATGGGGCGGAGCCGGCTGTGGCCCCAACCCGTCAAGAAGGCGCAAAGCAAACCGCCTGGCAGCGGCTTCAGGACGCAATTGCGATAACTCCAACCCCGGAACTGCCACCGGACACGAATCCCGCGGTCGTTCCCGCAACCCCGGCCGCAGATCTGCCTCAGCCGGACTCGACCGGCGCGGGTCGAGCATTCCTCGACCAATTTGCCCGGGCTTCCGTCGAGCAAAAGGAACGTCCGGAATGGCTGAAAACGCCGCTCTTAGATCCGGTCTCGACGACCACTCCCCAAGCGACGGAGGAGAAGAGCGCCCCATTGCAGCCGCGATCCGTGTGGAATGGCACTGGGTTTGAAGAACGCCACATGGCGGTACCGCCTCCGCCATCATTTGGGGCTGCTCCCGAACCTGTGGCCGCTCCCGAACCGCAACCTGCGCCTGTTCTCGAAGAGATGTCAACGGAAGCGATACTGGAGAAAATGGCCGAACAGAGTTCGCCTGCTGTAGAAATTGCTCCGGCTCCTGAGCCGCAGCACGCCGAATTGCTCGAGGAAACACTCATAGAGGCGCCTTCGCGGACGCCCGATACAGTTCTGGAGGGGGAGATGTGGAAATCGGCTAACGTGGACGCGGCTGTCCCAACAGGTGCGTTCAATGGGGGAAAAACCATCGCGGACGCGGCTGTGGCAACAGCTCCGTTCAACGGAGCAAAGACTGCTCAGTCAGCCCACGACCAGGAAGGCTCGCGCTGGTTCGTGCTGAACGGGGTGCTTGGGGGCAAGTCACCGCAGGAAGCGCCGGCCGACGCCCCGGCCGGGAACGTTCCGGTGCTGGAAGTATTCTCACTCTCCGGCGGCGTGGGCAAGACCAGCCTGGTAGCCACCCTGGGGCGGGCGCTTTCGTCCCTCGGCGAGCGCGTTCTGCTGGTGGAGGCAACACCCTTCGGGTCCATGCCGTACTTCTTCGGCGCCTGCGATAGCCGTCCCGGAGCGTTGAGAACTTTCCGTCCACCTTCTTCAAGCAGCGATGCGCCCATTCGCCTGGCCAGCATCGACCCTGAGTCGCTCATGTTGGAAAGTGCTGCACAGGGCTCGCTGGCAGCGGAAATCCAGGGTTGGTCGCGAGGCGTCAGCCGCGTGATCGTCGACGTCTCTACGGGATCCATCGCCACCCTCCGGGGGCTCTCCAGGATGTCTCCTCTGGTGCTGGTACCGCTGGTTCCCGACGTCAATTCAGTCCTTACCGCAAGTACGATCGACTCATTCTTCCAGCGGCAGGCCGGTAGCCTTGGCGGCCATCCGGATGTCTACTACATCCTGAATCAGTTCGATCCCGATCCTTCTCTGCCACTGCATGCGGACGTGCGCAAGATGCTGCGGGAACGCCTTGGCGACCGCCTGCTGCCTTTCGCCATGCAACGCACCCCTGCGGTCAGCGAAGCGCTTGCCGAAGGCATGACCATCATGGATTACGCGCCGGATTCTGCCATGGCGGCAGACATCATCAACCTTGCAAAGTGGCTTGAAGATGTCATGGCGCCCGTGGACATGAATTCGCGCGGCAGGTGGAGCGAGCGCTAATCGAAGACGCATGACCACCACGGCAACGGATATCTCTGCCGTGGTGGTCATCGTCACATAACCATCATCAAAATTCTTGGATTATGTTGCGCGCCGGCGGCTCGGACGGCAGCCAGAGATCTGCACAAAGGACCCTGGTTTCGGCCAGCGCAAATTGCCTCGACCCGCACCCCTCTAGCTGAATAGATCCTTCATCTTTTCCAGCAGCCCGGGCGAAGCCGGCTTGTTGTCCACGGTCATCGTCTCGGCCAGCTTGGCCACCAGTTCCCGCTGCGCTCGCGTCAGCTTCCGCGGGATCTGCACGATCACCCTCACCACCAGGTCGCCCTGTCCCTTTTCATTCAGATAAGGAACGCCGCGCCCCCGCACGCGCAGTTCCCTGCCGCTTTGCGTGCCCTCGGGTATTTTGAGGCTTACTGGACCGTCGATTCCCTGCATATCAATTTCCGCGCCCATTGCCGCCTGCGGAAAGCTGATGGGAATAACACAATGCAGGTCATGCCCGCGCCGCTCGAAAAAGTCGTGCTGGCGGATCGAGAGCACGATGTACAGGTCGCCCTTGGGGCCGCCGACCCGGCCCGCGTCACCCTCGCCGGCATAGCGGATGCGCGTGCCGTCCTCCACGCCCGGTGGCACTTTCACGTTGAGCTTCAGCTCCGCCGAAGCGCGACCCTCTCCGCGACAGGTCAGGCAAGGATCCGCGATCACCGTGCCCGTTCCCCGGCAGGCCGCGCAGGTGCGAGCCACGGAAAAGAATCCCTGCTGGAAGCGGATTTGCCCCCGCCCGTTGCACTGGCCGCACACCGTCGGACCGTGACCCGTTGCACTGCCGTTCCCCTTGCACGCGGGACAGGTATCCAGACGGCGCAGCTTAATCTCCGATTCGGTGCCGAAGACCGCGTCTTCGAAGTCGATGGCGAGGTCATAGCGCAGATCGTCGCCGCGCTGCTTGCGCGAGGTTCGCTGCTGCGCGCCTCCTCCCATGTTGAACATTTCGCCAAAGAGATCGCCGAAGATGTCGCCGAGATCGACGCCCACCCCGCCGCCAAACGGGCCTCCGGGGTATCCCTGCCCACTGATTCCGGCATGGCCGAATCGATCATAAGCGGCGCGCTTGTCGGCGTCGCTTAGTACCTGGTACGCCTCGCTCGCTTCCTTGAATTTCTCTTCCGCCGTGTGGTCGCCCGGATTGCGATCAGGGTGGTATCGGAGCGCCTGCTTGCGATACGCGCTCTTAATATCCTGATCCGTGGCCTCGCGCGAGACCCCCAGTACCTCGTAATAATCGGCTTTACTCAATTACTTTCTGACTCCTTGCTGCTAACTGCAGCTCTTAGCCGTTAGCTTTTAGCTCTCAGCCTTCAAAAACGCGTGTGCTTCAGCACGCTCCTGTTGTTCCTTCCCGTTCCGGCTATCTGATCGCAAAGAGCCAAATGGCTAAAAGCTAATGGCTGTCCTTTCACTCGCTCTTTTGATTCGGATTACTCGCCACCCGCACCATCGCCGGACGAAGCAGCCGTTCACGCAGGCGATAACCGCGCCGAACCTCCTCCGCCACGTAATGATCGGGAATATCATCGCGCTCCACGGTGCCCAGCGCCTCATGTACCCGCGGGTCAAACGGCTCGCCGACCGCGGGCACCGGCGTAACCTGCAATTGCCGCAGCACTTCGCCCATCTGTTTGACGATGAGCTCAACCCCGGAGCGCACCTGCTCTACCGATCCGCTGGCCTTCAGAGCCAGCTCAAAATGGTCGAGCACGGGCAGAAACTGCTCGACAACATTGCCCGTGGCATAGTCGCGAAACTCAGCCCGCTCTCGCTCGCTACGCTTGCGGGCATTTTCAAACTCGGCCTGTAGCCGGGCTAGCCGGTCGAGCAACTGGTCGCGCTCGGCCTTCAACTGCTCAAATTCCGCGCGAGAAACCGTGTCCGCTGCCTGTGCGGATTCTTCCACGGTAGGTGACCGCAATTCAGTCGCAGGATCGACGATAGCGTCAGTTTCTGCCGGCGCCGCGGCGGCCGCGGCGGCTGCGGAATCCGGAGAATCTACGATCGTCAGTTCCGTATCGTGTCTGGACATTGATTTATGTGTTTTGTGGTGAGTCACCGAAGACAACTCCAGGGAAATTTTTCCTTCACTCCTATTTTATTTGCACTACGCCCTCGCCGTCCCGCAGGGCGCCGAAGAAGTGCAAGGTTGAACACGGAAGAGAGCCTAATCGGGGCCGGATTCAAGAATGCGCTCGGAAAGCCCCGCAATGTAGCGCACCGCCTGAATCATTTCCTGGTACTGGATGCGTGTGGGGGCAATCACGGCCACCGTGCCCAGGTTTGCGCCGCCCACGCGAGCCGGGGCGCCGATCAACACCAGGTCCTGCATCGCCGGAGAAGCAGCATCGAGCCCGACTACCACGCGCACCTCTTGCTGACGTCCATCCACATAGGCGTTGAGCAAATCGATCAGTCTCTGCTTCGCTTCCAGGGCCAGCAGCATCTGGCGCAGATGTTCGCGGTCAACCTCGGAAGTGATCAGGTTGGAAATGCCGTCCACAAAGATAGCCGGACCCGCCTCATCCCCGGACAGCGCCCCCTTCTTGCAAAGCTCCTCGACAGAAGTGAGCAACTGCTGGTAAGCTTCCCGCTCCTCATCCATGCGTCGCGCGATTTCCGTGCGGATTCGCTCAACCGGCCAGCCACGGAAATTCTCGTTCAGGTACCGCGCCGCTGTTTCAAGCTCGAGATGCGTCAACTCCCGGTCCAGGTTCAGGACACGGTCCTGGACGGCTCCCGACTGCGTAACCACTACCGCAAGTACTCGTCCTGCGCCCAGCCGCGAAAAATGAATATGCTCCAACACCTGCTCCGCGGTGGAACTGGCCAGGGCAACACCTACGCCCTGGGAAATCAAGGCGAGCACGTGTGAGGTGCGCTCCAGGTAATCGTTCGCGCCCGAAACGCCGCTGAAGCTCTCTTCAATCTGGCCGCGTCGCGCCTCGCTCAGCCCCCCTGCCTGCGCCAGTCCCCGTAAAACCTCGGCACTTGTGCCTGTGGCCAGTCGTCCTGAGTGCATGATCTGCTCGACGTAAAATCGAAACGCGGCGGCAGTCGGGACCCGGCCTGCCGATGTGTGCATCTGTTCCAGAAATCCACCCTCGCCGAGCTGCGCCATCACATTACGTAAGGTCGCCGAACTGAGGCCTTCCCGGTTCTCAAAAAAACGTGCAACCGCCTGCGATGCCACGGCTTCGCCCGTGGCGATGTACAGTTCGATGATCGCCGTTAACACCAGCCGCTCGCGTGGGCTGATGCGGATTTCTGTCATTCTGCTTGCCCCCCGTCCGGCTCAATTGCTCCGAACGGAATGCTTAACCTGAAAGGCCGCCCCGTAACTCGCTCGAAAAAAGCGATTTAGCTCAGGAGTGGCACTCGCCTGCACCCATTATTTTAGGGAGCCCTGAAATTCGCTGTCAAGAACCGCATCCAATAGTAATACGCGGCGCTATTGGCGACGCGTTCCGGTCACTAAAAGTGCAATACAATCGCTCAGAACTTGCTTAAGGCGCGAAGGGTGCAAAGCTCTTTCGACCCTATAAACGACAGCGCTATGACGGGTGAGGTGATTCCCGTCCGATTATTCGGCGTCAATTGCTGAAAGGATCTCCCCCGATCCAGCGCAGTTTTCACGGAGAGCCACCATGAAACTGCAGTTTCACGTGCGCACAATCGTCCGCATTTCTTTCCTGTGCATCCTGCTTGCTCCTGTGCTGTTCAGCCAGAGGGGGCTTTGCAGGGCCGAATCCGCTAGGCACTTGGATAAGCACATCCGCAAGATGGAAAAGAAGCTGGATAACTACGGTCCCGGAACCTACCTGAGAGTCGTTTTCGTCGACCACTCACAGGTGGTCGGGATCGTGGGCCGGCTCGATGCAAACTCATTCACCTTTACCGATGCCGACAGCAACGTCACGCGAAGCTATACCTATGCGGATGTAGCCAGCATCGACAAGGGAGATACCTATGTCGGTGAAGGTTCGAGGCATAGGCACTTTCCGCGGCTGTTGATAGCCGGCGTCGCCGGCGCTGTAGCTGCGGGCGCCATAGCCGCATTCAACATGGTTCAGTAGCCGCATCCACGGTGGCGCGACAAGTTCGTGCCGCCGCACCCCATTATGGGTCGAGGCCCACTCGGCGAGCAATCATTGCGCGCTCCTTGCGCTGCGCCACGCCTTGCAGTATTTCCAGTGGATATAAACCGAATGGTTGAGGTGCTGCAGCAGTCCCTCGCGGCCATCCAGAAAACCGAGCCGGAAGAAATAGTTGTAGAGAAAAGTTGCTGCCGGATTGATCAGGCCGGTCCACGCAAGCGCCGGTAGCGAGCGCGGCGCGCGGCCTGCCGCTACGAGCATTTGCGCGCTTGCAGTGCTGTAACGGTTCATGTGCTCGACGTAGTCCTCAAGCGTCGCATAGCAGTGGTGCAGCAGAGGGTTCTTCAGCGTGCCGATCGGGCCCGCGGCCTGCATCGACTCGTGCACCGCCCGATCTCCGAAACGTGCAGCGCCACGTCGAAAAAGGCGGAGCTTGGGATCGGGCCAATACCCGCCATGACGCATTGGCCGGCCAAGAAAATGATTCAGGCGTGGGATGCGATAGGCGCTGAAGGGCGGATCGCCTGCAAGCAAAACCTTCGCCTCAGCCGCCAACTCGGGGCTGACCTCTTCGTCGGCATCGAGAGAAAGAATCCAGTCCCCGGTGGCGCGAGCGATAGCGGAATTCTTCTGCGCGCCGAACCCCTTCCACGGCTCCTGAAAGACGCGAGCACCGGCCTTACGCGCGATTGCAACCGTGTCGTCGCTCGACCCCGAATCGACAACCACGATCTCCTGCGCCCATCGAACACTAGTTAGCGTGCGCGGCAGATCGGCCGCCTCGTTAAGCGTAATCAGGACCACGGACAGGCTGTTGGGCATCGTGGCAAGGATACAGCAGAGCGCTCGCAATCAGACCTCGACCATCCCAGTTCCGAGAGCGGGCGCTGGAGATCGGGAACACGATATTCGTGTACACTATTTTCGTATGAAAAACATCACCCTGAGTGCTGACGAAGACCTGATCGAGAAAGCGCGCTCGATTGCGCGCGCCCAGCGCAAGACGCTGAATGCCGCATTCCGCGAATGGCTCATGCATTTCACCGCAAGCGAAGGAGAGGCGCAAAGTTATCGCGAACTGATGAAGAGCATGCGCCACATCAAAGCCGGCGGCCACTTTACCCGGGATGAATTGAATGAGCGATAGATACTTTCTGGATACGAACATTTTCGTCTATTCCTTCGACTCCGCGGCGCCGGCCAAGGCGCGAAAGGCGCAAGATCTTATTGCGGAAGCGCTGGCAACTGGAAAGGGCGTCGTCAGCTACCAGGTAGTGCAGGAGTTTTTCAATGCCGCTCTCAGGCGGTTTGCGCTGCCCATGAAGATTGCCGACGCAGAGCGATATCTGACGTCGGTTTTTCGGCCATTGCTAGGCGTGCAATCTTCTGGAGCGCTCTTTTCGCAGGCTTTGCTCACGTTCGGCAAAAACAAGCTTTCCTGGTACGATTCCCTGATCGTTGCTGCCGCTCTCCAGGCAAATTGTGATTTGCTCTATTCAGAGGATATGCAACACGGACAGAAGTACGGGAACCTGCGCGTGGTGAACCCTTTTCTTTAAGCGAATCTCGGCCGCTCTCTGAGCCATCCATTGTGTCCCCGGTCCTCTCACCTGGCGTCAAAGCGAAGATTTCCCTCCGACATTGGCCTATGACTCTCATCCGCCGCAGTGACTGCCATTTACCATAGCCACCATAACCAGCTTTTGCGGAATGAGGAGGCCGCTCACATTGCTGCCGCACTTTCAGATTCCCCGCATCGAAGAAGTCTACGCATGGATCGGCCACTTGATCCGCATCGTCATTATTCTCCTCGTCGCGTGGGTCACCACGTACGTCATTCACCGCTGGCTCCCGCGCTTGCGTACGCGGATCGTGGCTCACATGCTGGGTCAACGCGGCGCCGGCGACGTGGAACTGGAAAAGCGCGCAGCGACCCTGAGCGAGATCATCCGCAGGACCTTGGGCGTATTGATTTGGATTTTGGCCGGCGTGATGTCTTTAAAGGAAGCGGGGTTCGACATCGGGCCGCTCCTGGCCGGCGCCGGCGTGGTTGGCGTAGCCGTGGGATTTGGCGCGCAGAGCCTCGTACACGACATCATTTCAGGCATGTTCCTGCTCTTCGAAAATCAAATTCGCGTAAACGACGTTGCCGTCCTCAATGGCACGGGTGGCCTGGTGGAGGCTGTCAACCTGCGCACAACTGTGCTTCGCGGTCAGGATGGCACCGTCTATGTCTTCCGCAACGGCGCCATCAACACCCTGGCCAATATGTCGCACGGACATTCGTACTACGTTTTCGACATCGGCGTGGCCTACAAAGAGGACACCGATCGAGTCATAGAAATCCTGAAAAGTATCGCCGACGAAATGCTGAACGAAGAAGAATTCCGCAGCATCATACTTGCGCCGCTGGAAGTGATGGGACTGGATAAGTTTGCCGACTCGGCCGTGATCATCAAGGCCAGATTCAAAACGGCGCCCGTGAAGCAATGGATGGTCGGACGCGAGATGAACCGGCGGATCAAGAAGAAATTTGACGCCGAAGGCATTGAAATGCCCTTTCCTCACATGAGCGTCTATTTCGGCGAAGCCAGCAAGCCATTTCAGCTACAGTTGCAGGGCACAGAGCGCGACGAAATGAAGAAAGTGATTCGTGAAGTACTCGATGAATATAAGCGCGAACTGCCCGGCTCCGCAGCGGAGGACAGTCAGACCGCGCCCGCATAGAACAGCCCATCGGTAGAGAATCTATCCCTTCGCGGCGGCTTCGACCTCGGCCCATTCATCCGCTGGCAGTTTCACATTGACTGCGGCAATATTCTGCTCGAGGTGAGCAACCTTGGATGTGCCTGGAATCGGCAGCATCACCGGCGACCGCTGCAAGAGCCAGGCCAACGAGAGCTGCGGAACCGTCGCGCCATGCCGCTCGGCCAGCGCAGCCAGCGAATCGGCTGCCGGGTGATCGGCCCGCAAAAGCTTACCACCGGCGTAGGGATACCAGGGCATGAAGCCAATTCCCTGCCCTTCGCACCAGTTGAGCGTCTCTTCGTGACGGCGGTCCGCGAGAGAATAGCGGTTCTGGACCGTGACCACTTCGATAATCTCGCGCACTCCCTCGATTTCCTTGGGCGTCACTTCGCTGAGGCCGATGTGGCGGATCTTGCCTTGCTCCTGCATTCGCTTGAGCGCGCCGAGCGACTCTTCGAGCGGTGTGCGCGGGTCGATGCGATGCAACTGGTAGAGCGGGATGCAGTCAAGCCTGAGACGGCGCAAGCTCATCTCGACGCACTGGATCAGATAGCCGGCGCGGCCGACGTACTCGGTTTTTGCGGGGCCCTGGCGGGTAATGCCGCCCTTGGTGGCAATGACCACGCCTGGCGGATACGGATAAAGCGCTTCACAAATCAACCGCTCGGCGATTTCGGGACCGTATGCGTCGGCGGTATCAATCAGCGTCACCCCGAGTTCGACCGCGCGCCGCAAAACCCGGCGGGCTTCCTCGGGATCGGCAGGCTCTCCCCATGCGCCTTCTCCAACCAGGCGCATGGTCCCGTAGCCAAGCCGATGGACGGTGGTGTCACCCCCGATTGCGAAACTGCCGCTGGTTGCGGCGGTGGGGTTATGGTTGCCCATGACGCTTAAGATGCTAACCTTCAGGCCAATACTCTCACAACGACGGTTTCCCAACCTTGTTTGAACGGATTCTGCCGGGAACCTGGACCCTATTGGTTTCGTATACTCAGCGCGGGATGCAAGGAGCAAGGCGATGAGCGCTTACCCCTACAACAATCCGCAGGCTGTCTTTTATCAGCAATACGAAGCGGTACGCCGCGACGAGGTGGTAGGCATTCTGCTGGCGCTGTTCCTGGGTGGCTTCGGGGTGCATCATTTCTACCTGCGCCGCACCGCCCTGGGCGTCGTCTATCTTTGTTTCTTCTGGACGCCTATTCCGTGGGTCCTGGGCTTCATCGAATGCTTCTTCATGCCTGGCCGGGTGCGTGAGTTCAACGCCATTCAGGCAGCGGCTATTGCCGGATCCCTGGGAATACCAGCGCCGGGATGGCAGCCAACAGTGAATATGAACGTGAACATGCCCCCGGCGGGAACTGCTCCCGCGCAACCGCAGCCCGGCGCGTGGGTGTGCCGCAACTGCCAAAAAACGAACGTTGCCGGCGCGCGGTTCTGCTCGGCGTGTGGCTCAGCCCTTTAAGGCCTCGCAGCCGAATTTGATCCAGGAACACTGATCACATATTCGCTTTGCCGGCGCGCATGGTCTCATTGAACTGCGGCTTGGTGAAGTTGAGCGCAGTTTCGAGCGCTTGGCGGTAGTGATCGCCACGCTCCAACAGCGCTGGCGTAGCCGAGGCAAACTCGCCATCGAGCTTAAGCAGCCCTTCGCCGGCTTCATCACCGGCCATGCGCAGCAAATCCTCTTCTGAAGTGTTCAAATACTGCGCGTCCCGCGGATCGGCGATCCAGACCGGCTGGTTCCCGCCGAGCACCCCCGAGAGCCAGTAAACCTTCATGAGCAGAAACTCAAGGCGCCTTTTATCGTCCGTCTCCGTGAAGATGAACTTCTTTTGCCAGCGGCTGTAATAACGCGTGGTCACTGGCACAGGCTGCCGATTGCCCGACTTGAGGAATTCAAGCTGGCCCATGTCCACCGTCTTGCGCACCGCGTTATAGACAAACGTCTCTGCGTAAGGCTGCTCCATGGCGGGCACGATTTCAGCGAAAGTCACCGTCACCGAGGCGGCGATCTTCGCGTGAAGATTTCGCATGCCCCCATCCGCAAGGCTGATCTCGCCGTGCACGATGTAGGTGTCTGCCCCGGAGGTGGAGCGATGAAAAGGCCACTCGAACCCCGTGAATGCCAGCGGCAGGCCACCGAGTGTGACATAGCACTCGGGACGCGGGTTGCGCAGGCGCTTGGCCTCTTCCCCAAGATGCGCTGCCAGCTCCGGCAGCAGATGCGGCTTGTCGAAGTCGAACGCTTCGCTAAGCTCGAGCTTGAGGCTGCGTCCGGCAGCCGCGGACGGAAGCGAAAATTGAAAAACGGTTGTGGGGCTGCCGTCCACGCCGCTCCCCTGAGCGACCGACTGGAAGGCGAGGCCGGCTTTGGTCGCGGCATCTTCGAATGCGGATACAAGTGATGATTTCAGTTCGCTCATCGGCGGGAAGTCCTGAATGCAAGATCTGTGCTTTTCCATTTTAACTAAGCGGCCATCGGTCGCGAAGCGGGCAAGCGCCGCATTTACAATGAGCAATGTGCGATCTGAGACGTCTTCTCGACACATCATTCTGGCCAAAGATCTGACCAAGGTCTACTCCGCCGGCAAGCTTGAGGTGGCGGCGGTCCGAAGCGTATCTCTAGCCGTCGAACCGGGCGAATTCGTAGCCATCGTCGGTCCTTCGGGCTCTGGCAAGTCGACGCTCTTCTATCTGCTGGGTGGACTCACTCGCGCAACATCGGGCCAGGTGGCGATTGACGGTGTCGACTTTGCCGCTCTCAATGACGCCGATCGCACCAAGCTTCGCAAACATCGTATCGGATTCGTATTCCAGCGATTTAACCTGCTGCCTACCCTTTCGGCCATGGCCAACATCGAGATTGCCTACGACATCAGCGGGCGGAAAGAGCCCATGGACCGCGCCTATCTTGATCACCTGAGCGACATGCTCGCCATCCGGGGGCGGCTGAAGCACCGGCCTTCTGAGCTGAGCGGCGGAGAGCAGCAACGGGTGGCGATTGCCCGTGCGATGATCGCCCGACCGGCCATTGTTCTTGCTGACGAACCCACGGGCAATCTGGACACAAAAAATTCTGACGCGGTGCTCAACATGTTGACAAGATCGAACCGCGAACTCGGTCAGACCACCCTGATGATCACCCACAATCCCGAGGCGGCCGCCGTTGCCGGACGCATTCTGCACATGCGCGACGGCGAATTTGTGCAGGAAGAGAAGGGATCCCGCTCCCAAGCTGGCCCGACTGGAGCCGCTAACTAATGGTTTCTATCTGATGGCCCTCTCGTTACCGCTCGCCGGTTTGACCTGATTTTGACCGCCCGGTATACTCGAACTTGCGTAAAGCGGGAGTAGCTCAGTGGTAGAGCATCGCCTTGCCAAGGCGAGGGTCGCGAGTTCAAGTCTCGTCTCCCGCTCCAACCGCATAGCGGTAGGGGCACAAACGGAAAGAACCGCATCTTTCTGACGCTATGCGCAGCGTTCCCGCCCGGGCGCGGTACCCAAGTGGTAAGGGAGAGGTCTGCAAAACCTTTATGCGCCGGTTCGATCCCGGCCCGCGCCTCCATAATTCCTCAACAACTTAGACTAGAGGCCGCAATCCTCTAGCTGCCGTTTAGTTGCCGATAAGCGATCAACCGCTTATTCGGCAGCCCTTTGCGCAGCCTCAATTCCCCTCAAACCGCTCCTCAACTGCCCGCTCAGCGATTCCGCCGCCGCGTCGGCCGACGCGTCCAGCACATAAGCGTAGAACTTGAGAAGAATGTCGGGGCGAGAGTGACCGAGCCGTTCCTGCGCTGCCTTGATCGGAACCCGCTCCTCCACCATCTGTGTCGCCCCCCAATGGCGCAGGAGACGCCAGGTGATATGAGGAAGGCCGAGCCGATTCGCCACTGGCTGAACGCACCGACGGAGAAGCGTCTCGTGCCAGATCGGACCGGGCTTCATGGTTTTGCCTTTCTTGATACGGTTGGGAAACATCCAGTCCTCGTCCCCGGCCTTCATCCTCTCCTTCAACGCAAGCAAACGCGCGACATCTGCCTCCGTCAGCCGGATCGGGCGGTTCGAGCGGTGATACTTCGGCCATTGGTGGTGTCGGTTTCGTTCAGCAGGGGCGTGGCCGTCACTTCGACAGTCTGACTGACTGCGCCAAGCTGGCTGTGAAAGCAGTGTGAATGCAGGGAGAATTGCCGTTCAAAAGCCGAAAGGAACCTGCACAGTTACGGGAGAAAGACCAAAAAGCCCGCGTCTCGCCCAAAAAACGTGATGCTCTCCACGGCCATTCTGTTACTGGAGACTGGACTCTTGGGTTGCGAGGATCTGAGATCCCCGATCAAGGTAGCCGAACCGCGTGATAGCTTCCTGCTTACGGCGTCGCTCGACATCCACTGACCATGGAATGTGAACTACTCGGCAGAGGCACTCCACATGAGAACTTTTCGAGGGACTCAGCCCAGCGCCTTGGCCAAATAGGCTTCGACGGCCTGTGCCCACATCTGGCCATGCTTCTTCAGCCCTTCGGCATTGAAGTGGACGCCCTTGCCTTGGTCCTGGCGCCATGCTGGACCGAGGGCATCGGTATCGGGACCTTCATAGGCCAGCCCCTTGTGCCAGAGGCTGCGCTGCGCGGCTTCAATAGCCGGAGTCGATCCCGATTTCGGCTGGTAAGTGGCTTCGGCCACGATCCACGGGAACTTCCAGCCTGCATCCTTGCGCGAGGCCTTGATCAGCTCGACCATCATCTTGCGATACATCGCTGCGGAGATATTGTGACCGGGCGGTTGCTGCGAGTCCGACTCACCCTGGTGCCATAGCAGTGCGCGGAAACCGCGCTTGCCGAGTTGATGGATGCGCAGCATCATGCCATCAAAGAGCGTGCCATCGGACACAAGCTGACCCTGCGGGTTGTCCTTGACGAACTTCGCCATTGTCGGCACCACGTAAATGAGATAGCCGGCGGGCAGCCACTGGCGGACGCTGGTGGAACCGTGGCCGACATCGGCGATACCAATGGGCACATGATACTTGCGGTACCGTGCATCGCCGAAGGCAGGAATGAAACTCCCTTTGTGGCTGTGGTCCTGCACGCCCGGTTGAGGATCGTCGGCTATGCGCCAGGACTTGCCATCAAAAGCGGCAACCATACGCGTTTCGGATACCTGACGGACTTCACCGTAGTTGGTCGCGTTCGATTGCCCGGAGACAACGAAAACTTCGCCGAGGCCCACGTGGGGGACCGTGGTTTCAGCAATCTCCTTTCCCCGACGAAGCGCGCGTACTTGCAATTGATAGAAACCGCCGGAAGTGGTGGCGAGCGAAAGATGAAACTTGCCGGTGGATTTGCTGAATGGTAAGCGAACCCAGTTGCCGGCAAGTGACCCGCTGAGCGAGTTGCCGGTGAGGCGCGCTTCAAGCTGATCGGCAGCGACGTGAAGCTGGCCGTCAATCTGGATTTTGCCCCTCATGAGGGAACTGCGCTGAAAGACCTGGTAATCGACTGGCGAGGTAAGAGAAATTGCATCCGCAGCGGGGGACGATGATGGGGCAGTCTGCACTCGTGCCGCGTGGACTGGAACGGCAACCGCGAAGAGAGCTATGCACATGCAGAAAGAAATGATCGGGCACCTCGGTAGCAGCGAAAGTCAGATACAACGGAAATGTGAGTCCCCAACTTGAAGCATTTCATATTCCCCGCTCCCCAATGCAAGGGTTTGACCCCGGGCCATGGGAGCGAGGCATATCTTCCTGATCGCATTTCCGCGACTTTCTGAGTCTCAGAATTTCAATTCGAAGCCATCACATTGTCTGAATTTTTGTCCCCAATTGATGAATTATTAACCGGCGACGAGAAGACTATGGCTGTCGAGATCACGCTTTTCCATGGCCGCTTTTTCGAAGCATAAACCCCAACTGCAATATCCGAGAGGTCAAATATCATGCTCAAAAAGTCAGGAGTATTGTGTCTCGCCGCAGGCATGCTGACGGCGACAGCCTTTGCGCAGCAAGACCGCATCCCCACCGGTGTTCCCCATCTCGATCACGTGTTTCTGATCATGATGGAAAATCACGGATATGGACAGATCCTGGGCAATCCGAACGAACCCTATCTGAACAGCTTGATCACGAGCAAACTGGTCAACCTGGCAACCAACTACTTCGCCGTCGGACATCCCAGCCTCACCAACTACCTGGAGGTAGTGGGCGGCTCGAACTTCGGCATCCGCAGCGACAATTCCCCCGACTGGGGAAACGCTTCGTGCGCACCGAACATTGCCAGCGGTGTGATGAACGCCGACAACGGCGGCGGCAATGCACCTGTTCCCGTTGACACCGGCAATATCTGTCCAATCTCGGGAAGCGGCACGGACGCAGCTACGCCGGCCGTGGACACGTGGAATGAAATTGCCGGCCCATTCGTGGCTTTAGCTGACCTGGACGGAGTTAAATCGGTTGCGGCTGCGCCCACAAAGGGCCAGACCATCGCAGACCAACTCGATGCGGCCGGAATGAGCTGGAGATCCTACCAGGAGAGCTTGCCTTTGGGGTCGATCTTCGGCGTGAACTGGAGCAACGGAACCGCGACAAACCTGAGCGACTTCACGAAACTGGCGCCGCTCACTTCTTCGAGCGTGGTGCAGCTCTACGCGGTGAAGCACAATCCCTTCGCCTACTTCAAGAGTGTTCAGGACGGGTATGACAGAGATAACAGCCTGGCCAACGTCGTAGGCTTCGAGGGGCCGCACGGGCTCTATGCCGATCTCAAAAGCGGCAATGTGCCCAACTTTGCCTTCATCGCGCCCAATCAGTGCGACGACCAGCACGGCAGAGGCAATGGTGACGCATTCTGCGCCTTCGATTACGGGCAGAACGACATCGGCTACACCTACGGCACCCAGGCTGGCCTGAATCCCGGACTGATTCAGCAGGGAGACACGTCCATCGAGCGGCTGGTCGGGGCCATCGAAGCCTCAAGGGTGTGGCGCACGACCCGCAGCGCCATCGTAATCGTGTGGGACGAGAACGACTACAGCGGAAGCACGACCATCCTCACCGGTGTCTATCCGTCGCAAAATCAGAACCGGGTGGTGCTGACCGTTCAGACTAGCTACAGCAATAGCCCAGGCATTCAAAGCCAGACCTACTACAACAGCTTCTCACTTCTCAAGTCCATCGAGGCAGGATTCGGCCTGCCTTGCCTGAACCACGCGTGCGATTCCAATGTCCAGGTGATGTCGGATCTCTTCGCTGGTGGACATGGCGATCACAACCACCACTGAGCAGATTGCATCGCGTGACCGGCATTCCGCTCGCTCAGGAATGGGATCCGAAAGGCGATTACGGCTACGTTCCGTTGCTTCCCGGCGATCCGGAAGCCGAACAGACGACCGCTGCCCGCTCCGACGTCGCCAGCGTAAAAGCCGGTGTTCCAGAGAGTGTCGAACTGCCGGCATTGGCTGTGTATACAGAGCGGCCCGTCCCAGCAGGTGGCCATGCCGTCTGTGGGAAGAGCATTCGAGATGTTATGGAGCGATCCGTTCCAATTTAGTTGATACGAGGAAATTGTATTGGATACTGTATTGGATACGTTGCCAACGATCAGCGCTCCACGGGGAGCAAACACGGCAGCGAACGGTTTCGCGCCAGCGCTATCCGTAACCATTGGATTCGAGAGGGTCCCGTTCGGAAACACGCGGAACACATCGATCTTATTGGTCGCCGACTCGGGGACGATCAGAAACTGACGGTTGGGGCTGAAAATGACATCCGTGGGTCCGGTGGCGGATCCGCTCAGATTATGCGTCGAATCTTTGATCGGTGACAAGTGCCCGTTTCCAAGGATGCGAAAGCCGCTGACGCTCCCGTTGCCTCCGGCATTCAGGACATAAACCAGGTGCCCGGCCTGAGTAACCGAAGTTGGCATGCTGCCGCCGGTAGGTTCAGTGTCAAGCAGGGAGATGCTGGCGCCATCGACTGCGAACGCGGTGACCGTGCCGCTGCCGGCATTCACGGCGAAGAGCAGTCGATGGTCCGCGCTGAGCGTGAGCGAACCCTGCGAGTGCAGCGGGTCGACAGTGCCGCCACTGCCATTGCCTCCAGTGGGAAATGCCGCCGAGAACTCGAGCAAACCGTCCTCTCGGCGGGTGTAAGCGTTGATCTGGTTGTTGGAAGCTGCATTCGTCATGGCGAAAACAGCGCCAGCTCCGTCCTGCGCAGCGGCTCGGTGCGGCACGATTACCAGGACAGCGGCTGCTACGAGGAAGGAACACATAAGGATGCCTCAGGCTCTTCATCACAATTCAACTCCGATGATTGGAATTTGGCCCCGAGTGCACATGTCTGTCGCGCGCACCGAAGGCCGGGTGCTGAATGAGAGCCGTGTGGGCGCGAAAGGTTACACCGCGTCCGCCGGCGAGTTCTCTGATGGCAATTCTGTAACTTCCTCGCGTCCGGCGACTCCAAACAAGACAGGAGGAGTTTCCATGCACCAGTTCGCAATATTGGCAACCTTGCAAGCCAGACCCGGGAAGGAGAACGACACCGAGGAGTTCCTTGAATCCGCTCGGGCTCTGGCGCTCCAGGAGGTAGGGACTCTCAGTTGGTTTGCCGTCAAACTCGGGCCTGCGCGATTCGCCATTTTTGACACGTTCCCTGACGCGGCCGGTCGAGACGCTCATCTTAATGGTGAAATCTCCCACGCGCTGTTTGCGAGAGCGGAAGAACAAGGATCTTCTACCGTGAAGCAGGCTCGAAGGCTTCACCAACCATCGTGCTGCTGCACGGTTTTCCCAGCTCGTCCCACATGTTCCGCGACCTGATTCCACAACTGGCAAGCAAATTCCACGTCATTGCTCCGGATTACATCGGCTTCATCTGCTGCTCGAGGGGCGTGGCGACGGCCTCGGTCAGCGTCTTAGCATCGGCCCCCGGATAAAGGGCCTGGACCTGAATTTCAGGCGGAACGATTTCGGGATACTGCGCGGTCGGCAGCGTGAGCATCGACACCGTGCCGACGATCACGGTGAGGATAGCGATGACGATAGCAACAATGGGGCGTCGGATGAAGAATTTTGACATGTATCAGCTCCCTGCCGTGGGGTTCTTAGCCAGAGGAAGTTGAGTTGCATGCGGAGCCACCGGAGCTCCTTCTCTCAGCTTCTGCAGGTTGTCAATAATGACCTGGGCTCCAGGCGCGAGACCGCTTTCAATGATCCAGTCGCTGCCGTACTGGGGACCGAACGTCACGTTGACGACGTGGACGCAGTTGCCGGGTTTGACGGTGTAGACCTGCTCGATTCCCTGCAATTCCTGAACAGCAATCTGGGGTACGAGCAGTGCGTTGTGGCGAATCTCGGTTTCCGCTGTTACGCGACCAAACTGGCCAGGACGAAGAATATTGCCGGGATTCGGAAATGCAGCGGCGATGCGAATGGCGCCGGTCTGCTGGTTCATCTGGCGGTCGATGAAAACAATGTGGCCCTTGTATGGATAGGGCTGACCGTTCGAGAGGGTCAAGGTGAGAGGCAGATTCGATCCCCCGCGAAGAAGATCACCACCGGACTCCTTTGCGCGATCGATGAGCGCAAGATACTCGCTGTCGCTGATCGAAAAGTAGACCTTAATAGGATCGAGCTGCGAGACGGCGGTGAGGACGGACTGCGGGCTGACCAGGTTGCCGACCTGCGTGGTGGCCTGGCCGGCGACGCCGTTGATGAGCGAGCGAACCTGAGTGAAGCCCAGGTTAAGCTGTGCGGTTTTGAGCGCCGCCTGGGCCGCGCTCACGGCGGCTTCACCTGCTGCGACTGAAGCCTTGGCCTGAGCTTCCTGCTGAGTCTCAGTGTCGAGCTGGCTCTGGGCGATCGCGCGCACCGCGGCGAGCGGCGTGTCGCGCTTCACATTGATCTCAGCCAGTGCGAGCTGCGCCTGGGCCAGTTGGCCTTTGGCCTGCTCGACCTGAGCCTGGGCCTGATCGGCGACGGCCCGGAACGGCCGCGGATCGATCTGGAAGAGCACCTCACCCTTCGAGACAGGAGAACCTTCGCGGTAATTCTGCTTCACCAGATAGCCGCTGACCTGGGGCTGAATCTGTGCGTCAACATTTCCGTCGAGGGTGCCGACCCAGGAGCCGGTGAGCGGGACACTGGCTTGCGAAACGCGAACCACGGAAACCGGCATCGACCCCGTGGCCGCGGGCGATGCCGTGGCCGCCCGGCCGGCCTGACAGCCGGTGAGCGCGGCGGTGGAGAAAGCAAGGACGAAGGAGGCTGCGAGAAAGGTGAAGCCGCGGGCTGCAATTTCTCTCCGTCGTGGGCTCTGCTGCGCCGTCATCGGTTACTCCTAGATGAAAAGTTTTGCGAAAAATATACACGCGTGTATATTGGTCTCAGATTCGATGGGCCCTCAGCCGGATTCAGAAATGTGCGGGGAGATTCTCAGGAAATGATCATGAATCGGACGGCGCGTAAGCGCATCCCAGCCAATGTGACGAAAACCGGGCGACAGGATAGGGCGATTTCCACACGCGGCGATCTTATGGAAGCGGCCCGCCGCATTTTTGCGCGGGATGGGTTTGAAATGGCCCGTCTTGAAGACATCGCCGCCGCAGCGGGCAAGACACGCGGCGCTTTTTACGCCAATTTTCGCGACAAGGAAGACGTATTCTTCGCGCTGTTTGAGGAGAACCTGCGGCGCGAAAAGCGACAGATGGGCGAACGACTGAGCGAAGCCAGATCAGAGGACGAGCGCATTGAGATTCTGGCCCGGCACATGCTTTCGCTCATCAGAGACCGGCGGCGCATGCTGCTGGCGCTCGAGTTTAAGCTGTATGCGATCCGTCATCCGAAAAGAACGAAACGGCTGGCAGATTTACACACGGCGTTGTGTTTGAGCTGCGTGGAAGCGAATGTCGCGAAGCTCATTCCCGGGTTCACCTGCCTGTCCACGGAACAGAGGCGCTTGCAAACGGCGCAGTTTGGAGCGCTCCTGGACGGCATCGCACTCAATCTGATGTTCGACTCTCGGGGACTGACCGAGGAGTTGATTCTCCAGCACCTGCGAGCGGCGCTGCGCATCGCGCTCAGACAGTGCTGAACCCACAGTTTGGCAACTTAGCGCTTTTCGCGAATCCGGCAATGAGTCAAGGGCAATGTGGCTGAAAGCAACTCCCTTTGGGGGCAATCTCCTCCTCTCGATAAGCTCCGGTCGGAAATCAAAACGCTCATTGATACCAAGTCCGGGCAGCTGAATCTGAAACCGCAGCCACTCGCCGTTGGCCAGACGCAGAGGGCGGATGAGCAATGGGCCGGGGTCATTGATCGGGTAAAGCGCCCGCTGCCGGCCCTCTGCGTCGAAGTCCTGGCGGAAGTATCCCTGGCCGTAAAGCAACCCGATTCCAACCACGGAAACACCGAGGTCGCTTGTCGCCTTCATCTAGTCGCCCGCCACGTAGCCGAGCCCGGCTGAGTAGATGGGCCATGCTTCCGTCAGCAACCTACCTTCCACAATCTCCTCAGGTTCCACTATCTCCGGCAAAGATACTTTGCCCTGGCAAGGTGATATTCACTTTGAAGTCGATCTTATGATCCTTGCTCCGTCCTCGCTGAATGGGTGTTCGTGGACGACATACCAGATTTCAACAAGCATGCACAGCGCAAGCAGCACCAAAGAGAGGAGAACGACACTCGTACGTTCTCGTGAAGTCCACCGTATCTGACGAAGCCGCCGCTTGCTGCCTTGATCGAAGTTGATGACACGCATGGAACCCTCCGGAAGGGCCAGTTAAGGAGATTCCGAATGGGGTCGCCTTTTCTGGCCCTGGGGATTGCCTTATCCAATCAAAAGTTCAACGTGATCTTGGCAGTCAAATCACGCGGGGTCACGTAGTGAGTTCCGCTGAAGGTCGACAGGAAGTTATAGAGCGCGTACTTGTTGGTTACATTGATGGCGGTGAGGTCGAGGTTCACCTTGTATTTATCGGCGTGGAAGATGTTGTTCATGCCCATCGACACGTCGAAGAGGCTGCGTGGGGCGATGCGTGGGGGATTGTGGTCGTCATTTTCGGTTCCCGGCGCCGGGATGCTCACCAGCGTGGACGAATATTGCGAGGGCGCGCAGGACTGGAAGCCCGCGGTGAGCGTGGCTTTCACGCCGTTGCAGGTGAGGCCGGCCTGAGTCTGCTGGTCGAAAGTGAGGCCGCTCAAGTCGACGGGCGTGGTTTTATCGGTAGCGAAAGGAACCGCGCCGGCGACGAGACCGCTGTCATAGCGCCAGTTGAATCCGCCCCAAAGGCCGCGCAGCACTTTGTCGTCGGGAAGCGTGTACTGAAAATGCGTGGTCTGGTTGTACTTTTCGTCGTGGTCGATGCGGAAGGGCGTCCCGCTTTGACCAACCGTAGCGCCAGCGCCGGCGACCTGCGGTGGGAAGAAGCGCGCCGCCACTGAAGACATGACAGAGTAGGCGCTGAAGCCGTGGTAATTGGGAACCTCGATGTGCAGCGCGTAGCCCGGAATCTTTGCGTTATGCCAGTCGATGGGGAAGAAGATCGGCGTGTTGCCCAGGATGGAAAAATCGAAGGCGTTGTGCGTGTACTTCCAGATGTACTCGCCGCCGACCACGATGTTCTTGCCGAAGGCCTGCTGCACACTGGTGTAGAATCCATTGCGCCAGCCGGGCTGGAGTATCCCCTCTACGCCCGGGGTGCAGGCAAGGAGCGGTGAGAGCACCGCGTCGGAGCATCCTACGCTGGAAAGCACAAGGTTTTCATTAAAAGGAGTCTCCAGTGTGCGCGCGTAGGAGACGCTGAGCACGGTCTTGGTCGGCTGAATTTCATACGCAATGCCGACGCGCGGCTCTGCCTGACGCTGTATCGCCAAACCGTTGTACAGATCGCCGCGTATGCCCAGATTGAACTTCCAGTTGCCGGCCGTGATGTTGTCCTGGATATAGAGTGCCGTTTCCTTTACATCGGTGTGGCCGAAGAAGCGGTAAGAGCCGCCGCCGCGCGTGAGGTCATAGGGCGCAAGCACGGGCAGGTAATTGGGATTCTGTCCCGCGGCGCCGCCGGGGCACTGTGAAGGATCGGAGTATCCCGGCAAGGGGTTGCCGCTTGCGTCTGCGCACGGCGAATTATAAGTCGGACCCACGACGCCCATGCTGTCATGTTCGCGCAGGAAGGTCTGCTCGTACTCGGCGCCGGCGAGTATATTCTGATTTCCCCTCGCATAGGTGTAGTCCGCGTGAACTCCGGTGTTGGTGAGGGTGCGGTACTGGGAAATTGATGAGGTTTGTATGGGACCCAGGTCGGCGAGCGGGTTATGGCTAGGAAGATAGTCGTAGTCGTCCTTGCGCGCATAGATTCCCAGGTTGAGGACCGCGTGGGTGCTGATCACGCGCGTGTAGGTTGGCGCGATGTTGAATGTATTGATCTTGGAGCGCTGGTCGGTGTTGCCTACGTTGGCAAAGATAGGGTTGGCGCTCGTTCCACAGCTGACCACGTTTTGCACGTTCAGGTTGTCGTAGGCGTTGGGGTTTTGAAACCAGGAACGAGTGTAGTTAAGGTCCAGATGAATCGAGTCGACCGGTGTAAAACTGTAATCGATACGGTCAAAGAAATTCAGCTCGTTGCCCTTGTCGTGAAAGACAGTAAACTCCGGAGGATCGAGGAAGCGGCCGGTGTTGAGGCCGTCGGCCTCGATAAAATTGCCCCAGCTCTTGCCGCCGTAGGAAAGATCGAAGCCGCCGGTTGCGGAACCGAAGCTTCCATAAGAAGCGTAGATGTCGCCCGTCGGCTTGGTCACACCCTGCCCGGAGCGCGTGGTGGCTACGATCACCAGGCTGGTCTTGTCGCCGTATTGGGCTGGCGGCGCGCCCTCGATCACTTCCAGGGATTGCACAGCATTCGACGGCAACTGGTTGGAGAAGATCTTGCTCTGCTGGTCGGTGATGGGCTGGCCGTCGATCGAAAACGAGTTGGAGGCGTGGTCGCCAAGGCCGTGGAAGAGGCCGTTGGAGTCAGCCGAAACGCCGGGGGTAGTCAAGGTGACCAGTGAGCTGAGGCTGGAGGACTGGCTCTCAAGCGGGACCTTGATGAACAGATCGCGGTCTATGTCGGTGTGGTAGGTGGACGTGTCCTCAACCAGTGGGCCGTTGGACTCCACCGTAACCGTGGAACTAGCGCCAGCGACGTGAAGAACCACTTTGAGGCTAACCTCGATCGCGGAGTCAACCTGCACGGTCTGACTCAGCGGGGCAAAGCCATGTGCCTCGACGTCGAGGCTGTATGGGTTGAAGGGAACGTTGGTGAAGGTGAACTGTCCGCTGGCACCTGTGGTTGATGTCCGTTGGAATCCGCTCATCGCGTTTCTGAGGTGAACCGTAGCGTTGGGTACGACGGCGCCGGTGGAATCGGTCACGGTGCCGGATATCGATCCGGCACCTCCAGCCTGAGCGTGCACTGAAAGCGCCGTGAAGACGAAAAGGAAGAGGGGGAGAACGCGCGCGATAGCGCCGCGATGGAACTTCATGACATGCTCTCCTGGATATCAGCTGAAAAATGCGAAACACGGTCTGCGGCTCAAGCTTCCGCGACACCTTCAGCGCATTGGGCATCTCTCTGCGATCCGTCAAAGCCGGCTTGCAAGAATCCGGGAGCTTCGTCTCCTGGAGACGATCAATGGGGCATCATGCCGGGATGAACGAAAAGAGTGCCTAGGCAGCCATCGGAGGAGGACGGGTGAAGAACTTGGGGCGCCAGAAGCGAACCAGCGCGCGAGGCCGAGGCACGGGGATGGCCTGTCCAAAGGAAACAATGACGACGACCGCAGCAGTCGGTGTAACCGGAGCAGCCGAGTGAAGAACAACACAGAGCGGGCAGGTGCTGGTGTCGGCTCCAATCGGATGGGTATGCGTAACCTGGATAACCGTCAGTAAGGATGACAGAAGCAGGCAGAACACGCCAACGAGCGAAAAGATAGTCGCCCTGGCGTGTCGTCTATCTCCGGAATGGATTGGATCTCCGGTCACACTAACCCTATCAGCAAAGATACACGACACTTGACTCACGATTACTATTCCTGGTTACGCTCCGACCAAAATTTAGTTACCGGCTGTAGGCTTGTTGGTGCACTTCGACTTTGATGCGTCGCTCATTTTTCCTTTGACTAGTTCGCTTGCAGCAGGGCCGATAGAGTTGCAAGGCTCTGAAATCTCTATGGATGCGTGAGGACGGCTCGCAAAACTAAAATGGACAACAAGGCGACCAGGAGCCATACCGCGATGGACAATGCGACGGCAATCAGTTCGGAATTTGCTTTGTGCCGCACCGGTGCCAAACCTATCCCTCGGAGACTGTCATTTGCGCGTCGGTGGTTTTCCGTCCCTTCCTGGGCGGAAGCAGGCGCGTGGAATTGGCAATGAATGTCAACTCCGAAGCAACATGGATGAAGGCTGCCATTAGCGGATTAAGCAGTCCGGCGGCGGCAAGACCTATGCCGATGGTGTCGACGATCAGAGTCCCGTAAAAATTCTCCAGAATTATGCGGCGGCAGCTTCGAGCAATACGCACCGTATCGACGAACCTGGTCAGATCGTTGCCGATCAAAACTACATCGGCGCTCTCACGAGCGACATCGGTTCCCGCTCCCATCGCGATGCCTATGGTAGCTTCAGTCAAAGCGGGTGCGTCGTTGATGCCGTCACCGAGCATGGCGACGATGCGTCCCAGCCGGACTTCCTCCGCAACAAAGTGGGTCTTCTCCAGTGGCAAAAGCTCAGCATCGACGTATTTAATTCCAAGACGGCCGGCAACGGCATCTGCTGCCGCCTTCGTGTCGCCCGTCAGCAGCGTGACCTCGATCTTCATTTCATGGAGAGCTTTCACTGCCGGCGCGGCGCTGGGATGCACCTGGTCGGAAACGAAGATAGAGCCCGCGTATTGAAATTCCCGTGCAACCAGAATTTCTGTTTCTTCGATCCCCGCACCCTGAGGTCGCGGCACTATCCCGAGATCCTCAAACAGAACACGGTTACCGACAACGGTATGCTCTCCGTCGTGGAGCGCCACAACTCCCCGGCCAACCCGATATTCGAAGTGCTCCGGTTCGGCTACGGAGATGCCTTTCTGCTGTGCGAAGCTCACGATGGCGCGCCCTAGCGGGTGCTCGGAATTTCGTTCGGCGCCGGCCGCCGCTTCGAGGAGCGCCCGCTCGGAAATGCCCGGCATCGGGACAACCCTTGTGACCAGCGGGGATCCGAACGTCAGCGTGCCGGTCTTGTCGATAAAGACCGCATCCAAATCTCCGAGTGCTTCGAGGTAAATGCCGCCTTTGATGACAGCACCCTTGCGGGCGGCGCGGCCGATCGCGCCCAGAATGGCGAGCGGAGTGCCCGCCGCAATACCGCAGGCGCCGGCTACGATGATCACCGAGATCGTGGAGGTGATGTTATGGGTGATGACAAAGGTCAGCGCTGCCGCGCCCAGCGCGAAGTAGACAAGATATCCCGCCAGGCGGTCAGCCATCTTCTGGATCGGCGCCCGTGAGTGCTCCGCCCGCTCAACTGCTTCAATGATCTTTCCAAAGGTCGTTTCCTTCCCCAGGCGATCGGCGCGGACCTGAAGCGTTCCTGCCTGGTTGATGGTGCCAGCGAATACTTCACTTCCGGCAGTCTTTTCGCTGGGCATCGGCTCGCCGGTAATCGCCGCCTGCTCAACGAAAGAGTGGCCGCTTATGACCCGGCCATCAACAGGAATCCGGCTGCCCGGGCGGATGAGAACGACTTCCCCAGGAATAATCGCATCTGTCTCGACTTCAACGACTTCTCCGTTGCGCAGGACGCTGGCGAGTCGGGGAAGAAAATCCAGCATGTCCTGGATCGCGCGGCGGCCCCGTCCAACGGTGAGCCCTTCCAGAATCTCGGCTGCCAGCACGAAGGCAGTGATCACAAGCGCGGTAAAGAACTGGCCGATGACCAAAGCGGAGACCAGCGCGATGGTCATAGAAAGCTCCATGGTCATGCGCCTCTCGATGATGTTCTCAAATGCTTCTTTGAAGATGGGATAGCCACCAATCAGAGTGGCGGCAAGCCCAATCACGCTGACGTAATGAAATGGCTCCCACAAGTGAAACCAGACCGCAGCAGCGGCCAATAAAACAAACAGAACACGCGCGACCTCCAGCCACTCAAATCCACCAAGTTCGTGGCCATCCTCCACGTGATCATCGTGACCGCTTGCGTGTGAGTGGCCCGCAACGGGTGGGCGCTCCATCGAGCGTTCGGACGGGGAAGACTTGCTCAGATGTTCTTCAACGGGACTCATTTGCGTCTCCTGAGGGGAATCTCGGGACACGAAAGTTCAATCATTTGAAGTAGCGCTTCACTACGGCAATCAAGTCGTCGGCGGCTTCCAATTGCGAAGGAAGGGTCTTCTGGCCTGGCAAAAGGACGTGATGCCGCACCTGGCCCTCAATCAGCTCTGCCATCAGCCCATTCAGGGCCCCTCGGCAGGAAGCCACGAGCTGAAGTACTTCTTCGCATTTGTTGTCTTCTCCCGAAAGGACCCTTTCAATCGCCTCGACCTGGCCCTTGATGCGCCGGACTCTGCTCAACATCTGTTCTTTGTTCTTGCTCGTATGTGACAAAGAATTACCTCTTTACACACACTAATATACTCCCCTAGAGTATATGTCAAGCACGTGAGCGAGCGAGATTCGGAACTTCGAAGGCCTTTATTAGCAGGCGGTTCCGCCCCTAATTACTTGGGTCGTCCGGTGTAATGCTGGACATGGTGAACCTCGGCATGATCTTCCAATGATTCCAGGTGCGTGATTACTTCCGCGGGCATTTCCAGATCTGCGGCCAGGCGTTCTTCCACGAGCGTCGCCAACCGGTGTGCCTCACCCAACGCCATGGTGTGCGGAAACAGCAGGTGGATTTCGATGAACTGCCGGTAGCCCGTGGTGCGAAAGCGCACACCATGATATTCGAGCCCGAGTTCGTCGCAAAGCGCATCGAGCCGGTTCCGAATCTGATGGCCCACCTCAGGATCGGAATAGTCCAGTAACCCCTTGGTTGCGTGCCAAACGAGGCTGCCTCCTGACCAAAGAATGTTTGCCGCAACGGCAAAGGCAACGAGTGGATCGAGCGGCTTCCATCCCGTCAGCAGCACCAGCACTATTCCTGCGACAACACCGAAACTGGTCCAACTGTCGGTGAGCACGTGTTTGCCGTCTGCTTCGAGAATCAGCGAATGGTTGCGGCGCCCGAGTCGGAGCAGATACAAGCCCAGTGCGGCGTTCAACACTCCCGCGGCCACGATCAGAATCGCCCCGTAACCTAGGTGTTCGAGGACCAGCCCATGCCGCCACTTTTCGATGGTGGTGATCAGGATGCTTCCGGCTGCAACGATGATCATTGCGCCTTCGAATCCTGCCGAGAAGAATGTGATCCTCTCGTAGCCGTATTGGAACTTTGGCACCGCCGGCCGGGTGCTGAGCCAGAGGCTGAATACGGCGAAGGCTACAGCTACAACATGCACAACAGATTCGGCGGCATCGGAAAAGACAGCTGAAGAACCGGTAACCAGGTAGGCAGTGACCTTGCCAACAAGCATCAGAACACCGACCACGAATGAAATCCGCATGGCGAACCGGGCATCGCTAGAACTCCGGTTCGTATCCGTTGGAGTCTGATCAGTGTGCAGTTCCATTTCCGATCCTTTCATTGAAATGACCCCTCCATCGTGATCGGGCGTTGCCGCCGCAGAGCGGCCGTCCCTATTCCATCTCGGCGGGCACAACGGACCAGCTTAGCGATGTGACGCCGTCTTCTATCGAAAGTCGCAGCGCCATTCTCTCAACGAGATCGTTCTGTCTGCCAGGCGTCACAATTTCTGCTCTGATCCTGGTCCGGTCGCCGCTTTCTTCATCTTCGCTGTGAATTGCCTGAAGGCTCGCTGGAGATTGAGAGATCGTAGTTACGAGGAGCGTGCGGAGATGGCGCTGTATTGCTGTGCGGGAACATAGTCAGCTCCGGCGAGGCTGGAACCTGCTCCTCATCGGGCAGCGAACCAGGAGCGCCTGCGAGGTCTGAGTCCATTCTGGCAGACACAGGCGCCGCCCCACTGGAAAGTCGCGCCGGCTGAGGTGCGGGTGCTTCTGGAATCAGCCGCGACTGCGCGCCCGCACAGAGGGGGAGCAGTGCCAGGCAAACTGTAATGAGCAGCGTACGCAAAAGGTCTCCAATGCATGACCAACGCAGGTTTCATCATCAACCTGAGGCGTTGCATCCGTGTTACAACTCCGCTGAGTGGTGATCGCGTACTCCACGAGAAGGTGGGTTGTGCGATTCCTGGTCAGTGATAGCAGGTGAATCGGAAGTGGGGCGCTTTTCGATGAGCAGCCAACCGAAGCCATCTAACTCGCCGTCAACGATGGCGCACGAGGTATAGCACCCAGAGCACCAGTGCAAGCAGGCAAAAGAGATAGAACAGCGGAAACGCAAGCTGGTGCAATTCCGCGCGTGTCCGCCGTTTCATGGCCAAACTTCCGATCGAGTTCCTCAGCGAACGTGGTGAAACACGCCCGCCAGATCCAGCACGTGGTAAAACAGCATGCCACCCATCGCCAGAAGATAGGCGCGCAGCACAACGAGCGAAATGCGCACTGCCGCGGTCATTTCAATCGGCCCCAGTCCTTCACTCTCACGTTTCGCTTCCGGCTCGTCGTGGAGCGGATGAACTACGCGAAAGTATTCAGCGGAATATGAATTTTGCATAGTTGCCATGGGTCACCTCGCGATATCAATTAAAGAGCTTGGGTAGCATCACCTGCGCCGCCAGCAGCAGCGACAGGGCAAAAAGAACGGCGATGATCGTCCAGTTGATCCAGTTGTTCCAGGGGCGATTCACCCACTCGTCGCCCAGAAGCGCGTGATCGTTGAGCAGCAGTTGAAGGAAAATGATCGCCGATGGCAGAATCAGCCCTGCGAACACCTGCACGCTGATAATGACCAGCTGCAGCGGCATCTTAGGAATGAGTACCACTCCCGCAGCCGTGGCAACACATCCGATATATACCGCGTAAAAACCTGGAGCTTCCCAGATTTTCTTGTGCAGCGAATGCGGCCAGCCGCGCACCTCGCCATACGCCCAGGCGCTGGCCAGGGAGATGGCCGTCGTACCGAGCACCGCTGCGTTGACCATAAGCAGCAGAATGCTGTTGCGCACGAAATGTCCGGTCAATGGAGCCAGCGCCTTTGCCATTTGCGCGGGGTCCTGAAACTGGATTCCATGCTGATAGCCGTAGTTGCCGATGATCATCATGGCTCCCGCAACCAGCACGGTGAAGGTGGCGCCGATCAATGTGTCCAAACGGGCCCACTTCAAATCCGCAAAGCGCAGACGCTTCTCCGCAACACAACTTTGCTGGAAGAAGAGCTGCCAGGGGGCAATGGTTGTGCCCACGATCGCGATGATCAGGAAGATCAGGTCGCTGGTGATCCGGCCCGGTGGAAGGTTAGGCACCAACGCGTTATACGCCACGGCCGTCCATTGCGGGTGCACCAGCGCAGTAAGCACGAACCAGGTAAGGTCAAGCAGGCAGAGGACAATCACTGTCCGTTCCCAGCGCAGATAGCTTCCGGTGATGACCATCAGGATGAGCCCCGCCGCCGAGACCGGCACGGCAATCCACGGGGAAACGCCCATCGCACCGAGCGCCAGGGCAATGGCCGCGAACTCCGTAATCAGCGTCAGGAAGTTCACCACCAGCAGGTCGAGAAGCGAGAAGTGTCCCCACCATTTGCCAAACCGCTCGTAAATCATGGCCGCGTGGCCTTTGCCGGTCGCAATTCCCAGGCGCGCCACCATCTCCTGCACGAAATAAGTGATGGGGAGCAGCAGGAGCAAAATCCAGAGCAGATGAAGCCCGTACTGGCCCCCGGCCTGAACATATGTGGAGACGGCGCCGGCGTCATTGTCGGCTTCCATGACAATGAGGCCGGGGCCGAAGACCATGAGAAACGTGAGCAGGCTGTGCTGCCACCGCTTGCGCACGACGATGCCCGTCTTTTTCTGCGGTTCCATTACCAGGATGTCCGTGTTGGTCTGATTCATGATTGCCCCCTGTGATCGCGGATCGGTTCAAGCACAGATTCTGCGGAAGCGCAGACTGTCCGCGACCTCGGGGTCGGACTCGGCGGCGGGCTGCTTGGCTGCTAACCACCGGCTCGCCAGCGGCTGGGCCGGATTGCCGGTCTTGAACCATACACGCGTCAAGGGAGCCGTGCGGCGTACGGGAAAAGTGAGAATGATTTCGGTCATGACTTCCTCCTTCCGGCACACGCGTCTCTTCCGGGCGCGCGCAGGCATGCACAGAACTGTGCACACTCGGCGCCGGGGGCGCAGTTGGCCAGACTTTGGTGTCAGGAGGGGTGGGTAGAGCCGCCGGGTATTCTTAATTTCCGGGTGGTTTCTGCTCACTCACTCGAACAGGGTCGTGCACTGTGAGTAGCGAGCAGGCGATAAAAGAAGGCTAATCGCGCGCCTCGCCGTCACAGCGCAGGAAAACACTCCTGGTCCCCGGGTTCAGCCGCCCTTTGGAAGGAGCGGCAAAGCCGGTGCAACTCGGAGGTTCTAACGCAGTTTCGGTTCTCATAGCTTTGTCGCGACGCTCCTGGACTGCGGGAGTCGTCGCCTCAATTCTTATACCATATCCCCATTGGATATGGTCAAGGAAAAAATGCAACGAAAAGGGAAAAATGACATGACCATCGATACTAAGGAGCAACAGAAGCTGGTTGCACGAATTCGCCGGATTAAGGGGCAGGTTGATGCCATCGAACGGTCCCTCATCGCCAGGGCGGATTGCGCGGACATTCTGATGCTGCTGGCGAATGTGCGCGGCGGGATTAATGGCCTGATGGCTGAAGTTCTGGAAGATCACATCCGGCTGCATATTGCCACGCCGGAAAAGGACGGGCAGCAGATGGCCGAATTAGCCGAGGATTTGATCGACTTGGTACGGGCATATTTGAAATGAGGTTCGTGTGAACAGGCCCCGGGTCCGCCATGCCGAAGGACATTGTGCTTGGCGAATTTCGCGCTCAGAATACCGACACATTCGCTGAGCTGTCGAAAGGTGACGAAGACCAACACGCCGTGCAGCTCCATTTCAGAATCGGACCGCCGCAATTTGCGATTACGCCGATTACCTGCCGGCATTTCAGAAGCCCGGCACGGCTTGCACTTGACAAGGGTCTCGTTCCAGCCATATAGTTCGTGCTGCAAATTTAGTTTCCAGTCGAGGCTCTGAGTACGCTCGAGAGCTGCAGGGCTCGAACCTTAGTCAATAACGTTGTCTCCTTCTTTGGGCCTTGCCCGTCCAACCATCTCCATGGTGGAGTCGCTGCAGCGGATGCATCGTTTCGATCTTTCAGGAAAGTGTGCGGTCGTCATCGGCGGCACCTCGGGTCTCGGTCAGGCGATTTCCATCGCCTTCGCCGAGGCAGGTGCAGACGTGGTGGCATCCTCGCGCCGCAAAACAGAAGTGGATCGCACCGCGAAGGACATCGAGAAGCTGGGAAGAAAGACCATGCGCGCGCGTGCGGATGTCTGCAGCCGCGAATCCCTGCAAAAGCTGCATGACGAGGTGCTGGCGCAGTTTGGACGGGTGGACATCCTGGTGAATTCGGCGGGAATTACCGTGCGGAGCCCTACCATCGAATTTTCCGAAGACGACTGGTGCAACGTTCTGAATGTGAATCTGAATGGCACTTTCCGGGCCTGCCAGATATTTGGCAAGTCGATGCTGGCGCGAAAATCCGGAGCAATCATCAACGTCGCCTCGCTGGCTACGTTCGTTGCCTTCCGCGATGTGGCTGCATACAGCGTCAGCAAGGCCGGTGTTGGCGCGCTCACAAAATCGCTGGCCGTAGAATGGGCGCAGAGCGGCATCCGCGTAAACGCGATCGCGCCCGGCGTTTTCCCGACGGAATTGAATCTCGATCTCATCCGGGGAACCGACCGCGGAAAAGAACTGCTGATGCGCACGCCGATGGGGCGCTACGGGAGTCCTGCGGAAGTGGCCGGGGCCGCTATTTTTCTCGCGTCGGACGCCGCCAGTTTTGTCAACGGTGAGATTCTTACCGTCGACGGAGGGTTTCTCGCCAGCGGCGTAAACACCTGATGAGCAGCGGTCTTCCTTTAGAATCGCTGATGCTGACCGAAGCAGTGTGTTTTTTGATGTGGAAAGCTCATCGGTGGATGAGCACTGTGCTTCTTTTTGTGGTCAGCCGATTCTCACGCAGCACCTGAATTCGCCGCCACCGAAGAATACCGGCCGGCGCTCACCGAACGGGGTCTCGATGATTTTTGATTCAAGGGCAAGAGGCAGTTTTTGCAGAACGCTCCCTACCGCAATCCTTTTGGTGGCGCTTTGTGCGCCAGTAGCGCCCGCACAGACGCCACTTGGCCCCGGCTATGCTTCCTGGCTTGCCTACAACCGCGTAAATGCCGCCATGGTTTTTGGCGCCGAGAGCCAGATTCCGGACACGATCTTCACTCTGGGGCAGGATCAGCTTGAGCAATCCTCAACGCACGAATTATCCATGGGATGGCAGGGCATGCTGGGTCACGCGCCCCGCGTCGTCGATTCTGGCCAACCGAAACTCGACAGCACCGCAGAAAGCATCGTCGTAATTGGCACCCAGCCGCAGATGCGCGCTTGGAAACAGGCGCTCGCGGAAGGTCCAACGCTCGGCGCAGATGCTTACCGGCTACGTCGTATCGGAAACATGCTGCTGGTGGAAGGCGGCGATCCGCGAGGAGTCCTCTACGGCACATTCGCTCTCCTGCGCGAAATTGCCGAAGAGCATTCCCTTCTCACGCTAGACATATCATCGAAGCCCTGGGCGCCTATACGCTGGACAAACGAGTGGGACAATCCCAACGGAACCATTGAACGCGGCTACGGCGGGCCTTCCTTCTTCTTCGAAGACGGCAAGGTGCGCACCGACCTGTCGCGTGCCGCGGCTTATGCGCGGCTCCTTGCTTCCATCGGCATCGATGGCTGCACCATCAACAACGTCAATGCGGATCCACATTTGCTGCTGCCGGAAAACTTGAAAGAAATTGCCCGCGTCGCCGACGTATTTCGCTCCTACGGCGTGCGGCTTTCCCTCTCCGTTGATATCGCCAGTCCGCAAGACATCGGCGGCCTGCCCACTTTCGATCCGCTCGACCCGCGCGTTATCGCCTGGTGGCGCGACAAGATGAATGAGATTTACCAGTTGATTCCTGATTTCGGCGGGGTCTTGGTCAAGGCCGATTCAGAGGGGCAGCCAGGCCCTTCGCACTACGGACGAAGTCCGGCCGATGCGGCGAATCTTCTTGCACGTGCGCTCGCGCCGCACGGCGGAATTGTTCTCTACCGCGCATTCGTCTACAACCATCACCTCGACTGGCACGACATGAAAGCCGATCGCGCGCGCGCCGCCTACGACATCTTTCATCCGCTCGATGGAAAATTCGACGCGAATGTCATCGTTCAGGTCAAGTACGGCCCTATCGATTTCCAGGTGCGCGAACCGGTTTCGCCGCTCTTCACCGGGCTTCCGCATACCAACGAAGCAATTGAGTTGCAGATCACCCAGGAGTACCTCGGCCAGCAGCGTCATCTTGTTTACTTGGCGCCAATGTGGAAAGTTTCACTGGACACGGACATGCGCGCATCAGCGAGCGCGCCGCCGCTGCCGGTGCGCGATTTAATCAGCGGGCGATCGATCGGCGCGCAGCACCACACGCTGGGCGGATTTGTGGGCGTGGCCGACGTGGGAACAGACCGCTGGCTCGGCAACCCCCTTGCCCTGGCGAATCTCTACAGCTTTGGCAGGCTCGCCTGGAATCCCACTCTGAGTGCTGCGGCAATTTCCGATGAGTGGACGCGCCTGACGTTTGGCAACGATCCCGACATTCGAGCGGTGGTGAATAAGCTGGAGATGAATTCCTGGCATATCTACGAAAGTTACACGGGCTCACTCGGAATCGGCACGCTTACCGATATCCTCGGACCCCATTTCGGACCCGATCCTGCTTCCGCCGAACGAAACGGATGGGGACAGTGGTACCGCGCCGACAACAAAGGCGTGGGCATGGATCGAACAGTGGCGACGGGCACCGGCTATATCGGGCAATATCCGCCACGGCTCCAAGCGGAATACGAATCTCTGAAGACCTGCCCCGACGATTTGCTGCTCTTCATGCACCATGTTCCGTACACCTACCGCCTCCACTCAGGCAAAACTGTTATTCAATATATATACGACACTCACTATTGGGGCGCGGAGGCCGCGGCGGCGCAGGTCCCGGCCTGGGAAACACTTCGCGGCAAAGTGCCGGACGACATTTACTCCGAGGTCCTGAAGCGCCTTCAATTTCAGTCCGGCCATGCCATAGTATGGCGCGATGCAATTACACGATATTTCCAGCAGATGTCCGGAATCCCCGATGATCTGCATCGGGTCGGGCACTATCCAGGCCGCATCACGTCGGCGCAAATGACACTCGACGGCTACAGGTCCGTAGACGTGAAGCCGTGGGAAACCGCCTCCGACGGCAAGGCAGCGGAATGCGTGGAACGATCGGAGTGCTCGGCTTCGCTGGTGTGGAACGGCGCCGACGGCTGGTACAACATTTCTGTCGACTATTACGATTTGCGCTCCGGCGAATCGCAATTCGCGCTGAAAATTGCGGGACACGAGATCGATACATGGTCGGCGGATGAGAATCTTCCGGACTTCCGGATGAACGGAAATTCCGAGACCCGGCACACCGTATTCAATGTGGCTCTGCATCGCGGTGACACGGTGCAGTTGACCGGCAAGCCGGATGGCCGCGAACCGGCGCCATTCGACTACATTGAATTCACTCCGTCGCAAAATGAAAAGCAAATGCGGTCCGAATCGGCACAGGTGAAGCGGTAGATTAACTTCGCTTCCTGGGCTCTGGTCCGCAGCGAATGTATGGCGCGACGTGATTCCCGGAGACATTGACGTAACCTTTCTGTATAATTCGTGACGCAAATCAAATCTCGCGATTTCGGATCGCATTCCGGTGATGCAGCCATTCGAAGCAACCCCTTCCGGAACACTCAACAGGAGGTCTCCTTGTCGAAAAGAATATTTGGCGCCCGCCGGGTGAATCTGCCCTCTCTTAGTGCGGCGATTCTAGTTTCAGCTGCCTTCCCGTCCATTGCCTGGTCTCAAAACTCGACAGTAACCATTCAAAGCTCGGTGACACTGGTCGAGAGCGCCCAGGAATCGGGCCCGGTGAAACGCGCCACAGAGGACCTGCGCAACGATTTCAACAAAGTCTTCGGCCAGGCGCCGCGGCTGGTTAATAACCTCGCCGATGCCGGACCGGTTGCCATCCTCATCGCGCAGCGAGACCACGTGCCTGCCGATCTTCCCTGCACCACAACCGACAAGACTGAAGCGTTTGCATTCTCCATTACCGGAGCCGGAGTAGGACCTACGCATCGTCGTGTGGTCTGTCTCATCGGCGCAGACATGCGCGGCACCATTTATGCGATCTATCAGTTCTCGCAGACTGTGCTCGGCGTGGACCCGATGTATCTGTGGACCGACAAGCAGCCGGAAAAGCGCACGTCCGTCCGGCTGAGCGAAAACTTCTCTCACGTCTTTCCCAGTCCGGTATTCCGTTATCGTGGATTTTTTCCTAACGACGAGGATTTGCTGACTGGCTGGATTCCGGCAAAGAAAGGCGAGCACACCGGTATCTCGCTGAAGGTCTGGGACAACATCTTCGAAACGATTCTTCGTCTCAAGGGCAACATCGTCGTGCCGGGCACCTGGATTTTTCCCGACGATGCGCAGGTTCAGGCGGCTTCCGAACGCGGATTGATCGTGAACCAGCACCACGCGATTCCTTTGGGCGTGAACGTCGCGCGCTGGCCATACGGAGTGCCTTACAACTACTCCACCCATCCTGAGATTCTGCGGCGCGCGTGGACTGACGCGGTGGCGACGTATAAGCCTGGAGAAGAAATTCTGTGGAGCGTGGGTTTGCGCGGGCTTTCCGACTCGAGTTACGCATCGCTCGACCCGAGTGTGCGCAACAACGATCCGCTGCTGGGCAAGCGCATCAGCGACGCCATCACCGATCAAATGCAAATTGTGCGGGCGCGCTATCCCGATGCGCATTTTGTCACCGATCTCTGGCAGGAAGGCGCGCGCCTGATGCGCGAGGGTTACCTGAAAATTCCGCCGGAGGTGGCGCTGGTGTGGGCGGACACCGGATACGGCGACATGCAGGATGGCGGCGATGTCGCTGCCGGACAGGGTATGTACATCCACACCGCCATGATGAATGGCAACGCGAATCAGCTTTCGGAGATGGTTCCGGTGAGCGTAATTCAGGAGGAGTTGGGCCGCTATATCAAGGCGGGCGCGACGGCTTACGTTCTCATCAACACCAGCGATATCCGGCCGGTGACCATGACGACCGAAGAGGTGATGAACATTGCATGGGGCGGCGAGCCCAAGGAAAGCAGCGATGCCGATGGAGCCTATTATCGGCAGTGGGCGACGGAAGAGTTCGGGCCGAAATCCGCCGCGTCGCTGGAGAAGATCTATAAGGAGTATTTTGCGGCTCCGGCTCCGCGCAGAGAATTTCGGTTTCCGCGGGGACTGACTTCGGCGGGGAATGCGCCGCCACGGCCGGAGAATTTCAGCAAGGTTCCGCGCGAGGATGGCGATCAGCACTACCATTCAGAAGCGCGGCGATGGATTCTTGATACGTTGTCCGAACATCAGGTGATCGCGATACCGAGCCAGTCGCCGAAGTGGACGCAGCCGCGCGTCTTCCCTTCTTTCGATGAGGCCTACCGGCGCCAGGCGCTGCAGGACGATGTGGAAGACTGCGCGGCAGCACAACCGCGGTGGGACAAAGTGTGGCAAGACGCCGTGGCCGCGGAGCCACTGGTGGATCCGGCGCGGCGCGACTACTACCAGGCAGAAGTGCTGACAATGATCACCATCAATCGCGAGAGCAATCGCATGCTGCTGGATGTGGCCCGTTCTCTGCAGGACAACGATGCGGGCGACACGGCGAAGGCCGAGACCGAAGCATCGGAGGCGCTAGCGGCGCTGGATGCGATACAGAAGTCGATGGCTGCGGCCGAGTACGGCAAGTGGAAGAACTGGTATCGCGGCGACTGGTTGACGGGCGTTTATCGCACGCGCGAGCTGGTGCAGGATTACTACAACCATCTGAAAGATCCTATGGCGAAGCTTCCGGCGCCGGCCAACTGGAGCGGATGGGAAGCGTACTTCCACATCATGGAGTATGAGGACGATCGGTCAGTCGACGTCAAGTGACCTGCTTTGGATGGTGCTTGCACAGGGAAGCTGGGAAGCGGTGCCTTAAGAAAGAAGGCAATTTCTTTCCAATGAGTGCGAGCCGGTTTCCCGGATTCCCAAGCGTGAAAGAATCGATTTCATCTGCCATTTTGGCGCTGCAGACCGCGTTGACGGACTGCGCACCCAACGATTCAAAAAAGAAAAGGGAGGAATGCCGCTTTGCCGGCGTTCCTCCCTTTAGGTTTTTGCGCATCTGTTCGGAGTCAGTGAAGGACCGCCCAACCGAGATGCGGTGATATCGCTATCAGAAGAACAGCTTCAGCGCGAGCTGGATGATGCGCGGATCGTTGGCGGCGCGGATGCTGCCGAAACCGCCGGTGGTGATGGACGGAGTGTCCGAGTTGTTCGGATCGTGAAGCTCGGTATGGTTAAACAGATTGAAGAATTCACCGCGGAACTGGATCATGAAGCTCTCGTCCGATGGCTTGGGGTGGAAGTTCTTGTAGAGTCCTGAGTCCACATTCCAGGTAGATGGGCCGCGGAACGTATTCTTGCCCGTATTGCCATAGTTGCCGGCCGTCGGTTGTGTCCACCATGCGGGATCGAGATACGGCACGCAGTGAATGCCCGCGGAGCAGCCCCCACGGTCGGCAGAAGCCGCATTCTTTCCAAAACTCCCCGCCGGCCCGATATAGTCAGCGCGGTCACCTCCAAGGCCGGTCTGCGACTGATCTTTTCCTGCCATGATGGTCAGCGGCTCGCCGGTGGTGAAGGTGTAAATTCCGGACCAGACCCAGCCGCCAGCAATCTCCCTCACAGCAACGTTCGACTGCGTCATCCCCGGGAGGTTCCAGACAAAGGAAGCCACCAAGCGGTTGCGGCGGTCGAAATCCGCGTAGCCGGTGTCAAACGCGTGTTGCCTCGGGTCGTAGATCGACATGCCCGAGCCTTTGCTGGATCCGACGTCGGTGATGCCGCCATTTTCGCTGAGCCCATATTCGCGGGATGAGGCGAGGGTGTAATTGGCGGACAGCATGATGGGCCGGAAGAAGCCAGTCCCGGCAGAAGGCTGCTTGGATATGGAAAGCTGCATGGCATTGTAGCCCGATGCTCCCGAATTGGCGTTCTGAATGATGTCGCCAAAGGGTTGCAGCAATCTGCGCTGCTGAAGCGAACGCGTGTCGCCAGCAGTGTAAACACCTGGATTCAGATCGGTGTCCTGGCGCAGGTGGTTCCCGCGCAGGCCAACGTAGGACGCACTGAAGACCGTATCGGTCCGTAACTGGCGCTGGACGGTGAAATTCCAATCGAAAATTCTCGGGGTGATCCAACTGATGCCGGGAGCCAACCCAAAGACGCTGACGATGGGCGGGAAGGCAACGTTTTTGGGAACATCCTTCAGCTTGTAACGCAGCGGAAACGCCGAAGTGAAGGTGGGATAGTTGACCAGAGGATTGTCAAACGGCCCTGTATCCGGATCGACCGGATCGATTCTCAAGCTGAACGGCGCGACGATGGATGCGTCGTTGAGGAAGAGTCCCGGCAGGCGTGTGTAAAAGAACTCGCCCCCGCCGCCGCGGATGGACGTCTTGCCGTCGCCCTTGGGGTCGAAGGCGAAGCCGACGCGCGGGGCAAAGTTATGGAAGTCGCCGGTTTCCCCGGTTGCGGGAACGCTCTGGCCGTTATACTTGTCGCCCACGAAAAACAGCCCGGGAGGGGCGGAGGGCACGACACTGGAACTGACTCCGGCCGCATAAGCATCGGGATGGAACTGCTGGATGCGCCCGTAGATTTCTTTCATGGGCACCTGCGGCTCATAGCGGACCCCCAGGTCGAGTGTGAGCCGCGGCGAAACCTTCCAGGTGTCATTCGCGTACAACCCGATTATGTTTTCACGGGAATTCGAGTAGTCGCCGGAAGTCTGGCTCATGTTGTGCAGGTAGCCCATCAGGAAACTCGCCTCAGCATCATTCGAGCCAGTGTGGGAAGGTAATTTCGGGTTGTAATCGCTGGTGAACTGGAATTGGCCGTTCATCAGATCGGTATTGTCAATATTCGACTGGTCGCGCTCGAAGTCGAACCCGAAATCGAAGGTGTGCTTGCCCTTCAGCCACATGACGTGATCGCGGACGTTGCCCGTGTTGCGGGCAAACACCGCGTCATTGAAATCCCCGGGGTGCCAGTATCCATTGACATTGAAGTCGCGGATTCCGCCCTGCTTTTTAGGCAGTTGCCAGATGTTGACGCCGAAATCGCTAAGCTGGGGAACTTTACCGCCCTGGTTGCGATCAGACCACGCGCGAACTACATCGAGTACTACGTTGTTCACCAGCGCGGGACTGAAGACCGTGGTGTAGCCCAGCGCGATGTTGTCGGTATCGATCACCGAGCCTACGTGAACGGTCAGGATATTCGAGCCGTCGTAGGTGGGAGCGAGTGTGTACTTGTCGATGAGCGCGCGGACAAAAAGATGGTCCTGGCTGCGGAGAACCTGGTCGAACCGCGCGACCTCTTCGTTCGTGTTCTCGTGGTCGAGAGTGGCGAAGGTGACGGCCCCCGTGGTCGGGTCTGCTTTTGCAATCGGAAGAAATTTGGTCATGGCCAACGCGGCCTGACTGAGCGGAATGGTGATCTGGTTGTTGGCGAACGCGGCACCGGTGTAGGGATTGTAGATCTGTTTGCCCTTTGTGCAGATTCCGTTGCCATCAAAACCGCCAGTGCAAAGCGCCGAGAAATCCCCATTGAGTTCAGCCGGCGTGGGAACGAAGGCATTGCTCGCATTATTCTGGCTGCGGATAAGGGTTCCCTGGTACCCGAAAAAGATAAAGCTCTTGTCCTTGTGGATGGGTCCCCCGATGACGCCGCCAAACTGGTTTCTCTTGAGCGGATCAACCTTGTCGGCGAAATAATTGCGGGCGTTGAATGCTCCGTTACGGACAAACTCGAACAGATCGCCATGCCAGTTGTTGGTGCCGCCTTTGGTGACCACATTCACCACTGCGCCGGCATTGCCGCCGTATTGGGCGCTGAAGCTGCTGGTCTGGACGCTGAACTCCTGCAGCGCATCCGGGAACGGGAAGGGATTGTTGGTGTTGCTCATCAGGTCTTCATTGTTGGCGCCATCCAGGTTGTAGCCAATCTGGTCAGGGCGCGCGCCGTTGACTGAAATCGCCACCGCGCCGGGAATCTGCTTGGAGTTGCCCTGCAGAGCGCCGTGGTTGTTGTTCGCGGTAACGGCGCCCGGGACCAGCGGGGTCAGGTCAGCGGCGTTTCTGCCGTTCAGGGGCAGGTTGATGACGCGCGACTGCTCCATGACGTGGCTCAGAACCGGAGTGACCGTATCGACCGCGACCGTGGCCGCTTCGACCGTGACCTGCTGATTTGCGGAACCGACCTGAAGGTGAACGTTCAGATCGCGAACCTGGTCGGCAAGGAGAGTGAAGCTTTGTACGCTGGTCGAAAATCCCTTGGCCTCAATCTTGACCGTGTAATTGCCGGGCGGCATCGAGGATACATTGAATTGTCCGCTGGCGTTTGAGGTAGTGGTACGAGTCACGCCGGTGCTTTTCTCTGTGACACTGACTTTGGCATTGGGAACTACAGCGCCGGACTGGTCCATCACCGTGCCGGTGATGGCGACGTTGCCGCCACTCTGCGCGACCGCGCCGTAAGGGACTGCTAAGAGCGCCAGAAGCATCAGGAGCGCGAAGCCCCAGAAATATCGTATACCGGCGGCAGATGACTTTTGTGTCATGAATGACCTCCAAATTTGGGAATTTGCTGCCGCGGAAATCAAAACCCTGATTTGGAGGCAAGTGAAAAGGTCGCAGCCCCCGCAAGACGACTGGCGTTCCATTCCGGACCTTGCAGCCGTCAAAGTGCTTCAGAATAAGATGGAAAAGGGAGATTTCTGGCCGCTATACTGACGTTGGGGGACTCGATCCCCTCTTTAATACCGCCGATTGATTCGACCCATGGACTAAGTTCCGCGACCTCGACACTCTATCGCCGGCGAGAAGCACCTGTCAACCCTTTTTAATACGCCGGGACTATGGGGTGCTTCGGGCAGTTAACCCGGTTGCAAAGACTTGCATGGTGAAGCTGGAAGGAAGGCTGATCCGGGCGAAACCTTGCTCAGGCACCTTCCCTGCCCAATATGACTTTCCCTGTAGCGCGGGAATTGTGGCGGTATCCGGCCGCAGCGGGAAAATATGAACCCGGCACGGCTCGAGCTTATCCGCGCAGACTTGCACTCGCGGTAGCATTTTCAGTACAAGAAATTGTGACTGCCCCTGCGAAATGCTGTTTGCTCTCTCGCTGCGAGCATGAGGTGACGGCTGCTATCGAGTGACCAGATCGAAGAATTGCGGAGCGCTGTTGGGAGCGAAGGCCTGATTACCAATGCGAGCCAGTTGCAGACCTATGAGTGCGACGGCCTGACCAATTTCCGCGTGCTGCCTGGGGCGGTAGTTTTACCGCGCACCGCGGAGCAGGTGCAGAAGGTGGTGCGGTTTTGCGCGCGCAACAGGATTCCCTTTGTGAGCCGCGGCGCCGGGACAGGGTTGAGCGGAGGCGCGCTGCCGGCCGACGGCGGCGTGGTCATCAGCCTGGCGCGCATGAACAGGATTCTTGAGGTGGACGTCGTCAATCGGTTTGTGGTGGTCGAGCCTGGGGTGATCAATGCCCACGTTACCCAGCGCGTGGCGTCGCAAGGATATTTCTACGCCCCTGATCCTTCTTCGCAGTCAGTGTGCACCATCGGCGGCAATGTGGCGGAGAATTCAGGCGGCGCGCACTGCCTGAAATACGGCTTTACGGTGACGCATGTGCTGGGGCTGGAAGTGGTGTTGCCGAGCGGTGAGCTGGTGCAGCTCGGGACGCCCACGCTGGATGCGCCAGGATACGACCTGCCTGGAGTGTTTGTCGGGTCGGAGGGCACGCTGGGCGTGGCGACGAAAGTTACGCTGCGCATCGTGAAGCGGCCCGAGGACGTGCAGACACTGCTGGCCGCGTTTGATTCTGTGCAAGCCGCGGGACAGACGGTGAGCGACGTGATTGCTGCCGGTATGCTGCCGGCCGCAATGGAGATCATGGACGATCTCGCCATCGAGGCCGCTGAGGCTGCGGTTCATGCGCATTATCCCGCATGCAACGGGCTGCTGCTGGTGGAACTGGACGGCGAGAAAAATGAAGTGGCGGCGCTGATGGACGAGGTGCAGGCGCTTTGCAAGAAAAATGGCGCGTGGGAGATTCGCGTGGCGCAATCGGAACAGGAGCGCGCGCTGGTATGGAAAGGGCGCAAGGCGGCGTTTGCGGCAATGGGACGCATTTCGCCGAACTACATCGTGCAGGATGGAGTGATTCCGCGAACGGCGCTCCCGGAATTGCTGAAGGAGATCGACGAGATGGCTTCGGCGGCGGGGCTGCGCGTGGCCAATGTCTTTCACGCTGGCGACGGGAATCTGCATCCGCTGGTGCTGTACGATCGCGCCATTGCCGGGCAGGAAGAAATGGCGCTGGATCTTTCCTATCGCATATTGCATTTGTGCGTGGATCGTGGCGGCTCCATCACCGGCGAGCACGGCGTGGGCAAAGAAAAGCAGGAGGCGCTGGGCTACATGTTTTCCGAGCCCGATCTTGCCACCATGCAACTGGTGCGCTGCGCATTCGATCCGGAGGGGATCGCAAATCCCGACAAGGTCTTCCCTCGCCCGCGCCTTTGTGCGGAAAAGCCGGGACCGTACACGCCGCATCCGCTGGAGAGTGCGGGGATCGCGGAGATTTTCTGATGGCGACGGCGACGGCATTGACGGCGGAACAGGTTTGCGGATCTCTCGGATCCATTTTGGGCGCGGAGCACGCAAGCGTGCGCGACGGTGTTGTCGTCGCGACTCCCGGGGACGTGGCGCAGGTTGCGGAGGTGCTTCGCTTCGCGAACGCGAATGGAATTGCGGTGATGCCGGTGGGAGGCGCGACCAGGCTGGGATGGGGCAATCCGGTTGCGGCGGGAATTCAACTGAGCACGCGCCGGCTGGCGCAGTTGCGCGAGCACGCCTGGCAGGATCTGACTTGCACGGTGGAGGCGGGCTGCACCTGGTCGGCGATGCAGGCCGCACTGGCGCAAAGGGGACAGATGGTGGCGCTTGATCCGCTGTGGCCGGAGCAGGCTACCGTGGGAGGCATTATTGCCGCGAATGACAGCGGCGCGCTGCGGGTGAAATTCGGCGGGCTGCGGGATCTGATCATCGGCATGACCATTGTGCTTGCGGATGGGACGGTGGCAAAAAGCGGCGGCAAGGTGGTGAAGAATGTCGCCGGATATGACTTGCACAAGCTGATGACGGGGAGCTTCGGCACCCTGGGCGTGATTACGGAGGTGAATTTCCGGCTGCATCCGGCGGAGCAGTTTGTGCGGACATGGACGGTGTTGGCGCCGGGCGGACTCGTCGGAGATGCCGCGGGATTTGCGAAGCCGCTGGCGGCGTTGACGGACTCGCAGATGACGCCCTCCGGCGTGCAGGTGCGCGTGTCGGGAAAGGAATGTGCGGTCGATATTCGGATGATGGCTCTGCCGGAGTGCATTGGCGAATACGAGGCGCGGATGGGCAGGATCTTCGAAGGCTTTGAATTGACTGTTGCTGATGGCGAAGTCTGGAATGCCCGGCAGCGGATTTTCGATTCGGAGATGGATATTATTGTGAAGATTTCCGCAGTGCCAGGAGAGATTTGCGCAGTTATTTCGGAGTTGCAGCGATGGGCGGCCGCAGAAGGCGTGGATACCAACATCGCCGGACAGGCAACCGGGCTAATTACAGCCGGCCTGAAACCAGCGGGGGATGCGGCGGGACGAGTGATCGAAAGTTTGCGCGAGCGTGTGAAGGGTTTTGGCGGAAGCGCGGTGGTGCTGAGGCTTCCTGATACGCTACGCCGAAAGATAGATGTGTGGGGGACAGAGACAAACGCTCTTCCGCTGATGCGCGAAATCAAACGGCAATTCGATCCTAACCGTATTCTCAACCCCGGCCGATTTGTGGGGAACATCTGACGCCTATGCCACATACCACTGCTGAGCCGGAGTTGCGCCCGTCGAGCTTCGACGCGCACCACCCGCCGGAAAAGAAGCATATCGATGAGTGCGTGCATTGCGGCTTTTGCCTGCCGGCCTGTCCCACCTACGTTTTGTGGGGCGACGAAATGGACTCGCCGCGCGGGCGCATTTACATGATCAGGAAAGCTGCTGAGGGCGGGGCTCCCGTTGACCAGCGATTCCGGCAACATATGGACAACTGCCTGGGCTGCATGGCGTGCATGACCGCGTGCCCGTCGGGCGTGCAGTACAACAAGCTGATCGAACCGACCCGGGCGCAGATCGAACGGCATGTGCCGCGGAATTTCGCTGAATCGGTTTTTCGCAAAGTTATTTTCGCGACCTTCCCCCACCCGCGACGTCTGCGGGCAGTGGCGTTGCCTTTGTTTGTCTATCAGAAGAGCGGGCTTCGGCGGCTGCTGCGCGCCTCCGGGGCACTGAAGCTGCTGCCGAAACGCCTGGCGGCGATGGAAGCGCTGATGCCCGACGTGTCGGCTCAGGTCTTTAGCAGCCTGCCTGCCCGAATTCAACCGCAAACCACGCCGCGCCGCCGCGTGGGCATGTTGAGCGGTTGCGTACAACGGGTTTTCTTCTCGCAGGTGAATGCGGCTACCGCACGAGTGCTTGCAGCGGAGGGATGTGAAGTCGTGATTCCGCCGGCACAGCCGTGCTGCGGAGCGCTGATGCTGCACTCCGGAATGGAACGCGAGGCCGCAGCCCTAGCTAAGGAGATGATCGCCGCATTTGAGGCCGCGAATGTCGACACCATCGTGATCAACTCCGCCGGTTGCGGATCGACGATGAAAGAGTACGGCTACCTTCTGCGTGACGACCCAGCGTGGGCCGATCGCGCGGCCGAATTCTCGTCCAGGTGCAGAGATATTTCCGAGATCCTCTGCGAATTGGAACCACAGGCCGTTCGTCATCCTTTGAAAGCGCGCGTCGCATACCACGACGCCTGCCATTTGCAGCATGCGCAGAGCGTCCGCGAACAGCCGCGGCGCCTGCTGGCTGGGATTCCGGGGCTTGAAGTTGCGGAGATTCCCGAGGCCTCTCTCTGTTGCGGCTCGGCCGGCGTCTACAATCTCCTGCAGCCGGAAACGGCGAATCAGCTCGGCGACCGCAAGGTAGAGAATCTGCTCACTACTAATGCCGATGCGGTAGTCTCCGCCAACCCCGGCTGTCTATTGCAAATCATGAGCGGCATGCGGCGGCGCGGTCTCAAGACGCTGCCGGCATTCCACATGATCGAATTGCTGGATGCGTCCATTCGTGGCGTTCCCATCGACAATGCAAAGTGAAGCGCAGCGCCCTCTCGACCCCAAGATCGCGGTCAAGTTGCGGGGCTCTGAGGGGAGAAGATGATGAGCGAAGAGGCCAACCGGCTCGTTCTGACGGAGAGATTCACCAGCGCTGTGGAATATGCGCGTCAGCTTCATACCGAGTATCGCAAAGGCACCGATATCCCCTACATGGCCCACCTGCTCGGAGTTGCAGCCATCGTGATGGGCGAAGCCGGAGGGTGGGTGAGGATAACCGAAGATATGGTCATTGCGGCGTTGCTTCACGACACTGTGGAGGACCACGGCGGATTGCCGCGCTTGCATGACATTGAGCAAAAGTTTGGAGACGATGTCGCGCGCATGGTTGCCGGGCTTTCCGATACCTTTGCCGAGGATCATGACCAGAAGGAAGAGTGGGACGAGCGCAAGCAGAGCTACATCCAGCGGCTGCGTACCGAAAGAGACGACGTGCTCCTGATCAGCGCCGCCGACAAGCTCTACAATGCCAGGGCCATGCTCGAAGATTTCCGCGAGGTCGGCCATTTGATCTGGAGCAGGTTCAATCGCGGAGCGAAACAGCAGCTATGGTATTTCAATGAGCTGCTTAAGGTGTTCAACGCCCGCACAGGAAACTCGATTGTCGCCGAATTTGAGCGCGTGGTTCGCGAACTCGAGGACTTGATTGCGAAATCTGCGTAGGTGAATGAGTTTGGCCGATTGCGCGGTACCCTCATGCGACAGCGGCAAACAACTGCGCCCACCAGGTTCCGGCTGGTCCCTGCAATTTGCAGCGCGATGAAAAAGCCCTCGCATCCGCGAGGGCTTTTGTCTGGGTTCGTGGATGAGCTGAATCTCAGCCGGCTTTTTCCAGCAGGCAGAGCGAGAGGTCGCGACGCTCCACCATTTCGCGCGTGATTTCCAGATCGCGCACGCGCTTGTTGCTGGGCAGGTGGTACATCAGGTCGAGCATCAGTTCTTCGAGGATCATGCGCAGGCCACGAGCGCCAACCTTGCGTGCCAGAGCTTCGCGGGCAACTGCGCTGATGGCTTCCTGGTTGAAGTGCAGGCGGACATTCTCATATTCGAAGAGGCGCTGATACTGCTTGAGAATGGCGTTGCGCGGCTTGGTCAGGATGTCGACCAGGGCGGCTTCGTCGAGTTCGTCGAGTATGCCCATCACCGGCAGCCGGCCGACGAATTCGGGGATGAGGCCGTACTTGATCAGGTCCTGCGGTTCGGTTTTGCGCAGCAGCTCGGTATCACGGTGCGCGGCGCCAATAGCGGCTTCGCCTTCCACCTCCGCGGTGCGGAAACCGAGCGCCTTCTTGCCGACGCGCCGGCCGACTACGCGCTCCAAGCCTACAAATGCGCCGCCGCAGATGAAAAGAATGTTGGTGGTGTCGACGGCGGTGAATTCCTGGTGCGGATGCTTGCGCCCGCCCTGCGGCGGAACGTTGGCGACCGTGCCTTCCAGGATTTTCAGCAGCGCCTGCTGCACGCCTTCGCCGGAAACGTCGCGGGTGATGGATGGATTTTCGTCTTTGCGGCCGATCTTGTCGATTTCATCTATGTAGATAATTCCCTGCTGGGTGCGGGTGACGTCGCCTTCGGCAGCCTGCAGCAGCTTGAGTATGATATTCTCCACGTCCTCGCCGACGTAGCCGGCTTCAGTCAGGGTGGTGGCGTCGACGATGGCGAAAGGTACATCGAGCATCTTGGCCAGGGTATGCGCCAGTAGCGTCTTGCCGGAACCGGTGGGGCCGACGAGCAGGATATTTGACTTGGTAAGCTCGACCTCGTTGTTGCGCATGCGATTCATCTGGATGCGCTTGTAGTGGTTGTAGACGGCAACGGCGAGCTTCTTCTTCGTCTGTTCCTGCCCGATTACGTAATCGTCGAGAAAACTCTTCACTTCCTGGGGTTTCGGCAGATGGCCAGCCGTAGTAGCGGGCGTGGCTTCAGCGCGATCGTCCTCGAGGATGGAATTACATACCGCAACACACTCGTCGCAGATATATGCCCTGGGATAGTCGCTGGGCGACGAGATCAATTTGGCTACCGCATCCTGCGATTTATGACAGAACGAGCAGCGCAGTGTTTCTTCGAGTCCCGTGCGCGGTTTCATTGCATTTAACTCCCTTTATTGGGCCCCACTTTCCGCCCCAGGCGGCTTTGACCGGCTACGTGCGCGGCCGGTCGATGATGTCGTCGACGATGCCGTATTCCTTGGCCTGCTCTGCGTTCATAATGAAGTCCCGCTCGACGTCGCGCTCGATGCGATCCAGAGGCTGGCCGGTGTGCTTGGCGATCAGATTATTGGTAATTTCGCGAATGCGGAGAATTTCGCGAGCGTGAATATCGATGTCGGTCGCCTGCCCGCTCAGACCGCCCATGGAAGGCTGATGGATGAGGATGCGCGAATTGGGCAGGGCAAAACGCTTGCCCTTGGTGCCGGCGAGGAGCAGGAACGCTCCCATGCTCGCCGCCTGCCCGATGCAGTAGGTCACCACGTTGTTCTTGATGAACTGCATGGTGTCGTAGATTGCCAGGCCGGCCGTAATCGATCCGCCTGGCGAATTGATGTAAAGCTGTACGTCTTTATCCGGGTCCTCGCTGGAAAGAAAAAGCAGTTGGGCGACGACGAGGTTGGATACCTGGTCGTCAATGGGCGTGCCGAGAAAAATGATGTTATCGCGCAGCAGACGGGAATAAATATCGTAAGCGCGTTCACCGCGCGTCGTCTGCTCAACCACCATGGGGACCAATGCCATTGAATTTTTTCCTGTTTTCTTTTGGTGGGTCCTCTTGCACCCGGATTTTTTTGATGATCTTCCGGCTCCGAAATTCCGGCCCCGGCGCTATTCGTTTCTGCTCTTACTGGCCCGACGTTGGCATCCGTTCAAAAAGAGTATTGGCGGTTTTCTCGCGTCTTAATTGTTCCCGGATTCTAGCGAGTCCTCCGTCCTGAGTCAAACGCGCACGCAGGCTGTCCACATTTTCCCGGGTCTGCAGCGCTGCCATTTGCACTTCGCGGTCCAGTTCCTCGTCGCTGACGGTCACATTTTCCGCGTCCGCGATGCGGTCGAGCAGGAGCGAAGTCTTCACCTCGTTTATCGCGCCTTCGCGCTGGCCGGCGCGCAGCCGGCTGAAGTCCAGCTTGCGCATCTGCTCCGTCTGCATGCCTTGCGCCGCGAGCGCCCTCAGCCCGCGCTCCAGCCGGGTGTCAATCTGGTCCTGCACCAGCGATTCCGGTACGGGGAAATTGAACCGCTGCGCGAGCGCCTCATAGAGACGGTTACGAGTCTCATTCTCCACGGTGCGCTTTTTACGGTTGGCCATGTGCTCGCGAACGCGATTTTCCAGCTCGGCCAGGTTCTCATATTCGCCCAGCTCTTTGGCGAAATCGTCGTTCAGCTCAGGAACGGTGCGCTTCTTGATTCCCTTTACCTGGATTTCGTAGGCGACGGTCTTGCCGGCCAGCTTCGGCTCGGGATAATCCGCCGGATAGGAGACCTCGGCTTTCAGTTCCTGCCCCGGCTTCGCGCCGACGAGGGAATTGCTGAAGGCCTCGACCGTATTCTTCCCTCCAATTTCGACCAGCGTGTCTTCGCTCTTGAGCGGCTCCGGCTCCGCCTCGCCTTCGGCAGCGCCCTCGATGCGGCCCGTGTAGCTGATCTGGGCCAGGTCGCCATTTACCAATGGCCGGTCTTCTTCTACCGGCTCGACGGTCGCCCGCGACTCGCGCAGTTCCTCCATCTCGCGGGTAAACTCCTCTTCGGTGATCTCCGCCGAAGGCCGCTCCACGGTCACTTCTTTGTAGCCCTCGATGGAGAAGGACGGGAGATATTCGAATACCGCTTTCACATGCAGGGGCTGGCCGTCTTCCACGGTGAGTTCCGTCACCCGTGGCTCGCCCACCGGTCGAATATCCAGTTCCTGGATGGCCTTGTTGAAACGCACGGGCAGCAGCCGGTCGATGACGTCCTTGCGAATCTCGGTAGCGAAGCGGCGGCGGATCACGCTTTCCGGAACCTTGCCGGCGCGGAAGCCGGGAATCTTCGCAAATTTGCGGAAGTTCGCGGTCACGTTGTTATACGTTTTTGAGACTTCTTCTGCGGGTACTTCGAGCACCAGCTCGCGGGTGCAGTCGGGATTCAGAACGGGGCCATGGTCGTGATCGTGACCTTCATGGCTTTCCTGGGCATGCGGCTCGTGCGCCGTGTCTTGTTGAGGGGTGCCTTCGAGGGTGTCGGTTGAACTCAAATGAATGCCTTCCGCGGCTCGCCACTTTTTGAGCCAAATCAGTCGCCGCGAGGGTTGCTGTAGCTCGTATACAGCAACCGGTCGCGGAGGGGAATACCTCTCTCATGGTAAGGGGGTTTCGCCGACCGGGTCAAACCGGCGGAGGGTCATTTCTCCCGGTCCGGCATCGCTAAAGGCACGTTACTGTTCGGACACCCGGGACTTACCAACGTAAGGCACCTTTCCGAGGTGGGAAATGGCACTCGGGCAGGGCTGGAGTCCGCGATTCTGTCGATGGTTTTTCCGCGCCCCGAAAGCGTGCCCTGTTGCCGGACAGCAGGGCCTGATCCTGCAGCGAGCAGGTGATTACAAGGCCGGGCACATCAGGTGCAGATCGTGCTCTGCCTTATGCTGCATTGGTCTGGGATCGAATCTGACTGGCGGGGGACGAATGCATACGGCGCTCGCATTTCGTACAGAGCCGCACTCCGCACGAACCGCACTCGGTCAGCTCGCCAAGAATGTACGATTTATGGCAGATGGCACATTGTTCGACGGTCCGCGCTCCCATGGCAATCTCATCCAGTTTTGCTAATACCTGCTCCAACGTCATTCTTCTTCCTTCTGGCCCTTGGCCCTTGAGTACAGCGTGGATGTTATGGTTTGCCGCGGATGGTGTCGCAGGACCGACGATGGGGGAACGGGAATCGGCTTGCTACCGTGCCAAGATGCGGAAAGAGCGAGCTTCTGTTGTTTTCAACTGGGGGTCCAGGGGAGTCTCCAAAGAGTGCCGGGAATGACGCCACGAGAAAACCCTTCGAGAACTGCGCGCATCTGACCGGTGAAAAGGTTTACTTATGTCCCGGCCCGTTATCGATATTCTTCTCGATACATTACAGGAGTTGGAGCGGTCCACGGATTGCCAGCTTGACGATCCCGCCTTGACCAAGCTTCGGGATGATATCGCCAGAACAGTAATCACGCTTCACCTCGGTAAAGACTCACCCTCGAATCTGATTCCGGCCCAGACCAAGGTGGCGTAAAGACTCCTCAATTCGAGCTGTCGATGCGCCGACTGGAAGGGTCGAAGAGAACTGAGGAACGTTAAAACCTCGCTATGCGATTTGCTCGCTGATGGCGGCTGAGCGCATGGCTTCGGGTCCCTTTTCCTGCTTTCACAACCTCCCAACGACATCCTTCCCCTCGGCCATCCTGCATGAAAGAGCGTCCATCGTAATTTTCAGGCTGAGGAAAAGGCCGGCGCCGCTGCCGTGAGGAGTACCGGCCGGCGACCCCGTTAAGCCCGCACAGATCGCAGGAGAAAGGGAGAAAGATCACATTTCAGTCACCGAGGTGTAATTATGGCTTCCCCACAACAGCGGCCCGATCCAGAGGAAAATCGCCGCATTTATGAGAATCTCGAGCGCTCGCGCAGAGAGCGGCGTGCCACTGCCGCGGCCGGATTTGCGTGGTGGTGGGTTTTCTGGGTGGTGATCATCGCGCTCGCTATCTGGTGGGCGGGCTGGGGCTGGGGCGGCTCCGGAGGCTGGTGGTGGGGCGGCCGGGCACGCACTGCGCCGGCCTATGGAACCACGGCCATGGCGCCGGGGACGGCCAATACGACGCCTGCAAACGGGAATTACGCCGGAGGCGCCAACCAGGCAGTCACCACCGGCAGCGGCCTCGCCGTACTGAATGCCACCAACAAGCAGGCTTACGTGGGCAAGCAGTTTCAGGTGAGCGATGTGCCGGTGCAGAAGAAAGTGAATGACCGCGTGTTGTGGATCGGCGCGAAGAACGCGACGCCGATGCTGCTGATCCTCTCTGGAAACGGCAACAGCTCCGCCAATGCGCACATCGACAAAGGCTCGCTGGTCAGTGTGACTGGCACGGTGCAGAAGGCCCCGCCACGCGCGCAGGCGAAGAGCCAGTGGTCGCTGAGCGGCGATGGCGCAGATCGCCTGGAGCAGCAGGGCGCTTACATCCAGGCGACGCAGGTGCACGCAGCGCAGTCGTAGACAGGCGCCGGCTCACCGCAACTGGCGTACGGCGCGTCCGGCACGGCATACGCAGCAGAAGGAGGTACAAGCATGGCTTCACCATTACGTGCGGACCCGGGTGGTCCGCACCGCGATCTTGAAAATACGCAAAAGACCGGCGCGGGACGCAATATGCCCCGGCGCCGTGGCGCTCTTCTCTACTGGTGGTGGGGATTCTGGACTTTAATCTTCGCCTTCGCTATCGGATGGGGCATCTGGGGCGCAGCCAATGGCAATGGGTGGTGGTTTATGGGCCGCCACAATGTGACAGCGCCAGCGATGAACGGCTCCGGCGTGGCGGCTCTTCAGGCGCCGACCAAGCAGGCGTTCGTGGGGCAGAATTCCAGGCGAACTTCGTGCCCGTACAAAAGAAGATCAGCGACACGGTTTACTGGGTGGGCGCAAAGAACAGCACGCCCACGCTGCTGGTAATCAAGAACGACTCCAGCACGAAAGGGCCGCTGAAGAAGAACGCCACCACCATCGAGAAGGGAAATCTCATCGACATCACCGGAACCGTGGAAAAGGCTCCGCCCCAGGCACAGGCGCAGAACGAGTGGGCGCTGAGCAGCGATGGCGCCGCGCGGCTGGAGCGCGAGGGCGGCTACATCCAGGGGACGCTGGTGTTCTATGTGCCGCGGTAGCGCGGATTGACAACCGCTCGCCGGCGATGCACTGCGGGCGGGCAGAACGCAAAGACAACGACCCGGTGCGCACCGGCGGTTTGCGACCTGGCCACGAACCGGTGAGGGACCGGTCGACATATCTGATTACCTGGCTCATCGCAGTGGTTTTGATCGCCGCATTTCTTTACTGGATGGCCTGGGGCTGGGGCGCCGGAGACCCCGGTCGTCGCCGCATTTTGGGACACTGCTTTGCCGCCTGCCCCACCAGGATCTCGCTATCCATTGGCCGTAAGATTTCCCGCGCCCTCCCAGGTCACCGCCCGCGGTGACCGCTGGCTCTGCCCCTCTGACCCCTTTGTGGTTTTGACAAGAGGCGCGCTATGCGGGATGATGCGAAAAACTGAAATTTACCAGAACAAGTTATGCCCAAATGTGACCGATGTGGCGCTTTCAGGGAATCTGCGGCTGAGGCCTGCGCGTGGTGCGGGGCGGGAGGCGATAACGGCTCCGCGGAGTCGTTCGTGGTTCCAGCCTCTCCGGTTGCGGCTGCCTCCATGGCGCTGGACGGGGCCGCGACGGCAGGTATGGCGCTTGATCCGGCCGCGAACCTTTTGCCCGAAGCGAATCAGAAAAATCTCCAGGGCATCGGCGGATGGCTCACATTGGTGGCGATTGGCCTTGCGCTGGGGCCGTTTGGCTTATTGCTCGCGGTGGGCGGGAGCATGATGCTGCTGTTCAGCCCCGCGGGCGCCGCTGTTCTCGCCGCGAATCCGGGAGTCGGCGGCCTGCTGGCGCTCGATGCCGCCATCGACGCCCTTTTCATCCTTGCCCTGGTTTACCTCAACTTTCATTTCTACGGCAAGAAGAAGACCTTCCCGCGCCTGGCCATGGGTTACCTCGCGGCAAGCTTCGTTCTGCAAATCGCAATGCAGCGATTGATGGTGCAATACATGCCCACGTTCCCCTCGTGGACGGCGCTCAGCAGCCTCATTTCAGCCGGTGTCTGGATCCCCTACTTCCTGCTCTCGCAGCGCGTGAAGCAGACGTTTGTGAACTGAGTATTCCCCGGATATGCGTTCATGTAACCGATGCGGCGCGGAGGTAGCCCCTGGCGCAGTCATTTGCGTTTGGTGCGGGGCGGCGGCCGAGTCCGCCCGTGAAGTACCTGCAATTCAGCGCCCGGCAACCGTGGCCGACCCCGATCCGCCGGTGATTCTGGCGGGAACGTCCTCCGGCACGCGCAACCTGAGCGGAATCGGCGGATGGCTCATTCTCTTCGCAATCGCGCTCGCCCTTGAACCGATCACTTCCATTCGCGGCGTGCTCATCGGCCTGCGCATCTTGCACGGTGACCGGTACCGGGACTTCCTCACGGCGCATCCGGCGTACTCTGGCCTGCTTCTCTTCGAGGCCGCTTCAGGCACAATTCTTCTCATCGCATCAGTGGCCTTGAACGTTGCCTTATACCAAAGGAAGAAAATCTTCCCCTTCTGGATCATTGCACTGCTTGCGGCCCAGTCTGTCGTGCTTGCAATCACCCAGCTCTGGCTGGTGCTGTTGCACTCGGATTACACGCAGGCAGCCGCATACAGCGGGCTGGGCGTGGCCGAGTCCCTGATCTGGATTGCTTATTTTCTCCGTTCGCAGCGCGTGAAGCAGACGTTCGTGAACTGAAGCTTGGCTGCGGAGCGCACGAAAGCATAGAACCGCTAGACATTTGCGTCTATTCCTGCCGCCTTTGCCCTCAGCTTTGTAACAGTCCGGCACCGGTGTTTCCGACCCGCGATGGATGAAACGATGGGCCGGGATTGTGTAGAGTTTTCTTGCGCAGCCGGCACAGAGGTCGGCATTTCCCTGGTGCAGATGAGCCCGTGTAACAGTCGGACCCGG
>DASYWU010000043.1:0-3033 GCA_035935755.1 Occallatibacter sp. | reverse complement strand
GGAAGAGGCTGAGGCGCTGTTCATTTTCATCGGCACGCGGCCGCGCAGCGACTGGCTGCCGGCGGAGGTGCTGCGCGATGAGAAGGGATTTGTGCTGACCGGGCGGGACCTGATGGCGGCCGACGGCTACGCGCGCGTGTGGAAGGAACAGCGCGATCCGCTGCTGCTCGAAACCAGCGTGCCGGGCGTGTTTGCGGCGGGGGATTTGCGCGCGGGGGCGATGAATCGCGTCGCGTCGGCGGTAGGCGAGGGGTCAATGGTGGTGCGGTTGGCGCATGAGTACCTGGCGATGACGTAACGGCAGCGAGTCAGCAAGTTAGCGATTTAGACCGAAGTTCCATTTTCTTTCGAGTGAGAAGGTGTGTTGATCCAACGGGATAAGTGCAGAAGAAGTTGTCTGGCTCTGGGTACAGCTACAGAGCCGGTGCAACGCCGAGGAGTTCAAAGGCGCAGCGTTGCAGAAGCGTGGGCTTGGAGATCATCTCAAAGGATCGGCCGGCAGCCTGGACTTGATTGCGGGTGAGGGTGGCCAGGTCCGCGAGCAGAGTCTGAAAGCTGTGCACCGGCAATCCGTCTTCTGTGCGATGGGTGTCCAGCTTGCGCAGCGCGGCCGGCGAGCGCTGGGCGGGAGCGACGACCGAGGCGCGCAAGGCTTCGCCAGCTTCCGGTTGCTCATCGAGGAACAGCAGCGGGGCCAGCGCCTGCTTCATGTGCCACTCCACGTAGTAGGCCAACATGCACAGCAGGATGTGCGCGCGCACGCGACCGGCCAGGTGATGATAGATGGGCCGCACCTTCAGGTCCACGCTCTTCAGGCTGCGGAAGGCGCGCTCCACCACCGAGAGCCGCTTGTACTGGCGCACCGTTTCTTGGGCCGATAGCGTCTGTTCGCCCACACTGGTGCGCAGCACGTAGATGCCGTCCAGAGCCGCCTCCTGCTCGATGCCGGCCTGGTTGCGCGCATAGCTGAAGCGGTCCTCCTCGATGGAGAAGAGGAAGTGCTTCTCCATGTGGTAGCGGCCCAGTGCCTTGCCCACGGCGAGACCAATCCGCTCCTTGCCGCGCAAGGGGCGCTGCTGGCGCCGCGTGGCGGCGCTGACCTTCTCCAGCCGCTGCTCGCAGGCCGCCAGCAGCTCCTGCCGCTTGCGCGCCCGCTCTTCGCCGAGCAGCGGATTGCGGCAGGCAATCAGCCGCTCTCCGGCATAATCCGGATGCGCGATCTCGGCCAAATCCTGCTCGTCGAAGAGCGATAGCTGCAAGCCGCCGCCATCGACCAAGCAGCGAATCTGTGCGCTGCGCAAGGCCGTGATCCAATCCAGGCCGGCGCCGCGCAAATCGGCTTCGATGCGCGCGCTGGTCAGCATGCCCCGGTCGCCAACCACAATCACCCGCTCCAGATGAAAGCGGCGGCGCAGCTTCTCCACCTGCGCGGCCACCGTCTTGGGATCGGCGGTGTTGCCCTCGAAGACCTCCACCGCGACCGGCCGGCCGGCTGGATCCGTCAGCAGGCCAAAGACGATCTGCAGGTTGGCGGCGCGCTCATCGCGGGAGTGGCCATAGCGGGCCAGCGGACAATGCCGGCCTTCAAAGTAGGTGGAGGTCAGATCGTACAACACCAATGAGCCATGCTCCAGATGGCGGCGCGCCAGTTGCTTTTCGATCGCCTCCTGCCGCTCCAGCAGCCAGTCCATGGCCTGGTAGAGCTCGTCTTCGCCGACTGCGCCCAGATGCAAAGCGGCGCCCAGACTGCTGGATGCGGTCTCGGCTTCCAGGCCGCGCACCGTGGCCAGCTTCGAAGCCGGATCGAGAATCCGCGCCGCGATCATGGCCACCACCAGATCGCGTTCGCGGCCGGGCTTGCGATCGAGAATGCGCTCCAGGCCGAGCTTGCGCAGCGCCCCCAGCACGGCAGCGACGTGACCGTGGGGCAGCGAGCGGACAATGGTGAAGGCCTCATCGACGGGCGCCACCGCGGTTCCCTTCAGCACCAGCCGCAGGCCGGCCAGCTGTTCCTGGGGCCAGTCGGAAAGGTTGGCCAGAGTGATCTTGCGGATCTTCTTGCCTTCGCGGACGGCCTGGCGGAGAAGGATGGCGGGCGGAGAGTTGCGGTTGGGGACGACATCGACATACATGGCCAATATAATGTACAAATATAACTATAATGTCAATCATATAATGTTAGTTACATGGGTACATTATGCAGATCAGAATCGGCCTGCAATAGCGCCAACCTGCGTAACACAAACTACTTACCGCGGTTTCGGAACGGATTTAAGTCAGGAACTTCGGGCTAGTGCGCCGTCGCTGGGCTGGAAACTGGTGCGGGATTGGCATTCGGAGCCGATGCAGCGCTCGGTACAGGGCTGGCAGCGGACCCCGGAGCGGCCTCCAGCGTCGCGTCCAAATGAACACTTCCCCCCGTCACGTTCAGCTTTCGCGTCCAATCGGCGAACCCGCTTTTCTTGACCGTGATTTCGTGCGCCCCGGGTGCAACATCGATGGTCGAAGGAGTATTGCCCACAAACGCGCCGTCGATCTCAATATCCGCGCCGGGCGGGGTGGAACTTACAATCAGGCTCGCTTGCGCCGCGGCGGCTTCAATCTTCGGTGCCGCAGCCGGCGCGCCGAAATTCGCCATGTTGAGATGCATGTCGCCTTCCACGTAGGCGGTGATTTCCGTGCCCTGGGGTATGGTGATGTCCTTGCCGTGCATGAAAAGGAAGAGGGGTGCGGCAGGGAAAAATACAATACTGGTCGCCACTATCGCGCCGGTCATCGCGCCCACGTGGCCGCCGCCCTGCGAATCCTTTACCGCTCGAAGCGCCGCCTTTTCCTGATCCGCTAGCCGTACGTAGCTGATGTTTACGTTCAGCTTTCCGCCTCTCCCCATTCTTCTCTTGGGTTGGGCTTCGGTCACCGTCCCCATCGCGATGGCCCCTTTGGGAATCACCACGATTCCATCCACCTTCACCTCTTCGACCACCTCGAAAGGCACTTCCTGCCCAACCTTCGCATCTGCGGATGAGATGGTTT
>DASYWU010000042.1:0-120277 GCA_035935755.1 Occallatibacter sp. | reverse complement strand
TGTCGCTTTTGCCCCGCTGAACACGCCCGCCTGTCCCCCCAGGATCACCCCCGGGCCGACGTGCGCATGGTCGCCTATCCCCACCTGTCCCGCAATCACCGCGCCTTTGCCTACGCTCGACGATCCGGAAATGCCCGTCAGCGCCGCCAGCACCACATCTTCGCCAATGTCGCAGTTGTGGCCGATGTGCACCAGGTTGTCGATCTTAACGCCGCGCCGGATGCGCGTCTCCTTGAGCGCGCCACGGTCGATTGTGGTGTTGGCGCCGATCTCCACGTCGTCCTCGATCACCAGCACGCCCTGCTGGGGAAACTGCGTATACGCGCCCGAAGCCGCGTCGCGCACGTAGCCGAATCCATCGGAACCAAGCACGGCGCCGGCATGGACCACAACCCAGTTGCCAAGCTCCGTGCCGGGATAGATGACGGCGCCTGGATAGATGCGGCAGAACTCGCCGATGCGGACGCCGCGTCCGACCACCGCGCCGGCCTCGATGCGCGTTCCCGCACCGATGCGCGCATATTCGTCGACGACGGCGCAAGGACCAACGGTGACGCTGTCAGCCAGTTCCGCGTTCGCGCCCACCACCGCCGTGGGATGAACGCCACGCGCCGGCAGAACCGGCCTGAGCAACTTCGCCGCCAGCGCAAACCACAGACGTGGCTGATCGGCCTCAACCAAGCATTTGTCGGATAGCGATGGGGCCATGTGTCCGGGACGAAGCACCACGGCGCCAGCCAGGCTGTCGAGGGCTTTTGCGACAGCCGGCGCATCTTCCGCAAAGACGAGGTCCGACGGACTCGCCATCTCCGCGGAGCTGACGCCGTCAATCTGGTACTGCGCAGTGCCCTGCACCAGCCTGCCGCCCAGCGCGTTGATCAGTTCGCCCAAGGTCATGTGCCGCTCCTTAGTACAGCCCCGCCTCCCCAGCGGGCCGCGTCTTCCATCTTCGGTGAATCCACAGCCACTGGTCAGGATAGCGCCTGATCCACGCTTCAATCGCCGCGGTGCATCGCCGCGTGCCCTCCACAATGTCTCTGTCCACATCGTCGGTGTGCGGAATCTCGATCTCCTCGCCGAAGTGCAGCACGTAGCGACGCTCTGTCGCCCCCCACAGCATGAATCCCGGGAGGACCGCGGCGCCGGTCTTGCGCGCTACGTGCGCGAGTCCGGTCGCTGTGCACGCCGAGATGCCGAAGAAATCCACGAACTCTCCCTGCGGCGGAGTCATGTTCGTGTCCATCAGGATTCCCACCGTTTGCCCTTTGTGCATTGCGGTCAGCAAGCCGCGCCCGAAGTCATCCTTGTGCAGTACCCAGTTGCCGTGCATGCAGCGGATACTGTTGACGAACGCATCGAGCCGCCGGTTGTCGAGCCGGCGGATCACCATGCCCATGGGGTGGCCCATCAGCGAGTGATAAAAGCTCGAGACCTCCCACGCGCCAAGATGGCCGGTGACGATGAGAACGCCTTTGCCCTTCGCCTGTGCTGCCAGGAAGCGGTTCAGGCCTTCCGTGCGCATCCACGTGCGCGTGTTTTCCACGGTGTAGCGAGGCATGCGGCAGAATTCGACGAGCTGCCAAGCGAGATGGATATAGACGCCGCGCAGGATCTTCGTCCTTGTTTCCGGCGAAAGTTCCGGCAGCGCCATCTGCAGGTTACGCGCGCCTACGCGCCGCAATCGGCCGAAGCACCAGTAGACCGTTATGGCGAGCAGGCGAGCAGCCCAGCGCGCGGGCTTGCGCGGCACGCGTCCCATTGCGCGCGCCACGGCTACCACCAGCCAATATTCAATCGCTTCCCGCATTGCACGACAAAGAAACAGTGTAGCCGCTCGCCGAGCTCACCCAGCTGCAGGCTGTGAAGCAGCCCGCTATGATGGTCAACAAATGGCTCCTTCCGCAGTCGACGTGCTGGGCGAAATCGGCTTGCCCGCACCCATCTCCGAACTCGCCGCGAAAACCTGGGACGAAATCATTGTCGGCGCCGGACATAACGGATTGGCCTGCGCCGCTTATCTTGCTCGCGCCGGCCGCCGGGTACTCGTGCTCGAAAGCCGCACACGCGTAGGCGGCGCCTGCACTATCGAGGAGCCATTCCCCGGCGTGCGCATGTCGCCGTGCGCCTATCTCGCCGGTCTGCTGCATCCGCTGGTCATCGAAGAACTGGATCTGCCCCGCCGCGGCTTCGCCTGGACTCCCGCCGTCAACGGTCTCTTCGTGCCTTTCCTAGATGGCTCCAGCGTTCAACTCTGGGACGACGACGATCACTGCGAAGCGGAAATCCGCGCGCTGTCGCCCCGCGATGTTCCCGGTTGGCGCGCCATGAACGACGTGATCCGCCGACTGCGCGACGCGTTGCGCCCCACCGGACCTGACGATCTCTGGCTCTGCGATGCGCCCACCCGCGATCAGATCGAAGATCGTCTCGGCAATGACGACGAAGCCCGCGCGCTCCTCTTCGAATGGTCGATGGCGGAATTCGTCGAGCGCTACCTGGGCGATGAGCGACTCCAGGTCGCCTATCTCGGCCAGGGTGTCATCGGGACCAACGCCAGTCCCTTCGATCCCGGCACCGCATCCATCCGTTTTCATCACGCCTCCGGCCGTCTAGGCGGAATGCCCGGCATGTGGGGCTACGTGCGCGGTGGCATGGGCATGGTCTCCTTTTACTTTTGCGATGCGGCTCGCGAAGCCGGCGCCACCGTCGCCTGTGGCGTGCCTGTAGCCGAAATCATTCCCGGCGAGGGCGTGCGCCTCGAAGGTGGCGAACGCATCCGAGCGCGCGTCGTCATCTCTAATGCCGATCCGCGCCAGACGCTGCGCCTGCTCGGCCCCGCCGCCGATCCCGCCTGGCGAACGCGCCTCGAAGAAATTCCCATCGAAGGCTGCACCGTCAAGCTCAACGTACTGCTGCGCGAGCTGCCCGACTTCGTCGCGCGGCCCGGTACAAACCAGCCGCACCACTACGGCCAGATCAACGCGCCGCTTACCAAGTCCGAATGGAAAACTGGTTTTGCCGAAGCGCGCCGGGGCCAGTTACCCGAGCATCTCTGGTGCGAACTCTACTTTCAAAGCGTGCACGACCGCTCGGTCGTCCCGCCCGGTCTTCACACCATGAGCGTCTTCGCGCAGTACGTCCCCTACACCTTCACGCAAGGCAACTGGGATAGCCGCCGCGACGAAGTGCGCAATCTCGCGCTCGCTTCCCTTGCCCGGTTCTGCTCGAACATCGAAACTGCCGTCGCCGACGCGCAGGTGCTCGGGCCGCCGGATATCGAAAAGAAAGTCGGCCTGACCGGCGGACACATCTTTCAGGGCGAGTGTCTTCCGCCCTGGATGTGGTCCCGGCGGCTGACGGCGCGCACGCCAATGCCCGGCTTTTACCTCTGCGGCGCGTGCACGCATCCCGGCGGCAGTGTAATCGGCGTGAATGGCCGTAATGCCGCCATGGCCGTGCTCAAGGACACAGGCGCGATCTAATCTGGCCAACAACGGAGTGGAGCACACGGCTGAGACGGCTGACACTGCATCCCTGGCCCTAACCCGCCCCCCCGCCGAGGCGCGCCTTGTCAGGGGCCGAGGTCAGCAGGTCTGGCGACTATTTGCCATTTTTCGCCTGGACGAAATCGTGAGCGACGGTGCGAACGAAATCCTGCGCGCCGGGAGGGACCCCCACCTCACCTTTCAGAATCGATTCGAAGGTGTGAGACTGGCCGTAGTAGGTCTGGGTGTCATCCTGGTTCTGGGTCACGCTGGTGCCGTCGAGCGAAATGCCCGCAAATACGCCTTTGCTGCGCGAATAGCTCAGTAGCTCGGCATTCATTTTCCAGTCCGTGGCTGCCTGGCCGCTGCGTCCGACCGGGCCGGCGGCAGCAGCAGCGTCCGCCCCTATCTTGAACTTGCTCTTCAGCAAATCCTGGAAGCCACGCTGGTTCACGGCGACCAGCACCAGTGCCGTCGACTGGCCGCCGATCTGGAATCCGAACGATCCGCCGGCCATGCGAATAAACACCGGGCCGCTCCAGCCGTGGCCGGTGCGGCAAGTCACCACGCCCTGTCCGTACTGCGCACCGAAAACAAAAGCGCCCTTCAGCAGCGCGGGCACCACGCCAACGCAGGTGGCCTGAGCCAGGATATTGGTCGGAATGGTGGCATCCTGCGCGGCCATGATGTCGTCGAGCGTGGTCTTGGCCGAATCAACACGATTCTGCAGATCCTCTCGGGAAGCTGCCAGGCAGGCGACGCTGGTGGCAAAAACAAGCATGAAACAAAGGCAGACCGATACGAAGTTTTTCTTCATCTCCATTTTCCTTTCGGCTCTGCAGCCTTGGTGCTGCAGAGGGATGAGCCCGGTTCGCAGGAGCGCCGCTTTCGCCTCAATCTACGGCGATTACAAGAGAGATACAGGGAACCCGCCGGCGGCAGCTGGGGTAGCGCTTCCTGAATCAGGCTACAGCATTAGACGCGGTATTCCGGTTAGGTGCGCGTCAAAGCCAGGGCGAGGGTATGCAGACGATTACCTCAAGACAAAATTCCCGCGAGTAACCGAAAAGGTACTCTGCCGGAAAATCGACAGGCTCGCGATCGCTGCCGAAGGTAATTAGGGGGAGGGCTGGTGACCGGCTTGTGGAGGACGAAAGGCGGAGGCAAACTCTGGACGCGTTAAGCAGGTGAAAAAAGAGGAGTTCCCGAACTGCGTGTGTGCACGCTGCTGGGGAACTCCTTTCCCCAGATCTGCGTTGTTTCTGGATACAAGATTGAAGAATGTATCGCTTTCACACAAGAGTACCTAAGTTCCATGCCTCAAAGTAACCGGGTAATTGGCACAGAGGTAACCAGGCAAGAGGCTTGGGGGCGTTTTTAAGTCTTCTTTCCCTGCTTCTCCATGATGGACAGGCTCAGCGCTGACATGGAGAGCTTGATGCGATTGTCCGCACCCGTCTTGCGCATCAGGCGGCCAACATAGGTCTTCACGGTGCGCTCTTCGATGCCTAGCTCTTCTGCAATCTCTCGATTCGAGCGTGCCATGGTGATCAGTTCCAGCACCTGGCGCTCCCGATCTGTCAGCCGGGCATCCACGCCCATGCCGCGTGTCTCCGGCTGTTTGAGCAACCGATCGATTAACCTGGAAAGTAGCTTGCGCGGGGCCCAGATCGACCCTTCCGTGACCACCTCAATCGCCTTGAATACAGTTTCGGGATCGGCGGTAAACGACAGGTAGGCGCGGGCGCCGGCAATAATCGAGTCAAGTACCAGTTCGTCGTTGCCTTGCGGACCGATCACGATGAGGCGTAGATCGGGACGGCTGCGGCGGATCGTCTCGAGCACCTCAAGACCGCTCGACGAGGATTGTAGATCCACCACCAGGTAGCCGAGCGACTCTTGCTCAAGCAGGTCTTCCAGCCGTCCTGCCTGAGGTACGAGCGAAGGGCGGCCCACCTGCGCCGGTTGATCGAAGATGCTGGTCAGTCCGGTCAAACGGATAGGCTCTTCCGAGGCAACGCCAATACGAATGGGATCGGGTCTGCTGATAGAGGACATTCCGATACTCCCATAACGGGTAGACAAATTGTGAGGGCATCACGTGCCAGACCAGGCGCTCTGTTCACCAAAGTGGCAAACGAAACGCCAGCGGCCGATATTCACAGTTTCGGAAGCACAATGCCCTGCTGTTTTTGATACTTGCCCTTGCGGTCGGCATAGCTGATCTCGCAGGGCTCATTACCGCGGAAGAACAGAATCTGGCAGAGACCTTCGTTGGCGTAGATTTTGGCCGGCAGCGGAGTGGTATTGGAAATCTCCAGGGTCACAAAACCCTCCCATTCCGGTTCGAACGGCGTCACATTGACGATGATGCCGCAGCGCGCGTAAGTCGACTTTCCTACGCAGATGGTCAGAACATCGCGGGGAATGCGGAAATACTCCACCGACCGCGCCAGCGCGAACGAATTTGGCGGGACGATGACCGAATTCGCCTGCACGGAGACGAACGAACGCTCGTCGAAAGCCTTGGGATCGATGATGGCGCTGTTGACGTTGGTAAAAATCTTGAATTCGTCGGAAACGCGCAGATCGTAGCCGTAGGAGGAAAGACCATAAGAGATGACGCCGGCGGCCACCTGTTTTTCGCTGAAGGGTTCAATCATGCGGTGCTGCAGGGCCTGTTCCCTGATCCACCGGTCACTCAGAATTGACATACTTCTCCCTGTTCCGCGATGGGAGCACTCCACGCGGTAAATCTCGCGCCGCTTTTGAGCAATGCGAAAATTCATCATAAGAAAGCCCGGTGCAAATGACAAATCGCTACCGGTCGAGCGGGGCCCGTGAGCACCCGCCTTGTTCGCGCCCCCGCCGCAGCGGCAATTCTGTCTCCGGATTTCCAATCCGGCATGCAAACTTGTAGCATCTCAATGTAAGGCGTAGTACATTCGATAGCAGTTTCGCCAACGAGGGTACCCCATTGATTAAGCAAGACATCGTCCATCATGTAATCGAGCGCACGGGCCTCCCGCGCAGCAAGGCAGAAGCTGCGGTGGACACGGTTTTCGAGGGCCTCAAGCAGGCCTTGGCGTCGGGCGAGCGCATCGAACTGCGCGGATTTGGCGTCTTCAGCGTCCGTGCGCGCAAAACGGGCATCGGTCGCAACCCCAGAACCGGCACGGAAGTCAGCATCACGCCGGGTAAGGCCGTTCGCTTCAAGCCAGGCAAAGACCTGCACTCACTGGAGACCGGCACATCGCACCACTCCGCATCGGCAGAATGAACCTGTCTGGTCCCGTCGCCTCCTGGTCGGCCAGGAGGCGGACATCTACTGCTCGGCAGGTTTGGGTCGTCCGCCGCTGCGGATCGCCTCGCTTCCGGCTGACCTGCTGACTCGCTGACTTGCTGACTTCACATCAATCGCAGCGCATCCACATCCACAATCAGATTGCGCCGGGGCAAGCCAGCTGTCTCGGCGTGTGCCAGCATCCCACGCAGCGCCGCATTCAGTGCGCGCCGCGACCCTGCCTTCAGAATCAGGTGAAACCGATACACGCTTTTGATCCGCGCGATCGGCGCCGTGCACGGGCCCAGCACGCGCACCCCCTCGGGCTTGGTGCTCTGGAACCATTTGCCCAATGATGACGACCATCCCGCCGCCTCTTCCAGCTTCGGTGACTGTACCAGCACGTTGGCCAGGGCGCCGAACGGCGGATAATGCATCCACCGCCTATACTTCAGCTCGCGCTCGGCGAAACTCTCGTAATTGTGGGCCGTGGCCGCGAGAATCGCGTAGTGATCCGGATAGTACGTTTGCACCACCACGCGTCCCGGCAAATCGCCGCGTCCAGCGCGCCCGCTCACCTGGGTCATAAGCTGGAAGACACGCTCCGCCGCGCGAAAATCCGGCAGGGCTAGCGCGTGATCGCAGCCCACTACGCCGACCAGCGTTACGCCGTGAATATCATGGCCCTTGGCAATCATCTGCGTGCCCACCAGCAGGTTGATTTCCCCCGAATGAAGCCGCGCCAGCAGCCGCTGCAGATCGTAGCGGCCGCGCACCGTGTCGCGATCCATGCGCCCGATGCGCGCAAACGGAAAAATTTCCGCCAGTCGCTCCTCGCCCTGCTGCGATCCCGCACCAAGATAGTAAAGGTGCTCGCTATCGCACTTCGGACACCTCGCCGGCACGGTGCGTCTGTACCCGCAGTAGTGGCATTCCAGTCTCTGGCCGGCTGTCGCTAACTCCGCTTCTTCGCCGGCCGGCTTATGATGCGTCAGCGCGATAGCGCAGTTCTGGCATTCCAGCTTTTCTCCGCACGCACGGCACATGACCACAAACGAATAACCGCGACGGTTCAGCAGAATCAGCGCCTGCTCGCCGCGTTCCAGCGCCGCCTTGGTCTGCTCCACCAGGGACCGCGAAAAGAGCTGCTCCTGCCCCGTCTCCTGAAATTCCCGTCGCATGTCGATGAGTTCCACTTCCGGAAGCGGCCGGTTCATCACGCGCTCGCTCATCGTGATCGACGCATACTTTCCCTGCGCGGCATTTTGCCAGCTTTCCAGCGACGGCGTAGCCGACCCCAGCACCACCACCGCCTCCGCCAGCTTGGCGCGCATTACTGCTACGTCACGCGCGTGGTATCGCGGTGTCTCCTCCTGCTTATAGCTGGCATCGTGCTCCTCATCGACAAGGATCAAGCCCAGGTTCGGCGTCGGCGCAAAAATCGCCGAACGCGTTCCCACCACGATCGGCGCCTCGCCCCGCCGGATCCGTCGCCACTGTTCGCTGCGTTCTTCCGGCGTCAGCGCGGAATGCAACAGCGCGACCCTGGATCCAAACGCGCGGTCCAGCAGGCCCGCGGTCTGCGGCGTCAATCCAATCTCAGGTACCAGCAATATCGATGACAGCCCGCGCTCTAGCGACCGCTGCATCGCCGCCAGATATACAGCCGTCTTTCCCGAACCTGTCACGCCATGCAGCAGAAACGGCTTGAACGCTCCCATCGCGCTGACAATCGACGCCAGGGCACCCGTCTGGGTCTGGTTCAACGCAAACTCCGGCCCCGCCGGCGCGATTCCACCCAGATGAAACTCAGCCGGCCGTTCCTCGATGCGCACCAGTTCCCGCCGCACCAGTGTCTGCAGCGTCGACGACGGCAGATCGCGCTTGCGCAGTTCGAACAGCGGCAGTTCGCCGCCGCGAGCCGCCAGTTCCGCCAGAGTCGCCTGCTGTTTGTCCGTCAGTTTGGGCAACCGCGTTTCCGGAATCAGAACCGCAAACCGCTCCGTCCGCCTAGCGTCGCGCTCTGCTGCTGCAGTCTCCCGCACAATCCACTTTTTGCGTGTCATGGCGGCTAGTACCTGCAGCGAAACCGCTGTGGCCGTGCGCAACGTGGTCACCTTCACCGCCTCACCCGGAGCCAGCCGCTCCAAAACCCGCCGCTCCATCTCGCGATTGTCTTGCGACAGCTTGGGTGCCCGATCCTTTCCGTGCTTTTTGTGGAAAGGGTGGGACAGCCCACCGCCCCCATCCACATTGGGTGCCCCGGGTCCCGTTTTTGGGACCCGGGAACGTGGACCATCCCCATCCACGCTCTTCGCCAGCACATCCCGCCCCAGATCCGTAATGCGGTAGTAAACCGTCCTCCGCACCTCGGCGCTTAACGGAAGCATCGCCCGCAGCACCTCGCCCAGCGGCGCAATGTAGTACTGAGCAATCCACTCTGCCAGCGCCAGCAGATGCTCACTGAGTAAAGGCTCCTCGTCGAGCACCGCCTCCAGATAGCGAACTTCAAAATCCGCCGGAGCTTGCTCACCGACTGCCGTGACCACCCCGATCAGCTTTTCATTCTTAAACGGCGCAATTACGCGCGAGCCACGCCGCACTGCCTGCTCATCACGCAGTGCATAAGTAAATGTGCGGTCCAGCGGCACAGGCAGCGCGACTTCGCAGTAGACGGGCATGAGGGCAAATTTTAGTTTAGGCGATCAGGTAACTCGTTATCCCGCTGGCCTGCTGACTGGCTGACTCGCCGACCTGCTGGCTCTTCCCGCCAACATCAGATGCAGACACACTTTATTCCCGTGGATTTCGAGCGCCTGACTGACTACAATGCCAGTCAATGAAATCTCACACACGAACGAGCATTCTTGCAGTTCTGGCCCTGATTGCACCCTCTTTCTGCCCAGCACAGGAGGCCGGTAAAGGCCCTGCCGCCGATCCCCTCCACGCCTGGGTATCCGCCAAAACGCCAGACGAGCTTCAGGCCTGGGTTAACGCGCGACTCGCCGCTGAAAAAGCCGACATCGACAAGCTCGTAGCCTTCAACGGCTCGCGCACCGTGCAGAACACACTGCGACTCTATGATGATGCCGAGGACCAGCTCTCGATTGCCGGAAATAACGCCGATCTGATGTTCTCGCTCGCTGATAGCGCTCCGCTGCGCGATGCGGGCCAGGCACTCGAAGCTCGGGTATCCCAGGCCAACACCGCGCTGAGCCTCAACCGCCAGGTTTATGACGCACTCACCGCCGTACCGCGAACGGGACTCAGTCCAGCGACGCGACACTACCTCGAACACACGCTGCTCGAGTACCGGCTGGCAGGAGTTGACCGCGACGAGGCCACCCGCGACAAGATTCACGCCCTTCGCGATCGCATCACGACACTCTCACTCGACTTCGGCCGCAACATCGACGAAAGCACTCTCAAAATCACAGCCACCCGCGCGGAACTTGACGGCCTTCCCGCCGACTACATCGCGCGCCACAAGCCTGACGAGCACGGTGTCTACACGCTCACCAGCGACCCGCCCGATGTTGTCCCTGTGCTGGATTTTGGAAAGAGCGCCACCCTGCGCCGCAAAATCTACCTCGCCTACAACAACCGCGCCTATCCCCAAAACGAATCCGTTCTAAGCGACCTGCTGCAAGCCCGTCAGGAATTGGCGACAACCCTCGGCTACCCCCACTACGCCGATATGGCCGCCGCCGACAAGATGATCGGCTCGGCGGCAAACATTCAGCACCTTATCGATGCGTTAGATCAGATCTCCCGTCCTTCCGCGCGTAAAGAGTACGACGAGCTCCTCGCCTTTGCGCAAAGCCGCGACTCGCAAATCAAAACCATCAGTCTGGCCGACTCCCGTTACTGGATGGAACAGTACCGCCGCGCCACGTACGACTTTGATGCCCAAGAAGTACGTCCTTATTTCCCGTACTCTGAAGTCCAGGAAGGAATTCTCCAAACCGCCTCACGTCTCTTTCACGTCTCGTTCAAACCAGTGAAAGATGCTCGAGTTTGGGATTCCTCCGTCGCCACTTTCGACGTCTACGACGATGCCACGGGCCACGCCGGACGGCGCCTCGGCCGAATCTATCTCGACATGCACCCGCGTGATGGCAAGTTCAAGTGGTTCGCCTCCGGTCCGGTAGTTCCCGGAGTTCGCGGACGCCAGTTACCCGAAGGCGTGCTGATGTGCAACTTTCCCGGCGGCGCCCCGGGCGATCCAGGCCTGATGCAGTACGACGACGTGGTCACCTTCTTCCATGAGTTCGGTCACCTGATGCACCACATCCTCGGCGGTCAGGGAGAGTGGTCCGCGCAGGGCGGCTTTGACGTTGAGTTCGATTTCGTCGAAGCGCCTTCCCAGATGCTCGAAGAAATGTTCCATGATCCGACGATCCTGCAATCTTTCGGCAAAGATTACAAAACCGGCGAAGTTATTCCCGCCGCGCTCATCGCAAAAATGAATGCCGCCAGCGCCTATGGCCGTGCTTATTGGCTGCAGAGGCAGTTGATATTTGCTTCCTACGCGCTCCAGCTCTTCGACCAGGCGCCCGGCGACGTCGATTTCAATGCGATTTTCCAGCAGAGCGAACAAAAATTCAGCCCCTTCACCCCCGTCGACGGAGACCACTTTTTTGCCTCCTTCGGCCACCTGACCGAGTACGCGTCCAACTACTACACCTATCTCCTCGACAAGGAGATCGCAATCGACTTCTTTTCGCAATTCGACAAGCGCAATTTGCTCGACGGCCCCACCGCCATGCGTTACCGACGCACGATTCTCGAGCCCGGCGCCAGCAAGCCGGCCTCTGAACTGGTGAAAGACTTCCTGGGCCGCCCCGAAAATATGAACGCACTCAAGGCCTGGATGGACGAGGAATTCGAGAGTTCCCCATCCTCGGTGCGACCCGGCAAACCTGGGTTGCATCTTCGCATTGAGCAGTGACCGGGGAAGAGATTCGACGGCTGATTTCGGCTGGCGACCGTGAAGCTGACTCGCTGACTCGTCCGCCGCGTTGGACTGACTTGCTGTTTCTCCCCTCGCCGAAAGTAAAATCATTCCTGATGAGCGCCCAACCGTCCACCGCCCACTCCGCCCGCGCCAGCCGCAGTTCCACACTTTCCGCATCGCCCATCACGCTCGCCATCGATATCGGCGGCACCGGGCTCAAAGCCATGCTTCTCGATCCCAAGGGCAAGCCCATCAGCGAGCGCATGCGTGTGCCCACACCAAATCCGGCCACGCCCAACGCCGTCCTCGACGCACTCGACGGCCTTCAGGCGCAGCTCCCGGGATACGATCGCGTCTCCGTCGGCTTTCCCGGCGTGACCAAACGCGGCGTCACTTACGCCGCAGTCAATCTCCATCCCGAATGGGCGATGTTCAAACTGCAGCGCGCCATGGAAGAGCGCTGGAAGAAGCCTGCGCGAGTCGCCAACGATGCCTCGGTGCAGGGCTATGGCGCTGTCAAGGGCATAGGCGTGGAGATGATCATCACCCTTGGCACCGGCATGGGCTCGGCTCTCTTCACTGACGGCAAGCTCTGCCCCGGTCTCGAGCTCGGCCATCACCCCTGGCGCAAAAAAACCTACGAAGACTACCTCGGCCTGCGCGGCCTGAAGAAGTACGGCAAAAAGCACTGGAACAAGTTGCTCCAGGAAGCCATCGCGCAAACCGCCGCCACCTTCAACTGGGACCATCTCTACATCGGCGGCGGCAACGCAAAAAAAATCAGCTTCACGCTCCCCGACAATGCCGAGATCGTCTCCAATGAAGAAGGCCTGCTCGGCGGCGTAGCGCTTTGGCGCGATTCGTAGTGCAAGCCCCTCTGGTCCTGCTGTTCCCTATTCCCTACTCCTTATTCCCTGTTCCCCATTCCCTGCCTCACCAGTCGCATCAGCCCGCGCGGCTTCAAATCCGGCTTCAGAAAAATTCGCGCAATCCCGGCGGCCCTGCAAACCGCCTCCGCCGCCAGATGCCCCGACCGTGCCGCGCTCTCCATCGTCGAAGGCCAGCCAGTCGCGGTCCAGTCTCCGGCGAGAAAGCAATTCGGCCACGGCGAAATCGCGCTGGGCCGCGCCGCATCGATTCCCGGGGGCACGCCGAAAGTAGCGCGCACTTCCTTCACCACTGCAGCCTTCTCCAGCTTCGCCCGCGCGGCCTCCGGGAAGAACTCCTTCAGCTCGCTCAAAGCCTTTTCGATCGCCTGCTCGCGCGTGAGCGCCGCAAAACTCCGCGACGCGCTCACCAGCAATTCCAGATAACTGCCTCGCGTCTTGCGCCACGGCTGCAGCCGGCCCTTGTTGTACATCCAGTGCAGCTCGCGATCGAGCAGGATCGCATGGTCAAGATCCGTAATATCGCGATCGAACCACAAATGCACGCTGCAAATGGGCCAATGCTCATGCCGCTCGATCTGCGCCGCCAGTTGCGCAGCGTCCTCCGCCGGGGGCATCTGTGGCAGCAGTTTAGCCGTGGCCTCAAACGGCAGCGCCAGCACCAGAAAATCGGCAGAAAGCGTTCCATCCCGCGTCGCTATTAACCAACGACCGCCTCCCTCATCCCATGAAGCCGTATCCACATTCGAATTGAACACCACTTCCGACTCGCGCCCGCGCAAAAACTCCGCCGCACCCGCATGAAGCTCGCTCAGCGGGACCGTGCTCACTCCCATCCGCCCCGCCTCAGCGGAATTCATGAACAGTTCCCGCACCACCTTAGCCGCATACGGCAGCGCAATCGAATCCAGATCTGCGTTGAGCGCGCTGGCAATCACCAGCCGCCAGAAACGCTCGATCGCTCCCTGCGTCTGCCCATGCCGCTTGAGCCAAGAAGCCAGATCCTCCGTCGTATCCGGGGGAATCGGCTTCAGCAGCGCCCTAAACGCCCGCGCGATCGCCAGCTTATCCGCGCGCGTGAAGGCCTTCGCACGCAGAATCTTCGGCAGCGCATGCAGCGGCGCTGGCAATCCCAGGGGCCCGAGCTTCGAGGGCCCCAGCGGCGAACGCCTGCCGGTGCCAGGCTCGATCATCGTCATCCCATCCGACCAGTGAATCCGCTCCAGCGCGCCGATGCGCCGGTAAAACCCGATCAGATTCGTGCAGCACCCAAACAGCACATGCTGGCAGTTGTCGATGACCTCGTTGACGCCCGGATGCAGATACGAACTCGCGCGGCCGCCGAGATAGCCGCGCCGCTCCAGCAGCCGCACGTGCAGTCCCGCCTCGGCCAGCGCGCAAGCCGCGCTCATGCCTGCCACGCCAGCGCCGATGACGGCAACGGTTCTCTCCGAGCTATGCAGTGGGCCAGACAAAATCGCTCCTTAAACGCCGAAGAAGATCGCCAAGTTCCTGCGTATCAATTCCGCACGAGATAGCAAGCTGGATTAGCTCTCACGAAACGAAGGTCAATGGCAACTCGATTTCCGGAAACATACTAGTCCAGATTTTCTGAATGGCATTTAATACACGGTCGTGCTCGGCCTTGGTGATGTGCTCGTTTGAAAATGCGTGTTGCCTCCAAAAACCGTAATTGAGAAAAATCGCGATGTGATTCGCAGCTATTTCGCCTCGAAAATCCATTGGGCTGTAATCTAGGGTACGTGCCAAGGCAACAAATTGCGCTGATGCATCCTTTCCCCGAAGCCCATACTGAGTAGGAACGTATCCGTGAAAGTCTCCACCGAAGTGTGCGCTCACAATTACGATGGGCGGAAGAATATGGTCGTTGAAGCGGGGCAGTTCCTCCGCCGGAACCCAAAGCTCAACATGGTGCGAAGCTCCGACCGTACGTCGCTCAAATTGGGCAGCGTAGGAGTCATCAACTGTGAATTTTGCGACGTAGCCCGATCTAGTTTGGCCTTCGGCATTCCATCGCTTGGCAATTTCGTTGGCATACTCCAAGTTCAAGACGGGATAGAATATCGGCTGCTCCGGCTTGCGTGCCGGGAAGCCTTTCATGCCCGTCTCGTACAACAGCCGAAGTTCCTCGATGTCCATTGGCCTGTATAAAATCATTTCGTTTATCCCTGTTAATCACGAGGCAGAACCGCCGCCCGCCGCACACTAAAACGAGTTTGCTGGCGGCATCTACTACGAAAACAGCCGCGCCCGAACCATCCCCGCCACTCCCGTCCCCGCAATCATCATCTTCCGCACCACCGGCACGCTTGCGCGCCTCGAAAACACATCGTAATCCGCGTCGCGAATCTGCTCCAGCAGTGCGTGATAAATCCTCACCAGCACGCGCAGCGCCGGCCGGCTTTCGCGGTCGATCAACGGCACCAGCTTGCGCGCTGACCTGTAGAATTCCTCCGCCCGCTCTGCGATTTCTTCGAGTACCGCCCGCTCGTCCGCATCCGGTGGTACTCTCGGCATTCGATCGAGCAGCGCATGCAGCGAAACATGGTGCCGAGCCAGATCCTCGAGCGGCAGGTACACCCGGTTCCGCGCCGCATCCTCGGCCACATCGCGGAGAATATTCGTCAACTGAAATGCCACGCCGGTCTCTTCGGCCAGCTTTTCCGCTGCCGGATCGCTATAACCGAAAATCCGAATGCAAACCAGCCCCACGACAGATGCCACCAGGTAGCAGTACCGGTAAAGATCCGCGAACGTCGGATATGTATCCGGCTCATCGTCTAAGCCGCGCTCCAGGTCCATCGCCGTGCCCGCCACCAGTTCATCCAGAAGTGTCAGTGGTATATTGAACTGCTGCGTCGCGTCCAGCACCGCGCGAAAAACCGAATCGTTCGTCCGCCTGGACGCGCATACTCCATGCCACTCCGCAAGCCGCTTGTCCAGCCGTTCGCGGCGCACTTCGCGCGGCAGCGTCTCATCGTCGCTGATATCGTCTGCCTGGCGCATGAACGCATAAATTGCGCAGATCGCATTTCGTCGCGGCGCCGGCAGCGCGACAAATGCGTAGTAGAAGTTTCTCGCTTCGCGCCTGGCGATGGCGCGGCACACGGCGTAGGCCTGGCTGAGGGAACGTTCGTCCGCTGATTCCGCTGAGGTCAAGCAGCCTTTCCTGCAGATTCCGATTTCAGGCGTAAAAACGGCAGCGCCTTGCCGCCCACGGCGCGCAATGCCAGGGCAAGCTTGGTGCGTTTTGAGATGGCCGGCCGCCTGCTCAACACATCGTAATCCCTGCGCTCGATGGCGCGCAGTATCTCCAGGCCGCCACGGCTGAAAAGATCCAGATCGACGGCCAGCTCGCGGTTAACCCGCCCGATCAGCGGCAGTCCCTGCTCGAACAATCCCCGCGCGTATTCGACCTCGTGCCGCAGCAGCGCGCGAAACTCCGGCGTCGCTACGCCGGCGGCGATGATCTCGTCGCTCACGCCAAAGCGATGCATATCGTCCTGAGGCAGATACACGCGTCCTTTGCCGAAATCCACGCGCACATCCTGCCAGAAATTCGCCAGTTGCAGCGCCGTACACGTCGCGTCTGACAGCCGGAAGTTCTCCTCGTTCACTTCCCCGCACGCATACAGCACCAGCCGCCCCACCGGATTCGCCGAGTAATGACAATACCCCAGCAAATCCTGCATGGTCGCGTAGCGGGTTACCGTCTGGTCCTGCCGGAACGCCGTCAGCAAATCCGCAAACGGCTCCTTGGGAATTCCGCACGCCTCAATCGTCGGACGCAACGCAACAAACACCGGGTGCCGCGCCCGCCCTTCGTAGCATGCATCCAGCTCCCGCCCCCACAGATTCAGCAGCGCCAGTGCCTGCGCCGTATCCGGCACCTCGTCGCCCAGATCATCGCTGATCCGGCAATAGGCATAGATGGTGTGGAAGTGCGGCCGCAGCGCCTTGGGCAGAAACCACGTCGCCACATGAAAATTTTCGTAGTGCGATTCGGCGAGCCGTCGGCAATACGCCAAAGCTTCCTCGAGCGAGGGCGCCTTCTCAGGAATCCGATAGGCAGCCGGAAGCGCCTCCCAGCCTCGGGCCGCAAGGTCCTGCTCGTCCGGATTCTGCGAATCGTTTTCCCGATGCCTGGTCGCCGCGTCCATGTCCTGCTATCAGGGTACAATGGCGGTCTTGATTTCGGTTGAGCGCTTCATCAGCTTCTCAAACACGCGATTCAATTCGTAGAGATGCGCGCGCCCAGTGATGAACGCTCCCGCCTGAAAATTGCCGCCGGCAATCAGGTCCAGTGCTTTACGGCAAAGTTCGGGCGTGTGATGAAAAGTGGCGCGCATAGTGATATTGCTATAGTGAATACGATTCGTGTCCAGTGCCACACGCGTATCTCTTGCGCAGCCGCCAAAAAAGTTCACCGTGCCGCCCTTGCGCACCAGCTCCACGGCCTCTTCCCACGCTTCCGGGGCGCCGACAGCCTCAATGGCGATGTCCACGCCGCGATTTCCCGGTGTCAACGCCCGCGTTTCGTGAATTGCTTTCAGGGTGCTTTTCGTCTGCACCACGTGCGCCGCGCCGAGTTGCTTCGCCGCTTCCACCTGGCCATCGTGCCGCACCAGCGCAATCACTTTGTACCCGGCCAGTGCCGCCACGTGCAGAATCATCAGCCCCAGCGGCCCGCCGCCAATAATCGCCACCGTGTCGCCCGGCCGCGGATTCGAGTCTTCAAACCCATGCACCGCGCACGCCAGCGGCTCGGTCAGAGCGGCATGCTCCAGCTTCACTTGATCGGGGATATGCAACGTGTTCTTGGCCACGATCCGCGCCGGAATGCGAATGTATTCCGCATAGGCGCCATTATTGAAGAGCAGGTCGTCGCAGAGGTTCTCCTGATCGCGCGAGCAGAAGTAGCATTCACCGCATGGCGCCGAGTTCAGCGCCACCACGCGATCCCCCGCCGCAAAGCCGGTGACACCCGCTCCCGCCTGAACCACCGTGCCGGCCAGTTCATGGCCGAAGAGCGCAGGCGGCACAATCATGCGCGCGTGATAGCCCCGCCGGAAGACCTTCAGATCAGTTCCGCAGGTGAGCGCAGCACCCACTTGAACAACCAGCTCGCCCGGCGCAGCTTCCGGCACCGGCACCCTCTCGATGCGAACATCTTCGCGGCCGTGGAGGATTGCGGCCTTCATGGTCGTGGCCATCGCGTCCCTCCTTAACTTCCTCCCCGCTCCGCGCCCGCTCCGGGCACAGGCTCAATCATAATCTTCATCGAGCTTGCCTGGGGATGCGAAGCCAGTTCGATCGCCGCAACTGCGTCCTCCATCGGAAACCGATGAGAGATAAGCTGCGTCAAATCGAACCCGCTCCGATAACTCCCGAAGACCAGACTGGTAACTTCGCCGAGCAATGGGTAGGAAGACGAATATGAGCCCATCAGAGTTTTTTCGTCCACGCACACGGCCGCCGGATCGATCGTGACCTCGCCGTGCTGCGTCTGTGCGAACAACAACACCTTGCCGCCAGGACGCACCGCATCCATCGCCGTGCGAATCAGCGCATTCCCCCCAACCGCCAGAATCACCGCATCGGCCCCGCGGCCCTCCGTCGCGGCAAAAACATGCTCAACCACGTTCTCCTTGCTGGCGTCGATCGGCTCCTTTAGCCCAAAGCGTGCCGCAATCGCATGCCGCTCAGGATACAGGTCCGAGGTCAGCACCCGCGCCCCAATCCGCTGCGAGAGCGCCGCGTGCATAAGCCCGATCGGCCCTTGCCCAATCACCAGCACCGCATCATCGTCGGCCAGGTTGAGCATCTTCACGCCCTTCAGTACGGTCATCAGCGGCTCCACGAAAGCAGCCTGCTCAAAGGGGACATCATCCGGTATAGGGACCACGCCGCCATACGCTACGACAAAGTCCATCACCCGGATGTACTCGGCAAATCCGCCACCGGAAGGCTCAAAACCTGCCGTCACGCCCGTCTTCTTATAGAGCGGACACTGCGCCGGCGTATGCTTGCGGCAGTAATAGCATTCCCCGCAGGGCACGTGGTGGAAAGTCATCACGCGGTCGCCCACGGAGTAACGGGTCACACCCTCACCCACGGCTACCACGATCCCCGCCATCTCATGGCCGAAGATCCGCGGCGCCGAATGCGATCCCATGTGAATCTTTTTGAGGTCAGTTCCGCAAATGCCGCATGTCGCCACGCGGATCAGCAGCTCGCCGGCGCCGATCCTCGGCACAGGCACGGTCTCCACCCGCATGTCGTTAATGCCGCGATAAACCACGGCGCGCATGTGCGAAGGAATATCAGTTTCAATCCGGAGCCGGGCGCCGGAAATTTGCGTAGCCATCGCGCTTTCAGTTCGCTCCTGTTCGACGGAGATTTTCGAGCAGCGAGTCCCTAAGTGCCTGGGAAGCCTTACTGCTATTCTCCGACATCCGCATGAGTTCCGGCCAGTACCAGGGGCGAAGAATTGCGAAAAAGATGAACCGCGCCAGTTGGAACTGGCCCTCCGGCGTAAGAAATCGGTTGAAATCCGGCAGACGCGCCGCGTGTCCATCGCTGACACCTTTGATGCAGTAGAAAGGGATACGGCGCATCGCCGCCAGCCGCGCCACCGCCGCCGCCTCCATATCCACCAGCCCCGCCGTGTAAGCCGCCGCTAACCGCGCCTTCTCCTTCACCCCAGCCACTTTGGGGCTGGTTACCACCCACGGCCTGGGCCGCTTCGCCTCTGTATCTGACCCACTCTGAAGGATCGCGGCAGATGTGCCTTGAAAGGGGACGGCTTCAGCCTTGCCGCTCAGCCGCGCATAATCGACGCGGGCTTTAGCCCCTGAGGGATCCTCTTCACCACTTCTGCCTGAACTCACGCTCTTTTTCTTCGCCTCAGCCCCGTCGCGCCCGCCCGACTGCGCCCTCCACGAGGTGTGCTCCGGCGGGAGACCTCCGTTCGCCAGCACCGACTCCCCAGCCTCAAACCGCTCCCCCGTCTTCGCGTCGATCACGCCTGCAACCGCATACGCCCGCCCCGGCACAAACTCCGCTGCCAGCGCCCCCACCCATCCGGTAGAGAGTACCGACGTAACAGACCCCCCCTTTTCCACCTCGGAGAAAGCCCGCATAGCCGCCGTCTGTCCCGCCCCCGCACACGCCGCCACCCACTCCGCATCCCCCTGCGTAGTCCGCCAGAGGTGTACGCCCCAATCGCGCTTTTCGTGCTTCCACCCCCGCGCCAGATGCAATAACTCGCCGGGCATCGCGGCGATAACAGCGATTCGAGTCATAAAACGGGTTCTCCGCCGTTGGTGCTTTGGTTGGGACGTACCGCATTTCGTGGAGCAAGGAAATAGATAACGAATTGAGCGACAACCGCGATCAGTAGCGCGACCCAGAAGATGGCGCTCCATCCCTTCCAGAGTGCGAAGACCGCCACGACAAATGGCGCAGCCAGCACGACCGTCCAGAACCGGCTCAACTCTAGCTTATCCAGCCGCGCCGGTGTGGAAACGAGCCACGCTATGCAACAGAAGAGGCCAACCGCGGCGTCGATCGTCGTCGTCATTCCGAATTGACGAAGTCCGTCCTGATAAAGGCCCGCAAGGCAGAATGCAAACCAGAAAGCCATTAGCGCGGGAAAGATGCGGTCAGCTCTTTCACTTCTGGAGAGCTTTTCAGAGTGATTCATGAAGTTCCCCCGGAACCCGCGCTGTGTGCCGCACAATTCATTTCATCCGTCCCGGGTTCCTCGGACCTATTCCCTATTCTCTATCCCCGGTCCCCGTCTTCACATACCCATTCTCCCGAAACCACTCAACTGCCGCCCGCATCGCCGCATACACCGGCACCACTCGAAATCCCAGCTCTCTCTCCGCCCGCGCGCTCGACACCCACATCTTCTTCCGCCCCATGCGCACTTCTTCCAGCGTCGCCCGGGGCTCCTTGCCGCGAATTCGTCCCGTAATCCACTCTTCGAAAAACGCATAAGTCGCCGCCACGCCAAGCGGAATCTTCGTCGTCGGCGAAGGAATCCCCGTAATCGCCGACATCTTGTCCAGAATCTGCTTCAGCGTCAGATTCTCGCCGCCCAGGATGTACCGCCTTCCCGGCTCGCCCTTCGTCAGCGCGATCACGTGCGCCCGCGCCACCTCGCTCACATCCACCAGGTTCAGCCCCGTATCCACATACGCCGGAAACTTGCGGTTCAGAAAGTCCACAAAGATCCGTCCCGTCGGCGTAGGCTTGCGGTCGTTCGGCCCAATCGGCGTCGTCGGATTCAGAATGATCACCTGCTGCCCATCCTGCGCGGCGGCAATCGCCTGCTGCTCGGCCATGAACTTGGAACGCTTGTAGTGCCCCACCATATCCGCCAACTCTACTGGCGTGTCTTCATCGATCGGGATCCCGTCCGTCCGAAAGTGCATCGTCGCCACGCTCGACGTGTAAACGAACCGTGGCACCTTCGCCTCGCGCGCCAGCTTCAGCAGTTCGCGCGTCCCCTCCACATTTGCCCGATACATCGCCTCCGGCTTGGGAATCCAAAGCCGGTAATCCGCCGCCACGTGCACGACCGCATCGCAGCCCTCAAGCGCCGGCCTCAATAACTCCGGCTTTTCCAAATCCCCCAGGTAGGTTTCGCCCGGAATTCCCTCCAGATTCGCAAGGTTACTCGATCTGCGCACCAGCAGCCGCAATTCCGCGCCCACGCCGGCGAGCGCCCGCGCCACATGGTGCCCCACAAACCCCGTCGCCCCTGTAACAAATATCTTCATCGCAAAGCTACATTTTAGTGGCTGAGCCACGCGCCGCGGTCGGATTTGGCAAAGCGGCGCCGGCCTCACCGCAAAATGTGCACCATCGTTTCGTAAGATTCCAGTGAGCAGAAATCCGGGCCAACGGACCACGCCTGTCACACAGACAAACGAGGAAAAGTCATGAGCCATCTCTCGACGCGGCGGAAGTTTCTGCAGCAGTCTGCCGCAACCGCCGCTGCTCTTGCCCTTCCGTCGCAGACTTCCGGCCAAAGCCATGTGATCGCCAAGGCCTTCTCGCCACTACGAGGGCGTTTTCTCACCCACATCTCGGTGGTGCGCGTCAATCAGATTGAAGTCTCGCCCGACCGCTCCATCGGCAAGGACGAGGCGCCCCTCAACAGCCCGGATCATATCCGCTCGCGTCGCGAAGCATTCGCCCGCGGCTGCCCTGGCGGCAGAATGACCTGGGCCATCAGTTGGCTCGCCCTGAACGACACTCGCAAGGAATACGTCGAAGCCCGCCGCCTGCTCGCTGGATATCACGACCGCTATGGCGACGAGATTACCTTCATCCCCGGCGGCTACTTCGCGCCCATGTACAACACGCGCGCACACATCCAGATCACCGTCCACAAAGCGCTGCAACTCATCTCCAGAATGGCGGGAGGCAATTATCGCCCGCAATCACTGATTGCCGGGTTCATGGATGCGGAAAACCAGCGGCTGCTCGCCACCGAAGAAGGCATTCACGTCTGCCAGGGACAGGTCTGGAGCCAGCACGGTATCGATTACGGCGATGGCGACGGAGGCATCTGCTATCCCTACTATCCCAGCCGCCAGCATTATCTGAAACCCGCTCAGGGGCCGGCCGACTTCATTGACTGTGTCTGCCTCGACGGCTGGACCTGCGATTTCCTTGCCGCTCGCCGCAACGGATTCGAAGGCGGCTTCAACAGCCGCATGGGCGTTGGCCCCATCGAGACTGTGGGCGATCTCGGCCAGCAACCCGGCCGCAGAGAGATGCTCGCCACCACCGCAACGCACTTTGAAGGCGGCCACGCGCTCAACGGCTTCGGCTGGGTAACGGCGATATGGGAAGTATCCATCGGTCACGACGACGACCTGACCTGGTGGCTGCAGGCAGTTAAAGAAAAGTGGCCCGACACGCGCGTAATCACCGAGGGCGAATTCGGCTTGGAATGGCGCCGCCACTTCCACAACAACTTGCGTCTCAATTACCGCTTCGACGCCAGAGGCACCGGAGCGCCAGGCTCAGAAAAAGAACTCGAGATCGAGTGGTTCATGAACCAGGATTTCCGCCTGGCTCTGCTGCACGACTGGCAGAGCGCCGGTCCCCGCATGGTCATCGACTTCACTCGCTACGACCTGCCCGCACGCGAGCCGCAGGGATTCCAGCGCGAATGGAGCCTGATGAATGTCTTGAACCAGAAAGGCACGCGCCCGCAGGACAAGCCCGTGCGCCTGGGACAATTGCCCGGCGATGATCAGGCACGCATCTTCGCGCGCTATCCCGATCTGAAAAAGTGGGCATAGTGGTTGCTGCAAGCTGCAACCGGATATTCAGGCGTGGCTATTCCCGACCAGCCCCTCTTACGCCATCGACAGCGACAGCGCCGAGTACGACCGCGCCGGAAACTTCACCGACATCTTCGATCCAACCTTCGGCGCCGCCATCGATTGCGGCACCACCTTCTTCGGATCGGCAAAGGTGTTCAGCGCCTTCAGATCATTACCCGTGATCGTCTCAAATGTCTTCACTGCGCTCGGCGTCAGATCGTGCCAGTTGATCTCCAGTTCCTGCTCATTCTGCAAATCGCGGTTCAGCACCAGAAAATTCGCCGTCTTGTTTTCCTCGTCGAGCGTCGCCGCCACATCCAGGTAGTTCACCTTGCCGAATCCAGGAATCGGCACACCGCCCGCTTCGACAGGCGCGCCCAGCGAATCCACTTCGTATCCCGGCCCCTCCGTCACCAGGCTCAGCGCCTTCCCGCGCCCGTACTTCAGCGCCCACGCGTAAGGGTAGTAGATCGTCTGCTGCAGAATCCCGTTCTCGTTGGTCATGATCGGCGCAATCACGTTCACCAGTTGCGCCAGGCACGACACCTTCACGCGATCGGAATGCCGGATCAGCGAATTCGCCAGCCCGCCAACCACCAGCGCGTCCTCCAGGTTGTACTGCTCTTCCAGCAGATGCGGCGCGAACTTCCTGTGCCCATCCACCGCGTCGCCGTTGCGTGCCCGGTACCACACGTTCCACTCGTCGAACGATAGAAACAACTGCTTATCGGCGCGTTTCTGCGCCCGAACCGTGTCGCATACGTCCACGATCTCCTGAATCTGCCGCTCCATCGACAAGTTCATCGCCATGTACTTCTGGCTATCTCCACCCGTCTCCGAATCGTTCCCGAAATACCGGTGCAGCGAAATCCCATCCACCACGTCGTAGCACTGTTCCAGCACCGCCAGGTCCCACTCGATATACGTTGGCTGGAACGGCCCGCTCGATCCACACGCGATCAACTTCACCGTGGGATCGACCACCCGCATCTGCCGCGCCGCATCCGCCGCCTTCATCCCGTAAGCTCGCGCATCCATGTGCCCGATCTGCCACGTTCCGTCCATCTCGTTGCCCACGCACCAGTACTTCACGTTGTAAGGCTGCTCGTGCCCATACGAGCGCCGCAGGTTGCTCCACTTCGTCCCGCCCGGCACGTTGCAGTACTCCACCAGCGCCGCCGCGTCCTCCGCCGTGCCCGTGCCGAAATTCAGTCCGAACAACGGCTCCGTGCCCACCTTGCGCGCCCACTCGATAAATTCGTCCGTGCCGAACTGGTTCGGCTCCATCGTGTTCCACGCGCGGTCCAGCACCGTGGGCCGATTCTTCTTCGGACCCACTCCGTCCAGCCAGTGATAGCCCGAAACGAAATTGCCGCCGGGATAGCGGATGATCGGCACGCCCAGGTCGTGTACTTCCTTGATCACGTCGGTGCGGAAGCCATCCGCATCGGCAAACTTCGATTTCGGATCGTAGATGCCCTCGTAAATCGCCCGCCCCAGGTGCTCCAGAAACGACCCGAAGAGGGTCGGCGAAATCGGCGCAATTTGCCGACCAGAATCGATGGTCACGCGCGTCACGCGCGCCGTCTGCGCCACCGCGAACCTGCCCAGCGCCGGCGCAGCCGCAACCGCCAGCCCCGTCTGCCCCGCCTGCTTCAAAAACCGCCTGCGCGAAACCCTCTTCATCACGTACCTCTCTCCCAACTTTCCGTGCCCCATCCTTTCGTCCGCCGCGGCGGAAAAGGGTGGGAAATGACAATCGCCCCGTGCCCCATCCTTTTGCGCCTTTTGCAAAAGGGTGGGAAACCACCATCACATCCGTGCAGCCGTGAACGGCTGAACCCGGCAAGCACTGCTCGCCGCATACCATATAAGTAAACGTTTGCTGGCAAAGCATAAAACCGCCGCCCCGCCTTGTCAAACCGCAATCGACTTTCAAAACTCGCTGTCATGTTGAGCGAAGGTCGCCGCGGTCCGCCGTGGCGGAGAGTCGAATCATCTGCGGTTGCTTTTCGTCCAACTGGCAAGTAACCCGAGACCGGGCGTTGCCAACACCGAATTGCTTAGCTAATATGCTCCTAGCAGGTTTGGGAGGACACGATGACCGAAGCGACGATGTTCGAGGCCAAGACCCAGCTATCCGAGTTGGTAAAGCGGGCTCAACGGGGAGAGAAGATCATTCTGACTACCGGACGGAGAAAGACTCCGGTAGCCATGATTGTCCCTCTGAAGCCGGTGAAGGAGCGCGTCTTCGACTTGTTTCATCATCCCGGTTTCAATATTCCCGCCGACTTCGACGAACTTCCCGAAGCCGAACAGAAAGCATGGAGCGGAGAAGCACAGTGAGAATTCTCATCGACACCCACTACGTGCTTTGGGCGGCAATCAACTCGAAACGCATGGAACCCTGGGCCAGGAAACTGATCGCCGACCTCGACAACGAGATCCTGGTATCTGCCGCGTCCGTCTACGAGATCAGTCTGAAAGTGAGGCTCGGCAAGCTCCCGGAGGCAGTTGAGTTCGAGAGTGACCTGATTGCGAATATCGAGAGCCGTCTTGGATACGCGCTTCTCCCCTTGGAACCGGAGTCGATGATGCGCGCCGCGCGTTTCGAGCAACCTCATGCGGATCCCTTTGACCGCATGATTGCGGCGCAGGCGATTCAAAATAACTTGCCCCTTCTCAGCACAGATCCGAGGCTCGATGCCTTTGGCGTTCGACGCCTGAAGAAACCCAGGCGTAGCTGAATAGGCATCAATACGAGTGGGCACTGTTCAGTAGCAGTTATCGCTCTTTCTGACAAATTAATCGTTCGTCGAAATTCCGCACAAATGTTATCTGCTTGTGATCGAATGCTCGCCGGTCGCTCGCCTGCAATCTTGAAAGTACATTGTCATGAGGAGCGAAGGTCGCCGCGGCGACGGGAGTCGAAACATATGCGGTTGCATTTCGCTCGAACCTGATAAGCCGAAAATGCGTAGCTTGCGGTTTGCCGGTTATTCGCCCACGATGTTTCCCGGAGGTTGAACATTGCGGATCTTACCCAAGCTCTGCCCGCGAGGTGTCACGAAATCCAAGAGCAGAAATCATCCCAGTTCCTACGCCAGATGCCGTTCTTCCTAGAGAGTGTCACGATTCCTCCCGCTCCACACGTCGGCCCGCAGTATCGACCTAAGAATACGACAGCGACGTTTTTGTCAGGGGAGAATCCAACGGCAGAAAGGCGAGTGTACCCCTGTACGTTTGGGTGGATGTCGCGGAACTTCTTCCATCCCGAAATAATCCCATCCGCGAAGATGGAATTCAGATCGGATCGAGAGATCAACTCAATCTTCTGGCCGATTCTCAGTTCCCCGGCTTTAAGAAGCCGAGGCTTAGAATTCTGCTCGTCGTAGTCCGTAGCTGCTTGGCGCAGTCGCGAATCGGGTTGTGCTACAGGATCAAAACAGAGCGTATCACCACCTGTTTGGCTTTCAATCTCAATCGGTGCACGAGAGAGCGTTGGAGTGCCCTGCTCCGTTTTGCCGATGAGCGCGTCGGGGCGCGGTCCGCCGAGGAGTAAGTTATAGACCTCATATGCATCTGGATCGTCGTAGGTTTCCAAGACGACTGGGTGCAGTGATGTCTTAGCTGGAGAACTTGGTTGTTGTGTCGTGCCGCTGTTCGTATGGCAGCCTGTGCAAACAGCGACAAGGGCGGACAAAGCTGTCAAAAGCACCGCATTTCTCACGACAAAATCATACGCCGGGAGAAGATCGCGTCTGTTGTTCTCTTCGCGCTGCGACTGTTCCGAGCGTCGGCGAAGCTTCCTTTGACAGATTTTCGCCGGACCACACGACCTCTAAACGGTTGGACAGGCGAGCGAAGGCGTGAGCCCGTCGTATGCTCGGATATGCAAACCCACACCTGCCGGAGGACGAGAACATGGTCGCCATCACCGGAATCGAACTGCTTGACTGGGTCGAGGAAACCTCGCGCGGCTGGAAGAGGCTGGTTTCAGCGCATCCGGAGATCCTCTCCTTCCCCTGCGATATCCGCGAGACGAACAACGCCGCCCAACTGCTGCAGCACATCGTCGCCGTGGAACTGCGCTACGCGGAAAGGCTGAATGAACTGCCGCAAACGCTCTATGAATCGATACCATATGACTCGGCGGAGGCAATCTATGCAACCCATGATCGCGCAATGGACTTGCTTCGTCCGCTGCTGGACCGGGATGACAGCTACTGGGAGGAAGTGCTGGAGATAAAAACCAGAAGCGCGGGAACGCTGCGCGCCTCACGGCGAACGGTGCTGGTGCATCTGCTGACCCATTCCATCCGCCACTACGCGCAACTGGCCACGCTATCGCGGCAACACGGCGTGCCCACGGATTTCGCGATGGACTACATCCTGATGCATACAAGACGGTGAAGACTAAGAGCTAAAAGCTAACAGCTAATAGCTGCTTTCACTCTTCCCGCAGCACTTCTAGCGGCCTTAGCCCCAGGATGCGGTAGCTCGCAATCCATCCCGTCGCCGTAGCAAGCACGGCCGTCCCCGCCAGCGCAATCGCCGTCGCTCCCCACAGAATGTGGAAGTGCACATCCAGTTTGCGCAGCAGCACCTGCGTAAGCAAGTTGGCGAACACCACGCCCACCACCCCGGCCAGCAGTCCCAGCACGCTGAACTCCACGCTGAAGATGCGCACGATGCGCATCCGCGTCGCCCCCAGCGTCTTCAGCACCACCGCCTCGCGCGTGCGCCGGAAGCGTGTGCTGGCAATGCTCGACGCCAGGATCATCAGTCCCGCCAGAATCGAAAACGCGGCCAGGAAGCGCACCACAAACGTAATCTGGTCCACCACGCTCTCGATCCGCCCCAGCACATCGGCCAGGTTGATGATGCTGATCGTCGGATACAGCGCAAACAGTCCCCGTTCCATCCCGCCCACCTGCGCCGGCTGAATATGGAGCCCGCCGTACCACGTCGCTGCCTGACCGTTCAGCACTCCCGAAGGCAGCACGAACGCAACGCGCGAAGCCAGGTGCTGCCCATCGGCCTTATACACCGCCGCCACCGTCAGCTTGCGCACCTCGCCGCCAATCTGCAGTTCCATCGCCGAACCGGGATGAAGCTGCAGCCGCTTCGCAATCCAATCCTCTACGGCAATTTGTGGCGCATCGCCGCTCGTCCACCACTTGCCTTCGGTCACCTTGTCGCCAGCCGGCACAGCATCCGCCGGCGTAAGCTCCGCGCTCTCCAGCATATGCCGAGGCATATGCCTACCGTTCAGATTCGCTACCGGCGTGCCGTTCACCGAAACAAATCGCCCCGTCATCACGGCGATCAAATCCAGCGGCGCAATGATGCCATTCTGGTGCGCAAAAAAATTCTTCACCCCCTGCACCTGGTCCGGCGCAATATCCACCAGAAACACGTTCGGCAGCTTCGGCGAAGCCGTCTCATGCAGATCCGCCAGCAGCTCCGACTGCATCAGGTACACCGCTAGGATCAGCATCACGCCCGCGCCCAGCGCCGCCAGCACCGCCGCACTCTGGTTCCCCGGCCGATACAAATTCGCCAGCCCATGCCGCAGCGACGACGGCAGCCGCAGCCGCACGCGCTTCAACAGCAGCCGCAGCAACAGCAGTGTCACCGCCGACAAGACGAGCAGCGAAGCCAGCGTCGCCGAAAACACGCCTGCAAACACGCCGCCTACCATGGCCGAATCAGTCAGCCCCCACGCAATCGCACCCAGCGCTACAACTACTGCCGCCGCGATCACCAGTTGCAGCCAGCGATTCGCCCACCTCCCAACCCACGCGCCAATGGTATTGCTTCCCTGCTCCACCAGCCGCCGCAGCACCAGCACCGGGCGTACTCCGCGCACATCAAGCAGTGGCGGCAAGCAGAACAGCAATGTCGTTAGCAGACCTGTCCCCAGTCCCGCCGCCATCGAGCTCCACGGAAACTCCAGCGCCGTCGGAATCCGCAGCAGACTCCCGAATACCAGCGGCAGAATCGCCATCACCCCCACGCCCGCGGCGACGCCGATCAGTCCGCCGGCCAGCCCAAGCGCCAGCGTCTGCAGCAAAAAGATCCGCAGCAGATCGCCCGACCCCGCGCCCACCGCCTTCAGAATCGCCAGCATGTCCATGCGTTGTTCCAGATGCGCATGCATCGCCATGGCCACGCCGATCGCCCCCAGCACCATCGCCACCAGGCAAATCAGGCTCAATATCGCCGTCGCATTATCCAACCCGCGTGTAAGCGCCGGGCTCCCCTCCTTATAGTCCATAACCTGCGCATCCGGCAGCGCTGTCTCCAGCGCTTTGCGTACCGCCGCCGGGTCGACCGTCGCCGGCATCTTCACCAGCAGCCGCCGGCTCGCGCGGCTCCCCATCCCCAGCAACCCAGTCCCGGTCAGCGACGCATTCGAGATCATCACCCGCGGCCCCAGCCCCGCACCCGAGCTGATCCGATCCGGCTCATTTTCGATCTCCGCTGTAATCCTGAAATCCTTCGTCCCCAGATGCAGCACATCGCCCACGTGCGCGTTCATGCGAATCAGAAACTCGTCCGCCACCACCGCGGAATTCCCCGCCAGCGCCTGCTGCAGCGTCATTGTTGGCTGCAATTGCACCGTCCCGTAGAACGGATACATTGCCGGATTCACCGCCTTCAGCGACACCAGCAGCGGCACCGGATTCGCCCGCACCGACGCCATCGATACCGTCTCCGTCACCCAGGTCATTTCGATCCCGCTCTTCGGCTGGCCCAGCGCCGCGGCCACTTTCTTCTCGTCCTCCGCCGTCGGTAAGTGAAAAATCCGCGCGCTCAAATTCCCCGCCAGCAGCGACCGCGCATTGATCGCCAACGTATGCCTGAAGCTGTAGCTGAAACCGCGCACGCCCACCAGCGCCGCCACGCCCACCGCCACGCTCAGCACCACAAACGCAAATTTCCCCGGGGCCGATTTCAGATCGCGCCATCCGATTGCCGCCGCGCGCTTCCAGGTCAACGCCCGCTTAGCCATGACTCTCATGCTCCTCTGTCATCGCCCGCTCTTCTTCGACCTCACCTCCGCACCGCGTCACCACGTCCTCGACAATACGTCCGTCTTTGAGCACAATCTTGCGGTCTGCGCGCGAAGCAATCTCAGCATCGTGCGTCACCAGCACCAGCGTCGTCCGCTTGCTGCGATTTCGCTCCAGCAGCAAATCCAGCACCAGCCGCCCGTTTGTCGAGTCCAGATTTCCTGTCGGCTCATCCGCCATCACAATGGGTGGATCCACCACAAATGCGCGCGCCAGCGCCACCCGCTGCTGTTCACCGCCTGAGAGCTGCACGGGATAGTGATCCACGCGCTCGCTTAATCCCACTTCATCCAGCAGCGCTCTCGCCTTCTCCACCCCATTGCCATCCACGTTCAGCTCGAAGGGCAGCAGCACGTTCTCCAAGGCCGTCAGCGTCTGGATCAACTGGTACGACTGAAACACGAACCCTATCTTTCGCCCACGCACCGCAGCCAGCTCCGCCTCTGCCAGGTTGTGAATGGGAGTGCCGTCGATCGAGATCTCCCCGGAAGTAGGCGAATCCAGCCCCGCCATCAACCCCAGTAGCGTGCTCTTCCCGCTTCCGCTCGCGCCCACCACGGCCACAAATTGACCGCTGGGAATTTCCAGATCGATCCCCTTCAGAATCTCCACGCGCCGCGCGCCATTCTGAATCCACTTCGTAGCATTCCGAACCTGAATCACCCGACCTCCTGCACTGAGTTCCTTAGTCCCTTGGTCCCTTAGTCCCTCGTCCCCGCGTCGTTCCCAGTTAGACTATCCATGTGGACGTTCGCCGCGCGGTTCTGGTCGCACTCTCGCTCGTGCTCCTGCCTCCTTCGCTCGTCCGTTCCGCCCCGATCGCCGCGGCCGGCCAGCCTCTTCTCATCTGCTATGGCGACAGCATTACCGCCGGGTATGGTCTTCCCTACGGCCAATCCTATCCTGACCAGCTTCAAAAGATGCTGAATGCCCAGGGCTACCACTACACCGTTCGCAACCTGGGCTCCAGCGGCGCCACCACCACCGATGCGCTCGCCAACCTCCCCAGTGTGCTACGCCTCCACCCCGCCGTCGTCATCGTCGAATTCGGCGGCAACGACGGCTTGCGCGGCCTGCCCCTCGCCAAAAGCAACCAGAATCTCGACCAGATCATTACCACCCTGCAGAAAGCCCGCATCCGCGTCCTCATCGCCGGCATAACTCTGCCGCCCAACTACGGCGAGGATTACATCCGCGAGTTCGACCGAGTCTTCAGCACGCTTGCCGCCAAACACCACGTTGCGCTTGTCCCCATGATCTACAAAAACCTCATCAACGTCCCCGGCACGCTCCAGGCAGATGGCACCCACCCCACAGAAAAAGGCGCGAAAATCGTCGCGCAGACCATTTGGCCCACACTAAAGCCGCTGTTGAAGAAGCAGTGAACGGCGAAGAGGGTACCCCTGGTCTCGATTCAGAGACCTTGCATGAAGAATCGCCCAGCAACCAACCTGAGAAAATCAAATCGGGCGTAGAATGATGCCATGAAATGCGGGCCCGCAATCGCCGTCATCGCCGCCACGCTCACCGTGCCGGCACTCGCCCAGCGCGGCTCTTCCCACGGCGGTTCGTTTGGCAGTCGCGGAGGCGGGGGCCATGCCGGGTTTTCCGCGCGTCCCGGGCTCTCCGCGTCGCCCAGATTTTCCGCGCCCAGAGCCTATGCGCCCGCACCACCCTTTAAATACGGCTCTTTAGGACCGCCACCCGCGGTGCGCTTCAACCCTCCCCGCATTTCCACTCCCGGCTTTCCCGGCGGCCGGAATGGCTTAATGACTTCCCGGCCTCTCTATCAACCAGGATTCGCAGGCCGCGACAGTACTTGGGACCACAACGGAAATGGTCACCGGGGCCACGACAGAGGCCGCGGTCGCGATTGGGACCACGATGGAGACCGTGACCGTGATCGCGATCGCTTCCGCGGACGCGCGCACTCTTTCCAAAATTGGTATCTCTTCAGCTATCCGCAATGGCTCGGCTATCCCTATGTCCTGGACCCGGGATTCTATGATTGGTCGGATTACAACAACTCCGGCTACGACCAGAACAATCAGCCTACCGGCTACAACGACCAGGGCTCCGGTTATCCCCCGGAGTATCCAAACGGAGATTACGCTGAGCCCGGCAGCGGAGCTTACGGCGATCAAAGTCAGCAGCCGCCGCCCTGGCCCGGACCAGGAACTCCTGAATATGTCCCGGAAAATCCACCCTCGGATACCGGAGTCAGCGCCGCATTCGCGCCCCCACTCCAGGGCGGTAGCCTCACGGTCATCTTCAAAGGGGGTCGCGCGCCCGAGAAGATGCAAAACTACATGGTGACCGCAAAGACGCTGACCGATTTCGACGCCGGACATTACGAACAGATTCCCCTCGACCAGATCGACGTAGCCGCCACCGCGCAAGCGAACCGCGCCAGCGGACTCGACTTCCAGGTACCCGGCGCATCACGCGATTAGAGCACCACCTCCGCTATGTACCTCACCCTCGCGAGGCCCTGGCTACGGCTGGACCGCGCACGATTGCGCCTACCCAGCGCCGCGCATAGTTTTTGGCATGCCGGGTATTGCCCTCTCTCTCGTGGAATCAAGTTGGGTGACTTCGGGAGTGTAACCCAGGCTTTGCAGCGATCTAGTTAGTACTTCTTATTGCCTATTCCCTGCTCCTGCTTTCATTCGTTGGCTTCGATGCGGCGGCCGTGCATGTCCTGGAGCGGGCGGGTGTTCATGCGGAAGATGCTGACGAAGTCGTTGAGCTGGCGCATGCTGATGCTGAGCGGGGTTTCATAGACGTACCACTGCACGCCTTCGGTGCAGGGTGGCGCGGGGAGCGAGCCGGTGTAGGTCCAGTAGCCGGGATCGGAGGGGAAGAGGCCGCCGGGGTTGACCAGGTTGTCGTCTTTTTGCTGCGTACCGGCGGTTTTGGGCAGATGCGGCCAGAGCTCGGAGACGGCGGCATTAGGGAAGTCGCTGTTCTCGCTGAGCATGACGGCGAGCTCGGTCATTTTGCCCTCGGCGCTGCGGGTGAGGAAATCGACTTCCATGTCGTAGAGGTCGCCGTTGACGGCGTGCTCGCTGGGGTGGTGGAAGGTGAAATGCTGGAGGTCGTAACGCACACCATTGATGACGACGTAGCTGCCGGGGACAACGTTGACGATAATGGCGCGGCCGTTATTGACCAGGGTGACAGGGCCGCCGATGAAGTGGAACTGGATGGGCTTGAGGGCAGAATTGAGGCGGGCGCCGCGGATGTCGACGGGAGATTGCTGGCGGCCTTTGCAGGCGCTGTAGGACGGATCGAGCTTGCCCCAGTTCAACGGGCCGTATTTGCCGGCATAGGTCCAATCGAGATTGGCGGCGGATTGGGCGCCGGCGAGCGGGGAAAGAGCCAGTACGGACGACAGACCAAGGGCGAAAGCAGCAATCGCAGAAAATCGCATGGAGTCTCCAAGACAATAGACGCACAAACTGCCGGAAGATTCCATGTTAATTACGTAGGGCACAGTTCCGCACCTGCGGCCGAGCGCCGGCTTCGGATCAGGCGAGCGGCGATCGGACGGGAACGCCGCTCGAAGGGGTGAGTTGAAGGGTCAGGCTGTGGTCAACTCGTGCATGTGTTGCTGCATTTCTCCCATGGAGACATCGCGCACGTGGGTTGAAAGGTACCATTTGTGGCCGAACGGATCTTCCAGACCGGCTGTGCGATCGCCGTAGAACTGGTCGGCGAGCGGGCGGATGAGCGTGGCGCCGGCGTTGACAGCCTGGTGGGTTGTGGCGTCCACGTCAGGCAGGTATAAGTGGAGGGTGATCGGCGACCCGCCGTAATGGTCAGGACCGTAGGCGTTCTGCTCGATGTGCTCGTCAGCGAGCATGATTCTCGAGTCACCCAGCTGCATCTCGGCATGACCGATGCCGCCGTCGGGCCGCGGCATCCTCATCACTTCCTTGGCGCCGAAAGCACGGGCGTAAAACGCGAGCGCGTCTTTGCATCGGCCGCCACCGATGATCAGGTAAGGCGTAATGGAGTGATATCCGTCAGGAATGGGCTTGACTGATTTAGCCATGGGGGAACCTCCTGTTTTTGTCCTTACGGCTGACAGGCTACTCCACCAGGGACGGGCAGCGAAAGCTCGCGGACGCCCAAACGAAAGATTTTCCTGTGAAAATCCGCCGGCCGGCGATGGCGTTTGTGGCTAGTTTGCCGCAGATGGCGTCCGCCAAGCCTTCGAGGTTTTTTCGGGCAGCTTTGGGGAGAAGCTCTCCACTTCCGCAACAGGCACATTCTGGCTTTTGACACGCCGGGGAACCCTTTGTAGGGTGTGGCTGATTCGCCACCGTTTGTAAATAGACAGAGCTTACACGCTGGCGAAATCGCCTGTTCGACCCGATCTAACAACTGGATCCCGAAGAATTCAGGCAAGTTCACGGGAGATCCCAGCGCGAAACTGCCGTCGACCTCCCACTTTGGAGAGCGCAGAACCACTAATTTCTAACCTCGAGGGAGAACAATGGGCCTGATTGCATGGAAGATCTACTTCGCACTCCGCGCACTGATTGAAAGAGAAGAAGGACAGGACCTGGTTGAATACGCACTGATCGTGGCGCTGATTGCGCTGGCGGCAACCGCGGGAATGAATTCGCTCGCCGAGGAAATTAATTCCTTTTACAAGCTGGTATCGGGGAACATCTACTACTACACACACCGATAGCGTCAGGCCGTGTTCCGGGCCGGATTCGATTTCAGAAGCTAAAGTATGCGCCGATCATGGGCTCGGACGTGCGGGTGAAGGCGTCTGTCGAAGTGTAGAGGGTGGCGAGATGGGGGGCCTTGTAGAGGTTTCCGCGGTATTGGAAGCGGAGACCCAGGTGAGGCAGCACGCCCCAATCGAGACCGGCGCCGTAGACGTAGACCATCTGCGTTGAGCTGCTGGTGGCGCTCTGACTCCCGCTGGGCTGATTCAGGAGCAGACCGAGACCGAGCACGCCGAAGGGGCGGAGGTTGGCGATGGGGATGGAGGGCGTCCAGTCGAGAGTCAGCTCGTGGGCGTTGGCCTTGACGGATTTTACGGTGCAGCCGGACGGCGGACAGGGATTGCCAGGAGGAGGGTTTTGGAAGGAATAGTGCTGGTTGGCACGGTTGTAGGAGTAGGTGGCTTCAAAGCCGACGATAGGGTTGGCGATGTGGCGGAGTTCGATTAGACCGCCGGCGGAGTTGGAAGGGCTCTGGGCGGTGTTGTTGCCGGTGGTGGATTGATTGAAAGCGCCGTAGAGGCTTAGCCCGACGGAGGTCTGGGCGGAGGCCGAGACGGCAAAGGATGAAGCGAGGGCGAGCAAAGCGAGAGGGAAGAGGTGTTTTCGCATTGCGATCTCCAAAGAATTTAGATGTAAACGGGCGCGAATCTGCCAAGGCGAGAAGAACAAAATGAGGGACCCGGTGATGCGGGTCCCTGCATTGCAGTTGAAGGTTTTCACGCGGCCATTGTGGCGCGCCTTGCCGGAAAGGTTATCGGACTTTCACCGAGGTCTTAACCGCAACCGGAGCCGATACTGATTCCGCCTGCGCGGCAAGCGCTGCGGCTTTGTCGGTCGCTTCCCAGGTGAACTCAGGCTCGGTGCGGCCGAAGTGGCCGTAAGCCGCGGTCTGCTGGTAGATGGGCCGGCGGAGATTGAGGCTCTCAATGATGCCCTTGGGAGTTAGAGAAAAATTGGCGCGGATCAATTCGGCAAGCTTAGTCTCGCTCACCTTGCCGGTGCCAAAGGTTTCCACGAGTACACTCACCGGCTCGGCAACGCCGATAGCATAGGCGAGCTGGATTTCGACGCGTTCGGCGAGCTTGGCGGCAACCACGTTCTTGGCGATGTAGCGGGCCATATACGCCGCGGAACGATCGACCTTTGTCGGATCCTTGCCCGAAAAAGCGCCGCCGCCGTGCCGGCCCATTCCGCCGTAGGTGTCGACGATGATTTTGCGGCCGGTGAGGCCGGTGTCGCCCATGGGACCGCCGATGACGAAACGGCCGGTGGGATTGATGTGGTACTTGGTGTGCTCGTCGAGCCACTTGGCGGGGAGGACAGCCTGGATTACGTGCTTGAGGATGTCGGCGTGCAGCTCTTCGTTGCTGACGCTTTCGGCGTGCTGCGTGGAGATGACCACGGCGTCGATGCGTGAAGGCTTGCCGGGGGCTTCGTATTCCACGGTGACCTGGCTTTTGCCGTCTGGGCGCAGGTAAGGCAGGCGGCCCATCTTGCGCACGTGAGTCAACTGGCGGGTAAGCTTGTGGGCCAGCGAAATGGGCGCGGGCATCAGTTCGGGGGTTTCATTGGAGGCGAAGCCGAACATCATGCCCTGATCGCCGGCGCCGCCGGTATCGACTCCCTGGGCGATGTCGCCGGACTGCTTGTTGATCGAGGAGATCACGGCGCAGGTATTGGAGTCGAAGCCGTAGAGCGCATTGTCGTAGCCGATGGAGGCAACCACGCCGCGAACAAGGGTCTGGAAATCGACGTAGGCCTTGGTGGTGATTTCGCCGGCGATGACGACGAGACCGGTGGCGGTGAGGGTTTCGGCGGCAACACGGCTGTAGGGGTCTTGCTCAAGGCAGGCATCGAGGATGGCATCGGAAACCTGGTCGGCAATTTTATCGGGATGACCTTCAGTCACTGACTCGGAAGTGAAAAGGAAGCGATCGCTCAAGTTGAAGCTCCTCTCTCTTTAAGAGAAATCATCGTTAGTTATGGCTGCGGCCGGTTCCTGCTCTATCGACCGGCACGAGAACAGCCGAATTCGAAGGACCGCTTTCGCTGTTTCTTCCATAACACCACGACACCCCTGCCGATGGCCCGGGCGTCAGGGGCTGTATCCATGGTAATTGGGGGGAACCTCAGCCGCAAAGGGGTGGGGGTGAACGGCTTGGCGGCGGGGCTCAAAAGCGAATAGGGACGGGTAAGCCGTATGCGACGGCCCAATGCTGGGCACGGCTGCCGAATGCCGTGGGTCCGCAGCGGACCCGCGAGGAATTGGGGGACTTCAGAAAGCCGTCGCCGGGATTCAAACGGATAGGTACTATCAGAGATCGAATACGAGAAACTCATTTGCGGACGGATCTCGCTACCAAAACTCAATTCGCCTCTTCCTCACGGAAAGAACCATGAACCGTTTTGTGAACCTTATTCGCCCCGGATGCCGGCCCTCAAACTATGTGCTCTGGATGTGCCTGGTTGTGTATGTATTTTCAGCGAAGGGGTACCTCCAGCTTTCGGACACGGATTTCTCGGTGCAGACGGCGCAAGCGATCCTCACGCGTGGACAACTCAACATACCGTATGTGTTCCTGAGCACCTTAAAGGCTCCAAGCGGTAAGAGCTACTCGAAATACGGAATCGGTCTTCCTATTTACTATCTGCCGTTCGTCGCGGCAGGAGATGGACTGGCTTTGCTGTCAGGGCGGCCTGCTTCGCGGACCACGGGATTCCTGCTGTCTTTTGCAAATATCCCGTTCGCAATGCTGACGCTGATTCTGTTTTCCAAGCTGCTTCGGCTTTTCGAAGTGTCGGAGGCCTATTCGTCGCTTTGTCTGGCGGGGCTGGGGTTGGGCACGCTGGTTTGGCAGTATGCCGGCCTCGACAGCGGCGAGGAAATGCAAATGGCCCTGCTGATGCTCGCGGTATACGCGGTGATCCGGTGGACTCCGCGAGCCGTCCTGATCGGAGGCATGGGATTTGGCTGGCTGTTCCTGGCCAAGCAGCTTTACGTGTTGTTTTTTCCGGTCTTTGCGATGTATCTGCTCACCCGGCGGGGAGAGATGCGGCAGCGGGTTCAGCGGGCGATGCTCTTCACAATTCCTCTTGTTTTTGCCGGCGCGTTTGACCTCTGGCTCAACTACATCCGATTCCGCAATCCGATGGAAAGCGGATATGGACTCGAAGCCACTCTCTTTTTTCCGCAACAGCTTTGGCGAACGGTTCCCCTGCTCCTGGGATCGTTCGACAAGGGGCTGTTTATCTATTGTCCTGTGCTTGTGCTCGCGTTGTTCGGGTGGAGATCCTTTGCCGGTGCATATCGCGAAGAGGCCGATCTCTGCAGCGTGCTGATCATTGAAAACCTCCTGCTGGCTGGGGCGTGGTATTCATGGGAAGGCGGATGGTCGCCGGGACCTCGCCTGCTTGTGCCGTTTATTCCTCTCTGGTTCCTTCCGATTGCCTTTCTTCCCGGGTGGTGGCGATCGGCGATGGGGCGACGGTTCATTGCCTTCGTGGTTCTGATATCGGCAGTCAGCCAGATAGCGGGCATCCTGGTCAAGGACCAGGAAATTCACCAAATCAAAGATAATGTCTTGACGCTTCGCGAGGGGAGATATGCGCCATCGGATTACGTCATGTCATGGATCCTGTTGCAACACAAATTAGCGGGGCAAAAGGAAATCTACCGGACTTCCGATTTTGGCGTACCGGACAATCCGGAAAATGGCCTGCATATGCGCCTGCTGGACTTATCCTCATACCGATCGTTCGCTGGGATGAATGTTTGGACCGAGCAATTAGCGCGGTGGTCAGGGAAGCCGGTCCTGCATTGGCTTCCCATTTTCGGTCTCTTTCTGATTGGCTGGCTGGCTCTGGATCTTCAGAAGGCGCTGAAAGCAGCGACTAGGAAACATAGCACCCAAACTCCAGCGCAGGGAAAAGGTGTGGCAACACTTTAAGAAGATCCTGATGGAGTTTTCCCTGCGGGACTATCGGATGCAAGTTTAGCTGCAGATGTGCGTTAGTGTGGGTGAGCTTCACTCCAGCATTTCTTCCATAGGATCACTGAGCAGCGTGATGCGCATGCCGCAAACGCAGAGCGGAAAAGGCGCTCGCATAGCTCCGTCTTTCGCAGTACCGGCAGCGGACCGGCCATTTGAGCATCATAAGGCGCGGGAGGTCGGCATAGCGAAGATGCGACAGCCGCAGATTGGCGGAGCCACAGTGAATGCATCTCACGTGCAATGTTTCATTACCGGGAGAAGTTGTCATGGCAGCACCGACACTTCTCATCTCACCTGCGCGCGGATTGAGCGCCGGATCTGGTTCCCAGTATAGCGCGTGATCGCAGGGGTCAGCTGGAGCCGTCGCCATCTCTCGGTTCGTTTGTGCAGCATGACGCACCGAGAAAACCGGCGTGGTCTTTACTGACCCGATGCAAGTGCGAATCGAGTTCAAGCGGACAGCCGTTCAAGAACAGTGGATCGAAGCTATACTGGGGGTGACAGTCTCCTCCCTGAATCTCTCCGCATCCAGTCCGCAAGGCCGGACGAGGGAATGTGGCGGATTTCGTGGCAATTTCGGCAGATTCATAGCTGACGGAAGGTTTCCAATGATTTGCGGAAAACGCATAGCGGTGGTCATGCCCGCCTACAACGCAGAAAGAACTCTGCACCAGACTTTTGCCGAGATTCCCGATGAGGTGGACATAAGAATCCTCGTCGACGACGGCAGTCGAGACCAGACTATTCAGGTGGCCGAGAGTCTCGGTGCGAAGGTGTTTGCTCACGACCGCAACTACGGATACGGGCGGAACCAGCAGACATGCTATCGCGAAGCTCTTCGTGCCGGCGCGGACATCGTGGTAATGCTCCACCCGGATTACCAGTACACTCCTCGTCTGGTAACGGCAATGGCAAGCATGATCGGCACAGGTATCTATGACGTTGTGCTTGGATCAAGAATCCTCGGAGGCGGTGCGCTAAAGGGCGGAATGCCTCTTTACAAATACGTAGCCAACCGATGCCTGACGGCCGCTCAAAACTTCCTTACCGGGGCCAAGATCTCTGAATATCACTCCGGGTTTCGGGCTTTCACCAGCGAGGTACTGCGTACGCTTCCGCTTCTGGAGAACTCAGACGATTTTGTGTTTGACAACGAGATGTTAGCCCAGTGCATGTTCTTTGGCTTTCGCATTGGCGAAATATCCTGCCCGACCAAGTACTTCGAAGAATGCTCTTCCATCAACCTGCGGCGCAGCATCACGTACGGTCTGGGCGTCCTCTCAACGACGCTCAAGCTGGTGCTGCACCGTCTGGGCCTCGCAGAGTCACGACTCTTTCGCAGGACCGGAAGGAAGCTGGCAACCACCTATTACCAGGAGTTGGCGGTTGCAGAGGAAACACTGTCTTCCTGACGATCGATCCCGTTAAGAAACGAGTGGGGAAGCCGGACAGCAAAAATCGCGTGGGTCCGTGGAGAAATCCATGTGTGATAGATTATCGGCGCGAAGGCGACCCGCCCGCCGCATGCGGCAGGATCCGGCGAAACCGCGTAAGCGGGTTTGACCGCTGGAGTCATGTCGAGAAAACTGACTAATGCCGACTCACAAGCAGGAGGGTAGGAGCGTGCCGGCAACGCCACGTAAGCTCCCTTCGGAACCTGGACTCTCGGGTTGTTAACGTGTCCTGCCGTTTCGATTTGGGTCCATCCTTCAAATTCCCAAGGTCCGAGAATGGCGCTTGCGGGAACCCCGCTTGAGCGTACCTCGTCAATGGCTGCCGCATACCCGCGAAAGCTGGAAAACCGGTCGTGAGTGGCTACCATGCTGAAAATTCCGAAGATAACGCACAGTGCGATGCATGCGGAGGGCAGATTTGTTCGTACCCTCTCCTGGTAGAGGCGCGTCGCCACGAGAAGGAGAATGGCAAAAAGAGGCAAGAGGTGCCGGTCGTAGAAAACGAATTGGAGCCCTACTGATGCCAGCAGGAGAATGTATGCCAATGTAAAAGGACCAAGCATGACTGCGAGCGTTCGCCAGGAAACGGAATCTGTCCTCGGTTCTCGATTGGGACAGGGCGGCCTCTCGACGAAGAGGCAGGCCAGGAGACTCAAAGCTCCAAGCACTGCCAGCGCGGTCAGCAAAACTCGCAAGCATTCATTTGCAACCGCCAGGTGGAGGTGCTGGGCGGTAACGATCATCAGTCTCTGAAAGGTCGAGTCGGTCATGTAATCGTGAAAGAATGGCGCAATCCACGCCAGCTTCCTTCCTGAGACCATGGAGACAATCATCGGAACGGCGCAACAGAGCATTCCGGCGCCAAAAACTGCGGCCGAGCGGCGATTCCAACTGCGCAGAGATCCAGCAAACATGAGCAGCACGGGCATCGCGAGGAGGGCGAGAAATCCAGCTGAGTTAAGCCCAAGGCCGGCGACAAATTTCAGCGAGTGCACATCTATTCTGCCGGGAATCGCAGATTCCGGAACGATATAAGGCTGCCGCGCCAACCAGCGCATGGCAAGCAGGACCATGACCCATCCGGCCGCACAGGACAAACCACCCAAGAGGAGCACGCGAAAGCGCCGCCTGAGCAGCCAGACCGTGCAGGGAATCATCACCAGGACGCCGAGCCAGGCGATTTGCCGAGTCGTTCCCCCCACCACGTTCAGCAGTACCGCCATGCAGATCCAGATCGAAGCCGAGCGTTGGCCTTTGGCCTCGACAGCACGCAGGCACATGTAAGGGCACGCAACAATGACTAGTAGCCCCGGCACGTCGTTCATGAATGTGAAGTCCAGCGGAAGGCACAATGGTGAGAGTGCGAGCGTGATCGTCGCCAGAGTCGCGTTCCATGAGTTCAAGCCTGCCCGCACCAGGGTGCGCTGAAAAAGGAAGACAGCCAGGACCGCCTCGACCACCGTTGTGAGACGAATTATCGTGAAGGAGAATCCGAAGAGCTTGATAAATAAGGCTCCGAAATATGCCTGCCAGCCGAGCATCGGACTGCCCCAGCCGTTATAGCCAAGGTGGCCTGATTGGGCGAGTACCTGCGCTGTCCCGATATAAGACCAGTCGTCATTAATGCCTATTTCCGCGAAGGGGCGAACCACAATGTAGCAAAGGATTGGGATCGCAGCGCAGGCGATCGCGGGCAGATATTTCTTCACCGTCTCTGTCATTCGAGGGCATACCGTTGATAGGAACTGTTAAAAATTGCCGTTCGGTTCCGGCAAGGGGGCCGTAGTTTCGTGCGAAATAGCTGGATCCACTCTGAGCAGGGTGCCGCGTAGCGAACAGACGCTTTGGCCACCTGAATTTCAGATATTTCTTCTAAGATACCAGTCCATCAGGCGAGGCGAAAAGAATCAGAGTCAGCTGCTAAGAGCATGCGACTCTTCGGGAGATTAGGCTCAGGGGAGTTTCAGATAAGAATCAGTTACAGCGATGGGCCGTGTCTTTTCTGGTTCAGAAATGGAAGAGGAAAAATGCCAAGCGGAAAATGAGAACGTGCGCTTTGGCGGCTGCGTTGTGGAATGGAAGAACAGAAGGCCACCAACCTGCGCGGACGCCGATGAAGCGGACGGTGACCCAACCCAGAACGACGACAATCACTGCGAGGAGGCCGGCGCCCAGCCAACGCAGGCGCATCTCGGCCTCGTCGTGGCGCAGGATGCGCGCGCGGCCGACGTTGGAGGCAAAAGCGGTCCAGGCCTGGTCGTCTTCAGAAGATTCACCAGAATCGCTGCAAGCTTTGAGGAAGCGCTCGGTCCAATCCTGGGGATCGAGTCCCAGGGCGGTAGCGTAGCCGCGGACAATGCCTTTACTGAGGATGCCGCCGGGGAGCTGCCGAAAACGCCCCTGTTCCAGCGCCACCAGATGGTGCTGGCTGATCTTTGTAACCGCCGTTATGTGTTCCAGCGCAATGTTGCGGGCTAGCCGCTCTTTGCGCAGGTCTTCACCAAAGTTTCCCATCGGCGACCGACTACTCGCAAAACCGGGGTCGATGCATCCACCAAATGCAGCAGTACAGACAGCAAAGCATCGGAAAGATTGATTTTACCCAAGCCCGTCTCGACTTGTCATACCCCTGCCGCCGAGCGGGCAAAATCCCAAGCGATTCAAGAACACAATAACCCGAGACGGACCCGAGGGCAAAGGAAAATCTGGGCTTTACTCCGGGTTTCATCGGGCCAAAAGTAACGTTGCCTCCATTTCAGGAATGGCTGCTCAGGGCAAGCACCTGGGCAGGCTGATAACCTGAGACGGAAGAGAGCTGGTGAACTTCGTTCTGCACCGCGCGTTTGCAGCGGCATCTGATTCCAGGCCGGTTTATGAACAAGCTCGTAGTTTCGAATCTGCTTCACCGTCCACTGCGATCGGTAATCAGCCTGTTTGCCGTGGCCATCGAGGTCATCATGATCCTGTCGGTGGTGGCCATTTTCATGGGCATGGTGCACGACCAGCAGCAACGGACCAACGGAATCGGCGCCGATCTGATGATGTCGGGATCCAACGCCAGCATCTTCAACAGCCTGAGCGCCGCTTCCATGCCGGTCAACGACGCTATCGCCCTGCGCCGCTTGCCCCATGTGGCGGTGGTCTCGCCGGCAGTTCAGCACAGCGACCTTACCACCAGCAGCCTAGCTGTGATCTACGGTATCGACTTTCCCACTTTCGATGCCATGAGGCCGTTCCGGTTTGTCGAAGGTGGGCCGTTCAAGGGGCCGAACGATGCCATTGTCGACACCATCTGGGCGGGAGCGCACAATTTGCACGTGGGCAGCTCTGTCCAGGTCCTGGGGCATGCCTTCCGCGTCTCGGGAATCGTAGAACCGGGCAAGGGCGGACGCACCATGGTGCCGATCAAGACATTGGACAGCCTGATGGGCGTTCAAAACAAGGCCTCAATCTTCTACATCAAATGCGACCAGCCGGCGAATGCCGCTCTTGTGACTGACGAGATCCATGCCACACCTGGCCTGCATGACAACAAAGTGATCTCCATGGCTGACTTCCTCAGCCAGATGACACCGTCGCATTTGCCGGGCTTTAACGCGGCAGTGGATGCGGTAACGGTGATCGCCGTGATCGTCGGGTTCCTGGTAATCTTCCAGGCCATGTACACGGCGGTCCTGGAACGGACACGGGAGATCGGGATTCTGAAATCGATGGGGGCCTCGAAGGCAGCAATTGTGAGCGTGGTGCTGCGGGAGACTGCGATCCTGGCGGTGGCCGGGGTGCTTCTGGGGATCGGCGGGACGTTCCTGATGCGATTGCTGCTGCACGTCTATTTGCCGACGATTCCGTATGAGGTCACCAGCGGATGGGCGGCCAAGGCAGCCGGAATTGCTTTTGCGGGTGCAGTTTGCGGGGCGATTTATCCTGCCTGGATGGCGGCACGGAAGGATCCGGTGGACGCGCTGGCGTACGAGTGAGGCTGCGGAACCCCTCGCGCCATCTTTTGAGGCGTTCGCGAAGGACGAGGCAGAGACCCGCGGCAAAACCGCACTTGATGAGATTTTCATTCAAGAGCGTGAATGCTCCTGCTCCATCCAGCATGCTTCTTGGTTCGCAAGCGAATCGAGCCTACTCGGCAAAGATACCGCGAAATCCACAGGCGTTTACGTGGCGTTGATCTGCGTTTCATCTGAACCGTGGTTTAATCGAAGCAGAGATTCAATCCATTGCCCGCGCGCAGATTTCCCTGGGAGAGTTTCAGCGGTAATCGCAGAAAAGATGCCATCCTGGCTGGCGCGGGCGGCCATTTTGCGTACGCACGTCTGAAGCGCAGAAAAGAACCCCAGATCTGATCGCGAAGGCGTGTTGAGGCAGATCAACTTCGCTTTAAGAACCACTTCGAGGAGAGCCACGATATGGTGCAGCAGGTCTATCGTCCGCGGTGTATCGCCGCCCTGATCGTCCTGGTGGCGTTTGTTTTCACGCTAATTATTCGGCCCGCAGCAGCGCAGACCACAGGCGCCGGCGCAATCACCGGAACCATCACCGATGCCAACCAGGCAGTCGTTCCCAACGCAGCAGTCACTCTGACCAACACCGACACCGGAGTTGTGCACAATTACACAAGCAATGATGCCGGGATTTATCGGGCGCCATTTTTGCAGCCTGGCCATTACAACGTGAGCGCCACGGCGAGCGGTTTTTCGCGATCGCAGGCGTCGAATATCACGCTGCTCGTGGGTCAGACACTGACGATCAACCTGGCGTTGGGCGTACAAGCCACAACGACGACGGTTGAGGTTTCGGGCAGCAATCAGATCCTGGACGTGGAAAAGACGGAAGTATCGCAGGTGGTGGACACGCACCTTGTGGCCAACCTGCCAGTGAACGCGCGCAACTGGAGCGACTTTGTACTGCTGACGCCCAACGTAACCCAGGACGGCAGTTCGGGCCTGGTGAGCTTCCACGGGATCAGCGGCCTCTACAACCAGAATTACGTGGACGGCGCGAATAACAACCAGATGCTGTTCAGCGAGGCGCGCGGACGATCGAACGGGGCGCCGTATGTCTACAGCGCGGATGCGATCAAGGAGTTCCAGGCTGAGACTTCGAATTACTCAGTGGAATTCGGCCAGGCAGCGGGCGGGCAGGTGAACGCGATCACCAAGAGCGGCACCAATAACTTGCATGGCGACCTGTTTTATTTCCTCCGTTATCCGGACCTGAACGCGCTGGACCCGCTGACGAAATACAACGCGCTTTACAACCAGCCAAACCCGGTAATCAAGTCGTTCCTGCTGACGCAGCCGACCCACCAGCAGCAGCAGTTTGGCGGCAGTGCGGGCGGGCCAATCAAGAAGGACCGGCTGTTTTACTTTTTCACGTATGACGGCTTCCGCAAGGTGGGCAAGGCGCTCTATACGGATTCGAACTACATTTCGACGACGCCTTCAGACACCACTCCGCCGCCGAGCGGCACATCACCGAGCAACACAATTACGCCGACGCAGTGCCCGACGACGATCACAGCGGCGCAGTGCACGGCCGGCATCCAGTTCCTCATCAACGAATCGACAGCAGCGCCATCGCGAGTTTCGAAGGAGGATCTTTTCTTCCCGCGCCTTGACTTCCACATCAACAGCAAGAATGACGTGTTCGCGGATTTCAACTTTGTCAATTTCCAATCCGGCTACGGGTACAGCGGCGCCGCGACATTCAGCAATAGCTCGCCATCGACCAATGGGCCTACTTATTACCACGAGCGGTTCCTGGTGGGAGGGTGGACCTCGCAGATCGGTAGCGCGAGCGTGAACGACTTCCACGGACAGTATGGACGGGATCTGGAAACGGCAGGCGCTTATTCAGCAGGTCCGTCAGTGAGCATGGGCGCAGTGACATTCGGAATGCCGAATGCCCTGCCGCGCGCCGCCGAGCCGGACGAGCATCGGATCCAGTTGAGCGACGTCTTTTCAACGGTTCACGGCCGGCATACGTTCAAGTTTGGCGGCGATGCCAACATCGTTCACGAAGTCATGATCAACCTCTACCAGGGCGGTGGACTGTACGGTTACGGCGATTCGACTAACGTATTAAACTTCCAGGACTGGATTCAGGACGCGTTTGCGGGACAAGCCGGCGATACGGATCCGTATGCCGGCTACCACTACAACTCGTTCGTGGAGACCGTGGACCAGGTAAACAAGGCGCCCGGGACGCAGGGCAAAGACGATTTCTGGATGAAGATGTATGACGGATTCGCTGAAGATACCTGGAAGTTGACCTCCAAGGTCACGGTGACTGCGGGCGTCCGCTACGACGTGCAGCTCACCCCTGATCCGGGGCTGGTGAATCATTTATTCGATCCGATCTCCTCGGAGTACACGAGCAAGATCAAGAACGTGCTGGATCGGGTGCAGCCGCGCATCGGATTCTCGTGGGCGCCTTTCCAGGGGTCGGTGGTTCGCGGCGGGTATGGGATGTTCTCGGCGCTAAACCAGGGCAGCACCTACTATGCCATGCGCGTGGAGAATGGCGTGGTGCAGTTGAACTACAGCTATTCGGGTTGCAAATCGAGCGTAGGAACTTCGGGATCGACATGCCCGACGCCGCCGGCTGCGGGTAGTCTTTTGCAGTACCCGAATCTTCCATACACGCCGGCGGGACCGCCGCTTTCGCAGTCACAGTATCCGTCCGGAGGCACGGTGCCGACCGTCAGCCTGCCGGTCTCGTCCAGGATCAGTTACAGCTTTCACGGGCTCGATCCGAATTTCGTCCCGCCGCTGGCGCACGAGTGGAACCTGAGCATGGAACAGGCGCTGCCGGCGAAGATCTCATTCCAGATTGGCTATCTGGGCACGCGCGGCATGCGGCTACCGGTATTTGTGGACGCGAACCTTGTGGGCCAGAAGCCGAGTGGGATGGCTAGCTACGCTGTGCAGGATGCGAGCAACAACGTGACGAGAGTGATGACGGTTCCGGTGTATCTGCCCAGCGATCGCCGCAACACCGCTCTGTCGAGCTTCAACACGGGCTACAGCGTGGCCAACACGTGGTACAACGCGATGGCGATGACTGTGAGGCGTCCCTTCGCCAACGGCCTGGAAGTGCTGGGTAACTTTACCTGGGCCAAGGCGACTGACACGGGCCAGGTGCAGGGCGCGAACGGGACTTTCTACGGCGGTGATGTACCGTCGGATCCAAACAATATCAAACTGGACAACGGCCCGTCGGATATCGACATACGAAACCGCGGAACCTTCTCCTTCGTTTACCAGCCGGAGTTTGTGCAGGGGAACAAGTGGATGAAGAACGCCGTGGATGGTTTCGTATTTTCCGGTGCGGAAGTAGCGTCGGGCGGCGAGCCCATCTACATGGGCGTCGGTGGGACTATCTACTCCGGGAACACGAATGCGAAGAGCTACGCGGACGAAGGTGGAATCTACGGCGGTGCTATCGCATCCAGCTATGGCGGCGCTACCAACGGCCGGCCACCGCAAATCGGGCGCAATAGCATCTACATGCCGGGGTTCAACGACTTCGACATGCGGATTTCGCGGAAAATTCCCATCCACGAGCGCTTTTACATGCAAGTGGCCGCGGAGGCGTTCAATCTGTTGAATCATGAGATCATCACCGGCGTGAACGGCACTTACACGACGTTCCTGACGCCGGGAGCAAGCGCAAAGGTGTCCAGCTCACTCAGCTACACGTGCAATGCGGTTGCTCCACCGACGGGCGGGATCGACGCGGGATGCTTTGTGCCATATCAGGGCACAGGACTCTCCGCGTTCGGAGCGGCATCGAGCACAAGCAGCAGCACCCTTTACGGCTCGCGCCAATTGCAGATATCGGCGAAATTGTTCTTCTAGCAGCGGCTCCCCAACTACCTCCGGGCGGTAGCTTTGCTACCGCCCATTCTTTTGCGCGGAACTTTTGCGGGTAAGGACAGGGCAGGCGACGACCCAGTGAAACCAGCGCCTCAACATGGGAGAATGAAGAGCATGGAGTCGACGGCCGCAAATACGGATACGGGACAGTTGGTTGACCTGGAGACGATTCGCGCGGCGGCGGCGCGGATTGCGGGAATTGCAATCCGGACGCCACTGCTGAAAGCGCCCTTTGCCGGCGTGGCGGGACGTGGGACGGGGCGCGAGATCTGGCTCAAGGCGGAGAGCCTGCAGCCGGTGGGCGCGTTCAAGATGCGCGGTGCGAGCAACAAGATATTGCAGCTCACGCCGGATGAGATTCGACGCGGCGTGATCACGTATTCGAGCGGAAATCACGCGCAGGCGGTGGCTTATGCCGCGCGTGAGGTGGGCGCGAAGGCGGTGATCGTGATGCCGTCGAATGCGCCGGCGATCAAGCGTGCGGCGACCCTGGCTTTGGGCGCAGAGGTCGTGGATGTGGGCGTGGCCTCGAGCGAGCGGCTGGCAAAAGCGGCAGAGCTGGTGCGCGAACACGGCTACGTGGTGATTCCGCCATACGACGACGAGCAGATCATTGCCGGTCAAGCGACTTGCGGTCTGGAGATGCTGGAGGAACTGGCCGGTGTGGACCTGGTGCTGTCGCCGGTATCGGGAGGCGGATTGCTGAGCGGAGTGGCCGCGGCGGTAAAACACGTCAGCCCGAAGAGTAAGGTGTTTGGAGTGGAGCCGGAACTCGCTGGAGACACGGCGGAAAGCTATCGCACAGGAAAAATCGTAACGTGGCCGGCGGAGATGACCAGCCGGACCATAGCCGACGGATTGCGCACGCAGAGCGTGGGTGTACGGAACTTTGCCCACATTCGGGCATTTGTGGACGGGATCGTTACGGTGACTGAGGCGGAGATTCGCGCGTCGATGCGGGCCATTGTAGCGACCACGCGGCTAGTGGCTGAGCCGAGCGGCGCGGTGACTACCGCTGCCCTGCTCTTCCATGGCCATGAGCTGCCGGCGTACCGAAAAGCCGTGGCGATCGTAAGCGGCGGAAATGTGGATCCGGCGCTGCTGGCCGGGGTGCTTACGGAACGTGGAGAGTGAGCGGTTGGACCACCCGGAACATCTGCGCATTGGTGCTCTTGTCTTCCCGGAGATGGACCAGATCGACCTGACCGGTCCATTCGAGGTCCTTTCGCGATTGCCCGATTCGAAGTTTCATTTGCTGTGGAAAGCAGCGACGCCGGTTCGCGACCTCCAGGGACTGATTCTGACGCCGGAGATGAGCATTGCAGAAGCTCCGCCGCTCGATCTGCTGGTGGTGCCCGGCGGCTGGGGACAGGAACGGCTGATGGAGGACGAGGCCGTCCTGGGGTTCATCCGGAGACATGCCGTGCAGGGCGGATACATTTTCTCCGTCTGCACCGGGGCGCTGATTTGCGGCGCGGCCGGTGTGCTTCGCGGCGTGAAGTGCACCACGCATTGGGCCGCGTTCCATCTCCTCAAATATTTCGGCGCGATTCCTATGGAGGCTCGCGTGGTGATCGACGGCAAACATGTGAGCGCCGCAGGAGTGACCGCGGGGATCGACGGCGCACTCCGGGTGGCTTCGCTGCTGAGGGGGAGAGAGATCGCGGAGCAGATTCAGTTATCCATCGAATATGCTCCAGAGCCACCGTTCAGCAGCGGGACGCCGCAAACTGCTTCCGCGGAGGTGCTCCACCGGGTGCAAGCCTCCTACCGCCAGATCACCGAGCGACGTATCGCCACGGCGCGGCGGTACGCTCAGCGTTTTGGCATCGAGACCGTCTAACGAAGTTGGGCTATTATTTCCAAAGTGATGAAACTCAGCACTCCCAAATCTCAGCGCACGCGACCGCTCCGCCTGGCATTCTTCTGCCTGTTGTGCGCCGTCTCGGCCACAGCCAAAGACAAGAAGCCGCCACAACTGCGGGCGCCGATGGCGGGTCCACGGGCCACGCCGCTACAGATCACCTGGCTTTACATCTCGCCCAATACCAATTCGCAGAAAGTTGCGCAAGTGCAGGTCGGTCGCGAGATGGTCGTCATTGACAAAAGCGGCGACTGGCTGAACGTGGAAGCCAACACCGATATCCAGGAAGAAAGCGAGAACCAGGACACGCCGGAGATGGGCGACGACAACAGCACTCCGCCGCCGGTCACGGGATGGATTCAGTCAAAGGGAGTCGTGATCGATTCGACCCCGAATGGCGACCAGATCCTGATGGGCGCGGCGGCAAATGAAGAGGCGCTGGCGTCAACTCCTTCGGGTCCAGCCAATGCTCCCCAAGCGGCGCGCCTGCTCTACACGCGGCTGTACGAAATGTTTCAGAACTCGCCGCTGGCGCCGGATGCGCGTTGGCGCGCCGCCGATATTCAGTGGCAAATCCAGAGATCAGATATTGCCTCGCTGCCTTCGTCCAAGGCGCGGCAGCCGTACATGCACCAGCAGATTGACGAGGATGCGCTGAAGAAGGTGATTAAGCTGTATCCGCGCACGCGCTGGGCCGCGCTTGCCGCCTTCGACCTGATCGACAACAAGCTGTGCGGCGACTGGGAAGGCTCGGAAAAATGTCCGGAAAACGAAACCGAAATCTATGAAAAGTATGCCCAGGATTATCCCGACGGGCCGCGAACCGCGCGGGCTCTGTACGAAGCCGCCTACCGGCAGGCTATCCTGACCAATATGTACGAGGACAAAGGCGACCAGAACAAGGCGGATAAAGCGCACGAGAATTGCCGCGGCCTTGCCGATCAACTGAAAGCCCACTTTGCCGGCACGGATTATGCATGGCGGGCGCAGATGCTGGTATTCAAACTGGACCAGAAGATTCCGGTGTTTGGGATCGATCGGGGATAGTCGGAAGAGGGCGGCTCCGCCATGCCCATACGCGACCGCACAGCACGGGTGAAAAGTAGAACCGCGAGGGAACGGTCGTAGCCGGAATTGTTCCTTGCCCCAGGGTGGACGACCTCTGTTTATTTACATCTAAGTAGCTGGCGGAGTTGCGTCTCTGCCGTAGAACGTGTCGTTTATTCCAGAGCCAGTGGGATCATTGAGCGGCGCCGCTGGGCGGCATTCCGGGGCTGAACCATATGCGCAAATACACTACACTCACGCTGTTTTTCTCGCTTTTTGCTTTGCTTGCCAACTGCTACTACGGCCCGGCCCGCCTTTTCGCTCAAACGCCGAGTTCGCAGCTCCCGTCTGCTCCCATCCCTTCGCTTTGCATCACGTGCGCCGCGGACGCGGCCTGGAATGGGGTTGTACCGGTGCCGTCTGCGCCCGAGGACGTCGCCAGCGCCAATCCAGCACCCGCGGGTGCGCAGACGCCGCGGCATGCGCCGACCAAAGCCAGCAAGGAAAAGAATAAAAAGGGGCAAGTCTACAGTCCGACGGCAACCACCGGTTCGCCGAAGCACATGTATTGGGTGATTCCGGCCTACAAGGTGAATTATGGGAAATTCCAGCCGCTTAGCCCGCACGAGAAATTTCAGGAGTGGGCGCAGTCGACTTACGATCCGCTTGGCCTGGGCGCGACGGCGGTAGAGGCTGGGACACTGGAGTATTCCTCCAGCGACGGCTTCTGCGGCTACGGGCACGGCTGGGCGGGCTACGGAAAGTGCTTCGGGTCAATGGAGCTCGACGCCACGGATTCGAGCTTTTTTGGCGATTACGTGTTCACCATATGGTGGCACCAGGACCCGCGCTACTTTCGGCTGGGAAAAGGCGGATTCACGCGGCGCACTGTCTACGCGATTTCGCGCGTGTTCATCACTTTCAATGATTCGGGCAAGAACGTCTTTTACTCATCCGGCTTGTCGGGTACGTCGCTGGCGGGCATAGTTTCGAACCTCTACTATCCGAAGCAAGACCGGGGAGTCAGCCTGACCATTTCGCGCATCGGCATTGACCTGGCAAACACGGCCCTTTACAACGGCGCCGCGGAATTCTGGCCGGACATCGACCACTGGGTGGATAAGACATTCTGAATGTCCGAGACGACAGAGCGTTCGCAGAGCCGTCGATTTCGCAGGACGAACAGTCGATTCGGCTAATCCGTCACCAGCGTGCCCCAAGTTCCCCCGGGCGAGATTTGTGTGAGTTGCCAGATATTGCCGTCGGCTCCAGCGACGAATGCAGCCAGGTCTCCGTTGGCGTTTTTGCCGCAGGCCGGAATCTGGTCGGCGTTGATCGCCTGTGCGGTCGGGGCGCCGTCGAGAAAACGCACTGGATTCCAACCGTTGCTGGGACTGCTTTGGGGGATGGTCCAGAGCGCGCCGTCAGAGCCGATGAAGAGGAGCTGAAAGCGGCCGTCCTGGTTGTTGTAGACGCCTCCGAGGCCGTAAAACTGGACGCCTGGCAGCGGGGCCACGAGTTGCGCCCAGGAGCTCCAGCCATTGCTGGGCGCGGTCTGCCAGATGTGATAGATGCCGCCGTCGGCTCCGGTGACGAAAACCTCGATGCGGCCGTCCGCATTGTTGCCGACGAAGGGCGCGCCATTGGAAATCTGCACAGACGGGCCGCCCAGCGACGACCAGCCGCTCCAGCCATTGTTGGGCGCAGTCTGCCAGATGTGCCAGACTTTTCCGTCGTTGGCCAGGAGAAAGACTTCGAGACGGCCGTCGGCATTCCGCACCACCCGGGGATCGCCGATGGAGATGCCGGGTCCAGGAGCGCCCAAATCTCCCCAGCCGCTCCAGCCGTTGTTGGGAGATGTCTGCCAGACATTGTGCAGATGCTTGTTGGAGCCGACCCCGAAGATTTCAATGCGGCCGTCCTGGTCGTTGGTCACAGAGACTCCGCCGATGATGCCGCCGGAAGGGGCTCCCAGCGATCCACCTCCGCTCCAGCCGCCGCTGGGCACGGTTTGCCAGACGTGCCAGAGAACGCCGCCGCTTTGCATGCCGTAAACTTCCATGCGGCCATCCTTGTTGTATCCGACACGGGGCGGCGCGGAGATGACGGGATTGCCGGAAAGCACTTGCTGCCAACCGCCAAAGCTTCCATTGACGGCCGTTTGCGTTCGGCTCCAGAGGTTTCCATCTTTGGAAACGACGAATACCGCGAGCCGCCCGTCGCTGTTGTGACCAGCGACCGGTGCGCCAAGTACGCCCGGAGCGGGAGCACCCAGCGAAGCCCAGTCGGAAGCGAAGGAGCCAACGCATCCCTTGTCCTGATTCGACCAATAGGTTTCCACGCTCCAGCGCCCGACGCTGTGAAAAGTCTTGGTCTCGCAGAGGTCGCCAATCTCGCAGTTCTGTCCCGTATTGCCACCGGATGCGGGCACATTCACCGACCATCCTGCACCGCGCGGATTGGTCATTGCCTCGACCATTTCGTGTACGAGGCAGTAGCAGACAGAATTGACGACGGAAACCGCGGATTCGCCAGCCGATGGAGGGGGAAAGAAGACCAGCCCCCAGGCCAGGTCAATCGTGGTGCTGCCCACCTTGATATTGCTGCTGGAGTGGTACCCGCATTCGCCGGGCGAGCCGACGGTGGCGCCCGGAGGAGCCAGAATGACGTAATACCAATTGGCGGCATCGCTCAACGGATTTGGAGGCGGCACGGTATTGCTGCTGAACCAACTGGTCAATTGATTGGCAACGTCGCTGGAACTGACGCTGCTGGCTGTCCCGCCGATGGCATGAGACGGAAGCACAAGCGGCTGTCCTACGTTGTACTGGGCCAGGCGGTCGACATAATGACTGTTGAGAAGCTCCGAGAAAAACTGGTCGAAGGCCAGTTTCATCGCGGCATTTCCCACGATGGTGTTTCCCCAGTAGATGGGCACGACCTTGGGCTGCTTCATCACGTCGTTGCCCATGGACACGACACCGCCCGTGTAGGTGTGGCAAACCGCGTTAACACCACCCGCGTGAGAGCATTGGGAGACATTTCGACGCGGAGCCGTAGAGACTAGCTTGACCTCCATGCTGAACACCTCGCCTGTCTAGTATGGGAAAGATGCGCCATGCTACCACGATTCGAGGATTGACAAGGCGCTTTTTCCACAGGATTCCGTTTCGACTCTTCTTTTTAATAAGCTGCAAATGTGGCTCTCTGCGAAGTCTATGCGGCTGACGGCAAGCACCTTGCGTCGCGCTGACGGAGATCCCATCAGCGCCGGCGCAGGGAAAGAAGTTCAAGTTGTCGTCCCTCCTGAACGCGTTACGACTGGATCGCGGGGGTAGTGACTCAGATTCCCCCCGGCGTCTTTTGCCTGGGGACGTTCTTGACCACGCGGATAATAAGAAGTGCTCTGGGATTGTGTGCCCGCTCGAGCGGACGTCTGGTTGAATGGTGCCGGGCCGACGGGGCGGGAGCAGCCCTTATGATGAAGCCTATTCGTATCGTCCTCGCGCCTACACGCAATCGTGCCCTGAACGTCATTCTTGGGCTCGCGCTGACGCTGGTCTCGTTGCTTCTCCTGCTGGCTCTGGCGACCTATCACGCGACCGATCCCTCGCTGAATACCTCTACTGATCCTGCTGCCACGCACATGGTGCGCAATGCTGTGGGCCTGTTTGGCGCCTGGCTGAGCGACCTGTTGCTACAGGCATTCGGATTGACAACATTCCTGCTGCCGCTGTGGCTCGGCGCAATCGGGTGGACATGGATGCGCTCGCGCCCGGGGGGCTCGGCGCTGCTGCGCTGGACGGGAATTTTGCTCGCGTGCGCTTTTGTACCCGCGGCTTTCGGGCTATTGCCGTGGCACTGGCGTTGGCTGCACCTGGTTCCGGTGGAGGGCGTCGTGGGCCGGCTGATTGCCGGGGTGCTGGTGGGCTATTTCAATTTCTGGGGCGCCTGGATTGTGGCCGGAATTCTGGCTGCGGCCGGCATTTATTTCGCTTCTGCGGTGAATTTCTGGGCTGTGCGCGAATTTTTGTCGGAGCGCTGGATGCGCTTCACGTCGTGGCGGCAGCGGCGGGCCGATCTGCGTGCGGAAGAGCGATTCGAGCGAGATTCGGAACGCGAAGAAGAGGATGCTGCCGGCGAGCATGTGCCAGGCCGCATCAGCTCCTTCTTCGCGCGGCGGCATAAAGCGAAAGCGGAGACTGGCGATGACGCGCTCGATGAGATTCCCGCTTACCAGCGCAATGCCGCCTTCGCCGTAGCCAACAGGGATGAAAAGGAGATTCCCATTGCGGCTCCAGTGCGCCGCATGAGCATCTGGGAGCGGAATATGGAGGCAGCGGCTGCAAGTGCTTCTGCCGCCGGGAAAGCGCCAGAGCCGCAGCCGACAGTGCGGGTGCAAACGCCGGCGCCCAAGCCCATCGAGATGCGGCCAGTGGAGGCGCGACCGGCTGCCGCTCCGGCCGCAGCCGAGCGCCTGCCCGGAGAGATTGCGGTGCATGCGCGCGCCGATGCGGAAGTGCATACCGCTCCGGTGGCGCCCAAGAATGTGAGCGGCTTCAAGCTGCCCCCCAGCAACCTGCTGAATGCCGGCGAAGGTCCGCAGACGGTGCGGGAAGACGCGCTGCGAGAAGAGGCTAAGGTCCTGGTGGAGAAGTGCGCGGAGTTCGATGTGCGCGGACAGGTAGTGCAGATCAACCCCGGGCCTCTGGTAACCACCTACGAATTCAAGCCCGAAGCTGGTGTGAAGTATTCGCGCGTAACGAGTTTGGCCGACGACCTGTGCCTGGCCATGCGCGCGGAGAGCATCCTCATCGAGCGCATGGCGGGCAAGAGTACGGTGGGCATCCAGGTGCCGAATCACGACCGCGAGACGATCCACCTGCGCGATGTACTGGAAAGTGAGACCTTCGCCAAGGCCCGCTCGCGGCTGACGCTGGCCATGGGCAAGGATATCAACGGGCGGATCGTCACGGCCGATCTGGCCACCATGCCGCACGTGCTGATTGCGGGCTCGACCGGGTCGGGCAAGTCGGTGGCCATCAACGCCATGATCATGAGCCTGCTCTTCCGTACCACGCCCAGCCAGGTGCGACTGATCATGGTGGATCCGAAGCGCGTGGAACTGGGCATGTATGAGGGCATTCCGCATCTTTTCACGCCGATTATTACGGACTCGAAGCTGGCGGCGAATGCGTTGCGCAACGCAGTGCGCGAGATGGAACGCCGGCTGCGGCTGCTGGCGTCGCGCAGCGTGCGCAACATCGAGCAATACAATAAGCTCTTCGAAGGCACCATGCCCTCGCTCTTCGATGACGGAACCGAAGAAGCGCCGCTGCCGTTCATCGTGATCATCATCGACGAGCTGGCTGACCTGATGATGCTCGACCGCGCCAACGTGGAAGAATCGATTACGCGGCTGGCGCAGATGGCGCGCGCAGTGGGTATTCATCTCGTCCTGGCTACGCAGCGTCCCAGTGTAGACGTGATCACGGGCCTCATCAAGGCGAATATTCCCACGCGCATCAGTTTCCGTCTGGCGACGAAGGTGGATTCCCGGACGATCGTCGACACTAACGGCGCGGAGGCCTTGCTGGGGCGTGGTGACATGCTCTTTCTGCCGCCGGGAACCAGCCGCCTCATGCGACTGCACGCGCCTTACGTGAGCGAAAAAGAGACTGCAGCAGTAGTGAACTTCTGGAAGGAACAGGGGAGCGCAGAATACGTGGAGGGTTTCCTGGAATCGCCAAAGGAAGAGCGTACGAGCTTGGAGGGTGCGAACGACGATCCGGACGAGAACGATCCTATGTTCGACGATGCGGTGCGGCTGGTCTTCGAATTCGGAAAGGCTTCGACTTCCCTGCTGCAGCGGCGGCTGCGCATCGGCTACGGGCGCGCGGCACATCTGATCGACCTGATGGAACGCGACGGGCTGGTGGGTCCCGCCGACGGGCCACGGCCGCGGGAGCTGCTGAAAGCTCCGGGATGGCTGCACGAAATCGCGGCAAATGAGTAGATCTTTCCATCAGCAGCGGCGCTTGTTGCACCCCAGGTGAAGTATGGTACACTCCCCGGGGTAAACGCTTTCTCAAAATCCTGCAAGTCTGCCCCCATTACATGGAGGCTGGATTTGAGGCGCGGAGGGAAGATTTTCCGACCTTACCGTCCATTCCCTTGACAGGTGCTTGAATAAAGCCATTTACTGAGTGAAACGTCCACGGAATCAGAGGACGCCTTCACCGTTTCAGGTGACGCATGTTCGTTTTGCATCCAGCTTCAATTTCCGCTACTTCCCTGCCCTCGCTGCTCGCGCTGAACGCCACACCGCTCGCGAGTTTGCGCCCTCTCGATATTGCCGTCATCTGCATTTATTTCGGGATGGTCATCTGGATCGGCTTTTACCTGAAGGGGAAGTCGAACACGGGCGAGGATTTCTTCCTGGCCGGCCGCGAAATGACCGCCTGGATTGCGGGATTGAGCTTTGTCTCGGCCAACCTGGGCTCGCTGGAGTTGATGGGCTGGGCCGGGGCAGCGAATCAATACGGCATTCTGGCCACGAACTGGTACTGGATTGGCGCCATTCCCGCCATGCTATTCCTGGGCCTGATGATGATGCCCTTTTACTACGTCTCGAAGACGCATTCGGTCCCGGGATACCTGGATCTACGCTTCGGCGGTCACGCGCGCACGGTCGCCGCCATCGCCTTCGCTCTGGAAATGATCCTGATGAGCGGCGTGAACATGTTCGCCATGGCTGTGGTGATGAAGGTCGTCCTGGGCTGGAACATTCATTTCAGCATTCTGGTGTCATCCATTGCCGTCGCGGTTTACGTGGGACTCGGCGGCCTCCGCTCGGCCATTTTTAACGAGGTCTTGCAGTTTGTGCTGATCTGGGGCGGCGCGCTGTTGGTCCCCATTCTGGGCTTGGTGCAGGCCGGGGGATGGGACGGACTGAAGGCGAGAATTCTCGTCAATATGCATTCCGACAGCTATTTCCACCTGTGGCGCGACACCGGACACTTTGCCGCCAATCCCATGGGCGTGCAATGGACGGGAATCGTCTTCGGGCTCGGATTCGTGATCAGCTTCGGCTACTGGACCACGGACTTTCTCGTGGTCCAGCGCGTGCTTGCAGCGCACAATCTGCGCGCGGCGCGTATGGCTCCGATTCTCGGCTCGTTCTTCAAGATGGCCGTTCCGTTTATCGTGATCCTGCCGGGGCTGCTGGGGCTGGTTCTGCTGCAGAATCCCGACGGAAGCCGCCGCGTGCTGGTGGGCGAAAGCGTGGTGGATGCGTGCTCAGTGAACCAGAATCAGGATAAGCTGCTTAACCCTTCTGGATGCGCCGCGGCGATGGCGGGGACCAGGCTTTCACCCGCGTATCAGGACAAGGTGCTTTCGGGCGCGCCCGATGCCTCGCTGCACAGCTACAACGAAGCTCTGCCGTTGATGATGGTGCGCTACCTGGGGCCCGGCCTGCTTGGCTTGGGCATCACTGCACTGATCGCCGGCTTCATGAGCGGCATGGCGGGGAACGTAAGCGCATTCTCCACGGTCTGGACCTATGACATCTACCGGCCGCTGATCAAAAAGGGTGCCAGCGACAGTCATTACGTGCTGGTCGGGCGAGTGTCGATCATCATTGGAGTCGCGGTGTCTATCGGGGCGGCGTATCTGGTGATGCACGCGTTGGGCATTATGGATTATGTGCAGGCGCTGTTCAGCATCTTTGTCGCGCCGCTATTGGGCACAATTCTCCTGGGCATGTTCTGGAAACGGGCGACGGGCGTGGCAGGGTTCCTCGGGCTGCTGCTGGGCATCCTGTTTTCAGCGAGCTTGTTTGTGTGGGTGAAGCTGAACCCTGCAGAACTGGCCGTGGTGGCGCTTTCGCCTGACGCCAAGCCGATGGCGGAGAATGTCTATCGCGCGCTGTGGGCGTTCATCTTCACCGTAATCGTGGTGGCAGTAGTGAGCATGTTCACCAGGCCGAAGCCCGTGGAAGAATTGAACGGGCTGGTTTATGGCGCGACCGTGCTGCCGATGGAAGAGCCTGTGCCGTTCTACAAAAGCGAATGGCTCTGGGCGGTGATAGCAATCGTGATTTTTGCAGCCCTGAACATTTATTTCTGGTAGGCAGACACTCGGGCCCCGACGGAGAGTTACAGATTCAGAACAGCGTCAGGACGAAGGGAGCACCAAGATATGCATGGTTCCGGAATATCGATCTGGTTTTTCATTGGAGTTCTTCTGATTCTGTACGGAGCGATGATTCTGGTCAGCGGCGTACTGGAGTGGGTTAGTGGAAACTATCCGGCGGGCGTGCAGCTAACCAATTTGCATGCGCCAGTCTGGTGGGGCGCAGTGCTTCTTGCAGCGGGTATTTTTTATGCGGCAAAATTTCCGCCTCGCCGCGCGGGCAAGTAGCGACTCGCGCCGGCCGGCAACAACATTGAGTGAAGCAAAACGTGAAGGAGTGGAGCAATGGCAGGGCATCGGACAATGACATACGGGATCGTGGTGGGAAACCGCGGATTTTTTCCGGACCACCTGGCAAAGACGGGCCGCGAAGAGATGATTGCGGCGGTTGAGGCGGCGGGCGCCAAAGCGGTGGTACTGGGTCCTGAAGATTCGAAATACGGCGCGGTGGAAACATTTGCGGAAGCCACCCGGTGCGCCGAGTTATTCAAGAAACATGCGACTGATATTGACGGAATCATCGTTACCTTACCAAACTTCGGCGACGAGCGCGGCGTGGCCGACGCATTGCGGCTGTCGGGCCTCAAGATTCCGGTGCTGATCCAGGCGACTCCAGACCGGAGCGATGCGATGACGATCGCCACGCGCCGCGACAGCTTCTGCGGCAAGATGAGCGCCTGCAACAACCTGATGCAATACGGCATCGCCTATTCGCTCACCACGCTGCACACAGAAAGCCCGGCGTCGGCGGAATTCAAGGCGGATCTGGAGTGGTTCGGGCAGGTCTGCCGGATCGTTAAGGGACTCAAGAACCTGCGCATCGGCGCCATCGGCGCGCGTCCCGCGGCCTTCAATACCGTGCGGTACTCGGAGCGGATTCTGGAGACCAACGGCATTTCGATTGAGCCGATCGACCTGTCGGAGATTTTCGGCCGCATCAACCGCATGAAAGACAATGACGATGCGGCACAGGCGAAGCTCGCGGCGATCAAGAAGTATGTAACCACGAGCGGCATTCCCGACGATGCGCTCATGAAGATGGCCAAGCTGGGCGCGGTGATTGACGGCTGGATGAAGCAGACCTCTGTGACTATCAGTGCCGTGCAGTGCTGGACTTCGATGGAAGAGTATTTCGGCGTTGTGCCTTGCACTGTGATGAGCATGATGAGCAACGAGCTGATCCCGTCAGCTTGCGAGGTTGACATTCCCGGCGTGCTGAGCATGTATATGCTGGCGCTGGCGAGCGGCACGCCGTCGGCGCTGCTCGACTGGAACAATAACTACGGGAGTGATCCAAACAAGTGCGTGTGCTTCCACTGCTCGAACCTGCCCAAGCACTTTTTCAAAGACGTGAAGATGGATTACCAGGAAATCATCGCCGGCACGGTGGGCAAACTGAACACGTTTGGGACGTGCGTTGGCCGGGTTAAGGCGGGCGAGATGAGTTTTGCGCGCTACTCTACCGACGACCGGCGCGGGGTGATCCGCGGATACACAGGCCCTGGTCGCTTCACCGACGATCCCCTGGAGACGTTTGGTGGCGCGGGCGTGGCGGAAATTCCGCACCTGCAGAAGCTGCTGAAGTATATCTGCCGCGAGGGATTCGAGCATCACGTTGCAGCTAACTTCAGCAATGTTTCCAAGGGGATTCACGAAGCGGCAGTGCGGTATCTCGGATGGGAGAGCCAATATCATCCGGAGATGGATTGAGCGCACAAACGCTTTTCAAGCCAATTCGCTAACGGAAAAGGCCCCGAAATGAGGCCTTTTTGCGGATGCGATGATCTGCTAGGCCACTAACTTGTCAACAGGCTGTACCGCTTCTTTCGGCTCCAGAGTCAGGCGGGCGGCGAGCACGATGAGGGCGGTCCAAAGCAGGTCGGCGCCGAGCAGGTGAACTACCTGGAGCCACACGGGAGCGAGCGCCAGAATATCGATCGTGCCCAGCGCGTATTGCACGGCGAGCAGGATGAGTACGAGCAAGGCCAGGCCGCGGTTGTTCCAGTGGATTGAATTCTTCATGGCGCGGGCCACGAGCCAGAGGAAGAAGACGCTTGCAATAACGGCGATGGTGGGATGTGTCCAGCGCCAGCGGATAAGCCACGCGCTCTTTGAGGAGAAATCCTGCGCCATTGCTGCGCTGAGGGATTGCGCGGGGAAAAGCGTGTCGCCCAGCGCGGCAAGCGAACCGGTAACGCCAACGATAAGAACCGCGACGAGGCACACGAGCGCGCTTCCAGGCTTTGCCCATCGGATGCTGCCGCGCATATAGCCGACTCGCCGACCGAGCATGTGCGCGGTGAGGGCAAGCGCAGCGATCAGCAGAAGCGTGTTGGTGAGGTGCAGAGCTAGGTAAGGCGCGCGGAGGGGCGACTGGCTTTCCGCGGTGAGCCCAAGCTTAACGAGAAGTGCACCGATAGCCGCTTCGATAAGCGTGAACACCACGGCGGAAACTGCGAAATGGCGGGCCAGATGGCCGCGCGCGGTTGCGGCGAAGCTCCACGCCGCGAGGGCGACGACGGCAAAGAAGGAAATGCCACTGGTGACCCGATGGGCGAACTCAATCATGGCGTCGACTGTGGGCGAGTGCTGAATGACGGTGCCGTTGCAGAGCGGCCAGTGATCGCCGCAGCCCGCGCCTGCGCCGGTGGCGCGAACCACTGTGCCCCATAAGATAACGGCAATGAAATAGGCCAGCACGCCCCAGGAAAATTGCCGTAGTGCACGCGACGGGATGCAGTCGGCGCGCACCGGAACTGCAGCGGATGACATGAAAGAGAGCTCCGGGTCCAACATATTCAGTTTAGAACAAGTGAGACCATGTGCACGAGCGGCCCTGCGTGAGGGGCCGCCGGCCACGCGCAATCAGACTGTTGTTAGTCTTATGCGTTCAGCAGACGCAGGACGTGATTCACGATGATCAGGTCCTCGGCGGGCGGGATAACGCGAACTGTGACTGGAGAATTCGCAGCCGAAATCGTGGCGGCGCCGCGGACGTTGTTGCGATCTCGATCGAGGAGGATGCCCAGCGCCTCGAGACCGGAGCAAACCTCGGCGCGCGAATCGATGTCGTTTTCGCCGATTCCGCCGGTGAAGACGAGCATGTCGAGACCGCCCAGCTCGGCGACAAAACTGCCGAGCCATTTGCGGATGGTCCATACGAATTTATCTACGGCGAGACGGGCCTTGGCATTTCCCTGCCCTATGGCTTCGCGCAGTTCGCGCATGTCATTGGAGAGTCCGCTTACTCCGAACAGGCCCGCTTTTTTTGCGGCGACTACTTCGAGCTGGTCCGCTGCCGCCGCGGCTGTTTCTGCTTTCTCCGCGATTTTGCGCAGGATGAAGAGGAGCACGCCGGGGTCGATGTCGCCGGTACGGGTGCCGCTGATGAGACCGCCGGTGGGCGTAAGACCCATCGATGTGTCAACACATTTGCCCTTGCGGATGGCCGTCATCGATGCTCCGTTCCCCAGGTGAGCGACGATGAGTTTTTCAGGAATGCTAGGTTCTAGCTGGTAGACAATGGACTCGTAGGAGATTCCGTGCGCGCCGAAACGGCGCACGCCCATGGCGGAATACTCTTCGGGAATCGGCATGTGACTTACCACTTCCGACATGGTGCGATGGAAGTAGGAATCGAGGCAGACGAAGTTGGGCACACCGGGAAAGAGTCGCAGCGATTCGCGCATGATGTAGACGGCGATGGGCGTGTGCAGGGGCGCAAAGGCGGTGTAGCGCTCCATCTCGTCGATGAGATCGGGCGTGATGATCTGGTTTTCGAGCACCGTGGGGCCTCCGCACACCATGCGGTGGCCAATGGCCGCGGGCGTGGGGAATTGCTCCGCGTGCAACGCATCGGCAACGAGTTTGAAGGCAACGGCGCGCGTGGGCAGCGCCGGCGTTTCGTCGACGATCTTCTTGCCACCGCCGTTTTTGATCCAGAATTTGCCTAGATCTGTGCCAATGCCGTCGACCGCGCCTTCGAAGAGCCGGGTGCGGTTTGCGCCACTGGCTTCGTAGACGGAGAACTTGATAGAAGAAGAACCGCTATTCAAAACCAAAACGTGCAAAGAAGACATGAACTGCAGGCCTTTCCCAGATGCAGCGAGTTAGCGGGTTAGCAAGTTAGCGAGTTAGTTCCAGCTCCCAAAGTCGGGACTTGGGGTACCCAGTTCAATTAATGCGAGACGTCGGGCCAGCGCCAGTACTTGATTTCCGGCAGATCGTCGCCGTTCTCGGAGACATAGAGGCGGTGACGCTGGATCCGTTCGGAATACCACTGCCGCGCGGCTTCGACGTGACTTGCCAGCCGTGGCACGCGCGAGATGGCATCGAGCGTCAACTGGAAGCGATCGATGTTGTTGAGCACGCACATGTCGAAGGGCGAGGTAGTAGTTCCCTCCTCCTTGTAGCCACGCACGTGGAGGTTGTTGTGGTTGTGCCGGCGGTAGGCCAACCGGTGAATGAGCCACGGATAACCGTGAAACGCAAATATGGTGGGCACCGACGGCGGGAACATAAGGTCGTAGTCTTCATCGGAGAGGCCGTGCGGGTGCTCTGATTGCGGCTCGAGCGCCATCAGATCGACGACGTTGACCACGCGGATGCGAATATCCGGAATGCGCGCGCGCAGGAGGCAGACGGCCGCGAGCGCTTCCTGCGTGGGCACATCGCCGCAGCACGCCATCACCACGTCCGGATTACCGTCGTCGTTTGAGGCCCACTTCCACACACCGAGTCCGGTGGTGCAGTGCTCAATGGCTTCGTCCATGGAGAGCCACTGAGGTTGCGGTTGTTTTCCGGCCACGATCAAGTTGATGTAATGGCGGCTGCGCAGGCAGTGGTCGGCAACGGAAAGGAGAGTGTTGGCGTCGGGCGGCAGGTAAATGCGCACGATGTCGGCTTTCTTATTGACCAGATGATCGATGAAGCCGGGATCCTGGTGCGAAAAGCCGTTGTGATCCTGCCGCCACACCAGCGAGCTGAGCAGGTAATTGAGCGAAGCGATGGGTCTGCGCCAGGGAATCTGGCGCGTGGTCTTGAGCCACTTGGCGTGCTGATTGACCATCGAGTCGACAATGTGAATGAAGGCTTCATAGCAGGAGAAGAAGCCGTGGCGGCCGGTCAACAGATAGCCTTCGAGCCAGCCCTGGCATAAATGCTCGCTGAGGACTTCCATCACGCGGCCGGTCTCGGATAAGTTCTCGTCGACGGGCAGAGTTTCGGCCATCCACATTTTGCCCGTCCCTGTGATTACGTCCTGAATGCGATTGGAGGCAGTCTCATCGGGTCCGAAGACGCGGAAGTTTTTCTCGTCGCGATTGGCTTCCATGACCGCATGGAGCAGGTGGCCGAGGATGCGCGTGGATTCGGCTTCTGTGCGGCCGCGGTCTTCGATCTTGACAGCGAAATCGCGGAAGTTGGGCACACGCAGCGGCTGCATGAGCAGCCCGCCGTTAGCGTGCGGATTCATTCCCATGCGCTGCCGGCCCCTCGGAGGCAATTCGGCGAGTTCCGGAATCAGGGCGCCTTTGCTGTCGAAGAGTTCTTCGGGCTTGTAGCTGCGCATCCAGTCTTCAAGCAGGCGAAGATGGTCGGGCTTCTCGCGCAATTCGCTGAAGGGAACCTGATGCGCGCGCCAGGTGTTTTCGACCGGCTTGCCGTCGACGGTCTTCGGACCGGTCCAGCCTTTTGGGGTGCGCATGATGAGCATGGGCCAGGCGGGACGCTGCACAGTTTCGCCTTTGGCGGCGGCTTCGCGCGAGGATTTCTGAATGGCGGCGATGCGGTCGAAGATGGTGTCAAAGACGGCGGCGGCCTGCTGGTGCATGGCAGGTGGATTGCTGCCTTCGAGCGTGAAGGGCTCGTAGCCGTAGCCGCGCATCAGATCTTCAAGTTCGGCGTGCGGGATGCGCGAGAGCACGGTGGGATTGGCGATCTTGTATCCGTTCAGATGCAGGATGGGAAGAACGGCGCCGTCAGTGGCGGGATTGAGGAATTTGTTGGAGTGCCAACTCGTGGCCAGCGGCCCGGTCTCCGCTTCGCCATCGCCGACAATGCAGGCGACGGTGAGGCTGGGGTTGTCGAAAGCCGCGCCGTAGGCATGCACCAGCGAATAGCCAAGTTCGCCGCCCTCGTGGATGGAGCCGGGCGTTTCCGGCGCGACGTGGCTGGGAATGCCGTAGGGCCAGCTGAACTGGCGAAAGAGGCGCTTGATACCGTCGCGATTCTGCTCAATGTGAGGATAGATTTCAGTGTACGAGCCTTCCAGATATGTGTTTGCAACGAGGCCCGGACCGCCGTGACCGGGACCAATGATGTAGATCATGTTCAGGCTGCGCTCGCGGATGAGGCGGTTGAGGTGGACGTAGAGAAAATTAAGGCCTGGCGTAGTGCCCCAGTGGCCAAGGAGCCGTGGCTTTACGTCGTCGAGCGTGAGCGGACGTTCGAGCAGGGGATTGTCTTTGAGATAGATCTGGCCGACGGAGAGATAATTGGCGGCCCGCCAGTAGGCGTCCATCTTCGTAAGGAGGTCAGAGGTGAGCGGCCCCTGGGTTGCCTTGTCGATCGTCGCGTGTTCGATCATGGCGTACCTCGCATGGGGAATTTGCGTCCTGATACGAGCCTAGCAGCCGGTGCTCTGCGTGCCGGGTGACTGATGTCACAGGAATGTGAATTGAGGATTTGAAGCCACGAAGAACCTGCCAGGAGCAAATTCCTGATTGTGACTTATTCTCAGGGTAATTCGCAGCAAAATTAGAAGAATCGCTTCAGTTTGAGGATCTGCGATTCGAATCCATACCAGAGCGCGGTGGCGGCGACGGTGCTGGCGGCGAGGCGGAAAGCGACTACCGCGAAATTGCCGGGAATGCCATAGTGATCCATGCTCCGATCGAACCAGCCGAAGTAAATGAAAACCATGATATGGGTCATGTAAAGGCCGTAGCTGATGCGACCGTAAAAGGCGAGCGGGCCTCGGCACAGGGCTGCGTTGAGTGGGCTGCGCGCGCCGGTGGAGGCGACCGAGGCAAGCACCGCTCCGCCGAAAGCAACGGCGAGGGCCATGTTCAGAAACGAGGTTCCAGCGGCGATGGTGGCGGCGGATGCGATCCCCGCAACCATGCCGCCGAGGCCAAGCCAGAGCCAGGTGCGGCGGGTGAGCGAGAGCACATAAAGACCGAGGGCAAGCAGGCTGCCCATGCCGATGCCGTCGAGATGCGTGATCGTATGTGTTTCGGTGACCCAGCGGAAGTGCATGGCGCCGATGACGGGCGAAGCAGCCATGGCGCAGAGGAGCACGGCGAGGAGCATGCGTGGACGGCGAAACACGCGAACGAAAGGAGCCCAGAGAAAGTAGTACTGCTCTTCTATGGCCAGCGACCAGGTGGGACCGAGCGAGGGTGGTAGGGAAAGGTGAAAGAGGTTCTGAAGAAAAAAAATGTAGGCCCACCAAGGCGCGGTTCTGATGGCCTCCCATACGCCGGGACCGATAAACCACGGCGCGTTGAGATAGACGACGACCAGGCAGAGAACATAGACAGGCCAGATGCGCAGCACGCGGCGCATGTAGAAATTGCGGAAGTAGTGCGGCTTTTCGCGCGATTCAAGGAGGATGGACGTGATGAGGAAGCCGGAGAGGACGAAGAAGAGATTGACTCCGGCCCATCCCCAGAGCGCTACGGGCTCAAGCCAAGTTCCCGTCAGGCGCGGCGTGCAGTGATAAAGAACGACGGCAAGCACGGCGAGGCCGCGCAGGCCCTGGAGTTCAGGGATGTAGGCAGGCAGCCAAGCGGGGCGATGGAGGGACGAGGGACGGTTCTGCGACTCGGGCAACGGAACCGTTCGGACAGCATCACCCGAATCACCAGAGTGTGCTTGCCGCGACGGCTCGACCAATACCGATCGCCAGGTGAGCAAGGATAGCTCCTCCAAAAAAACTGAATAGAAATACTGCAGCGCCCATTCTTTCTCTTTCAACTTTTATTGTGCCCATCACGAAGACCAACATGGCAATTCCAATGAGTCCGAAAACGATCGGGTTTTGAAAAACGTGGAACGGTACTTTGTGCAACACCGAGGTTCGTTCCCTTGAAATTTGGTCCTGCCACGTCGTGAACAGACCGCACGTAACACCTACTGCAGTACCAGCGAACGCAAGAAAGGGCCTCTGTCGGAATTCCGCGATCAACTCAAAGAAACCCGCTTTGCTCCACGAAATCTTCATTCCTATGTGGCCTAATGCGCTAATCCTGTCCTCTAATCCTGTTCCCTCTTTCCCATTCCCTGATCCCTGCCTCTCTCATCCGGCTGCGAGCTGTTTGGCACGCTCAGTCGCGCGCATCACTGCCTTGATCAGCGTGACGCGGAGGCCGCCTTCTTCGAGCTCGAGAATGCCGTCGATGGTGCAGCCGGCTGGCGTGGTGACAGCGTCCTTGAGCAGCGCTGGATGGTAGCCAGTTTCAAGAACCATCTTCGCGGCGCCAAAGGCGGTTTGCGCGGCGAGCTGGGTGGCGGTATCGCGCGGCAAGCCGACTTTTACGCCGGCCTCGGCCAGCGCCTCAATAATGATGTAAATGTAAGCTGGGCCGGACGCGGAGAGGCCGGTTACGGCGTCCATGTGCTTTTCATCGACTACGACCGCGCGGCCGACGGTTTCGAAGATGCGGCGAGCGAGTTCCATCTGTTCTTCGCGGACAAAGCGGCCGCGGCAGAGTCCGGCAGCGCCGGCTCCCAGAGCTGAGGGAGTGTTGGGCATGGCGCGAATAACGCCGATCTGAATGCCTGCGGCGTCTTCAATGGAGCGCGTCTTGACGGAGGCCGCGAAGGAAACGATGGTCTTCGACGGCGTAAGCGCGGGCTTGATCTCCTCGATGAGCTCTGGAACTTGGAAGGGTTTTACGCCGATCAGAATAAGGTCGGATTCGCGGGCTGCGGCGAGATTGTCTGTGCTTACGTCGACTCCCCATTGCGTGCTGAGAGCGATGGCGCGCTCGGCGTGACCGACTGTGGCGTGAATCTGCGAAGGAGCGAAGAGATTCTCTTTCAGGAATGCCTGCAGCAGGATTCCGCCCATTTTGCCTGCGCCCAGCACGGCCACGCGTACACGGGGCAATTGCGCCGGCGCCTCGATGGCCTCAACGGCTATCTCCGTCATGGTTCCCTTTTCCTCGTTGGGAAGTGTGTTCCAGATTCAGGATACTAGCATCGCGCGCGAAGACGAAGCCGGGACCGGCTGCGCTGCCGATCAATCGCTCGAACGGCCATTTCCGACAGCACTGACTTTCTTGCACCGTCCCGCCGGGACTGCGGGGATTTCTTTGGCACCTTCCCAGCGTCGAAAACACCAGGCTACCGAACCTCGCGTCTATGGCGCGCGGATCGGAACCACTAACCGGCACAGCGGCCTAGCGGGTCATGAGGGCTTCGTCGGCAAAGTAGCTGGTCAACGCAGATTGGAAATTGGACGAGATGTCGGCCTGGGCCCATTTCCAGTCCCACGCCACGTAGCCTCCAGGCAGAACGAGGAATTTCTCGCGCATGCCCATGGCCGTCGATACAGTGACCGCCCAGGCATTGGCTTCCAGGATCACGGTGGGCTGGCCGGGATTGTCGGGAGACGGACTGCGCAGTTCGGAGATGTGCTGGCCGATGTGGAGGATTGCCGCTGAAAGCGCTGGTCCCTGCAGGTGGTTCATGTTGAATGTGCAGTTGTAGAGTACGCCGTCAGGCGAATCGCCGGCTCCCAGCCCCTCCTCTTTTGCGGAGACTTCGTTTATTCTCCCAAAACCGATGTTGACGCCGTTGTTCTCGCCTTTTTTGCCGTAGGCTTCTGCGTCCTTCTGCGCCTCGATTCCGGCCTGGCTGCTGCCGATGGCGGCGGCCGCAGTGTGAGCTGAGGCCAGCGGGTCGAAATAGCCGCCCGGTTCAGGAGCGGGCATGTTTCCCTTGGCGAGCTCATCAGCTTTCGAGTAGTCGATCTCTTTTGGCGTGACATCGGAGACGGACTGGAGAACGAGACGCGCCGGGTAGGCGTTCATATTCCCGAATCCGCCGAAGCCGGTGATTTTTCCTGAAGCATCGCGCTGCAGACTGGCGTCGGACACGCCGTCAAGCCGGCCCACCAGCGTAGCTGTCACCTGGTAACGGCGGCAGCCGACACACATGTACGGGCCTTTGTGTACTTCGGCGAGCATCGAATCGAATTGCTTGAAGGCTTTGTCTTTCTGGAGCGTGATGGCCGCGCGCGCGGGCGCCGAGAATTTGCCGGCGAAGTTGTGCGCCGGCTGCACTTCCAGCATGGCATCCGGGCCAGCTTTGCCCTTGGTCCCTTCCGGGTAAGCGAGCCAGATCCCGTCGACAGGCTGTCCACACTCGGGGCCGCGCACCATGAATTGGTCGAGTCCCGCAGTAACAGTGCCCTTGATGCGCACGATCTTGCCATTGAAGGATGCGGGATTCTTCAGCACGTCGCAGACGGTTGTATCCACTACTTGCGCCTGCAGAGCGCACGCACCCGCGCAAACGAGAAGAGCCAGAAACAAAAAACGCTTCATCGTACAATCTCCCGCCGTCGCCGGATAGGCGAAGGTCGCAAATTTAATGAGCTTCTATGCTGCTGATGTCAGGAACTGGTAAGGATACCACGCGCGGCTGTTCCCCCTTGCCGGAGGAAGAATTCCGATCTGCCAGTGGACGTCTCAGGCGAAAACTCAGCCTTGACCTGCCGGCGACGACCGAAATGGAAGGCGCGACCTGCTGCCCCCTCCCCTCCACTTTTTGTGCAAGTGTTTGTAAGCATGGGGCTTGTTCTGCAACCTAGATGCAACTATTTGAAAACACATCTCTTGTCGCTATTTTTTCTGCAAGTGTATGAAACAGAGTCTCTTAACCGTGGGCGGCTGAACGGATTTCGCTGAGTACGGGAGGCGCGAAGTTGCGAAGAGAGCCTCGAAACAAAAAAGCCCATCCGAAGCTGGGGTATGGATTCAAGTCTTGACTTCAAGGATACGCTCATTGCCGAATTAATCGGCAAATCCAGGTGAGTTTTTCCACTGCAGGCGGGACGGTCTATGCGAACTTGCGGCACGACTGGAAGTCCTGCCCTGTTAAGTCTATGAAGCCGTGGCCGTTTCTGGTCTCCTGCGTCACGAATAAAATCGTGTCCCTTCAAAATATGCGCTCTCATCACCAAGCAAGGTATGGCGGTAGTCGCGTGAAGTGGAGCACGACATTACCTGGCTGCGTTCTGGCTGGCGATCCAGGAGTTGATACGCTGGTCAAGCACGTCGAGCGGCAGTGCGCCGGAATCTAGCACCTCATCGTGGAAAGCGCGCAGATTGAACTTTTCACCCAGAGCTTTTTGAGCTTTGGCGCGCTCGGCGAGGATAGTCAGCTGGCCGACTTTGTAGGCGAGCGCCTGGCTGGGCCACGCGATGTAACGATCGACTTCGGTCTGGATGCTGGTTTCGTCGATGTTGGAGTGATCGCGGAAGTACTGGACCATCTGATCGCGTGTCCAGCCCTCGCTGTGCACGCCGGTGTCGACCACCAGGCGGATGGCGCGCCAGATATCGGCTTCGAGGCGGCCGTAGTCGGAGTAGGGATCCTGATAAAAACCTGCATCTTTGCCTAGCTGCTCAGCATAGAGGCCCCACCCCTCGGTGTAGGCGGTGTAGCCCTCGTACTTGCGAAATTCGGGAATGCCCTTGAGCTCCTGGGCAATGGAGATCTGGAGATGATGTCCGGGCAGGCCTTCGTGATAGGCGATGGCCTCAACGGAATAGAGGTTGCGATCGGTGGCGTTGTAGAGATTGATCATCAGTTTTCCTGGCCGGCTGCCATCGGGCGTCCCCGGCTCGTAATAAGCGGGCGGCGCGGTCTTCTCGAGGTAGTCGGGGACGGGCTCAATCTCGAATGGAGCCTTCGGCAGAGTACCGAAGAGCTCGGGTAGCTTTGCCTGCATGGCTTTAAGGTAGCCGCTGTAGGCGTCAAGGAGAGCCTGCCGGGACGTGGGATGCAGCTTGGGGTTGGTCTTGATGCTGGCGCGGAAGCTCTTCAGGTCACTGAAACCGAGTTTCTTGGCGATGGCCAGCATTTCGGCTTCGTCCTTTTGCACCTGCTCGACGCCGATCTGGTGAATCTGGTCGGGGGTGAGATCGGTAGTGGTGGTGCGGCGGACAAGGAAGCGGTAGTAGGCGGCGCCGTCGGGAAGCGCGGAGATGCCAGGTTGTCCGCGTCCGGCGGGAATGTAGCTGACCTGGAGAAAGCGCGCAAAGCGCTTGTAAGCAGGAAGCACTTCCTTCGAAATTGCGTTGAGCATCTCGGTCTTGATGCGAGCCTGGTCCGCGGCAGGAATGGATGACGGGAATTTCTTGAGGGGCAGCGCCAGGGGTGAATCTTCCGGGTTCTGATTTGCCAGTTGGTTTACCTGGGCCAGCGTTTTCTCGAGCAGATATTTCGGCGGGACGCGATGATCGTCCATGCCAATGGACATGTTGGTGGTGACCTGCTGAAAGGCCTTGGGAATTGCGTGAAGGCGCGCAATCCAGTCGTCGTAGTCCTTTACTGTGGTGAAGCTGAGCTGGGTGACGAGTTGGGGATACGTAGCATAGATGCCGTCCATCTGGTTGACCGGCATTTCCCACTCTTTGAATTGCGCGGCGTCCTCGTCATCTTCGAGGTCGCGCATGAGGAGGTCCTGGCTGATCTTTTCCTGGGTGGTGAAGCCGGTTGGGTCGATGGCGGCGAGGCGCATCTGGTAATCGCGTTCGCGGGCCAGCCAATCGTTGACGGCGGACACCGAGTAGTCGGAGATCTTGTCGTTGTAGCGCTTGTCGCCAATTCTCGATGCGAACTCGGGGTTCAGTTTGAGAAACTCTTCCCAGAAGTCGTGGAAGAGATCATTGAGAGCCTTCTGGCGGTCGGCCAGGGAAACAGGCACGTTGGCGGGAACACCGGGTACTTGTGCACGCGGTATCTGCGGAACGGCAAAGAGAAAAAACATGGAGCCGGCGAGCGCGGTCCTCACTGAACTTCTCACGGATGAATCCTTCACGGCGGGAATCTTTCTTCTCCGAGTGTAGAGCAAGGAGCGCGGTGACGATGGACGAGGGGGTCTTGAGAACAGGGATGAAGGACGGGAGGAGGCGTATCGGCGGTTGGTGGACGGCGGTTAAATACAGAGACGAAAGACTCAGCAGCGACGGATTCAGCAGTGCGTCATGTGCCGGCAGGCCATGAACCGCGAGCCCAAGCACAGCTTGTGACTAGCAATCAGCCAAGAGCCACAAAGATGACATTACTTAGTTGATCGCAAATCTTGACGGCAGCAATGCTGACGCTGTTCATGCCAGCGAGCGCGCCGAGAGCCATCAAGGCGACGATCATGGCGTACTCAACGAGATCCTGTCCTTCTTCTTCAACGAGCAGGGCGTGCAGCGCAAGACGGATTCTGCAGATCAAGAGGCTCATTTCTTACCTCCCCGTTCTTTCGGGGGATGGCGATCAGGGCTTCCGGCGAATGTGAAGCTGATGCGGCGTGATGCCGCAGATACTGCACTTCTTTCGCTGATTGCTGTTTGAGCTGGTGTCCAATAGGCAGCAAACGCTTCGGCCGGTCGCCTCTCGGCGCCACTTAAATTCTCGGCAACTGGCGTGCTGGATTAACCGTCACTTACCGCCAGACGTACCGATCCTGAAACACCAAGGCGAAGCAAAACACCAAACCGGAGAATTCCGGCAAGAATGCGGTTCCCGAGCCTGCGCTTCAATGTCGCATGGCTCGGGGGGGGGAGGGCCACACATAAGCCCAACTGCCATTCTGCTAGCACGTGAATTGCCAGACTTTGCAAAACCTATTATTGCTTAAAATCATAAAGTTACGGCACCACGAACGCTCAGGAGAAGCGGAGACAGGTGTAGCTCCCGGTGCACAGTGAATACTGTAGGCTCAAGCTTCCCGAGGCCTTAGGTGGAAAAGTGGGGCCAAATTCAGGCTTCCCAGATTTGTTTGGCCGTGCACGCAAGACTCTCCGGAGGCGCCGCGACTACTGCGGACGGGAGGACGCGGCGCTGACGTTGGTAATCAGGCTTCGCTCGCGCCTAACTTAGGCTGGGTTACACTATCAACTCCGGTGCAACATAGCCCCGCCGGTGCCCGGCTGGACCCCTAAGATGCGATTTCTTGCGTTCTTATTTAATTCCCCGATCATCGGGCTGCTGGCCTTGTTTGCAGCAATCGTGTGGATGCTCCGGAACGACAAAGACAAGGTCCGCCCGATGCTTGTGATCGGCTTGACGCTGAACCTCATCTTTGGTGCGCTTCTCACAGTTGGCATGTCCAGAGAGAACAGCCTCTTTCCGGCAAAATTCGACTTCATTCTTTTCCTGCTGGACAAGGACCTCGGCGTTTCTGCCGGATGGGTGGCGATACAGACGAACGGCATTTTCCGGACGGTGCTCGGCATCATTTACATGTTGATGGTGCCGATGATGATCGTCTGGATTCCGGTGACGGGATACCGTACAAGGCGAGGGTCGGTTGTGGGCGCCTATGTGGCAGAACTGATAGCCGGCCCGATGCTGTATGCACTGGTGCCGGCCTGCGGGCCTGTCTATGCGTTCGGCGCGAAATGGCTGAACCCACCTGCTGTAGAGGCGAAACCAATCCACTTGGTGGGAATGCCCAATGCGTTTCCGTCGCTGCATCTGGCCACGGCGCTGGTCTGTCTTTTGTTTGCGCGGGGCGGGGTGTGGAGAACGGTCGCGATTCTGTTTTTAATCGGAACGGCGTTGGCGACCCTTTCCACGGGCGAGCATTATGTCATCGATCTGGTCGCTGGACTTGCCTTCGGATGCTTTGCCGCCGCCGTCGGATTCCTGCGGTTCAAACGTGCGTTGGTCTATCTTGGCGTTGCGCTGGGCTGGTCGCTTAGCGTCAGATATGGGTACGCGTTTCTGATCGCCCATCCTGTTCTGGTGCGAGTACTGGCGATACTGACGCTGCTGATGGCAGTGGCAACAGTGGTTGAGGAATGGCGCGGCCCCGCCAATGTGAATCTCCTCGAGCCCGATCGATCCCTTACAGCAGTTCAGTGATTGCGGACCAGATGGACGTAAAGCATGAGGAGGTAGAGATAGACGAGAATCCTTTTTGCGCTTTCCGCCTGAGCGGGAGAATGCGAAGCCGCGAGGAGAAGGAAAGTCGGCGCCGCGGAGGCGGACTCGTTGGAGGCCGACGACCGGGACTCGGGCAGGCTCGCCCATCCGCAGATATAGGTAGAAGGTTTCACTTCACAACACCTGTAATGTTTCCGAATAATATTGCAAGTCGATCTTGCGGCCGCTGGTATCGAACAGCGGAGAGCAATAGACGCCGAGTTTGCAGGCTGCGAAGCGCAAGGTGGTGCCCAGCACTCCCAGGCCGTATTTGACGCTGCGTCTGAAATTGATGGAGGATGCCATCTTGTGATAGCTGGTAGGGCAGGATATCTCTCCGATACGATACCCGAACATCACCGCCTGGGCGATCATCTGGTTGTCGAAAACAAAGTCGTCGGAATTCTCTAGTAAGGGGAGGGCCTGCAACAGCTTTCGCGTGAAAGCGCGAAAACCGGTGTGGTATTCCGACAATTTTGCGCCGATGACCAGGTTCTGAAACGCAGTCAGAAAGCGATTGGCAACGTACTTGTAGAGAGGCATCCCGCCCCTCAGTGCGCCCCCGCCGAGAATCCTGGAGGCCAAGACCATGTCGTAGATGCCGCTGGAGGCCATGGCAGCCATCGCTGCGACCAGGGCCGGGGTGTACTGATAATCCGGGTGAAGCATCACGACGATGTCTGCGCCGGCGGCGAGCGCCTCGCGATAGCAAGTCTGCTGATTGCGGCCATAGCCATAATTGGCGTCATGCACAAAGGTACGCAACCCGAGATTTCTGGCCAGCTCGGCGGTTTGATCGCTGCTGTGGTCGTCGACCAGGATGGTCACGTCGACGATGTCAGGCAACTCGCGCACCGTTTGCTCGAGCGTGCTTTCGGCGTTGTAGGCCGGCATCACGACCGCAATGCGCTTCCCGTCGATCACAGATCACCTCCCGGCATATGCGCCGGAGCGGAAGAGATTGAATGGGGGAGGAATAGAGGAGCCACCCGCGCGTCTCTTTCCGCCACGGGTGACTCCCTACTGCAGGTGCTTTGAGCCGGAGCGGACGGGGGAGGGCCGCTCCGGCTGCTGACGACTATGTGTAGGTGCCCATGATGGAGCCCAGGTGCGAGAATGCCGCATTGATCGCGCTGGCAAGGGAATCCATGCCGGCGGTTGCCGCCAGAGCGATGAGGGCGACGATCAGGGCGTACTCAACCAGATCCTGTCCTTCTTCCCTCTCGATCAGGGCGCGCAACGCGAAATAAATCTTCCAAGTGACGAGACCCATCTTTATCTCCTTGTGGGGTTTGGGGGGTTGGTGACGAGCGTTCCCATAGAGGGAAAGCAGGACGAGAGCTACTCAAAACTGCGCGTGCCGCATGCCGCGGGATACGCGCATCGCCGTTCCACGCGTCGTGGTGCAGCGAATTCCGTGGCCAAGTGCTTGCATGAATTCCGGCCCCACCTTGTTTTGTGGCCGCCGGGATTCCGGTTCGCCGGGGCAATGTTCCCTGCGTGCCCCTAAAAAAGCGACTCGGGATCTCAATCCTCGTAGTATCAGCTGGAAAGCAACTCCAAAAATCGAATGCCAGATCCGGAGGAAGCTTTCCGTCCTTAATGCCCGAGGGGAGAAGTCCCTTACTACTGAGCCTTGTGCCTATACTTAGTGCACGTCATATGCCATTCTCGCTAATCCGCGATTTTCAACGATTTCAGTAAGTTAACAGTACAGTGGTAATTCGCGGAACGCTGGGCTGTGAACGACTGTATACAGTGAACACCTGTGGGTTCGATTTGGGCAATGGCCCAAACGAGGCAGACTCACCCGTTGGTGGTAAGAAAGTCATAAAACGTGTTAGGAGGACGGAACGCCGTGTTTCAAATCGATACAGAGAGACCAGGGTCGCCATGATCAGCTCACAAAATTTCTAGACTGCCGCAGCGGAGATTTCAGAAGTGACTGCGCTGGAGCGGCTAACCCAAGTGGCGAAGATATACCAGAGGAGCCAAGCCGAGGCGGTCCAAACGTAATAAACGGAGGTTGGTTGAATGTGGCCGAAGACTCCGGCGAGTCCAGCTGCGGCTATCAGCACGAAAAGGAGCAAGGAGATTCTGGAATGCTCTGCACGGTAAAGTCCGGCGAGTATGGCCGGAAACAGGAGGGCCTGGTCATAGTACCAGCCATAGGGCGCGCATGCCAGGGACACGAGAAGGAGCAGTAATCCCTCATCCAGCCAATTCCAGCGCGCGCGACGGCTCAAGAAGAACCACACCGCCCAGAGACAGGCTCCAGCCTCGGGTAAAAATTCCAACCATCTTGCCTGCCGGTGGACCAGGAACCGGAATGCTACTGCAGCGGTGGGTATGAAAGCGTCGGTAATCCGAGTGGAATGCAGCATCTGCTGATACTGGCGCCATGCCTGCGGATCCAGCAAAGTGACTATCCCGCAGCAGGCAGCCAGGGAAGCGAGAAATCCCGCGAGTACCCTGAAATCTTTGCGCGCTGCCGACCAAAGCAGCAGCACGAAAAAGCAGGGGACGAAGAGGTGAGGTTTTAGAGCAAACAGTACCAGTGCGGCCCCGGCGAGCCATGGCCGCGATCTGTGCAGATATAAGAAGAGTGCCACCTCAAGAAGAAAAAAGTTCCCCAGCTGGCCGGCCATCATGCACCCGAGTGCCGGCGGAAAGGCGAATGCCACGAGGTGGAGGCTGCTCTGGGAATTACCATACAGGCGCCATGCGATCCCCACTGATGCCGCGATGCAGCCAAGCGAAGCAAGAAGCCAGAGGATCAAGCCCGTTTTAGGGGTCGTGTGTCCCAATGGCCAGGCGAGCAGCAGTATGATTGGAGGGCTTAATGAAACCTGGGGAAAATCCTTGTCCCACCCGTTGGCGCGTTCCAACTGAAAAACTGTCTCGGGATCGAAGGGATTGCCGCCGCGAACCAGTACCTGCCCTGCCGCCCAATACTCGATGTAATCGCGCGCGCCGGCGCTTTTGTCGGTAAGGCCAATTGCGTAAAGTGCTACCACGAATCCGAGACCGAGGCAGACGATGCATACGGCGGCGGCGACCCGCCAGGGATTCCGCTTGACGTCTCCTGGAAGATTATGCGGTGTCTGTCCTGCAGCGGCAGGCATTTCGACGCTCAACTGTGCGGATCTGGTGTATTGCGCATCATCAGGGGTGCACAAATGAGAATCCGTGGGTGGTTGGCTCGACGTCACCGGCCGATCATCTCGGTCAACAGGGGCTCAAGCGCGCCGGGGTGTACAAAGCTCAATCCAACGCCTCCGTCGCCCCAGCGAGCTACACGCATTTCCACAGTGATAGCGGGAAGAAGCGAATCGCCGACTCCGTCCATTCTCTGCACGGTCAGGGAGAGATGCGATCCCACCGGCCAGCGTTCTTCGGTGGCCAGGAAGAGCCCGGTCGCCCGGACCTCCTTTACGCTGTACATCTTCAATCCGGGGTCTTTGGAATCGTATGCGACCAACCTGGGCTCGTCGAGTAAACCGCGCTCTCGGCGCGTCCCCGGCAGCACTGGCTGGCTGCGTTCTGCCAGCACCGGCGTAAGATCCGTATGCTGTCCCTCATGAACTGCGGGATCAGCTCCGGGAATGCTGCGCAGCTTTTCTTTCATTTCCTCGGGCACGCAGATGACTAGCTGGTGACCGGGCTGGGTTTGAGATGAATAGATGGTGTGCACGGGAAGGGTGAGCATGCTGGCAGCATCCTCCCGGAGATGCGCGAAACGCATGGACGGCAAGGACTCGATGACTTCCAGAACTTTATACTGCGCATCCAGCATGAGCAGATCGCGGGCGGCAAAGAGACGCAACGTATGGATGGGCTTGGGTTGGAGCACCCACTGCCCTTCATCCGCAGCTTTTCCTCGCGGATTGAGAAACAACTGTCCCAGGTAGCCCAACGCATCCGCCGCCAGAGAGGCTCCCAGGCTCAGAAAGCATTCGCTGCTCTGGTTGTAAACGCAGTACCTTCGCCGTTCCATAAGAAATCCATCCGGAGAAAAATCAGGCCGGGATCATCAAAGCGGCCGGCTCCGACCCAAGGGATTCATCTTTGCTCAACAACCTGCCAACCGCCGGCCACCGAATCCTATGCCGTATTCGACAACCCGTCGGCCGCAATTTGGAATATGACTGACGTCCCATCTCTGGCACCCCCGTCTCTTCGGCGGGGGCACGCAGAGCGGCACCAACTCGCGTTGCGCGGCGGAAGAGGGACGAGGACAACGGCAAACCCGAATTTGCCGTGTCCTCTTCGCTCGCTTCGAAGTGGTGCTCGCTCCTCCCAGGAAGGCAAAGACCGCTTTCCGAGAGCCCGGTCCTGCTGGTCGCACCGGTCTGGCTGTGCAGCTCCGGGATACACCCACTCTGGTTTTGCGATACCGCCGCCGATTCACGACAGAGCACGCCTACTTTACGCGCGTGCGCCGGCGCTGGACCAGGAATCCGAGCACACAGACGAAGAGAACACCAGCAATGATTCTGATTACCTCAACGTGACCCATACGAAGCTCCTTTCTTTATTGGTGGAAGAAGTTTTTAAATGCGTCCGCCATGACAATCGCTGCCGGACCCAGAGTGACAAGGAAGAGACATGGGAAAATAAACAACACCAGTGGGAAAATGAGCTTGACGGTGGTCTTTGCCGCCATCTCCTCCACCTGCTGAATGCGTTGCGTTCTCAGGGTGTCGGAGTGAGTCCGCAGAGTCTTGGCGACGCTGGTTCCATATTGCTCTGCTTGAATCAAAGTGGAGACGAGGCTGCGCACGGTGGGAACATCGGTGCGCTCCGCGAGATGCTTCCAGGCATCGCTGCGGGCACGGCCTGCGCCCTGTTCCAGCACAACGATGTTGAGTTCATCGCAAAGTGCGGGATGCGCCGTGACCAGTTCCTGCGCGGTGCGGGCGGTGGCCTGATCGAGGCCGAGACCGGCTTCGACGCAGATCACCAGCATGTCGAGAACATCAGGCAGTGCCAGCCGGATTTCCGCCTGGCGATTCTTGATTTTTTTTCCCAGCCAGAAATCGGGGATAAGGTAGCCCAGACCGGCAGCGGCCACGTACATGAACAGCGGATTGCCTCCGCCAATGCGGGTGACAAAGACGATGGCGGCCAGCGCAAGCGGCACCACGACCTTGGCGCCGTAAAAGAAGCTCTGTGCCGAGTCCTTGCGGTACCCGGCGCGAATGAGGCGCTGCTGCACGACCGTGGTTTCTGCCTGCGACTTAGGCACTACCCGTTCGAACTGCTTCACCATGGAGCCCAGCGAAGAGCCGGTGCTGCGCAGGGTCTCAGAAAAGCTTGACCGCTGAGTCTGCGCCACCACAGTGGAGATTCGCTTCACCATGGCCTGGCGGTAGAACAGAAGCATGCCGACGCTGCCCACCAGCAGAAATACGGATATGAATGCCAATAATGCGATGGTCATAACACCCTCAGATGTCGATACGAACGATTTTCTGGATCAGGAGCGTTCCAACGACCAGCATGCATCCAGCGACAATGAGCATCTTCACCCCGAGCGGACGTGTCCAAAGCAGGCTCATGGTTTTGGGATTGAGTATGTAAAGACCCATGCCAAGGAAGATGGGAAGAAGGGTGAGGATCCAGCCGGTCAAGCGGCCCTGCGCGGTGTGGACCATCACCTGGCGGCGCAACCGGAAGCGCTGCCGGATGACATCCGCCGCCTTTTCCAGCAACTCGGCCAGGTTGCCGCCACTGTCTCTCTGAATCAGGATTGCAGTGACCACGATTTTCAGGTCCTGTAAAGGAAGCCGCTCGACGAGGTTTTCCAGAGCCGTGCGCATATCGAGGCCGTAATTTTGCTCGTCATAGCAGGCTTTGAATTCACTTCCAACCGGGTCGGGACACTCCCGCGTCACGACGCCGATGGCGGCAGTGAAGCTGTGCCCTACGCGCAGCGCACTTACCATGAGGTCAAGAGCGTTGGGCAGCCCCTGCTCGAATTTCTCGATGCGCTTCTGACGCTTGAAGAACACGAACGCGAAGGGAAGCAAGCCGGCAACAATGCCGACGGACAGGGAAACGATGACACTCTGCAGGCGCAGGTAGAGCAGGTATGCCGAAAAAGCAAAGGCGGCAAGCGACATCAGAAAGAGAGTGCCGACGGTCCACTTCAGGTCGGCTTCTTTCAGCAGCTTCTGCAGGTGCGGCACGAAGTCGGTCTTGGAGAGGATGGTATTAAGCCACGGGACCGCGCTCATCTTCTGCTCGACCTTGCGGAAACTGGTAGGGGGCAAGAGAGAGACCTGTCGCTCCGAACCTACCGCCTCCTGCAGTGCGACCGCGGCCCGCTTCGACTGCCGCGAAGCCGCGGAAATATTCATCGCGATCAGCAGCAGGACCGTGACCACGAAAGCGCCTACAAAGGCAAGCACAACTGGGAGCAACATGGCTGCTCTATCTCCTTACCGGATCACCGGACTTCCAGGGTATTTTGGAAAGCTCCCGGCGAAAGCACAATGCCGGCGAGTTGGATGCGGTCGAGGAACCTGGGGCGAATGCCGGTGGGCATGAACGTCCCGATCACCTTGCCTTCGGGACCAATTCCCTTCTTGTGGAACGTGAAGATGTCCTGCATGCTGATGATGTTTTCTTCCATGCCGGTGACTTCGGAGATGCTGACCACTTTGCGGCTGCCGTCGCTGAGGCGGCTGACCTGAACCACAATGTCAAGCGCCGAGGCGATCTGCTGGCGCATGGAGCGCTCGGAAAGACTCAGGTTGGCCATGGCGAGCATGGATTCGAGGCGGCTCAGGGCATCGCGCGGGGTATTGGCGTGAATGGTGGCCATCGAACCTTCGTGGCCGGTGTTCATGGCCTGCAACATATCGAAGGCTTCTTCGCCGCGGACCTCGCCGAGAATAATGCGATCGGGCCGCATACGCAGGCAGTTGATGAGCAGTTGCCTCTGCCGGATGGCGCCCTGACCTTCGATGTTGGGCGGGCGCGTTTCCAGGCGCACCAGGTTTTCCTGCGCCAGCTGCAACTCCGCAGCGTCTTCAATCGTGATCACGCGTTCGCTTTGCGGGATGTTGCGGGAAAGGATGTTGAGCATGGTGGTCTTGCCGGCGCCGGTGCCACCGGAAATGAGAATGCTCAAGCGCGCTCGCGCGGCCGCGGCGAGGACTTCCATCATCTCCGCCGAAAGCGTCTTCAACTGCACCAGCTGGTTGGCCACAAGCGGGCCGGTGCCAAACCGGCGGATGGACATCGAGGGGCCATCCAGCGCCAGCGGGGGAATGATGGCGTTGACACGCGAGCCGTCGGGCAGGCGCGCGTCCACCATCGGTGAAGACTCATCGACGCGGCGGCCCACGCGGGAAACGATGCGGTCGATGATCTGCATCAGGTGCCGGTCATCACGGAAGACGGTGTCCGTCTTCTGCAGCCGGCCGCCGCGCTCGATGAAGATCTTGTCTTTCCCGTTGACCAGGATGTCAGAGATCTTGGGATCGCGAAGGAGCGGTTCCAAAGGGCCCAGGCCGAAGACTTCATCGATCAGGTCAGACTGGATCTTTTCCTGCTCGTCAAAGCTGAGCGGCACGCCCTGTTGCGCGATGATGTCCTTCACCATCCCTGCAACGGCTTGCCTTGCCTGAGCGGAATCAGCGCGCGAAAGCTTCTCCAAATCGAGCTGGGAAATAAGCGTCCGATGCACTTCCGATTTGTAGTTTTCGAGATTTAAAAGTTCTGCCTGCGCGCCTTCCATTCCAAACTCCCCCCGGTGATATCGTTCCCCTTAACGTATGTTTAGAAGAGCCCGAGCCCTTTTCTTTTCTTCTCCGCCACCGGCGTCAGGCCGCATGCCGCCCTCGCCATCTGCCGCAATACACCCGATACCGGCGACTCTTTCAGCGCCAGTGAAGATGGGACCCCCTGCATCCTGCGTGCAGCGGCATTATCCTCGGGAATACGCCACTGCGCGTGTCTCGTCAGCGCCTTGGCAATGTGCTCGTCGTCGACGCCCAGCGAGGAGCTGGAATAGCGATTGAGCACGATCTCCAACCGCCGGCCGTCGGTCGCCAGCCATTCGGTAATGAGCCGATTGGCATTGCGCAACTCGGGAATGTTGACATCCGTGACCAGATAGACCACCGCGTCCAGGTCAAAGAGGGCGGTGTCGATCAGATCCATATTCGAACCGGAGTCGATAACCACGTAGTCAAATTCCTGGCGTGCCACCCAAAGCAGCTTGTCGATCGATTCCTTGGGAGTATCGGCTTTGACCATTTTTCCGGGCGAAGCCAGCAGGAAGAGGCCCGAGTCATGCTGGATGATCAGGCGGGTGAGAAAATTGGCATCCAGCCGATGGAAATTCTGCAGAGCCTCCACCGTTGAGTACTGGCCCATGACGCCAAGCGCAAGGGATGCATCGCCGAGAGGCAGATCGAAATCGATCAGGAGCACTCTTTTTTCGGATTCGCGGGCCAGATGGATGGCAAAGGTAGCAGCCAGGGTGGTAACGCCGGCTCCGCCCTTGGCGCCCCAGAAGACCAGCATCTTGCCGTCGGCTTTCCTGGCGGCGCGGGTCGCGGTACGCCGGGCCGATGCTCGGACCAGGGCTTCGGCCAGTTTGGGAGTGGCGAAGGGCTGGGTGAGGAACTCGCGGGCGCCGGCACGCATACACCGGATCATCAGTTCGGCGTCCGCTCCCGCCGAGTACACCATCACCGTTGCCTGGGTGCTGGCGCAAATGCTCTCTACCAGATCCAGTGCCACTTCCGGATTGCTGTCGAGGTCGACAATGACGACGTCAAAATTGCGCTCGATCAGCTTCTGCGCTTCCTCAAGATCGGGGTAAAAATTGAGCTCGCGCCGGGTGCCGCACAAAGGCTCGGCCAGGGCCTCGGCCACAGCCGTGCGCCGGCCCTCATCCGGACCGATCAGCGCCACCGATAAGGGGTTGGAGCTGAGCGCGTCTGTCTCTTGAGCCACGGTAATCGGTAACTCGCTTTTACTCATTATCGGCATTCTTTCCCAATGAACACCGGCTCAGTTTGCCTGCCGAACCGGACCTCTGTCCCTGCGGTCAACGCGAAAAGAATGAAATCAACGTGCCAATTGCAATAGCCGGAGCGTAAGGCATTTTACGCGCCAGCGGATTTGAAAGCGTGAGCTTGTTTTCCGGGTTCTTTCCGCGCCTCCCGAACAATAGATCTCCGGATCCTTTGAACAACTCGCCGACGAATTTTCCCCGGATGGCCCAGGCGATGGCCATAACGCCGCCCGCCAGGCCTGTGATGACCAGCGCTGTGAGCAACTGCCACGGACCGATCCAGGCGCCGATGGCGGCACATAGTTTGACATCCCCCATTCCCATACCGCCTAAAACGTAAAAAAAGCCGAACAGAACCGTTCCCAGACAAATTCCTTCAAGGCTATGCCCTACCCCAGTCCAACCTTTTATCCATCCTGAAACCGCGATCCCGACAACCAGAAAGGGAAGCACCAGCCAGTTGGGAATACGACCGCTGCGCAGGTCCGTAAAAACCGCAACTGCAAGTACAGCCACAGTTGGCCACCATGCAATCGAGTGCAAAGCCCTCTCCCTCCATCACCCTATCTCTCGCAGCACGGGTCCTTGACCTCGAGCGATCCACAAATTCGACGGGTAATTGATTAAAAGCAATCTCTGGTCCAAACCTTGTTCACGTAAGAAAACAAAGGCATTTTCTATAGTGCCAATCGGTCGTGTGCACATTTGTTCACATCCCGGGCGCGACTTGGTGCAAAATGTAAACAGGCAAAAATCGATCGGCGCCTGGGGTAAACATCCCGGGTACTTATGTGCACACTGAAACTGGAAACATCTTGCCATTGCCGAAAGACTAAGTCAAAATTACTAACGCACCAGGACCCATCTAGTTAAGTGACCGAAGTACTAACACGGAAGCACAGGTATCGGTCTCAATCTGCAGATGTTCGCGGCAGGCTCGGCGTGGGTTTTGGGATTGAAGGGGCGTCTTCGTGATACGCGTCGGCCTGTTTTCGCAGGATTCCAGTCTGGAACCGCTGCTATCTTCTGCTCTGGGAAACGAATTTCGATTCTCGTGGGAATCCACCGAGCAGGGGATTCAGCGCCTGCTTTCGACCGGGTACCTGAGCGTGGTGATCCTGGATCTGAACTCCCGGTTGGATAGCCTGGAAGAACGCTTTGAGGCTGCCCGGCGTATGGTCCGTCAGAAAGCCGCCTGGATCATCCTTGCCGACGACGGCCTGCGCGGCGCCGCGGCGGAACTGGTGAACCAGGGCGCATATGGCTACTGCCGCCGGCCCCCTTCGGTCCGCGATCTGAGAACGATGCTGCGCCAGGCACACGAGAACTCATCGCTGAAGGAACGCCTGGTGGCTGCGGACCTGGAGCGCGAGGTGCTCACCGACTGCAATCGGATTGTCGGATCGAGCCGCCACGTGCAGGAGCTTTACCGGCTGATCGACACCGTGGCCAACAATGCTGCGTCGGTGCTGATCCTGGGCGAAAGTGGTACCGGCAAGGAGTTGGTTGCCCGTGCCATCCACAGCCGCGGTTCTCGCGCCAGCCGGCCGTTTGTGGCCGTGGCTTGCGGCGCCATCCCCGAAACCCTCATCGAAGCCGAACTCTTCGGGCACGAAAAAGGCGCATTTACCGGCACCGTGAGCACGCGAGAAGGCTATTTCGAGCAGGCGGCGGACGGGACGATTTTTCTGGACGAGATTGGCGAACTGAGCCCGTATACACAGGTCAAGCTGTTGCGCGTTCTCCAGCAGCGCGAGTTTAGCCGTTTGGGTAGCAGCAAGCTCATTCCGCTGCGGGCACGGTTCGTCTTTGCCACCCATCGCGACTTGGACGAAATGGTTGCCGAAGGGAAATTTCGCCAGGATCTCTATTACCGCATCAACGTGATGCGGATTGAGACGCCTGCGCTTCAGGACCACTCCGAGGATATTCCGCAGATCGCGACCCATTACCAGCGCCATTACGCTCAGCTCTTTCAAAAGCCGGTGACAAATATCGATGCGCTGGCCATGGCAGTCCTGCAATCCTATTCCTGGCCAGGCAATGTACGGGAACTCGAAAATGTGATCCAGCGAGCCGTCATTGTTTCCCAGGGAACTTCATTGCGTGTGGAGGACCTTCCCGCGGAAGTTCACGCCGAGGACCGGGGCGACTCCGATGAGTCTGACGGCTCGTTCGAACGCCAGCTCCGGGATTACAAGCTCAAGCTGGCAGCTGACGCCATCCGCGAGAATAATGGCAGCAAGACTCTGGCAGCGCGCAAGCTGCGTATCTCACGGTCCTATCTCCACCGGCTCATCCGCAATGCCGGTGCCGAGATGGACTTTGAAGCCGAATCCAAAGTTGCAGGTTGAAACCGCAGACGCGTGTCTCCGAAGGGTTGACAGCATAGCCTCAATTGCGCGAATCTAAAGGCGAACATATGGCGAAACATGTATGCCTGCCGCCACCCTATTACGAATAGAAATTGAACGTTCTCTTGCAAACCGCTTCCCTGCCGCGCTCTCCCCTGCCCCGCGTGTTATAGAGACCGCGCCCACAGGTATTGCTGAAGTGGATAATTTGCTTGACGGCGGCCTGCCCACCGGCGCGATTACCGAACTTGCCGGCACTGAATCCTCAGGCCGCACCAGCCTTGCCTTGGCCTTTCTGGCCCGGTTGACCGGTGACGGACGAGCCTGCGCATGGGTCGATAGTGACGACACCCTGGATCCAGAATCAGCCGCGGCAAACGGCGTGGTACTGCGCCAGCTTCTTTGGGTCCGCTGCCGCGGCAATGCGGCGCAGGGGAAAGGCAAGCCCTGGCCTCGGCTCGAACAGGCGATCCGTGCCGCCGATCTGCTCCTTCAGTCAGGCGGATTTGCCGCCATTGTGCTCGACCTTGCAGGAACAGCTCATGAGCACGCGAAGCGCATCCCCTTGGCCACCTGGTTTCGTTTTCGCCAGGCTGCCGCGCGCACTCGCTGTTCGCTGGTGGTGTTGGACCAGGCGGCATGCGCTCAATCTAGCGCCGCGGCAGTCCTCGAGTGCACTCCGCTTGCCGCACGCGACAGAGGCAATACCGTCATTGACGGATTTACGTTTACCATTCGCCGGTCGCCGCTGCGGCCCGGCGCTGCAACTCCCACAGCCGGCATGCGAAAGCCGCCGGCATCGGCGTGGCCCGCTGATTGCCCGTGGAACGTGGAGAAACGCGCATGAACATTGCGCACACTCCAACTCTTTATGCCTGCGTGCACGCCGCGGATTTTCCTGCGCAGGCGCTGCTTCGCCTTCGTCCCGATCTGCATTCCCAACCCCTCGCTGTCCTGGAAGGCAGGGCTCCCCTGGAATTGATATCTTCGCTAAACCGCCATGCACGATTAGCAGGGGCAGTGCCGGGGATGACGCGTGTGGAAGGGGAACACGTTGCCGGCCTACGCCTGCTGCCACGATCGCTACAAACGGAAGCCGCGGCGCGAGCCGTGGTCTTCGAATGTGCCGCAAATTTTGCGCCGCAAATCGAAGATGTGAGTGGCCAGACTGCATGCGCGTGCGTACTCGACATTGCCGGCACTGAGCGCCTCTTCGGCCCGCCGGAAAGGCTCGCACGAAATCTACGTGCGGCGCTCGCAACAGCAGGCTTCCGCGCGTCGGTTACGGTCAGCGGCAACTTTCATGCGGCACGTCTCAAGGCCGCGGCTGCACGCGGAGTGACGCTGATTGCACCGGGTGAGGAAGCCGCCGCTCTTGCCACATTGCCAATCACATTACTGAAACCAGATCGCAGCAGTTATCTCGATGAATATTCAGCGGAGATGTTCGCCAACTGGGGGATTCGCACGCTAGGCGAGCTTGCCGCTCTGCCGGAATCCGATCTCGTTGTACGACTTGGCGACCGGGCGCGCCTGTGGCGTAACCTGGCACTCGGCACCCAGCCGCATACTTTCCAGCCGGTGGAAGCGGCGTTCGCGCTGGAAGAGCTTTGCGATCTCGATACACCCGTCGACCGCGCCGATTCCCTGCTCTTTCTCGGTGCGCGCATGATCGATTGCCTGGCGGCGCGCGCTGCCGCGCATGCGCTGGCGCTGGCTTCGCTCACGGTCTCTATGGCACTGGAGGGCGGCGGTGCATATCGCCGTGTCGTCCGGCCGGCAGTACCCACCATAGATCGCAAATTTCTGCTCAAGCTGCTGCAACTGGAGTTTGCCGCACACCCACCCCAGGCAGCAGTATTGCAGATCGCCATTTCCGCCGAGGCAGGTCAAACGAGCAAAGTGCAGCTTGGTCTTTTCACGCCACAGACACCGGAACCTTCGCGTCTCGATGTGACCATTGCGCGTCTCAAGGCCATTGCCGGCGACGACCGCGTGGGTTCACCGGTGCTGGAGGACACGAATAAGCCCGACAGCTTTCATCTGGATGACTTCGCTCCGTCGGATTCCACGGCGACGGCAACAAGCGGCGGAACACAGCCACGGGCAGCGCTGCGCCGCATGAGGCCGCCTCTGCCGGTTCGGGTATCGGTGCAGGCGGCAAAGCCGGTATCTTTCCGAGCCGGTCGGTGGGATTACGCAGTATCGGCTGCGTATGGGCCCTGGCGAACCAGCGGCTGCTGGTGGACGACCGATCCCTGGGACGCCGATGAATGGGATGTCCTCGCGGATCGCGACGACAGCTCAGGCAGCGCGTCCGTCGCCTGCCTCCTCATTCATGACCGCGTCCATAACCAGTGGCGGCTGGAGGCGTTCTATGACTAACGCCAACAGTACCGTGCCCAACACGCGTTCACCGGGAACTCCGGTCTGCCACCCTAACGACGAATATGTACCGCCATCTTCAGAGATGATTCAGAAGGATCGAACGGGATCCGCGACCACTGAAAATCCGGATAACAGATATGTTGAGTTGCATGCCGCCAGCGCCTTTTCATTTCTAGCCGCCGCATCGCAGCCGGAGGCGCTGATCGAGCGCGCCAGCCAGATAGGAATGCCGGCCAGCGCTCTCGGAGACCGCAACGGCATCTATGGCGCCGCGCGATTTCACACGGCCGCAAAACGATGTGGAATTCGCGCGCACATTGGCGCCGAAATCGCAGTAAGCTCGTTCGGCAACATGCTCGCGCCGCCGGGGTGGTTGCCGCATCAGCAATCCGCAGAGCCGCCGCGCGTGCTGCTGCTCTGCGCGTCGCAAACCGGCTATCAGAATCTGTGCCAGCTCATTACGCGCTTCAAGATGCGCGAGACGACAAAAGCGGAAGGTGCGGCCACGCTCGAAGATCTTGAGGAGTTTTCCGACGGGCTCATCTGCCTGACTGGCGGTGATGAGGGCCCGCTGTCCGCCGCGCTTGAAAATGGAGGACAGGCGGGTGCTCGCAAAGTTGCCGATCGGCTCGCGTCCATTTATGGCCGCGGAAATGCTTATGTAGAGTTGCAGCGGCACAAAGAGCGCGGCGAAGAATGCTGCAACCAATCCCTGCTCACTCTGGCCGATTCGCTGCAACTGCCTGTCATCGCCACCAATGGTGTACGCTACGCCAAAGAGAACGACCGCGAAATTCTCGACGTTCTCACGGCCATTCGCAACCACACTTCGCTCGACAGCGCCGGCCGCCTGCTCGCGGCTAATTCCGAGCGCTGGCTGCGCTCCGCGCCAGAAATGGTCGCGCTCTTCCGCGACATTCCCGAGGCCATTGCCAACACGCAAATTGTCAGCGATCGCCTTGGCTTTGCGCTCGATAATCTCGGCTATGAATTTCCTCATTATCCCGTTCCCGACGGGCAGACCATGGACAGCTTTCTCGCTGCGCGAGTGGAAGAAGGCGTAATGAGGCGTTATGGATCGCCGCTGCGTAGTGGGGACCGAGGACTGCTTGAGAAAGCGCGCGCTCAGGTTCGCCACGAGCTTGCGCTTATTGCCAGGCTTGGCTTCGCCGGATACTTCCTCATCGTCTGGGACATCATCCGCTATTGCAAAGAGCGCGGTATTCTCGTGCAGGGCCGCGGATCGGCGGCCAACTCCGCTGTCTGTTATGCGCTGGAAATTACGGCTGTAGATCCCGTGGGAATGGAACTGCTCTTCGAGCGCTTCCTGAGTGAAAACCGCGGTGAGTGGCCTGACATCGATCTGGATTTGCCTTCCGGCGATGAGCGTGAGCGCGTGATCCAGTACATCTACGAACGTTACGGGACTCTAGGCGCGGCAATGACGGCCAATGTCATCACCTATCGCGGACGCTCCGCCGCGCGTGAAGTAGGCAAGGCGCTGGGCTTTGATGAAGAGCAGTTACGGCGGCTTGCCGGCCTTTTCGGGCACTGGGAGTGGCGTGGACTGCACGACACCATGGCCAACCATTTCGAGCAGTCGGGCTTCGACCTGCGCCATCCACGCGTGGCGCGCTATCTCGATCTGTGTTCGCGCATGCAGGATCTGCCGCGGCATCTCGGCCAGCACTCCGGCGGCATGGTCATCTGCGCCGGCCTGCTTAACCGTGTTGTTCCCATCGAGCGCGCTTCGATGCCCGGACGCGCCGTGGTGCAGTGGGACAAGGAAGACTGTGCCGATCTCGGACTCATCAAGGTGGACCTTCTCGGACTGGGCATGATGGCCGTGCTCAAAGACTGCATTGAACTCGTTCCCCGCCATTATGGCGAGCAGGTCGACCTCGCCTGCCTGCCTGAAGATCCGGCTGTATATGAAACATTGCGCAATGCCGATACCGTGGGCATGTTCCAGGTGGAAAGCCGCGCGCAGATGGCGTCGATTCCGCACAATGCTCCGACGCAGTTTTACGATCTTGTGGTGCAGGTCGCCATCATCAGGCCTGGTCCTATTGTGGGCAAAATGATGCACCCCTATATGCGCAGGCGCCAGGGTAAGGAAGAGGTGAGTTATCCCCACCCTTCACTCGAGCCAGTGCTCAAGCGCACGCTGGGTGTTCCACTTTTTCAGGAGCAGTTACTGCGCATGGCCATGACCGTCGCGAGCTTCAGCGGTTCCGAGGCCGAAGAACTGCGGCGCGCCGTGGGTATGCGCCGATCCATGCAGCGCATGAAGGATCTCGAGGGCCGCCTGCGCGCCGGTATGACGCGTAACGGTATCGGCGCAGAAGCACAGGAGAGCATCGTGCAGGCGGTTTCATCGTTCGCCATGTATGGATTTCCTGAATCGCATGCCGCCAGTTTTGCACTTATCGCTTATGCTTCGGCTTATCTGAAAGTCCACTATCTGTCTGCATTTACCTGTGCGCTCTTAAATAACCAGCCAATGGGCTTTTATTCGCCTGCTGTACTTATCAAAGACGCACAGCGGCACGGCCTGAGAGTACATCCCATCGATGCCCAACGCTCTGGATGGCTCTGCACAGTGGAAGCAGAAGACAATCACTCGCACTCGCTGCGCGTCGGTCTGAATTATGTAAAGGGCCTGCGCCAGTTATCGGCACAGGCTATTCTGGCGGCACGCAATACTGGCGGTCCTTTTGCTTCGATCGACGATCTTGTGGAGCGCGTGCCGGAGCTTAATCGCAAAGAGCTTGCCGCACTGGCTCGCGTCGGCGCGCTGAATGCTCTCAAAGATGTCGAGCATCGCCGGGATGCATTATGGCAGGTGGAGGAAGCGGGACGGCCGGCAGGCCCACTCCTGCGCGGCGCGCATGCCGCGGACAAAACGCTGCGCGCTTCAAAGCCTTTGCGGCAGATGAACGACGATGAGCGACTTGCCGCTGATTATGCGGGAACTGGACTTACCACAGGACCACATCCTCTCGCTTATCATCGCGCCGTGCTGCGCGAACAAGGGATTCTCTCTGCCGCGGACCTGGCGCAAAGCGGTAATCGACCTTTTGTTCGCATAGCTGGCAGTGTGATTGCGCGCCAGCGGCCAGGCACCGCGAAGGGTTTTGTATTTCTCTCTCTGGAAGACGAGACCGGCATCGCCAACATGATACTTACGCCGGATATCTTCGAGAAGAATCGTACAGTGGCTACACGCAGCCGTTTCCTGCGCATTGAAGGCCCATTGCAGAACCAGGGCGGAGTGATTCACGTAAGAGCGCAACGCATTGTTCCGCTCGAGATTACTTCTGCCGGCGGGCCATCGCGGGATTTTCGCTAAACGGCGCTCGACGAGATTGACGCACTCGTTTATTTATCGAGATTCGAGAATGAATTAGTTCGCGCTGCGCCTTTTGCCCAGCGAGAGCACGTCGAGCCTCACTGGCGCGAGGCCACTGCGCATCATGCCCAGCTTTTCCGCGGCGGCATAGGAAAGATCGATGACACGGCCGGGAAACAAAAGACCCCGATCGTTGATGCGCACTACTACCGAGCGATGATTTCGCAGATTCACCACGCGCACCACGCTTTCAAATGGCAAAGCATTTGTGCAGGCCGTAAGCGCGTGCATGTCGTAGGTTTCGCCATTCGCCGTGGTGTGGCCGTCAAACGCATCGCTGTAAAAGGACGCAATTCCGCGCATTTGTTCAATGGGATTGGCGAACTGCAACCGTATTACAGGTGGAGGCTGAAGCGCCTCTGGTGGAGCGGCAGGAGCCAGCGTTGACGCAGTCGTGGCGAGTGGAGCATCCGCCTGGACCGTCACCGAAAACAACGTGAAGAGCACTGCAGCGATGGCCAGCGGCATAAAAACCGCAAGCACTAATACCCATCGCCGCCGCAATCTATCCGCGTCTGTCGATTTCTGTCGTTCAACCATTGGCATATTCTACTAGACCGATAATTCAGAAACCATCGAATTCATTAGGTCAGAGGCTATCTCGAAAGTAAGTCACCGAAGGCACATGCACGTATACGCTTTTGTGCAAAACCATGGATTTAAGCCAGGATCTTGCTAGATTTAACGGTTAAAACCAGCGCTCGAAACGTGGTTTCTCGCCCGGGGGACCTTCCTAAGTTACACAGTATCAACAGAGGCTAACATGATGTTCAGAATCCTGAGTGTGAGTCACTCAGACTTAGTTTTTTCCATTACTATTGGGGGGTGAGGCAACCAATTCTCCTCGTGACGCAACGAGACCGATTAAATCAGTCCTTGAACGTGCTGTGGAAAACACTTTTGGCCACCTAAAACGTGCGCGCCTCTGATTTCGCCATTGCCAACACACTCACTATCCTTATGAAAATGCCTATGACGTTGCCGGGGCTCCAGGCGATATCAAAACAAATGTCACGCTCCCGGCAGTGCTGCGCTTATGCGGCGTTCCCCGCGGAACAATCAATTGGTCACCTTTGTTCAGCGTGAATTTTTTCGCGCCGACAACATCTGGCCCGCGCCACTCGCCAGGACCGATCATGCGTCCGCCCTTTGGCGTGCCGCCTACTTCATACACTGTCGATCCTTCGAGGATTTGAAAGATATGATCGCGCTGCTGGTGAGATTCAAACTCGGGCGCAGCCTTGTCTTTCTCTGTGGTCATTACCATGCTGAAGCCAATGTTGCCTTTCTCATCGACTACATTGATGTTGCCTGGATTTGTTTCGAGCTTGCGCATGTCTCTGGCAATCTCCTGCGCGGAAAAGAGCTGAACCTTCACAGTGCCGCCAGCAGGTGCATCTGGCGCGGGCAAAGCTGGCAACGAAGCTTCAGCGAGCGCAAGTCCCGCTGCTGCCGCCACCGGCGCAGCACGCAAAAAATTCCGGCGCCCCGGATTCTCGATGGTTTGATCGCGATCCTTCATGAGATCGGTCATAACTTCCTCCTCGCAAACGAAATCAACAGCGCACGCAGTGTATCAGCTTCGCCTGCGACGTCCTGCACGCACCGGGTACATGTATTTCAAGTCGCGAAGGAGCGTAAGGTAAAACGCACCCACCTGGGCCGCACAAGGCGCAATTGCGCCATGAATTTCAGCTTGCGGCAATGCGGATACGATCGGGATCTTCTTCCACTTCGCCGACGTTCTCACTCAGTCCGCCATAGCGACGCTCGCGGCGCTGGAAATCGGCAATGGCTTCGAGCAGGTGGATGCCACGAAAGTCAGGCCACAGCATGTCGGTGACGTAGATCTCGGTGTAGGCGATCTGCCAGAGCAGAAAATTCGAGATGCGCATTTCCCCTGAAGTGCGAATGAGCAGATCGGGATCGGGCATGTGGGCCGTGTAGAGATGACGATGAATGTCCTGCTCGGTGATGCGCTCAGGAGAAATGTGCTTCATGCGGATTTCCGCGGTGAGTGCGCGAAAAGCGTCCACCAGCTCGGAGCGCGCGCCGTAGTTGAGGGCCAGTGTGAGTGTAGTACCCGTGTTGCGAGCGGTGGTTTCTTCGGCCCACATCATCTTTTCCTGCACTTCCGGCGGCAGATCGTGGGTGCGGCCGATGTAGCGCATGCGCACGTTGTTGTCCATCATGCGCTGCACATTGCTCTCAAGATAGCTGCGCAGCAGGCGCATGAGGAAGCTGACTTCGGCGCGCGGACGGCGGAGACTGTTTTCCAGCGAGAAGGCGTAGAGCGTGAGCCAGGGCAGGCCGATGCGCGAGGCGGTTTCCGTGACCAGCTGAACGCTGCGCGCACCCTGCTGGTGCCCCTGGAAACGCTTGAGCAGGCGGCGGCCGGCCCAGCGGCCGTTCCCATCCATAATGATGGCCACGTGCTCCGGCAGGGAACCGGGCTTGAGTGTGTCGTAGATCTTGCGCTCTGCGGGGCTCAGTTCATCGATACGCAGCGTGGAGGAGGAATGCAAAGGACTCGCCTCGTGGTTGCTCATACGGCTTCCGGGCCTGCGCCCACCTGTCAGACCGGGCGCTGAGAGAATGGATGCCCAATCCACGCAGGCGGACCCATTCACTCCGCAGACGAATCTCCGTTTGGCGCGAAGTGGCCTTCGCTAGCCGGAGCCAGGAAGTAACACTTCGACCCTAGCACAAGCATCCCGAGGCTGCAATTGCCCGGCGGTTGCTGGACAGCGCCAGCGTGAGTGCTGCGCAGGAAGGCCGCGGCCGGTGAGGATCCGGCCGCGTGGTGGGAGCGCCTTTTACGCGCTACGCCGCTGGCCCATCGCCGCATCGCGCACAGCCCCTGAAAAAAGCGCGCGGTGAACCGAATTCAAGTGGGGCAGCAAAGCTGCAACCTCGGCCAGGAAGGGATCGCCCAGAATGGCCGCCACTTCCTCGTCGCGGCGGCTTCTCTCATCGCGCACGAGCTGCGACACGTGGACCCCGAGAGCAGCGGCCAAGCGTTCGAGCGAACCCAGAGTGGGAATGGCTTTGCCATTTTCAATTTTGGAGATGTACGTGCGGGGCACCATCATGCGGCCGGCAAGCTGGCGCTGGCTCATGTGACGCGCGCGCCGGATGTCGCGGACCTGCTGGGCCACGTGCAATCCAGCGTCTTCGGGGCTGCCTTCCCGCTGGATGCTCACCAATTGGGGCAGACGAGCCGGTTCCTCGAAGTCGAGGGCGGTGTGGCATTTTCTGCAGAGCGAGTTGCTGGTTCGAAATTGCACCAGCTTGCAGCGTTCGCACCGCACAACCTCGCGTGTCTCCACGCAGACAGGGGTGGTGGCCATAGGTCGTGTGCGGAGCGCCAGAGCAGGGACTCCGGGGTGCTTCTTTTTTGCACCGCGATATGAGCTACTTTGAGATAGGGGAACCATAATTGTCAAGTGAAAACTTGTAGCCAAACCCAAGATTCACCCATAATAACCCGGAATTCCCAAAAAAACACGAACCAAGTTAATAAACACGGAGAAAATGATGGCGGCGAACGAGATTTCTTCCGCTTACGGCCGGGAAGCGGCATGGAAACTGCTGACGGCGTGGACTAAAAGCGAAAGCTTGCGCAAGCACGCGTTGGCCGTTGAGGCCTGCGTGGCGGCTTATGGAGAGGTGGAAGCCGACAGGCTGGGACTGGCCGGCGAAGAACGCGCGGCGAGAGTAGAGCTTTATGCGGCGACTGCGCTGCTTCACGATTTCGACTATGAGCGGCACCCGACTGCGGAGGAACACCCTTTTGTGGGCGTGCGGGAACTGGAGCGGCTGGGCTGGCCTGAGCAGATCCGGACAGCCATTCTTGGGCACGCGCACTATTCGGGCGTACCGCGGACGACGCACTTGGCGAAGGTGCTGTTTGCTTGCGATGAGCTGGCCGGATTTCTTACCGCATGCGCGCTGGTGAAGCCTTCACGATCTATCGCGGAAGTGGAAGCGGCCGGAGTGCGAAAGAAGATGAAGGACAAGGCATTCGCCAAAGGGGTAAACCGCCAAGATGTAATCCAGGGCGCGGCGGAACTTGGTGTGGATCTCGACGCCCATATCGGGTTTTGCATTGAGGCGATGAGGCGGCGGTCTACCGAGCTTGGGCTTTGAGCATCCGCTTTCCGGGATTGATTTCTCGCGCTTTAAAGTGGGTGTCGGCGTTACCGGTTCTTATGGTGACTCAGTGTGGGGGAAGCAGATGCCCGGTCTTGTGCAATTCCGCCAAAGCCATGCCGGCGACGATGAGAACTATCGGCACGAGGACACGCTTGGCGAAGGTATTAAGGCGGGACTGCAGCAGGGGGCGCAAATAGTATTGGCCGGGCTGAGCCGGATTGTAGCGGATCGAAATCGTGTCACCGCCGAGTAGCTTGTAGAGAGTCGATCCCTGCGGAACGCTGAAGAAGGCCCTCTGCTCCCGGCCTGAGGAGTCGGTCCATATCAGCACGTCACCGGAGCCGTAGGTGTAGTAGGTGCCCCAGGAGCGGTCGTACTGGACTTTCTGTTCCATGCTCGCGGAGGCCACCGTCGCATCGGTTTCGGTCCATCTGTCGTAGCCGCGAAGGCGTTCCCAAAGGTCGATGAGCATTGGGGTATGGTATTCCGCGCGGCAAATTGAAGCCAGGGAAGTATTCGATATGCCGATTACCTTTGCGGAGTAGCCGGCGTCTTCAGCGGGAATCACTTGTGCATGTGCAAGGCGATCGGCTCGGAAATGCGGGCTGTCTCTCCCGGGAGGGGCTGACGTGCGGCGATAGCCGGAAGATGGGGAATGCTGACGAAGGATTTCTGCAGACTGACGAAGCGGTTGTATTTAAAGATGTACCAGAAAGCGTACAAGGCGTCGCTAAACTGGATCTTTTTGCCTTCCTCGTAGGTCCGGCCATAGTAGCTGATGGGCACTTCGTATATGGCGCAGCCGAGTTTGGCGATTTTGGCGGTGACTTCGATTTCGAAGCCGAATCCGGTGGAGGTGATAACCATGTTGCGAATGATCTCGCCGCGAAAAGCTTTATACCCGGTCTCCACATCGGTCATGTTGAGATTGGTGAACACGTCCGAGAGCAGTGTGAGAAGCTTGTTGGCGATGTAATGGCTGAAGTAGAGCACGCGGGCAGCCTTGCGCACCAGGAAGCGGGAACCGAAGACTGCATCGGCCCGGCCGTTCAAAATCGGCTCGATGACTTCGGCGATCTCGGTCGGGTCGTATTCAAGGTCGGCGTCCTGGACGATGACGATTTCGCCACGGGTGAGGGCGAAGCCGGTGCGCAGGGCAGCAGTCTTGCCGGCGTTGCGCGCGTGGCGGGTTGAGACCACCTGAGGAAAGCGCGACGTCAACAGGGCTATGGTTTGCGGCGTGCCGTCGGTGGAGGCATCGTCGACGATGACGATCTCGAGCAGATGAGGAATGGCGGCCACGCGCTCGACGACCCGTGCAAGGGTCTTCTCCTCGTTGAAAACGGGAATCACTACAGATAAGCACGGAGAAGTCATAAGTCGTCGCTCTTCACTGCCATGGAGTCTGCCGGCGAAAAGGTGCAGATTTCTATCCGCCAAGGATAGCACCGCGGTAAAAAAGAAGAGATACAACTTGTGGGCAGCAAGCCGGAACGGTATCGGCAAAGACAAGGCGACGACGAAAGTGGGGCGACGGGGCGATGCAAACGCCGGATTGTGCATCGATTGCGCCGGACGTGGCATCCTTTACAGAGCCGCATACCGGTCCCCAGCCCGGTAACGCAGGCGCTACTCCAGGGTCAATTGAGCCGCAAGTGAATCAGCTATCGACTTCAGATTGTTATCCGCTATCCGTTGTGCCGGGCATGAGCCGGCTGTTCGTAGATTTCTGTGCCGGACGGTTGCGTGATTTTTTGCCAGGAAATCAGGGCATCTTAGCCGCTCCGCCACGCCCGGGCCATTGGGAAGAGCTCGTGGATCTGCTGGCGGCGCAGAATCCCTCCGCTTCGGCTGCTCCCGCTCTCGAAGCACTGCGACAGGGCGCCGGAACCGCGGTAACGGGCCAGCAAGTGGGCTTGTTCGGCGGACCGCTGTTTACGCCACTCAAGGCCGCGACGGCTCTGGCTATGGCTCGGGGTGCGACGGCGGGGGGGAAGCCTCACTCCGCCATCTTTTGGCTGGCGGCGGAAGACCATGATTTCGCCGAGATCAACCACGTAGTGTTCCCGGCAGGCAAGGAACTGCGCACACTGAGCTATATCGGGCAAGAAGCGCCTGGATCGGCGCGACCGGTGGGCGGGATCGTCCTTGATGAGTCGATTCTGCCGCTGATAGACCAGGCGAGGGAGATCCTGGGTGCATCGCCTACCATGGAAGCGCTCGCCGGCGCATACCGGCCGGGACGGACTCTTGCTCAAGCATTCGCGGATTTTTATCGGGCCGTCTTCGCCAAACACGGACTGCTGCTCCTGGATGCATCGGGGCGCGCATTTCATCGCCTGGGGGCTCCAGTGCTACGAACAGCTCTGGAACAGGCGGATGAGTTGCACGAGGCGCTACTCGAACGCAACCGCGCGCTGGAGGCCGCCGGCTACCACGCGCAGGTGGCGGTGACGGAGCAGTCAAGCTTGCTGTTCTTAATCGACGATCGGACCGGCGCGCGCGTCGCACTGAAGCGGAGACCGGCGAGTGCACAAGAACCTGCCGGGCTTTGGCAATCAGGGCAGCAAAGTTACTCGACAGCCGATCTGGTTGGAATTCTTGATGCCGAGCCAGAGCGCATCTCTCCCGCGGCGCTGTTGAGACCTATTTTTCAGGATTATCTCCTGGGAACATCAGCGGGAATAGGTGGATCGGCGGAGATTGCATATTTTGCCCAGTCGGGAGTGCTTTACCAGCGCATACTGGGCCGGCAGACATCGGCGGCGCCGCGGCTGGCAGCCACGCTGATCGAGGCGCCTGTTGCCGCCTTGCTTGAGAAGCATGAACTGAGCGTAAGGCAAATCTGGGGTGCTGATGCGTCTTCGCTGGCACAGCGGCTGGCGGAGCGGACCATGCCCGCTGAGGGGAAACAGCGAATGGATGCGGCGAGCGCGGCATTTGAAGAACAGCTCGATGCGCTGATTGGCTGGATGCAGTCAGTGGACCAAGGCTTGGGGCAGTCGGCGGAAACTGCAGCCGGCAAAATGCGCTACCAGATGGAGCGGTTAAGGCGGCTGGCGGAGAACTTTCAATTGCAGCGCGAGAGTTCGCTCGGACGCCACGCGCAGACACTCTGCAACGCCATATTTCCCGACGGAGAAATGCAGGAGCGGGTGCATGGCGCCGCCTATTACTTCGCGCGTCACGGGCTGGATCTGGCAGACATGCTGGTGGAGCAGGCCGCAGCCGGATGTGCGGGGCACCTGGTGCTGGAAGTGTGAAAGAGCAGAGGTCAGAGAAGCGATCGGATTCAGGATCAGGGGCAGGATCATGCATCAGGGGCTGGTTGCCCGTGGCGAGTTGTAGCCGACCATGAGAATGTTCACGCGCTTCTGCGAAGCCGCGAATCTGGGTCCTCGCTGGAAAATTCACCGTGGAGAAACTTCGCGACTATCACACTCGACCACCTTCCCTACTCCTCATTTCCTATTCCCTGCTCCCTGTTCCCTGTTCCCTGCCTTGTATAATCCTCGCGACACACCGCGAGGTCTTTCATGAAGCAATTTATAGCCTTGGTATTCCTGAGTCTGCTCACCGGCTCAGTTGCAATGGCGCAGCCTCCGTCCTGGCTCCCTTCCTGCGCTACTCCAGGCGCCGATAATGCATTCCTGGGCATTCAAACCATCCGCTTGTGGCAGGGGCAAGCACCTCAGGCCAAGGGCGATGGTTGCTATGATGTTCCGACTCTGACCATCTTCGATCCCCACCGCGGCACGGCGAACGGATCCGCCGTCATCATTCTGCCGGGCGGCGGTTACGAGGATCTTGCGGCCAATCTCGAGGGCAGGCAGTTTGCAGACTGGTTCGCGGCGAGGGGATTCCGGGCGTTCGTCCTGAGCTACCGATTGCCCTCGCACGGCTACCTGCTTCCGGTGCCGCTGATCGACGCACGCCGGGCGATCCAGCTGGTGCGGGCGCGCGCGGAGGATTACCACATTTCACCAAACAGAATTGTGCTGATCGGATTCTCGGCGGGCGGGCACCTGGCGGCGCTCACTGCCACCCAGCCGCTCCCGGGTGATCCCAACGCGGCGGATTCCATCGATCGCGTTTCCAGCCGGCCTGACTACCTGGTGCTGGGCTACCCATGGCTCGGTGCGGTTTCGCTTGACTACTCGCACCTGAACTATTGCAAGGAATTCCACCTTGAGGAGCAGTGTGCGGAACTCACCAAGAAATACAATCCTGAGCTGTTTGTCAGCAAAGACATGCCGCCCACTTTCATCTATCACACTTTCGACGATCGCACGGTGCCTATCGAGCAGAGCCTGAGCTTTTTTCAGGCGATGGTTAAAGCCGGAGTACAGACTGAGTACCACGTCTTTGCCAGCGGCGCGCACGGCAGCGGGCTGGGCAAAGGACAACTCTCGCTGGAGCAGTGGCCGGGGCTGCTGGACATCTGGCTGCGCGAAAAAGGGCTTCTAACGGTAGACAAGACGGCTCCCAGTGGAAGGCCTTAGGGACAGGTGCGACCCAGAAATTGGCCTTCGGTTCGACCCACCGGCGACAGCGAAAAAATATGCCCCAAAATTAGAGGCGGGCAAACGGCCCTGGGAGTGGAAGGATTCCCAAAACCGTTTGCCCGCTGGACCCTGGACCGGGTCTAGGTGGTAGCTTTAGTTTAGGCTTGTTACCGGCGAAATCAAGCCCTTTTTTGAACAATTTTGAGCTTTCGTGATTGCTGTCACAATGCTCCCGGGGCGAGGACCGCCCCGCGTTGACCTTGAGCCTTTCGCCCTGATACAAAAAGATGTTCCACCAGATAATCGGTCCAACCTGAAATCCCCTCCGGAGTACACCGGGAACGCCATGGAAGTGATGCAACAACTCGGAGCGCTGATGGTCAGCGCGATCCCCACCGCTCTGCTCTTCATTGTGCTGGTGATCGCCTACGAGGTGCTCATTCAGGGCCCCTTATCGGCCACGCTGCGGGAACGGCATGCGCGTACCGAGGGTGCCATAGACGCCGCCCAAAAGGCAATCGCGCTGGCCGAGGCCAGGACTGCCGAATACCACGAGAAATTGCGCCAGGCTCGCGCCGAGGTCTACAAATCGCGAGAACAGCGGGTGAAGCAGTGGAACGCCGAACGCGACGCGGCGCTGGAGGCTGCCCGGAAGGCTGCCGGAGCCAAGGTTCGCGAAGCTCGAGCGACGCTGGACGAGGAGGCCGCTGCAGCGCGTCAGACGATCGAGGCTTCCGCTCCGGATCTGGCTGCACAGGTGGTCAGAGCCGTGCTGCCGGTCGCCGTCGGGGGTTCGCGTTGAATTTCCCACTCCCAAAATTCCGTTTTCCCTTCCGCTTCTCACGCTTCGCTCTGCTACTGGTGCTTGCGGCGGGACTGCTGGCGCCGACCAAGCGTATCGTAGCGCAGGCGTCGGCCGGGGCTCCGCAATCCGCTTCGACACAGGGACCTGCAGAAAAGCCCGGTACGCCGCCGGCCGAAAGCAATTCTGAAGAGGACCAGCTTAACGGCTTCCTTCATGCTCCGGCTATCCAGGGACTGGCCAGGACTCTGCACCTGAGCCTGGCAGCAACCGACAATATTTTTCTCGGTCTGAATTACCTCATCATCATCCTGGCCATTGGCATTCCTCTGGCGCGTTTCATGCCCAAAGTGGTCCGGAAACGGACGCAGAACCTGCGCCACAATCTGGAATCGGCGCGCAAATTGACTGAAGAGGCCACGGCACGGCTGAATGCCGTAGAAGCGCAGCTAGCGAAACTGGGCGACGAGATAGAAAAATTCCGCCGTGAAGTTGAAGGGGAATTGAAGAACGATGAGGCGCGCATTAAGGGCACGATCGAAGAGGAAAGCGCGCGCATCGTGGCTGCTGCGGAGCAGGAAATCGGCATGGCGGCAGTGCAGGCGCAGCGTGGGCTGCGCAAATTTGCCGCCGAACTGGCGGTGGATCATGCGGCGAAACAGATGGCGCTGTCGCCTGAGGCCGATCGCGCGTTGGTAGCTGAATTCGCAGCCAACATCGGCCAACACCATAACGGCAGCGCGGGAGGGCACGACTGATGGCCGCCTTTGCTGCACGCTACGCGACTGCATTTCTGGATGTCATTACGGAAGCCAGGCTGGAGACCGGCGCAATCGATCGTCAGCTTGCAGATTTTCTGGCCACGTGGGACGGCAGCGCAGAACTGCGCGGGTTCTTTACTAATCCCGCCATACCGGCAAAGCAGAAGGTGGCGTTTCTGGACAAGTTGAATGCGCGGCTGGGTCTCAGGAAAGAGCTGCGCAACCTGCTAGCGGTGCTCATCGATCATGGGCGTATCGGGAAAGTGAAGGAAATCGCCGAATCGTATCGTCGGCAAGTGCAGGAGCGGTTGGGGATCCGGCCGGCGGAGATTGTGACCGCGCGCGAACTGAGCCGCGAGGAGCGCGAGGAGTTGGTGAAGGGCGTGGCAAAGCTGGCCGAAGGCCAAATCGATCCGGTGTTCAAGCTGGACAAGTCAATCCTGGGCGGAACGGTAGTAAGGATCGGGTCCACCGTGTATGACGGGTCGGTGCGAGGCAGGCTGGAACGGCTGAAGGAACAACTCGTCAGTGATCAGTGATCAGTGTCAGGTTGGGAAAATGCTTCACGCGATGCTTGTGAAGACAGAGAGCACTGGTCACTAATTGCTTGACCGGTCACTGAACTACGAAATCAGAATGAGGGAGGCAGGAAATCAGAGATGCAGATTGTCGGTCCGGAAGTCATCGGGCCTGATCACTGATCACTGATCACTGACCACTGGAATGGCGCAGATAAGGGCAGATGAAATAACGCAACTTCTTCGCGAGCAAATCGCGAATTACGACTCCAAGGTCCAAGTGGACGAGGTCGGGACCATCACCTCGCTCGGCGACGGTATCGCGCGGCTCTATGGACTGGACAAGGTAATGGCGGGCGAGCTGCTCAGCTTTCCCCACAACATCGCGGGCCTGGCGCTGAGCCTGGAAGAAGACCAGGTTGGCGCGGTGATCCTGGGCGAATACACCGAGTTGAAGGAAGGCCAGGAGGTCAAGCGCACCGGCAAGATCCTGAGCGTACCGGTGGGCGAGGCGCTGATTGGCCGCGTCGTGAATTCGCTGGGCATGCCCGTGGACGACAAGGGGCCGATCGCAGCCAGCACCTCCCTTCCCGTGGAGCGGTTGGCTCCGGGTATTGTGGACCGGCAAGGGGTGCGTGAGCCCATGGCCACCGGATTGAAAGCCATTGACGCGATGATCCCCATCGGCCGCGGCCAGCGCGAGCTGATCATCGGTGACCGCCAGACCGGCAAGACCGCCGTGCTGCTCGACACCATCATCAACAACGCCAAGAACGACCTGATCTGCATTTACTGCGCCATCGGGCAGAAGCGCTCGTCGATCGCGCAGGTGGTGCAGACGCTGACCGAAGCCGGCGCCATGGGCCACACCATTGTTGTGGCCGCGTCAGCATCCGAGCCGGCGCCAATGCTTTACCTTGCGCCGTATGCCGCCTGCGCCATGGGCGAGTATTTCCGCGACAACGGCAAGCATGCGCTGGTAATGTTCGACGATCTGTCGAAGCACGCCATGGCCTACCGCGAGATTTCGCTGCTGCTGCGCCGGCCTCCGGGACGCGAGGCGTATCCGGGCGACGTTTTCTATCTGCACTCGCGGCTGCTGGAGCGGGCATCGAAGCTGAGCAGCGCGAAAGGCGGTGGATCGCTGACCGCGCTACCGGTAATCGAGACGCAAGCCGGCGACGTTTCGGCATACATTCCCACCAACGTCATTTCGATTACCGACGGCCAGATCTTTCTCGAAACCGACTTGTTCAACTCCGGCGTGCGCCCGGCGGTGAACGTGGGCCTTTCGGTTTCGCGCGTGGGATTCTCTGCGGCCATCAAGGCGGTGAAGCAGGTGGGTTCGACGCTCAAGCTGGACCTGGCGCAGTATCGCGAGCTGGCGGCATTCGCGCAGTTCGGCTCCGACCTCGACCCGCTGACGCAGAAGCAGTTGAACCGCGGCCAGCGCCTGACGGAGTTGCTCAAACAGCCGCAATTCCATCCGCTCACGTGGCAGCAGCAGGCGGTGGTGCTCTTCGCCGGAACGCAGGGCTATCTGGACGATTTGCAGGTGAGCGACGTTCGCGCCTTTGAGGACGGATTGCACAAGTTCTTCGAAGCATCGCAACAGGCGCTAATGGCGGACTTGACCAAGAAGAAGCAATTGGACGATGACCTGCGCAACCGGCTGCACGCGGCGCTGAAGGAGTACGCAGCGCAGTTCAAGGCTGAGCTGGCGGCGACGACGGCGTAACGAGCGCTTAGCTTTTAGCTATTAGCTCTTAGCTGAAAGCACAACACCAATCTCAGTCCTCCAGCAAGCACCGGAAGGGAAGCTAAAAGCTAACGGCTAAGAGCTAATAGCTTGCAGCAGACAACGAACAATGGCCAATGTACTCGATCTACGACGCCGCATCCGCAGCGTGAAAAACACGCGGCAGATCACCAAGGCCATGAAGATGGTCTCGGCGGCCAAACTACGCCGGGCGCAGGAGCGCGCCATGGCGGCGCGGCCCTATGCCGCGATGATCACCAGCGTGCTGAATTCGCTCGTTCGGCGCGCGGAGATTTACGATCCGGCAACCGGCAATCTGCGCCATCCGCTGTTCATCACCCGGCCGGAGAAGCGCGTAATGCTGGTGGTTATTACCGGCGACAAGGGCTTTGCCGGCGCCTTCAACGCCAACATTCTGAAGACGGCCTTTCAGTTCATCGCCGGCAATCCGGACAAGGAATTCGATCTTGAAGCGGTGGGCCGCAAAGGTCGCGACCAGTTGCGGCGGCATTATCCCTCGGCGGTCTATATGGAACACAAGACCGAAGATGGCCTGACGCGCAAAGTGCGCGAGCGCAAAGCCAAGATCGAAGTGACAGGCGATCATCCGGGCATGCTCGAAAGGCTGGAGACGACGCGGGTTTTTGCCCTGGCGCAGAACATCATCTCCCGCTACGTGCGCGAGGAGATCGATGCCGTCTACATCGTGTACAACGAGTTCAAATCGGTCATCTCGCAGCGGCTGGTAGTGGAAAAACTGTTGCCCCTCATTGCCATCGGCACGCGCCAGATTGCCGGTGCCGTCGAACCAACGGAAGAAGAGAAAGAACGAGCCGCCGAGGCAGCACGCAGCGCGGGCATCCAGTTGCAACCGCAGGATGTGACCGAGTCGGAAGAAGAAGCGAAGAAATTCGGCACGTCGAATGTGGACTACATTTACGAGCAACCCGCGGAGCAGCTATTCAACGGCCTGCTGCCGCGGTATGTCTCATCGATGCTGTATCACGCCATGACGGAGTCGGTTGCAGCGGAACACGCTGCGCGCATGACGGCGATGGACTCGGCCACCAACAACGCTTCGGACATGATCGACTCGCTGACGCTGCACATGAACCGCGTGCGCCAGGCGGCGATCACCAAGGAGATTATCGAGATCGTGAGCGGAGCAGCGGCGTTGTAAATGCAGCTACTAGCCCCTAGCTTCTAGCTCCTAGCTTTCGTTGCGGTCGTCGGTGGCTGAGGTAAACGAGCGAAGCAAGGGAGACAAAGAGCTAGAAGCTAGAAGCTAGAAGGTAAGGGTTAGAGGCTAATTCGGAAGAACCAGAAATGGCGGTAAGCATCGACAGAGCGGAGGGCTTTCTCGTATTAACGATTGGAGCTCCCGTTTTGATCTTTGGAATATTGAACGGCGCGTTGATGTGTTTTGCACCGAAGAAGCACACCGGACTTTGGCGGAAATGGTATCGCCGCGTTGGAAATCCGGCATGGAAACTCGATTCCGGCCCTCAATCTGAATACCGGATTGCGGGTTTTGTAATCACGGCCGGATGCATCTTTTTGGGTTGGAAACTCACCGAGGTCGTGAAAAGGTTTATCCATTGACGTCCGAACAGTGAGTAGCGAAGTCGCGAGTTTGGACGAGCCTAGCTAAAAGCTAGGAGCTAAGAGCTAGGAGCTGTTGTATGGCAGAAAACATCGGCAAAGTGATTCAGATCTCCGGCCCGGCCGTGGACGTGCAGTTTGAAGAGGCGACCATGCCCCCCATTTACCAGGCGCTGCGCGTCACCAGCGAGGGCTTCGACGTGCCCACGCCCATCAACGTGATCCTCGAAGTACAGCAGCACCTGGGCGAGGGCCGCGTGCGCACCGTGGCCATGGAAGCCACCGAAGGCATGGTCCGCGGCATGAAGGCCATCGACCTCGGCGGTCCCATCCGCGTGCCCGTGGGCAAGGAGACGCTGGGGCGGGTGATCAACGTCATCGGGGAGCCAGTGGACGAGCTCGGCCCGATCGGCGAAAAGACCCGCAATCCCATTCATCGCCCCGCGCCGCTCTTCGACGAACAGACCACGCACGAGGAGATGTTCGAGACCGGCATCAAAGTGATCGATCTTATTCAGCCGTTTTTGAAGGGCGGCAAGATCGGCCTCTTCGGCGGCGCCGGCGTGGGCAAGACCGTCGTCATCATGGAACTCATCAATAACGTCGCCAAGCAGCATGGCGGCTACTCGGTCTTTGCCGGCGTGGGCGAGCGCACGCGCGAAGGCAACGACCTGTGGACCGAGATGACCGAGAGCGGCGTCATCAAGCCCGGCAGGTGGCAGGACTCGAAGTGCGCGCTGGTCTACGGACAGATGACGGAGCCGCCCGGAGCGCGCCTGCGCGTGGCGTTGACCGGGCTGACCGTGGCCGAATACTTCCGCGATGTGGAAGGCTCGGACACGCTGCTCTTCATCGACAACATCTTCCGCTTCACCCAGGCGGGCTCCGAGGTTTCCACGCTGCTTGGCCGCATGCCGTCGGCCGTGGGCTACCAGCCGAACCTGGCCACCGAAATGGGCGAATTGCAGGAACGCATCACCTCGACGAGCAAAGGCTCGGTCACTTCGGTGCAGGCCGTTTACGTGCCAGCCGACGACCTTACCGATCCCGCGCCGGCAACGACGTTCGCTCACCTCGACGCGACCACGGTGCTGAGCCGTCCGCTTTCCGAGCTGGGCATTTATCCGGCCGTCGATCCGCTGGCTTCCACATCGCGCATCCTCACCGCGCGCGTCGTCGGCCAGGAGCACTATGACGTGGCGCAGGGCGTGAAGCGCATTCTGCAGCGCTACAAGGATCTCCAGGACATCATCGCCATCCTGGGCATCGACGAGCTCTCCGAAGACGACAAGCTCACCGTGGCCCGCGCGCGCAAGGTGCAGAAGTTCCTCTCGCAGCCCTTCCATGTGGCCGAGCAGTTCACCGGGTTCCAGGGCAAGTACGTGAAGATCGCCGACACGGTGCGCGCATTCAAAGAAGTCATCGAAGGCAAGCACGACGACGTGCCCGAGCAGGCGTTCTACATGAAGGGCGGCATCGAGGAAGTTCTGGAGACGGCGGAGCAGTTAAAGGCAACGGTGTAAAGGACAGCTTCTAGCTCTTAGCTTCTAGCCTTTAGCTTTGTTGCTCGTGTTTTGGCATTAACGACAATCTGAATTTTCCGCAGACGAAGCTAGAAGCTAATAGCTGAAAGCTAAGAGCTCGAAAGAAATTTATGGCTGACGAGACCAATCAACTTCGCGTGCGCCTTGTGACTCCCGAGCGGACGCTATTCGACCATCCGGCGGATGCAGTGGAATTGCCCTCGCTTTCCGGATACCTGGAAACCCTATACGGCGCGGCGCCGCTGATGGCGGAGCTGGGCGCGGGCGATGTGACGATTCATGGCGGCCCCGACGGGCCGGATGCGCTGGCACGTTACAACGTAAGTTGGGGATTCGCCGAAGTGCTGCCCGATCGCGTAACGATTCTGGCGAATGATGCCCTGAAACCGCAGGAGATCGACGTGCCGCGCGCCGAGGAGCAGCTTGACCGCGGCTTGCGGATGTGGCGCGAAGCCGGCGAAAGCGAAGCCGCCTACGACGAGGCACTGCGTGTGATTTCCGAGGCTGAGGCGAAGATTGCCTCGGCTGGCGAGAAGCCGTGAAGATGCTGCGAGTGTTTCCTTGAAGGGCAAACTCGGAGCTCAATTACGTCTCTGAATCATCAGAGATGGTGATCGTAATCAGTCGCACGGCGTAATATCAGGTCGTTTCAAATCCTGATATTCATCTCCAACCCGACGCCGCCAACTGGCGTTATAACAGGCGGTATTGCGGTACTTTCCGTTGCTGTATTCGTACAAGTACAGTCCCTGATCGAACGCCGAACCATGCATAGCCAACACCAGATCGCGAAAACCATTGGTTTTGGTTGGCTGTATCGTGAAGGTTTGGATCGAGTCGGCACGTAAGAGCACCCTGTAGCCCGGGTCTGTCTTAATAAACACCCATATCGGGCAATTTCCAGTAGGGCTGCAGCCGGCGTCTTCGCCAACTGCTTGTGCAACGATCTCCGGAACACCATCGCTATTCAAGTCGGTCAATTTGATTTGAGTCTTTGCGGCGGTCATCCGCCATTGTTGTTTCGAGGCGGCAACATCATCACCCATATCGCGTTCGAGTTGAGTAGAAATGATCTCGACGAGAGCGTTCCGATCTTCTATTGAAAGCCCTTTTACGCGGGTAATCGTATCTTTCACGTCCAATTCTTGACTCGCGTTTGGATCCCAGCGAAAGTCAGAGTTCGACGAAGCTGATACATGTGGCGGACGCTGGCCGCTGCAATGCGAAAACGTGGCAAGGAGGAAAGCTGTAGCAATGAGAACCGGCTTCACAGCGAGTATTGTACGTTAGCTTGTGACTGCTTTTGCTCTTTGTGGTTATCATCCGCTGCAATCGCAGGCAAACGCCGCGTCAGAGAATCCCGGCGCCTTGAGCGCAGGTTCGGCTTCGGCATCATGCGGAGCGGCCATTGCCGCGGTAAAGAACCGCTCCACTTCGCCGAGCACATCGCGGCCGCTGCGAGCCTGATAAATGGCCGCGCGCAGTTTTGAGCCGTTGGGCACGCCATGCGTGAACCACGTGGCGAACTGCTTCATCTTGCCGGCGCTATCGCCGATGCGCGACTCGCGCGGCAGTTCCTGCGTGGCTTCTTCTTCGGCCAGCAGCATTTCAAAGTACGCGCGGATCATGTGATAGCGGTCGGCCGTAGTCGGGCAGTCGTAGCTGCCGGTTGCGGTGTACTGTGCGATCTGGCGGAAGATCCACGGATTGGCGGGAGCGGCGCGGCCGATCATCACCGCGTCGCATCCGGTTTCAGCCACCATGGCGGCGGCGTCCTCGGGCGTACGGATATCGCCGTTGCCGGTGACGGGTATCGACACTGCTTGCTTCACCCGCGCGATCCAGTGCCACTGCGCCTGGCCGCTGTAGCCCTGCTCTCGAGTGCGCGCGTGAAGGGCGACTCCGTCAAGGCCTTCGCATTCGGCCATGCGCGCCAGTTCTACGCATACGATCTGCGAATCGTTCCAGCCGGTGCGGAACTTGACCGTGAACGGAATGGAGACGGCTTTCCGGATGGTGCGGAAGATCTCGCCGATTTTAGGCAGGTCGCGCAACAGGCCGGAGCCGCCGTTACAGCCCACGACGCGCTTGGCCGGACAGCCCAGGTTGAGATCGACTGTGTCGAAGCCGGTCTCTTCCACGATGCGCGCGGCTTCGGCGAGAGTTTCCGGGTTGGAGCCAAAGAGCTGCGCGCCGATGGGATGCTCATCGTCATAAAAGGTGAGATAGCGCTTGCGCTTTGATTCCCGCATCCGCGCCAGTCCATCCGCCGAGGTAAATTCGGTCATCAACAGACCGCAACCGGACTGGGTGTTTGTGATCGCACTTTCGATGCGGCTTGCGTCAGAATCCTGATTCCTGGTCTCTGATCCCTCATCCCTCGAAAACACGCTGGCATGCCGGATGAATCGCCGAAAGACCGTGTCCGTGACACCGGCCATCGGCGCCAGCACCGTCGCTGGCCTCACGACAACCGTGCCAATGCACACTTGGGCGGGAACCCGGGCGTCAGCGGGCATCTCGTGCTCGATCGGGTTGTCCCAGTGCTTTTTCATAAATGCAGCTATTAGCTGTTAGCCCTTAGCTTTTAGCTACAGGTCGTGGTTCGCAAAACGCAGTTCATAGTTCGAAGTTCCAAGCCCTGTTGCCGGTGTCGGCTGGAGAATGCGTACGGGAACACGAAAGCAACAAACTAAAAGCTAAAGGCTAAGAGCTAAAAGCTGTCTCTCAAACGAACGTGGGCCTCCGCCGTGGCGGAGGCCCAGCTGCTAAAACCCTCGCCCCCGGCTACTTCTTTGCCGGCGCGGCCTCGCTGGCCTTGGCGTACTTGCGGCGGAAGCGCTCGACGCGGCCGGCGGTGTCGACCAGGCGCTGTTTGCCGGTGAAAAACGGGTGGCAAGTCGAGCAGATTTCCACGTGAATGTCGCCCTTGTGGGTCGACCGGGTCTCAAAACTGTGCCCGCAGGCGCAGATGACGCGCACAGCGGCATAATTTGGATGAATCTTTTCCTTGGGCATCGCGGTTAAAAACAGACCTTTCCTGTAGTTCTCCCTATCTATTGTAGGGGGACTGACGGGGTTTAGCAACGCACCGGGTCCAGGGTGCAATCAGAGGCCGGCCGCCCGCCTGCAAGGCCGGAATGGACACCGAGTGGCTACTCCTGTTCCCTGTTCCCTGTTCCCTGTTCCCTGCCTTCTACTTCCTGCTCTTCATCGCCTTCTCGATCCCCGCTTCAACCAGCGGGTTCATCACCGCGTGCCCGGCCGGCCCCGGGTGCACGCCATCTCTGCTGAGATTGGCTGGCAGGCCACCTTGCGCATCCTTCATCTTGTCGTAGAAGTCCACATAAACGTAGTGCTGCTGAGCGGCGAAGTTCTTGAGCCACTCGTTGATTGCGGCTATCTTCGGCGCGGGATCCATTCCGCGATGCCACCAGAATTCTGTAGAAGGAAGGATCGAGCAAATCACCGGCCGGATCCCGTTGGCTTGCGCCAGTTGCGCCATGGAGACGATGTCGCCTTCGGTCTGCTCGGGAGAAATGGGGCCGGTGTTCTGAGCTACGTCATTGGTGCCGGCAAGGATGACAACCACTTTGGGCTGGAGATCGATGACGTCCTGGCGGAAGCGGAGCAGCATCTGCGTCGAGGTCTGGCCGCTGATGCCGCGATTGATGTAGGGCTTGCCGGGAAATGACTGGTCAAGGTGCCAGCCCTCGGTAATGGAATCGCCCATGAAGACTACGCGGTTTTCGCCGGGTGCCGGCGGGCCGAGCTTCGTGTCCGCATCGTGAAAGTGCTCGAGGTCCCCGAAATCGTTGAGCAACAGATAGCCGTGCTGCTGCCAATAGGAGCCGTGCTGCCAGGAGGGCAGGGTCAGTGTCAGCGGCGCCGATGATGCGGTGGACTGCGCCGAGGACGTGGGCGCGGGCGCTTTGGTTTCCGGCACGTTGCCGGGTTGCTCCTGCGCGATGAGCTGTGAGCAAGGGAGGGCGAACACGGCCAGGGCTGCGGTGTGGATGGACAGGGCGCGGAATGGGATGCGAAGCATCAGGATTGCCTCCCGGGAATTTGGGGTTGCAGTTTTTCGCGCGAGATGATTCGCGCTGACGTTCGCAAGCGATTGTATGGAATCGAGCTGCGATCAGGCCAGAGCAATTCGTGCCGCAAACAAATCCTCGTTTTATTCAAACAAGTAAAAGGGCGGCCAGCGTCAAACCGGCCGCCCTTCGAATTGCGCCAGACGTTATGGCACGTAGTACATCCAATTCGTCGCCTGGTTGCCGTTGCTGTCTTGCGCCGTGACATACCAGTTGTACGTTGAACCCGTTGTGAGGGTGCTGCCCGAAGGCAGATCGTTGCTGCTGTCCGTCGGATCGATGCCCCAACTAATCGAAGTGAGAGCGCTCGGGAAACCATTCAGGTTTGAGTTGTTGCCCGGGATTTGCCAGAACGTGTTGTAGTTGGAGTCGGCTAGACTGAACCCAAAAACGTCACTGCTGTCAGCGGAAGGAACGGTCCAGCTGAAGTTCGGCTGTGTCCTCGTACCCGTGGCGGGTCCGGTGGTCCCGCTGGGCAGCATACCAGTGACCACGTCGCTGGCGCCAACGATCGTGCTGCCGCCATTCCAGCCGGTAACGGTGGCGGTCACCCCGGTGTCCTGGGTGCCGTCGCTGTAGGTCACAGTAAAGGTGTAAGTGCCGCCGACTGGGGGTGTAAGGCTGCCGATGCTGAAATAACCCTGGTACTGAAGACTGCCGCAGCCCTGGCAGTAGCTGCTGAAGTCGAGCGGGTGGATGACGTTTGGAGAGCCGGCGTGGCTGGAGAGAGTGACGGCGACGGGCAGCTTGAGGCCCGGTCGTACCTGGAAGTTGAAGGAATAGCCGCTTCCAGTGCCACCCGAGAACGTGGACTGGTAGAAATGCGTCGACACCGTGGCGATGCTGTTGGCGGACGGTAAGGTGGCGATTTGTCCGGTGAGATTGCCGGTTACGGCGATCCCGCTTTGGCCGTTCTCGTGCACGTTGGTGTCGTCGCCGGTGTCGATCAGGCCGTCTTTGTTCTGGTCGAGAATTCCGAAGAGGATGTAGTTGGAAACACCGGTCGGACTCGACGGAACGTAAACCGTGAAGTTATTGCCGACCGAGTTCGATGGGTTGGCGATCACCGCCGCGTAGGCGGTGTTGGTGAACTGATCGTAAAGGCCCGCATAGAGCGGCGCGCCGGAAGCGATCGTGACGGTGGACGGAATGGTGATGGTTCCGCTCACCGTGTTGAGGCCAGAGCCCGTTGCCGGCGGGTTGGGGGTCACGGCCGATGTACTCGTTACTGCCGGGCCGGAACCCGCAGAGTTCGAGCCCCAGACCTTGAAGTAGTAGGCCGTGCCGTTGCTGAGCGAGCCGACCACGTTGGCGTTGCCGGTGCGCACGATCCAGACGTTTGCGCTCGACCCAGTGGCCTTGAAGGTAGCCTGGTTGGAACTGCTGAATCCTGAAGTGCTGCTGGTAGACCACTGCACCGTATATGAAGAGAAGATCTCCAGGCCGTTGTTGTCTGTGACCGAGCCGCTACCGTAGCTGATGATCACTCCCTGATCGGCCGGCGAAATCCCCTTGATATTGGGAGAGACTGTCGGTGCGGACAGGCTTGGATTGGTCAGGGTGAGGCTCTGGCCGGTCACATTCGACGTGTTCACGCTCACCGCCAGACTGCTGCTCATCGGATCGGCTTCGTTCGGCGCGCCTTCGTTGAGCGTGGAGGGATCCATCCATGACAGCAGCTGGTACGAACCCGGCCCTGCGCCGTGGATGGTAAAGGCGCCGCCAGAAGTAAACGGATAGGGGAGGCTGGTCCCGTTGCCGCCGGAACCACCGCAACTATTGACGAGCTCGACATAGACCTGGCCGGCCGTCGGGCCGGAGTAACTAACCGTACCGGAAACGGTATAGCCAAGCGTGACATTGATGTCCCTGTTGGTGACATCGGCATTATTCACCGTCGCTGCATTCGAGCCCGGGAAGGCTGGATGGAACGCCGCCTCCGCTCCGGTGGGGGCCACAGGAGAGATGACATAGGAACCGTTGGGAACGCTGGTGAACTGGTAGCCGCCATTGCTGCCGGTGCTCGTAACCTGGACAGTGCTCCCGGTTGTTGCATCGTCGAGGTCGACATTGAAGATGGGCGGGGCAGGACTGGTGCCGCCGCAGAAGTTGAAGTTATCGGGCGAAATCTGACCGCTGACGTTCGAGCCGGCGCTGTTTACCTGAATGGTGTAGGTCTGCGTGCTGCTGGTCAGGCCCGAGGTGTTGTCCTTTACCTGCGCTGTGAATGTGACAGTGCCAGTCGAGGTGGGACTGCCGGTAATCGCGAGTGTGCTGCTGCCAGAGTTGCTGACGCTAAACTGGCTGGCCAAGCCGCTTGTTCCCAGTGCACCCAGTGTAGTGGACCCGTTCACCGTCCAGGTATAAGTGGGGCCGACGCCTCCGGTAGCGGTGATCGATGCGGTGTAGCTCTGGCCGTTGGTCGCCGATCCCGGCACGCTGCTGCTGGGCGTCGGAAGCACCGGGGCTGTCGGGTTGGTGATCGTGATCGTATAGCCTTTGGTGACCGAGGCGCCCGTACCGTCCGTCACTGTAAGAGTGAAGCTGACCGTGGCCGCGGCGGTGGGTGTGCCGCTGACCGGGAAGGTCGGCGCCACGTACCCGCAAAGCGAATTCTTCAATGGCGCGCTCAGGCCGTCTGAGGGTAGACCCGTAACCGAGTAGCAGTAATTGCCGCTGCCGCCCGACGCAGCAACGTCACCGGAATAGGAAATCCCGGTGTATCCGTTGGGTAGAGAGGCCGGATTTGGAGCCGGCAAGCTGAGCGCGCCGTTGATGGTGATGGTGTAGCTCTGCGTGAAGGTCTGGTTCGGGGTGACACCCGTATCCTTTACGGTGACGGACACGTTGTAAGTGCCGGCGGCCGTCGGCGTACCGGAGATAACGCCACCCGCGGAGAGGCTCAGCCCCGTCGGAATACTCGAGCCGGAAGCTGCGACCCAGCTCCACGTGTAGTTGGTGCTGTTGCCGGACCCGCCCGACGCATTGAGCGTCGTCGAAACAGTCTGGCCCGAGTCGTATGGGCCGATGCTCCCTGTGGTGATGATCACCGTGGCGGAAACGGTAATCGTGCTCGATGTTCCATTGATGGAAGCATTGAAAGCGTCGGTAGCAGTGATGGTCTGGCTGCCGGTGGTCTTCAGGGTTGCGGAGAAGGTGCCCGTCCCGCCGGTCGCGCCGTTCAGCCCTGAATTCGCCGGCAGCACTGCCGAGCTGTCGGTGCTGGTGAAGTGCACTATGTCGGTGAAGCCGGTTGCTGTGTTGTTGTACTGGTCCTTCGCCGTCACCGTGAAGTTGAAGGGGACGTTGGTGGTGGCCGTGGCGGGCGCCACCACGACGAGTGTGGTTGCGCTGCCGGGGTTCACAGTGATTGAGGCTGATGTTGCGGTTATGCTCGCATTTGCCGTGTCTGTCGCGGTAACGGTCTGGCTTCCGGCAGTTTTCAGCGTCGCCGAGAAGCTGCCTTGACCGCTAGTCAAGGACGCGCTGGCGGGCAGTGTGGCATTGGTATCCGTGCTGGTGAACGCAACCGTGCCGGAATATCCAGTAGCCGTGTTGCCGCCCGCGTCAAGTGCGGTCACAGTGAAACTCACTGTGCCGCCGGCAGTGATGGTGGAAGACGAAGTGAGGGCGATGGCAAAGTGCGTGGCCGCGCCGGGATTCACTGTGATGGTATAGCTCTGTGTGGCCGGGGTGTCGCCGAAGTTGTCCTGCGCCTTGGCTGTGAAAGTGACGGCGCCGACGGCGCTCGGCGTGCCAGTGATGGCGCCTGTGGTCGTGTTCAGGTTAAGACCTGCGGGCAGCGAACCGCTGCTGATGCTGTAAGTGAGTGCGCCGGCTCCGCCGCTGGCGCTCAAGGCACTCGAATAAGCAACACCATAGGTCGCAGTCGCTGTTGGCGCGGCGCCAAATACGATTGCCCCTGCGGCAACAACGGTGATGGTCAGGCTGCCGGAAGTGGCCGTGTCGCCGTAGGCGTCAACCACCTTGACAGTGAAGGTCAAGGTACCTACATCCGCGGCTTTTGGAGTGCCGGTGATGGCGCCGGTGCTGGAGTTCAGGCTGAGGTCGGATCCCAGCGAACCGCTTGCAATGGTGTAAGTGGTAGCGCCGGCAGGACCGGTTGCGGCCACGCTTCCACTGTACGCCGTGCCCACCGTGCCGCCCGGCAGGGATGTCGGGAAGGTGATCGTAGGAGCAACAATGGCGATGCTCAGGCTGCCTGAGGTCTTTGTATCGCCGTAGGCGTCAACCACCTTGACAGTAAAGGTGAACGTTCCGACATCAGAGGCCTTGGGTGTGCCCGTGATCGCGCCCGTACTCGAGTCCAGGCTGAGGTCGGATCCGATTGAACCGGTGGCGATGGTGTAGGTAGATGCGCCAACCACGCCTGTAGCCGCAACGCTGGCCGAGTAGGCCGTGCCGACGGTGCCGCCGGAAAGAGATGTCGGGAAAGTGAGAGTGGGAGCGGTGATAGCGATGCTAAGAGAACCGGAGGTAGCTGTATCGCCGTAGGCGTCAACCACCTTCACTGTGAATGTGAAGGTGCCTGCGTCCGCCGCTTTAGGCGTGCCGGTGATGGCGCCAGTGCTTGCGTTCAGGCTGAGGTCAGATCCAATTGAACCACTGGCAATGGTGTAAGTGGAGGCGCCAACTACGCCTGTAGCCGCAACGCTGGCCGAATACGCTGTACCGACAGCACCGCCGGACAAAGAGGTTGGGAATGTCAGTGTGGGCGCAGTGATGGTGATGCTCAGGTTTCCAGACGTGGCTGTGTCGCCGTAGGCGTCCACAACCTTGACGGTGAAGGTGAACGTGCCGGCGTCAGATGCTTTGGGCGTTCCGGTGATCGCGCCGGTGCTCGCACTGAGGGTGAGATCGGTGGGCAAGCCGCCACTGGCGATGGTGTAAGTGGACGCGCCGAGGGAGCCCGTGGCCGCTACGCTGCCCGTGTAGGCTGTGCCGACCGCGCCAGCCGAAAGGGATGTCGGGAAAGCGAGGGTCGGCGCGGTGATGGTCAGGGTCAGGTTCGCCGTGGCTGTGAGTTTCGTCGGCGTCCCCGAATCGGTCACTGTGAAGGTTAGGTTATACGTGCCCGCACATGCCGCAAGCGGAGTGCCGGTGATCGCGCCGGTACTCGCGTTCAGGGTGAGGCAGGTCGGGAGCGTGCCGGTGGTGAGAGCCCAGGTATATGGGCTGATACCGCCGCTAGCCTGCAACGTAATTGAGGAGGCGGTGCCCACCGCGGCGGTCAGATTCGCGCTGGTCGTGATCGTCGGTTTAGCAGCTACGGTGATGGTAACAGTGCCCGTCTGCGTGGTCTTTGCCACCGAGGTCGCCGTAATCGTGATCGTCTGCTGCGAGCTGGTGGCAGCGGGCGCCGTGTAAGTGGCCGAGGAGGTCGACGTGTTCGACAGTGAGCCTCCGCCGCTGGTGATCGCCCAGCTTACCCCGGCAGCATTCTTATCATTCGACACCGTGGCCGTGAGGGTCACCGTGTCCGCGCCATCGACCGTCATCGATGAAGAGGTGATGGAAATGCTGATGGGCTTGGAACTGCCGCCGCAACCAGAAAGAGAAAACGCGACAAACACTGACAGGACGAGCAAAACGATCTTTTTAGACACGACTTTCCTCAGTGGAGTCTTGACTCCAATTTGAAATGTGAAGCCGGAATAAACGTTCTTCCCCGGAACCAATGAAGTGAATTAATCGGAAGACGCATTAGTTATCGCGCGAATGCCAGCGCATGTCAAATAAATTTGCGCAGGTAACGTGATCTTCATTGGTGAATACGGGCCGGGAAATTTTTCTCCGATCGCCCCGCGTCGCGAGCGAAACTCCAACAGATGCAGGTACTTGACATACGAGAAGCCAGAGCAAACAGAAGCCCGATCCGATTCGTGACAAACGGCGAACTGCCGCAAAAGAGTTACGCGCTTTTCCACATTCGGGCAAGTAAATTGCACCGCTTTAACGCCGCCCTCGCTGCGCTACGCTTGAAGAGGAATGCCTATTTGCAAAATTTGCGATGGAGTCGGCCTGGTTCGTGTTATCGACGCCTCGGGCAAGTGGATCTCGCGCCCCTGCGACTGCCAGGCGATGGAACGCGAAGAGCGGCGGCTAATCGCGGCGCGTATCCCCCGCGGCTATTGGGACTGCACGCTGGAGAGCTATGAGACCGCTTTTACGGGTGCCGATCCCTCGCAGGGTTGGGCTCTCAAGACGGCTCGTACTTTTGTCAGTGCTTACCCGGTGGACACGGCCGGCAAGGGGCTCCTCTTTGTCGGCTCGCTGGGGGTGGGAAAAACACACTTGGCCGTGGGTGTGTTGCGCCGCCTCATACAGGAACGCGGCGCACGCGGTATCTTTTGCGATTACGGGGTGCTCCTGAAAGATATCCAGCAAAGCTTTAATCCGCGAATCAGCGTGACTGAATACGACCTCCTTGAGCCGATTTTGAAAGCCGAAGTTCTGGTGCTTGACGACCTGGGCGCGCAGAAGCCGACCGAATGGGTGTGGGATAACGTGGCGCTTATCCTGAATACGCGGTACAACAACCGGCTCACCACCATCGTTACAACGAATTTCCCTGATCTGCCGCCGTGCGGCGGAGAGTTGACCAAAGAGGAGCGGGCAGGGCGCGAACTTACCCTCGGAGATCGCATCGGCGAGCGAATGAGGTCACGGCTTGCTGAGATGTGCGTCCGCGTCGATATGACCGGTAAGGATTTTCGTCAGACAGTCAAGCGGGCGCGCTTTGGATGAGCGTGCAGAGTGCCCGGCAGAAGCAACGAACCCGAACTCAGAATCCGCAGAGGCTGGCCAGCAGCCACAACATTGCAACGATGGTCATGCCCTGGTAAACAAAATCCGAAACCAGGCGTGTGGGTTTGAGTTCGCCTGATTCAGAGGCAGCGGAAATTTGCGGGATAGACTGCATTGGGGCCTGCCTTTGCGAAACGCGCAAATTAAAGAATTCCTTCGCGGCTCGGTTGCTTTGACTCTTAGACGTCGTGCCTGCCGTGTCGGATTCAATCTGCTATAGAGATGCCGAAAATTTCCCCAGTGTTTGATCTTTTCTTAATTTCCACCAGATTCAGACTCGGCGCGAGTGCGATCCGACGCGCCGATGCACCCGAAGTAACTGGTGTAAGATTTCGTTCGTGACCTCGGAACCGCAATTAACTCCGCCCGCAGAGCCTCGCGAACGCAATTGGCTGCCGCTGGCTATCGCTGCGGTCGTGATCGTCGCCGTGGGGGTGGTCTTGCTGCTGGTCTACTCGCGCAGCGCCGGCGCACCCAGAGCTGTGCCGCCCGATAGCCCTCTCGATCCCTACGCCTCCAATCTCCGCATCAGCAACCTGGCCATGAGCCGCTCGAGCAACTATATCGGCGCCCAGATTACCTATGTCGATGGCCAGATCGTCAACACTGGAAACCGCACGGTAACCGGAATTACCGCCCAGGTGCTTTTTCGCGACTACACGAACATCATCACTCAGAACACGGCGGAGAAAATGCAGTTCATCCGCACCCGCACACCTTATATAGATGTACAGCCGGTTTCCACAGCCCCGCTCAAGCCCGGCGCCAAGCAGGATTTCCGGCTCGTCTTCGACGGCGTCTCCCCAGACTGGAACGGCGCGTTTCCGGAAATCCGGATCGTGCACGTCGAAACCCGCTGACGGAGGTAACGTGCTTGGGTAACCGAATCTCTGGTAACCCGTACACGGTAGAAACTGCCCGTTTGCGTAAATATTACACATGTTCACCCGGTTAAAACCCTTCACAATTTAGCCGGGAAACCATTGCAAAAAGGCCGCAAGCTGCTCATTTTTAGAGAACATCTCGAGTAAGGCCTGCCGGGGACCAGGTTTGGCATGGGGCTTGCACCTAGGTTAAGCGTAGACAGGACGGCCTCCGCGGAGGAATACGGCGGTTGCGTCCTAACGAGGGCAGAATCCAAATGACAATTAAATACTTGATGTCCGGTTCCTTTCCCCGCCAGGTCGCAGTTGTAGCTTTGGCCTCGGCACTGGGCTTTCCGGTGTGGGCGCAATCTTCGTCGACTTCGCAGAGCGCGCCTCCTTCGGCGTCACAGCCCTCCTCCCAACCCAGCACTTATGTCCCCCCGCCGAAGGAGGGATTCTGGGGCCACATGAATCCGTTCGCTCGGAAAAAGTGGGTAAAGAGGCAGCTTGACCCGATTAACGATCAGTTGAACGAGCTTGACCAGGTGAACGCCCGCAATTCTCGCGAAATCAGTGATGTGGATGCTCGCGCGCAGGCCGGAATACGGCGTGCCCAGTCTACTGCGGACAGCGCCAACCAGACAGCTACTTCCGCCAGCAGCACGGCGCAGCAGGCAAACTCCTCTGCGGAGCAGGCATCGAATACCGTTCAGCGGTTGAACACCACCGTGAGCGGCCTGGATCAGTACAAGCCGATCAGCTCGATTGACGTGAATTTCCGCGGTGAAAGCCCGGTACTTACGGAAGCGGCGCGCCAGCAGCTCGACAGTCTTGCCGCCAGCGTAGCCGGCCACCAGGGTTACATTGTGCAGATTTCGGCGCATTCGCCTGCAGCGGGCGCCTATGGAATGCAGAGTTCGCAGCGTATGGCTGAAGCGGTCGAGCGCTATCTCGTCACGCAGCATCAGATTCCCATCTACCGCATGCACACAGTTGCGCTGGGCAATGCCCAGGGCACTGAAGATAACGGACGCGTCCGTCACAGCACCGTGCACGTGGAATTGATGGAAAACAGTTTGGCGGCCCAGGAAGCAGCGTCACCCCAGGGCACTGCTTCTTTGAATGGTGCGGAACGGCAGTAGCCGTAGCCCCTCCCTCCGAGGCAATATCCCGTGCCAACGGCCACCCCGCCGTAAGGCCGCCAACCAAGCTCTCGCAACACGAGAGAACCAAGGCAACTTGGCCCCCGCC
>DASYWU010000041.1:0-61889 GCA_035935755.1 Occallatibacter sp. | reverse complement strand
CTGCTTCTTTGAATGGTGCGGAACGGCAGTAGCCGTAGCCCCTCCCTCCGAGGCAATATCCCGTGCCAACGGCCACCCCGCCGTAAGGCCGCCAACCAAGCTCTCGCAACACGAGAGAACCAAGGCAACTTGGCCCCCGCCGAAAACGGGGGCCGATTTTTTTCTACCCCGAGGACTACCAAGCGTTATCTGGATTCTCTCCCGCTGTATTCAGCACAGCAATGGTCATTTCGGGGGAGAGGTGTTAGATGACCACTACCACTTCCGAAAACGTTTCAGCCGGCACCTGTCCCGGGAGGTTGGTCGTTCTTCGTAGCCCGGCTGCATCCTAACCACTTGCGCATTAGCAGTCAAATCGCGTACTGTGCAACCAAGGTCAATCCCCGTGTCGCACGTTTCTGATTCCCCGGAGACGGGTGCAGCGGCCAGGGCCAAGCAACACCGGGCCGAATTCGCCAGGCTCGCTCTCGAAGATCACTTTGCGATCTCGCCCGATGCGATTTTTGTTACCGACGCAGCCGGGCTAATCCGCGAAGCGAATCCCCGCGCCACTGAGATGTTCGGTTACACACGCGCCGAAATGATCGGACTGCACATCGAAGCGCTCGTCCCCGAACGCTTCCGCAATCGCCATCCCGGCCATCGCGAAAATTACAACGCACATCCTCGCTCACGCGCCATGGGTGCGGGTCTGAACCTCTTCGCCCGGCGCAAAGACGGAACCGAATTTCCCGTCGACATCATGCTCAAGCCGATCGGCACAGCCGAGGGTCCAGTGGTCCTCAGCTTTGTCCGTGATGTTACCGAACAGCGGGCCGCCCTGGAGGAACTCCGGCGCAAAGACCTCCAGCTGCGCTCGATCCTGGACAGCGTTCGTGACTACGCGATCTACATGCTCGATCCCGAAGGACATATCCTTACCTGGAATCCCGGTGCGGAGCGGATCAAGCAGTACACGGGAGAAGAGGTCCTCGGCCTGCACTTTTCGCGCTTTTTCGTGCAGGAAGACATCGATCGCAATCGGCCCGCGGAACTCTTGCGCCTGGCTGCGGAACGCGGCCGCATCGAGGAAGAAGGCTGGCGCTTGCGTAAGGACGGCTCGCGATTCTGGGCGCAGATCAGCCTGGCCGCAATCCGGGATACGACCGGCCAGTTAGTCGGTTACGCCAAGGTGACGCGCGATTTCACTGATCGCAAGCGTGCCGAAGAAGCGGTAATGGTGCAACTGAGCAGTGCCCTGATGTCGAGCATGGACATTCGCAAGCTGCTCGGCGCGGTTTCTGCCAGCATCCGCGAAGTGACGCCGCACGACTGCGCTACGCTTTGCCTTTATGATTCGAATTCCGGCGACATGGCGGTGCAGTTCCTGAGTGCGGAAGAAATGGAGGCGCCCCGCCCCGACCTGCGAATCCCCGTGGAAGCCTCACCGGCTGGAGCAGCTTTCCGAAAACGTGAAGCTGTGGTGCTGGCGCATATTCCCGATCCGGCATTTTCCCCCGCCTCCGTGCAACACCTGACCTCGCTGGGAATGGCATCCGGCTGCTGGGTTCCCCTGGTGCACCGCGGCGAATCGATTGGCGCTATGGCTGTCGCCAGCCGCAGCGAAGGCGCATTTTCCGGCCACGACGCTGAAATGCTTTCGCAGATCGCCACTCAAGTAGCTGTCGCCGTCAACAACGCCATCACCTTCCGCCGACTGGCCGAGCTGCGCGATCGCCTGAGCCAGGAAAAACAATACCTGGAAGCCGAGATCAACCTCGAGCATAGTTACGAAGACATCGTGGGGGATAGCACCGGGCTTCGCCAGGTGCTGCAGCAGATCGAAACGGTAGCGCCCACCGACGCCACCGTGCTGATTCAGGGCGAGACAGGCACCGGCAAGGAACTGCTGGCGCGCGCCATCCATCGCCAGAGCTCGCGCAGCGAGCGCACCTTTGTCAAGCTGAATTGCGCAGCTATTCCCGCCGGCCTGCTTGAAAGCGAACTCTTTGGCCATGAGAAGGGCGCATTCACGGGAGCGATCGACCGCAAGATCGGGCGGCTGGAACTGGCGCATGAAGGCACGCTCTTTCTCGACGAGATAGGCGAAATGCCACTGGACCTGCAGCCAAAACTGCTGCGCGCGCTGCAGGAGCGCGAAATCGAGCGCCTCGGCAGCAACCGCCCGATTCCGGTGAACGTACGGCTGATCGCCGCCACCAATCGGGACCTGGCACGCATGGTTGCGGAAAAGCAGTTTCGCAGCGACCTCTACTATCGGCTCAAAGTCTTTCCCATTTTCGCGCCACCGCTGCGCGAACGCACCGGCGACATCCCCATCCTCGTGCGTCACTTTGTCACCTTGCACAGCAGGCGCATGGGTAAGAATATTGAAAATATTCCCGACGACGTCATGGAAGCTCTCGTTCGTTGGAAGTGGCCGGGCAACATCCGCGAGCTGGAGAACTTCCTGGAACGCGCCGTCATTCTCACCCGCGGACCGGTTCTGCGAGTCCCGCTGACCGAATTGGAAACGGAAGACGACGAGGAAGACGAAATCCCGCTGGAGAACGCGACCCTGCACGAAGCCGAGCGTGATCATATATTGCGCGCACTGCGGGATGCCAAAGGACAGATCGGCGGGCCCGACGGCGCCGCCGCCCGCCTCGGTCTCAAACGCACCACTCTGAATTCCAAGATGAAGAAGCTGCGCATCACCCGAAGTGACTACATCTAGTCGCTGTGACGATATTTCGTCTTCGTCACTTCGTCAGTTGCCGCTTGGTCACCTGCTCGTCTTCCCGGCTCATTCGGGATAACTCCGTTGAAAAGTTGTTTTTAGCTGCCCCGCTTCTTTCGGCGCCAGCTTTGGCATGCGCCGTGCTTTATCAGATGGCATGGCGCAGGACGAGCCAGCTTACGTTAAGAATTTCAGTTTTTGAATACGAAAAAACGATGGGCATCACGCTGGAGGGACGCGTAGCGGGCGCTTGGGTGGCCGAACTGCGCCGCGTCTGGGTGGAAACGGCTCCGCTCCTTCAGTTGAGGAAGCTCATCATCGATCTGCGCAATGTTACCTATGCCGACAGCGCAGGCACAGAGGCGCTGAAGGAAATTTATTTGCAAACCCACGCCAAGTTGCTTGCCACGTCACCTTGGACCGAGTATCTCGCAGAGCAAATCAGAAAGACGACATCAGAGGAACAGAACGAGGAGGTTGAACATGCAAAACGTGCATAGCGCGGTCGCAGTTTCCAATAGCCAATCGCAGATAGGGGAAGGATTCTTGAACAAGTTGCCTCAGCAGGCGCAGCAAGACCTGCTGACGTTGGCGCACACTGATTCGCTGCCCTCCGGCGTCAGCCTCTTTAACGAGAAGGATGAAGCTTCCGCCGTCTACTTCGTGCTCGAAGGCGAAGTGAAACTCTCCATGAATTCGGCCGAAGGCAAGCGGCTCATCCTGCGCATCGCGCGCAAAGGCGAAGTCCTGGGGATGGCCTCGACCCTCTCGGGAAGACCACGCGAGATTTCCGCCGAGACCCTGTACCCGGCGAAGGTCGCCAGCGTGCGCCGCGCCGATTTTCTCCGCTTCCTTGCCGAACATCCCGAAGCGTATAGGGCCGTGACCGAGGAACTGAGCCGCAGCTACAATCTCGCCTGCGATCAGCTGCGCACCGTCGGCCTGTCTTCGTCGGCGCCGGAGAAACTGGCCCGCCTGCTGCTGGAATGGAGTGAGAACGGCCAGACCACCGAGCGCGGCACGCGTTGCCGTTTCCCGTTGACGCACGGTGAAATCGGCGAGTTCATCGGCGCTTCGCGCGAAACTGTTACCCGCACGCTCAGCGTCTTCAAGAGTCGCCGCCTGGTAATTTTCAACGGGTCCACGCTGATGATCCCCAGCCGTGAGGCGCTTGAGGTCCTGGCGCACAACTAATTTGTAAGTTCCGAGCCGAAAGCTTCATAGCTCGGCAGCGTGATTCAGTTTCAATCCAGGGTAACTGACTCACGAATCCGCGGCAGCCCGCTTCTGCTTGTCTGGCTGCCGCGGATTTTTTGCTATCCTTCGCCAACTTCCCTGCATGTCCATCGAGTTACAATGATCCTCATCCAAACGACACGTATTGGAGGCTTGTGATGCGCAGAATGTTAATAGCTTTTCTTGCCGTTGTCTTCGCTATGCCATTGGCTGCGCCGCTCCTGGCGCAGGGCGCTCCCCCGCAGGGCGGAGCCGGCCAGCCTTACACCGTCGAGTACTACTACAAAGTGCAGTGGGGACATCAGCAGGAATTCCTTGATCTCTTCCTCAGGAATCATTGGCCGCTGCTGAAAAAGATTCAGTCGACCGGCCGCATTCTGTCGTTGAAGATCGAGTCGCCGGCTTATCACACCACCGAAGATGGTCGCTGGGATTACCGTGTGACGATTGAGTATAAGAATTCGACCGTCGCCACCACCTCGAATCCGGACGAAGAGACTTTCATTAAACAATTGTGGCCTGACCAGGCGACCTATCAAAAAGAAGAACAGCGCCGATTCGAGATACTCCTCGCGCACTGGGACTTGCCCGTAACTGACATAACTCCGAAACAGTAAGCATCCCCGCCGGCCGCCGACCAGTGATTGCTGACCCCCGTCCGCTGATCACTGCTCACTGTTCACTGGCCGTTACTCGCGCGCCACTGCGCGACCAGGTCTCGCGCCGCATCCGCCCACGCGGGAAACTCGAATTTGAACCCGGCATTGATCAGCCGGCCGGGCACAACGCGGCGGCTCTTGAGCACCAGTTCCGACTCGGTGCGCAGAAAGATCGCGCTCAATCTGATCAAGGGCGCCGGCGCAGGCAAGCCGTTCGGAACTCCCCACGCGTCGCGCAGCGCCTGCATGAATTCGCGGTTCGGCAGAGGATTCGGCGCGCTCACATTCACCGCGCCCTCCAGTTCCTCGTGCTCAATCAGGAATTCAACCGCGCGAGCATAATCAGCCTCGTGAATCCATGAAACGTACTGACGCCCATCGCCCTGCTTTCCACCCAGGCTTGCGCGCACCAGGTTCGAAAAAACCTCAAAGACGCTACCCGGCGTCGGACTGAATACCAGTGAGGTGCGCAGCGCAACCTTGCGCGTTCGTGGCGTCTTCGCCTCAAAGAATGTCGCCTCCCAATCCCTCACCAGCTTGATCGTCCAATTCCATTTCGCCGGCGCGCGGCGGCGTTTCGTGATCCATTCGTTGCCGCCGATCTCGCCGGTATCCTCGTCCATGTCGCGGTCCAGCGCGTGCCGGTAGATGGTAGCTGTGGAAGCATTGAGCCAAACGCGCGGCGGATTGTCGAGCACGCTGATCGCGTCGCCGACCAGCCGCGTCGTGCCTATGCGCGAGTCATACAGCGCCTTGCGATTCTTCTTCGTTGCCCGACAATTCACGCTCCGTCCGGAAAGATGAATGCAAACGTCCGCACCTTCCAGCGTCTGGATCCACGGACCGCGATTCACGCCGTCCCAATGCACCGTATTCCACGGCGCCGTGTATGGGCCGCGCGTCAGCACTGTCACGTGGTGGCCGCGCTCCTGAAAATACGCCGCCAGCACGCGGCCAACCTGACCGCTGCCCCCGGGCATCACGATGCGCAGCCTGCGCCTCTCCATCGTCACGCCCCACCGTAAACCGATTTGAGCAACTCGCTAGCGGGCCGCAGAAATGGCCGCAGCACAGGGATCGAGGCCACTTTGAAAAGGGCCAGCAGCATGGCCAGCGACTTGTCGAAGAGCAACTGCGTTTTTGCCTGCTTCGGCGAATGATCGTAGATCCAGAACAGCAGCACGCCCATCTGGTAGAGCCATAGCAGCCGCGGAATGTAGGGCAGGATCGAAGCTGGAAGCCGCTGCTTCGAATCGTCGACGGCCCGCGCAAAAAACGAGATGTCGCGATCGCGGATGGGCGCAGTGGCGGCACTGAAGGGTGAGAGCGGATGCTCGGGATCTATATGCGCGGAGAGCGCAGAAACCAGCGTACGATTGGGCGCGAAGTATTCCATCTTCTGCCCGATGATGCCGCGCAGGCGCTGTTCCAGCGTGCGGCTGCCGGCCAGGATGCGGTCGAGCTCCGGTGTCATCTCCTGCTGCGCCTGCTCGTAGAACGCCATCACCAGCGCATCCTTGGAGTCGAAGTAGTAGTAAGCCGCGCCCACTGCCACGCCAGCCGCCGACGCAATCTCGCGCATGGTGGCCGCCTCGAAACCGCGCTCGCGAAAGACGCTCAGTGCAGCATCAAGAATCCGCCGGCGCGTAACTTCAGATTTGGCAGTTGCCAGGTTCTGAACCGCGGTCATTGGAGTTCTCCCGTCCGCGCCACCCGCAACGCCCGTTGCCGAACCATGGCCAGAATCAGCAGATTGCCGAGATGCAAAAATCCAAGCAGAAGCAGAAATCCTCCGAGCCTGCCAACGATCGTGAGCACCACCTCACGCGGACTATGCAGCGGGGCGTAGTTCGGCAACGTAATCGCCAGATATCCGCCGCCGACGAGATACAGCCCCGTTTCAAGCAGGCGTCCGAGTGCCCTTTCCGCTTCCGGCCTGTCTCGGAACGCGTCTCGCAGAAAAACTGCCCCGAAGCGGCGCAGCATCCGCGCCAGCCACACGACCAATGCCGCACACATGCCGAAATACGCGACGTAGTAGACATCCTGATACATACTTCCTCCCTGAAGCCGGAGTTTCGAACATGTTCAATTCGAAGCTACGCTCGTTTTCAAGCAGTGTCAAGAAGAAAATGAACATGTTCAGAATTGCGGCGCCGGCAAACGACCAGCCGAACTTCAGGAAGTGCGACCATCCCGCACTTAATTCCTGATCGTCACCGGCGTCAGCGCCTCGGTCCACTCCGCCGGCGTATCCACCAGAACGTCGGGCGGGTTCTCCATCAGGTTGCGGGGACCGAAACCAAAATCGCAGCCCAGGCTCCAAACACCCGCGTTGCGCGCGGTCTCTACGTCTACCTTGCTGTCGCCGATCATCACCGTTTCCTCAGGCGCTGTGCGGGTCTCGTCCATCAGCGAGCGCAGGCCCAGAGGATCCGGTTTCTTGGTGGGAAAGCTGTTGCCGCCATAGATGTGCAGAAAGTAATCTGCCAGTCCCAGCCCGCTGCAGATGCCCCGCGCCGGATTAACCGGCTTATTGGTCAGCACCGCCATCTTGCGCAATACTCCACCGGGCGCGTCATGCAATGTGCGCAATGCCGCAAGCGCTTCGACAACTCCCTCATAGGCGTAGGTGTAATCCAGCTTGTGCTCGCGATAATAACCCACAAAAAAGCCCAGCGCCTCGGCCAGAAGTTTTTCGTCCACGTTTTCCGGCGCCGTCTGGTCCGCAGCAGCCAGTGAGCACCGCACCAGCACGGCCACGCCGTTTCCCACGAAGCTCGCGATCTCCGGATCGGGCAGTGCTCCCCGGCCATAATGCTTCAATGTCGCGTTCACGCTGTTGCACAAGTCCTGCGCTGAGTCAATGAGTGTACCGTCGAGATCAAAAACCAGAAGCCTGAGCCGCTCCACGGGAATCGGTCGAAAAACGCGAATCATACTTCTAGTTTAAAGGGAGCGCCGCTCGGCTTGACGGGATGAACTACCCGCCTCCGATAGAACTGCTTTGCGATTCGTGGCTTGAGCCATAGCCACAATCCGCTCAGCACCACGAGCGGGAAGGCAACCCATCGCGTGACAAATGCTGCCGGCGCAATCTGGGAAACCGGTCCGTAGATGAATCCAACGATGGGGATGCTGAGCAAGAGATGGAGCAACCGTATCGCAGTGCGTTCACGCCAGATCATCACGCATGCACCTCCTCGCCTGCAGCCCGCATTGCCCGCGTGGGAAGTGCAAAGCCCACCGCGATCATCCAGACGAAGCCGGGAAATCGTGTGAGCGGAATCAATGCCACAGCCGAGTGAAATTCAATGGTGATCCAACTGAGTTCGCCACAGGCGGCAAGCACCAGCCCCAATATCGGGATCCATCGCGGCGTCATACGGCGAAACAGCAGAGGAACGGAAATTCCCGCCATGAGCAGACCGAACGGCACCGAAAAACCCGGACCTCCGAGGCCGAAATCGAACATGAGGAGAGCCTTCACGAGTATCGGATCCTGGGCTACTCCGGAGATAGTCATGCTCCAAAGAACCGAGGAACTCGCTAACATCAGCACCGCCGTCGCCAATCCCCCAAAGAAGGCAATGTCGACTCCGGCGGCGCGAATGCCAAAGAACTTGAGCCGGCTTACGGCCGTAGCCACGAAGATGCCGAGCGGGACTGCCGCGCCAAAGTGCAGAAATGCGCACCAGAGAGCAGCCGCCTGGCGTTGCGCGAAAAACGCCTGGATGAGGGGTGCGGACGTCCAGGGAAGCGGAAAGGAGGGTTTGCCTCCGAAATAAGTGACCGGGTAAAGTCCGGCGCAGAACAGCACGGTGTAGACCACGGCCAGGATGCCGAGCGGCGGGCTCTGGTGTCGCGGACCTGTAAAGTTGACGGCTTTGGACGATGCCATGATGGCCTCCTTTTCACTCATTGTAGATGCTAATCATTACAATTTGTAATCATTATTTTGTGAAATACTTGTGCCATGGGTGTGAATAAAAGTGAAAAGGGCGACCTCTCGCCCCTGACGGTGGCATTCCTGCTCTCGCAAGTGGGAGGCCGCTCGGCCCAGGTTTTTGCGGAATTGCTGGGCCCATTGCACTTTGTGCCGGCGGATGCAGGCATCCTGCGCCTGCTCGACCGTACCCCAGGAATCAGCCAGCAGAAACTGGCGCATCGGCTGAATATGCACGCCAGCCGCCTCGTTGCCGTTATCGATGCTCTTGAAGAAAGAGGCTTCGTGATGCGCGAAACCAATGCCGACGACCGCCGCATTTACTCGCTGCGTCTGACCGCGGCCGGTCGTGAGGCACTGGCCGCGATAGGCCGCGTGGCCCGCGCACATGAAGCGGCAATGTGCGACGGACTGAGCGAAATCGAACGCGCTCAACTGAACGGCCTGCTGCGGAAAATTGCCGCGCGCCAAGGATTAGTACCCGGCGTCCATCCAGGGTACAAGACGCTGGGAGACAAAGACCCAGAATCGCACCCACGAAAGAAGGGGTGAAGCATCGAGTGCGCGCTCAACTTGTGCTGAACGTGATCCGCAAGGGCAGCCTTACGGTTGCGCACGCGCCTTCCCCGTCCGCTCGATTGTGCAGCGATATTTCGCCGCCGTGAGCGCGGGCGATCTGCTGGGCCAACGCCAGACCCACCCCGCTGCCTTCCGGCTTAGTAGTATAAAAAGGCACAAAGAGATTGTCGCTATTCGCAATTCCCTTCCCGCGGTCCTCGATCACTGCTTCGATATTCGCTCCGGAAATCCTCCATCCGGCATGAACGGGTTGCGCCCCGTTGGCCAGCGATGCGTCCACAGCGTTGGCCAGCAGATTGATAAACATTTGCTCTAACTGGTCAGGATCGGCTTCGAGCACGATCGGCGGACCGGCACTGAGTTCTACAGGCAGCCGTTGCTCGAGCAGAACAACGCGCTCCATCAGCGGAGCAAATTCCACCGGCCGCAACCGCGGCGGAGGCAATTGCGCCAGCAATCGATAAGACTGCACAAACCGGTGCAGCGCATCCGCGCGGCTTTCGATAACGCCAAGCCCACGGCGAAAATCGGCGCGCGCTGGTTCATCTGCGTTCAGCCGCTCCACCCGTCCGAGCAGGCTGCCAGCGATCGACTTTATCGGCGCCAGCGAATTCGACAGTTCGTGGCCCAGCACCCGAATGAGCCGCTTCCACGCGATCTGCTCCTCTTCCTGCAGAGGCAGACTCACGTCAGCAAGTATCAGCAGTGTGTGCGGCACGCCATCCTGGCGAAATGCCGCCTTGCGCAGCAGCCAGCGCGTAGGGCGCGTGCCAAAAGAGCGAATCGACTGGTCGGGCGCGCCCAGAAGATCCTCCAGCCCTAAATCCCTGGCCGTGCGTCCGAAGGCTCTCGCATGGGACAATCCCAGCAGCTTGAGCCCGGCTCCATTTACAAGCTGCAGCAGCTCTTCTCGGTCGAATGCGAAAAGCGGCGCGTGCATCACTTCGAAGATCTGCGCCAGAAGCGCTGTAGCTTCCAGCGAGTGCACCCGCTGCATTTGCAACAGGTCGGCAAGAGCGTTGATTTCGCCGGCCAGCTCGCCAAGTGCGTCGCGTGTGCCCGCTCCTCGCGCGCGGAAGGAATAGTCTCCCTCGCGCAGCGAAGACACGACGTTGGAAAGCGTCTGCAGCGGCCTGGTAAGGCTCTCGATCAGCGCCGCCGATACGAGGGCGAAATAAAGCAGCAAGCAGCCGATGAGAATAACTGACGGGGTCACTCCAATTTTTGCCTGGTAAGCAGAGAAGGCCGTCAGAGCCAGTCCCGGGAGCATGAGAATCATGCAGTAGAGCCACGCCCTGCGCAGAACAGAGCGGCGCCGGCGCGGCTTTCTCTCAAAGGCCATACTTTTCGATCCGCCGATAAAGCGCGGAGCGGCTCAAACCGAGAGCTTCTGCCGCCTGCGAAATATTGCCATCGCAGCGGCGCAGGACCTTTTTGATGAGCAGCGATTCTACTTCGTCGATGCTCATGTTCTCGCTGATGGATTCAAACGACGTCGTGGGACGCGCGGCAATGGCCAGATTGCTTGGCTCGATCTCCTCGCCGCGGCACAGAAGAACGGCGCGCTCGATCGTGTGCTCCAGTTCCCGCACGTTCCCAGGCCACGGATATTGCATCAACTGCTGCATCGCCGCCGGCGAGAAACCGCTTACCTGTTTGCGATACCGGGCACGATTACGATTGAGAAAATGAGAGGCAAGAAGGGGGATATCTTCGCGCCTGTCGCGCAGCGCGGGCAAATGAATTTCGACTGTGTTGATGCGAAACAAGAGATCTTCGCGGAAATTGCCGGCCTTGGCCTCTTCCTGCAGCTGTGCATTGGTCGCGGAGAGAATGCGCACGTCCACTCGCCGCGTTTGTGATGAGCCCACGCGCTCCAATTCACCGGTTTCGAGCACGCGCAGAAGTTTGGCCTGCTGGCGTATCGGTACGTTGGCAATCTCATCCAGAAATAGCGTTCCGCCATTCGCCAGTTCGAATCTTCCCACGCGGTCGGCGCGCGCGTCGGTGAACGCGCCTTTCACGTGGCCGAAAATCTCGCTTTCGAAAGTCCCCTCAGGCAGCCCTCCCGCATTCACCGCCACCAGCGGCATGCGCGAACGCGGCGATGCAGCATGCAAGAGTCGCGCCACGATCTCTTTTCCGGTGCCGTGCTCGCCTGTGATGAGCACGTTGGCGTCCGATGGCCCCACTTGGGCGATCAATTCGAGCACGGGACGCATCGCCGGCGCTTCCGCAATGAATTCAGGCATGCCCTCCGCGCGCAGCAGGCGGTTCTCCAGTTCGAGTTGCCGCGCGCGCTTGAGCGCTTGGTGAAGCTCCGCGTGCACCCGCACCAGCGACACCAGGCGTTCATTTTCCCAGGGCTTTTGAATGAAGTCACGCGCGCCGCGTTTCATTGACTCGACCGCCAGCCCCACATTGCCCCACGCCGTCATCACGATAACCGGCATGCGCGGATCGATCTCCTGAATGCGCCCGAGCAAGTTGAGTCCCTCCTGGCCGGAGGTAGTATCGCGCGTGTAGTTCAGATCGATCAGCAGCACGTCATATTCCGCCTGCCCCATCGCTTCCAGCAGCAACTCCGGCGAGCGCACGCAGTCCACCGCGATCCCCTGTGGCGCAAGCAACAGCTCCACGGCTTCAAGGATATGCGGTTGATCGTCGGCGACCAGTACGCGAATTCGATCCTGCTTCGAGATGGTTTCCCTCCAATTGTCCTGTCCGGCATCTGCACTGGATGCATGGCGCACGCCTTCCAGGGAAAATCCTCCACCGATTTTACGGTGTCCGCTTCACCACGCCCGACTTCGCATCTTCGATTGAGACTCCGGTCTGATCCAAGGTCTCACCAGTGGCCCGGTCGATGTCCACCTTCGCCTTCTCAAAGGCTGTCTGTGCCGCTACAAGAGTGGATTGGGCGATGGCCAGATTATGTTGCGCCACCAGCGTATCGTAGCTGGAGGCCGCGCCAAGTTTCTGTTCCTGGGCAGTGATGTCAAACGTGCGCTGCGCCAGGTCGCGGGCCTTCTGGGCCGACTGGACGCGGGCCTGCGCCTGCTGCAGCGCAAACAGCGAGTTGCGTACGTCGAAGCGGATGCTCTTCTTCTGTTTCTCGAATGTGATCTGCTGTTGCCGATAATCCAATGCGGCTCGAAACTGGTCCGCCTTGAAAACGCGGTTGCGGAGGTTGATCTGCAGGGTCATTCCCACCTGGTATTCCGGCGAGGAGTAATTGAACGTGTTCTGGAGCATGCTTCCAAAACCGGTGGGAAGATCGGACGCGCATTGATCCGGCCGCAGATTGCAGTTGAGGTTTTTCGGACCGGCAATGCCCGCTCCCGCATACAATCCGTAAAGGTCCAGCTTCGGCAGAAGCTCGCTACGGATGGATTTCAGACTCGCCTGCGCCTTCTCCATTGCCATTTGGTCCTCCATGACGTCAGGGCGATTCTTTTCGGCGTCGGCGATCAGCTCGTCAATGGATTTGGAGGCATTGGGATCCTGTGGACCGGAACGGTCGAGAGGGATGACTGGGATTTCGTCGATCGTGGGATCATCACTCCTGGTGATGGCGTCCTTGATGAGGAGTTCATTCAGGCGAAGTGTGGCGCGCGAAACCGTGAGGTCGCCTTCGCTGGTGGCCACGTCCGATTGATCTTTCATCACCTGCATGGCCGGAATCGCATTGAGCTGGAGCTGCTTCTGGTCATCGTCCAGCGTTTGCTGCGCAAAAGCCAGCGAGCGCTCTTTCACCTGCTCGTCTTCGTACGCATTCACCAGATCCCAGTAGATGTTTTCCACCTGGGTAATCGTGGCTATGACCTGGGCCCGAAATGCCAGATCGGTGATTTTCAGATCTTTTTTGGCGATTTGAATGTAGCGCTCATTGCTGGAGATGCCAAACCCGGCGAGCAGCGGCTGGGCGATAGTTAGCTGAAAATTCGAATACAGCGTCGGATTAATGGCTTCGTAAGGGCTGTTATTCGCAAAACGCTGCCCCAGGTAATTGATGGTCAGATTGGTGCCCAATGGAAACGCTTGCGTGTAGTTTGCCAGGCCCTCGATCGTGTTTTGCTTAAAGGTAGGAACACCCACCTGGAATATATTGCCCTCCTGAGTCACGTTATGATCCAAAGAACCCCTGAAACTCAGGAAAGGATCGAATAACGGAACCGGCGCTCCGGCGCCCAGTGTCGAAGTTACAATGCCGCCCGTACCCGCGCCGGCCGATCCTGAACTTGCAGCCCCCGAACTGGCGCCCGCGGAGCCGAAGCCGCCCTGGGTGGAAGACTGCACAACGGCCGTATTCACGCCGTTCGCCTGGGCGCCCGCTCTTGTGCGCGCCAGGTCCATTTGCGCGATGGGGAAGTTGTAACGAAATGAGGCCAGGTCAAGATTGTTTTCGATAGAGAGAGCGATCACATCGCGCAGAGACAGGTTCAACTTTCCGTCGCGAATGAGACTTTGCAGAAGCGGCGAGTTATTCAGGTCCAGAGGAGGCACAGAGTTGGGCATGTACGCCGAAAGCGGATTACGCGAGTGAGGCATCGGCACGTAAAACGGCTTCGGTGGTTTGACCGGCTGCTGTTGCTCCTTTTGCATTTCCTGCGCCAGCGAGAGCGGCTGCGCCGCGGGCTGGCTCGCCGCTGGCGCTGGAGCCTCCGGCGCCGGCGCGTTGGCAGGCGCAGCGCTCGATTGCGCGGGCTCGACGGCAAAGGCCAGACCTGCCTGAATCACAACCATCGCCACCGCCCAACGCAAGCACGTCTGCGCAAGCTTGGAGATTTGCATCGACTCTTTTACCCTGAGTGCGTTCACTTGGCCCCAACCTCCGTCGTTCTTTCGGCAACGGGTTCATCGCGCGTCAGCCAGCCATCGTGCAACTCCACGATGCGCTTACTGTAGTGCGCGTTCTCCTCCGAGTGCGTTACCTGGATAATGGTGGTTCCCTGGCGGTTCAGCTCGCAAAACAGTTCCATGATCTCCCGGGCTTGCGTGGAGTGCAGATTGCCCGTGGGCTCATCGGCCAGCAGCAGCGCCGGCGCATGTACCACCGCGCGCGCAATTCCAACCAACTGCTGCTGCCCGCCCGAGAGCTGGCTGGGAAATAAATCCTTCTTCGCCACAATCTGAAAGCGATCGAGAATATCGGCGACCATGCCCTGCCGTACTTTTGCGGGAAGATTCTTGTAAGAAAGCGGCAGGTCAATATTCTCGGCGACAGTCAGATCATCGAGCAGGTGATAACTCTGGAAGACCATGCCGATGCGCTGCCGCGCCAGATCCGCGCGTTGCCTACGGTTCAACGTGTGCACCGGCGTTTCTCCAAACCAGTACTCGCCCAACCAGCCGTCATCGAGCAGCGCCAGCACGTTCAGTAGCGACGATTTCCCTGCCCCCGACGGGCCCATGACCGTCACAAATTCGCCTTCCTTCACGGTCAGCGAAATCCGTCTCAGCACCCAGGTTTCGGTGTGCCCGTTTTTGTAACTGCGCTCTACGTTTTTCAATTCGATCATGATTGAATCACTCCGATTTTTTTGAAAGCCTCGTTCCAGTCCACGTCACTCAATGCGTAGCGCCTTCATGGGGTCAATAGAAGCCGCACGCCTCGCGGGGATAAAACCTGCAATCGCCGCACACACGGCCAGCACGGCCACGGCACATGCCAGTGAAAATGGATCGTATCCGTGTACCTCGAAGAGTTGGCTCGACATGTAATGGCCGGCCACCAGCGCCGCGGGAACGCCCAGCGCAATCCCGATGAGAATCTGCCCGAAGGCCCCCCGCATAACCATCGACACCACGCTTGCCCGTGTAGCACCCAGCGCCATGCGAACGCCGACTTCCGCCCTGCGCTGCGCCACAAAGTAAGACATCACGCCATAGAGCCCCACCGATGCGAGAATGAGTGCGAGCAAGCCGAAAAGTCCCGTCAATCGCGCTACCAGACGCTCCTGATCGAAGTTCCCCGCCAACTGAGCCTGAAATGCGCGCAGGGATTGAACCGTCAGGTTGGGATCGATGCCCGCCAGCGTGTCGCGCACCAGCGCATCCACGTTTGGCGGAGGCGTTTGAAAATCCAGAATCATCGCGTTGGCAAACATCGAACGGGTTTCCATTCGAACGAGATCCGGTTCCGTGAAGCCCATAAACTGTTGCACCATGGGCCGCAGGAAAACGGGATGCACCTGCCCGCGTGAATATTGCAGGTTCATCATGAAATCGCGAAACACGCCGACAATCTCAAAACTCCCTGAATATTTCGGGCGGTCAATGCCAAAGTGCTGCCCGATCGGATCTTGGTTGGGGAAAAACTTCTTTACGAACGCCTGGTTCACGATCGCCACCTGCGGCGTGGCATTCGTGTCCTGATCGGTAAATCCCCGGCCACGCAGGATCGGCACCCCGATCGAATTCAGAAACTGAGGATCGACCCTGTTCCAGGTCGAATTGCAGTCCTCGCCCTGGCGCGGCGCCGCGTGCCCCTGCTGGATCACGCACTCGCTCCAGTTTTCACCTTGCAGCGGACTGTACTCCGCAAGGCTGGCGCTGGCGATGCCGGGCAGCGCGTTGAACCGGTCCTGGATTTCGCGGTAAAGCACAGGCAGCCTGTCCAGTGTGTATCCTGCGCCCTGCTCGTCAAAACGCAGTACATAGCGGTTCGTTGTCACTACACCGTAATTCTGATTTTCGAGATTCGCCAGCGACTTGGTAAGCAACATGGCTCCGGCAAGAAGCACGACAGACAGGGCGGCTTGAAACACCACCAATGATTTTTGCGGGAGCGACGAACGATCGTGCGTACCACGACCGACGCCGCGCAGCGCCTCGGCTGGCTGCGCGTGAAAGGAAAGCCAGGCCGGTGCGGCGCCGAACAGGATCGCGGTCACCAGCGAGACGATAAATGCAAATGCGAGCACCGCCGGCGAGGGGTTGGCGCTGATCGGCATGAACTGCGCATCGGGAAAAGCGAGTGCCAGGATGAGATGGCTTCCTCCATAGGCCACGGCCAGCCCCACAAGGCCGCCGATACTCGCCAGGACCGCGCTCTCAAGGAATATCTCGCGCAGAATCCGGGGCCGCGCGGCTCCCAACGCGGCCCGTAAAGCGATCTCGCCGCGACGTGTGGTAGCCCGCGCCAGCATCAGATTGGCGATGTTGGCGCAGGCGATGAGCAGCACTACCGTGGAGAGGATCATCAGCAGCGTGAGCCCCTTCCCGGTGTCATTCTGCAGAATCTGGATTCCGCCTCCCGCAGGCGTCAGCACCACGTGCTGCCTGGGTATCAGCGCTGAACCGCCATTCGCTACCATATTGGGCCGCGACCAGAGCCACTGCCGCAGCGAGACGGTGAGTTTGGCTTGCAGCTCGGCGATGTTCGTTCCCGGCTTCACCCGGCCCAGCAGATAGAGCCAGTGTGATTCCGCGTTGTGCAGAATCGACTGCCCCGCTTCCACGTACGGCTCTGTCTGAATGGGCACCCAGAAATCGGGCGGCGTGTCCGTCACCCGATCGCCGAAAAATCCACGCGGAGCGATGCCAATCACTGTGAAAGGCTTGGACTGAACGTATATAGTCGAGCCAACAATCGCAGGATCGCCCGCATATTCACCCTGCCACCCTTGATAGCTGAGCACCAACGCCGGCGCAGCGGAAGGCGTGTCATCGCTTTCGGCGAAGAGCCTGCCCTCGTATGCGCCCACGCCCAGAGTCGAAAAATAATTCCCGGAGACGAATTCGCCATGCAGTGATTTGGCCAGTTCACTTCCGCGGCGCACGGTCCAGTCCCAGATTCCTGCCTGCATGGCGGCGAGCTGCTCGAACTCCGGAGCCGATTGCTTCAAGTGCTGAAACAGGTCGAAAGAAAAGATAGAGAAGTCGCCGGTCTTCGAAGCATCCTCCGGATAACCGCCATCGACACAGCACTGGTTATTGTCGCCAACTCGATAAAGCTGCGATGGCGCGGCAACGGGAAGCGTGCGCAGAAGAATGGCCTGCACCAGAGTGAAGATAGCGGTATTGGCCCCGATGCCGAAGGCCAGCGTAACCACCACGATGAGTGCAAAGCCGGGCGACTTGCGCAAACGCCGCAATGCAAGGCGAATATCGAAAAGTAGTTTGTTCATTGTCTATTCTCCATCGCTTATATTTGCGACCAGTTCGCCTGTCTTGCAGCGAATGTAGTTGTTACTCCATGCGTAAGGCCTTCATCGGTTCCACAGAAGCCGCTCGCCACGCAGGGATGTACGACGCCAGCAGGGAAAGCAGGAAGATCGAAATTGCCGCAAGCACCAGGACCGCGGGATCGAGGGGGCTCACTTGGAAGAGCAGCGAGCGGAGCAATCGCGTGGCAAACACCGCACCCAGCGTTCCGATGGCACACCCTATCAGGCCCAGGCGCGCGCCAGAAGTAAGGATGAGTCGCAGCACGCCGGAGCGCTGCGATCCCAGAGCAAGGCGAATCGCCATTTCCTGCGTGCGCATGGCGGCTGTGAATGCAATTACGCTGTAGATGCCCAGGAAGGCCAGGAGCACGGCCGCGACGGCAAATCCGGAGATAAGCGCAGCGTTGAAGCGGCGCGGCGCCTCGCTGGCGCTCACCGTCTGATCCATCGACTGCACCTGCGTCAGCGGAAGCTGCGGATCAATCGAGTGGACTGTGGCGCGAAGCTCTGCGATCACCTGTTCCGGTGGCCGCGCGGTGCGCAACAGGATGGAGCCGCCTTGCGCGTTGAGCGCATCGGGCGGCGCGAAGGTGCCGAATGAAGCCTCGTTCTGGCTCGCTGGCTGATAAATCTGAAAAATCGTGGGCTCGCCGGGACCGGTCTGCTTGATGTCGCCCACTTCGCCAACTACCGTCATCCACGGAAGCGACGTTTCTTTCATGCCCCAGTGAATCCGCTTGCCCAGCGGATCCTGGCCGGGCCAGAAATGCTCCGCCAGAGTCCGGCTGACGACGCATACCAGGGGCGATCTCGCGGTATCGGAAGAAGTGAATTCGCGGCCGCGCAAAAGGGGAATCCCCGCGGCGCGAAAGTAATCGCCCATCACCGAAGACGGCCAGGAAAGATCGAGCGCCCCGTCTTTCGGCGGAATGTACCCGTCGGCAAATATGGCGCTGTTGCTGTGGTTGCCGGCTGCCGGCAAGAGCGACGTAACGCCGACTGCCTCCACGCCCGGCAACTCTTCCAGCTTGCGCAGCAGCGTGTCATTGAAACCATCGATCGATGCCTGGGTCGAGTATTGCTTTTGCGGCAATCCATATGAAGCGGTAAGGAGATGATCGGTGCGGAAGCCTAGGTCGACCTCGCGCAGCTTTTGAAAGCTGCGCAGCAACAGCCCGGATGCAACCAGCAACACCAGCGCGACCACAATTTCCGTAACCACCAGGATCGAGCGCAGGCGTACGTGCGCGCCGCCGGCTGAACCTGTACGGCCGCCCTCCTTCAGCGCTTCGTTCACGCCTGTTCGCGCAGCAGCGAAGGCAGGAACAAATCCGCACAACAAGCCTGTAAAAACTGCCGCGCCGAGCGCGAACATTACCACCCGCCAGTCCAGCCGAATGGCGTCGATCCGCGGCAAAGTTTCCGGAAGAAAGCTGATGCCCACACGCAGTGCGGCTGCTGCAAGCCCCAGGCCAAGCAGACCACCGGAGACGCTGAGCACCAGTGCTTCAAGCAGAGTCTGACGAACCACGCCCGCTCCTGAAGATCCTAGAGCAAGGCGGACCGCAATTTCCCGCCGCCGCCGCATCACGCGCACCAGCAAAAGTCCCGCAAGATTGGCGCAGGCAATAAACAGCACCACCGCCACGGCAAAAAACAAGGTGCGGATCAGCGGCCGCGCCTGTTCTACCGTTTCTTCGTCCAGCGGACGCACCACCGCGCGCGTGTGCAGACTGCTCATGAAAGCTGGAAAGGCGCGATTAATCTGCTGAGCGACGGCCTCGGCATCCTGTTCCGCCTGCGCCGCGCTCACACCGGGCTTCAGCCGCCCCACCATCTGATAATTCCAGCTCGCCGCAGCCACGCTGCTCACTTCGTCGCGCTGAAAACTCATTGGCGTCCACAGCTCGCTTCGGTTCAACTGTCCCGGCACCAGCGGAAATTCGAAACTGCGCGGCATCACCCCGATAATCTGATATGTCTTGCGGTCAAGCTCGATCTTCCTTCCCAGGACCTGCTGATCGCCGTTGAAGCGGCTGCGCCACATAGCGTAACTGATCACCGCCACCTGCGCGTGATCCGTGTCTTCCTGCTGCGTGAATATGCGCCCCATCATCGGAGAAACGCCGAGTAATGGAAAGATGCTCGCGGTCAGCCGCGCGGCATTGATCTGCGCCGGCGCTCCGGCGCCCGACAGTTCATATCCCGTCTGCTGATACCCACCCAGGCCGGCGAAGCTGCGCGTGTCGCGCTCATAGGTGACAATCTCGGGCGCAGTTACTCCCGATTCGCCGTTGCTGCCCAACTTGGCGTTCTCCAGAACGTCCGAGAGCACCACCAGCCGGTCCGGCTGCGGAAACGGCAACGGCCGCAGCAGCACACCCTCGACAATCGAAAAAATCGCCGTGGTGGCGCCGATACCGAAGGCCAGCGTCAGCAACGCGGTGAGCGAAAAGCCGGGCGACTTGCGCAATTGGCGCATCGCAAAACGAATATCGAGCCAGAGATTCTTCATCGCCTCTCCAATTGCCGCCAATTTGCCGGTCACTCGTTGCGCAACGCCTCGACGGGTTCGATCGATGCGGCGCGCGCTGCGGGAATCAGCGCCGCCAGCAGACCTGCAGCCACCAGAGCAAGCGCCAACAGGGTGAACCAGCCCGCTTCATGTTGCGCATTGAAGTAGATCACCATGCCGATGAGCTTGCGCGCGAAAATCGTGAGCACAAGCCCCGCAACCGCACCCGCGCACAGCATCCACGCCACGCGCCCGAGTGTCGCGGCAAGAATGCGATCGCGCGTCGCGCCCAGCGCCATGCGAACCCCGATGTCGCGCGCACCCTGCTCCACTTCGTGGCTCAAGAGCCCATAGAGTCCCACCAGCGCCAGAACCAGGGCCAGCCCGGCAAAGATGCCGAAAAGCCAGCTTTCCATGCGCTCGAAGACCAGCGTTTCAGAAACAACCTGAGTCATGGTGCGCGGCTCTATGAACGGAACCGTGGGATCGACCTCATGAAGCGCGTTGCGCAGCGCCGGCACGATGGAATCCGCGCTGCCATCAAAGCGGACCACCAGCGCCATGCCCATCAGCAGCGGGCTTTCTTTGGCCGGCAGTTCGTTCATAAGGAAATCGCGCTCCGCCAGCGGCGGCTCGTAAATATCCTGACGCACGTTTCCGGCCACGCCAACGATGCGCGTCAAATTTTCCGGCTTGGCCCCGCCGCCATCATCGATGCGTTGCGCTGTAGGATCGAGCCCGGCGGGAATGAACTTGCGAACAAATGCCTGGTTCACTACCACAGTCGGCGAAGCATTCTCCCGCCGATCGAGTTCAGGCGAAAGCATGCGGCCCGCCTGCAGGGGAATGCCAAAAACACGAAAATAGCCGGTGGAAACGAACCGGTTTTCTGCGAGCCGCTCCTCGTTGGGCGGAGCAGGGGGCTGGCCCGCGATATGAATGTCAGAGTTGGAGCCATATTCCGCAATGGGCAGCAAATTGATCGCACCCACGGCGCGCACACCGGGAATCTGCGCCACGCGGTCGAACAGAGGCTGATAGAAATCGGCCAGCAAATCCCGGCTCTCATAGCGCGCGGGCGAAAGATTGACTTGGGTGGTGAGGATGTGCGCGGCATCGAATCCCAGGTCCGAATCGCGATAGTGAGTCACCATGCGAATCAGCAATCCAGCCACGGAAAGCAACACCATGGTCAGCGCCACCTGCGTGATAATAAAGCCGGCGCGCAGCCGATGCTGGCCCCGTCCAGTTCCCGCGTTGCCGCCAGCCTTGAGCACCGCATTCGGATCGACTCCGGAAAGCCGCAGCGCCGGATAAAGCGACGAAGCCAGCGCGGCGATTACAGCGGCGGCGACACCGGTCGCAAGCACCGTCCAATCCATATGAATGTTCGCGCCGCGTTGCAACGCGTGAATCAGGAGAAGGCGCATCAGACGCAGCGTCATCCACGCCACAACCAAGCCACCCGCCGCCCCAAGCCCGGCCAGGAGCATGCCTTCTGTGAGGACCTGGCGGAGAAGCCGCGAGCGGCCGGCGCCAACGGCCACGCGCATGCCCATTTCGCGCTCGCGCTTCACTCCGCGCGCCAGCAGCAGTCCGGCCACATTCACGCACCCAATCAGAAGCACCGCGAGCACCGCGCCCAGCAGCGTCCACAGCGGACCGCGGCTCTTGCTGGTCACGCTGGCAGCCATGGGCTCGAGTTGCACCGTGCGTCCTTTATCCGTGTCCGGAAAAGCCGCGCCCATGTTGGAGAAAACATGCGAAAGATCAGCCTGCGCCTGCTGGATTGACAGCCCGGGTTTGACCAAACCGACACTCCGCAGCCAGTGATTGCCGCGACCGGTCATCCACGGCTGACTGAATTGCAGCGGTATGTAAATCGCATTCTGCTGGTTGACGGGAAAGGCAAATCCGGCAGGCATCACTCCGATGACGGTGAAATCATGCCCGTCCACTTTCACTGCACGATTCAGAACTCCGCGATCTCCATTGAAATAACTCTTCCAAAGGCCGTAACTGAGAACCGCCACGCCGTTTCTGCCCTGCTGCTCTTCTCCGGGCAGATAGGTGCGTCCCAGCATCGGCCGCACCCCGAATACCTGGAAGAAATTATCCGTGGATTGCACGCTCGCTAGCAGCGTCGGCCCGCTCGAGGGTGTATCCACAGTGATCTTGAAGTAATCCATGTAGCCGGCTAGCGCCGTGAACGCCGTAGCCTGCGCGCGTTCGTCTTTGAAGCTTTCCCACGACGCAGGTTGTGTATAGCCGCTCTGGCTCAGCGACTGCACGTCTACGATGCGATCGGGATGCGCATACGGCAGCGGCTGCAGGATCGTGGTATAGATCACGCAAAATACCGCCGTGGCCACGCCAACGCTTAATGCAAGCGTAAGTGCCACCGTAAGCACAAATCCGGGCGCACGCCGCAACTGACGCAGCGCGTAGCGCAAGTCCTGCCAAAGCATGACTACGCCTCCACTTCTTCTTCCAATTTCTTGAGCTCGTCCTCGGAGACCACCTTGCCGTCGAACAAGTGCACTTCGCGCTCGGCGTGGCGCGCGAAACGCGGGTCGTGCGTAACCATGCAGATGGTCGACCCCTCGCGGTGCAGCTCGGCCAGCAGCTGCATCACCGCCTCGCCATTTTTCGAGTCGAGATTGCCGGTGGGCTCGTCAGCCAGAAGGATCGACGGAGAGCCGGCGAGCGCACGCGCCACAGCCACGCGCTGCTGCTGACCGCCGGAGAGCTGCGCCGGATAATGCCGCATGCGGTGCGCCATATTCACCCGCTCCAGCGCCTCTTTCACGCGCTTCTTGCGCTCCGCTGATGGCATGCCCGCGCGATACGTCAGCGGCAGCTCTACGTTCTCCTCGACGGTGAGATCGCCAATGAGATTGAAGCTCTGGAAAATGAACCCGATCTCCTGGTTGCGAATGCGCGAGCGCTCGCTGAAGCTCAGGTTTTCAACCGGGTTGCCGTTGAGCCGATAACGCCCGCCGGTGGGCGTGTCCAGCAGGCCAAGAATCGAGAGCAGCGTGGACTTTCCGCAGCCCGAAGGCCCCGACATGGCCACGTACTCTCCGCGCGAAATCGTCAGGTGAACACCCGAGAGCGCGTGCGTCTCCACCTCGTCGGTGTAAAAGACCTTGGTCAGTTCTTCAATTTCAATCAAAGTGCCGTTGCCATTCGATGCCATGGAGTCTCTCCTCAGTTCCAGCTTTTAGCCCTCAGCTTTCAGCTCGTGACCGCTGACTTTCCGCTTGCGTCTCCTCTTCACGAGGCTTGCAAAGAACCGCGAATATTTCCCAAATCTGCGAGTTATGAAGAAGTAGCTGATAGCTGATAGCTAAAAGCTAGAAGCTGCTTTTCAATTCAACTGAATGTGGTCCACGTTGTCGTATCGCGACATGTCGGACAGAATCACCGTGTCGCCTTCCTTGAGCCCTGCGAGCACCTGGATATTGTTCACCGAGGCGCGGCCCACCTTCACCGGTACGCGCGTGGCGCCCTTTTCGTCGGGATCGAGCTTGAACAGGCTCAGCGTTGAGTTTTCATTGCCCAATGCCGGCCGGCCCACGAAGAGCACGTCTTTCAAGTGCGCCAGGTCGATCGTCCCGTCCACGCTTAATTGGGGCACTGCGCCCGATGGAAGTGGTCCGTCAAGTGATACGTCAACGGTGCGCGTTCCGTTCAATACTGCCGGATCGATCCGCGCCACATGCCCGGGTACGACACCATTATGGGTGTCGATCTCCGCCGGCTGGCCCAGCTGGATGTCGTGCGCCTGCGTCTCGGGAATCTGCAGCGAAGCCTTCAGCTTGTCGAGCTGGATCACCTCGGCTACCGATGTCCCGGCGGTCACATGCTGGCCCACCGAAACTGGCGTGGAGAGCGGCGCCAGCTCGCCCGAAATCCCTGCCCTGACATGGAGCGCCGCAGCCTGCTGCTGGTACAAAGCCAACTGCGCCTTCGCCTGGTCGATCTTGGTCTGCGACGATGCCAGTTGCACTTCGATGGCGCGCTGGTTCACAGTGAGCTGCTGCTGGCTCAGCTCATGCTGTGTGGTGAGCTGGTCGGCTGTATCCTTGGATTTCTGGTAGGCCAGCCCTGAAATCACGCCAAGCTGAAAAAGCTGCTGGTCGGTTTCAGCTTGCAGCTTGTCCTGCGTGTAGTTGGAGTTCACCTCAGCCGCTGCCGTTTTCTTGTCCATGAGCGTGCTTTGCAGCGTCGCCTCAAGGCTCTTGTAATCGGCTTCGGCTCCTTTCAATGCCAACTGCGCATTCAGCAGTTCCTGGTCCAGCTGGGGATCGGCGAGATCCATCACGATGGTGTCGGGCGTGACCCTGGTGCCGGGAAGCACGCGTATGCGCACCACCGTGGCGTCAGTCTGCGCCGGAATGAGCTGAATACTGTCCTCGCGTGGGACCAGTTGGCCCGTCGAGGCCCGCACCTGGATGGTGAGGTCGCCGCGTTTCACGGTATCGGTCCATATCGCGGAGCGGTCCACTGTAGGCGAGGCCGGTTTCAGGCGGGCCACCAGCACTGCGAGACCGACCGCTACCACGATCCCTGCCGCCGTCCACACAATGGTGCGGCGCTTCTTCTTTTGTCGAATGTCTGGGCGTGCGATATCCATCGCCTAACATCATTGCACATGCTGTGCCACAGAGAGCATCTCTCGTCCAGCACTGAAAATAAAGTGATTAGAGCGGCGTCGGTGACGATGCAGGAGCGATTACGGTGCCCGATTCCGACGCGCGAGTGTCCGATTCCGAACAGTCGGCGGACCGGTCGGGCCGTTTTCGCAGCCCCGCCAGAAACTCGTCCCCGCTGCGCGTGTTCAGCACATCTTCCGGCCCGAGCCAGGCGCGCTTCAGTTGTTCAATGCCGAAGTCCATCTTGCCCAGGTTGCCGCTGAAATGGGAGTCGGAACTGATCACAATTCGGCAGCCCATTTCCTTGGCCAGCCGCAGGTCGCGGTCGCAGAGATCCAGCCGCTCCGGAGCTGCGTTGTGTTCCATGGCCACGCCCAGCTCGGCCGCGCGGCGGATCACCGCTCCCATATCCAGCGCAAACGCCTCACGCCGCAACAGCAACCGTCCCGTTGGGTGCCCCAATATTCGCACGTAGCGATTCTCAATCGCACGCAGCACGCGCGCCGTCATTTCTTCCTTGCTCTGTTCAAACCGGCTGTGGACACTGGCGATGACCACATCCATTTGCGCCAGAACCTCGTCGGCCATATCCAGTGCGCCGTCAGCCAGAATGTCTACCTCGATCCCGGTAAAGACGCGAATGCGCCCTTCCATTCGCCGATCGACGGCACGGACCAGCGCAATCTGCTCGAGCGCGCGTTTCTCATCCAGCCCGTTGGTCATGGCCAGGTTTTTCGAGTGATCGGTAATAGCTATGTATTTGTATCCGCAGGCCGCTGCCGCCTCGGCCATCTCCTCAATTGAATTCCGCCCATCGGTAGCAGTGGTGTGCATGTGCACGTCGCCGAGAATGTCGGCTTTCTCCACCAGGCGGGGCAGTTTGCGCTGAGCGGCCGCCTCAATTTCGCCCAGATTCTCGCGCAATTCCGGCGGAATCCAGTCCATTCCCAGCGCCGCGTAAATTTCTTCCTCGGTTGCCGCCGCGACCGTCGAATTGTCGTCCAGCCGGGCAAGCGACCATTCGCTCAACGTGTACCCCATCTTGAGCGCCCGCTGGCGCAGCGATACATTGTGCGCCTTGGAACCGGTGAAATACTGCAGCGCCGCGCCGTACGACTCCGCCGGCAGCAGCCGCACGTCCACCTGCAAGCCGTCGCCCAGATGAAAGCTCACCTTGTTTTCACCTTTGGCGATGATGTCGTGGATGCCCGGATACGCGGCGACATATTCAACCACGTTTGCCGTTTTTTCAGGAGCGCATGCCGGTCCTGTCACCAGCAGGTCCAGATCGCCCGCTGTCTCGCGCCCGCGCCGCAGCGATCCAGCCGGAGTCACCTTTTCGATTCCGCTGAATTCGAGCAGATAGCGACGAATGTGCCGCGCCGCGTCGTCGGCCAGGTCAATGCGAACGCGTCCGGCGCTGCGGCGATAATCGTCGATTGCTTTGCGCAGCTTTTCGATTTGTTTGGCGCCCATCCGCGGCAGACCCGCCAGGCGGCCGGCCTCAATGCCCTCGGAAAGCTGATCGATGGAGGCGATTTTTCCCGCAGCCCAAAGCAGCGCGATAGTCTTGGGTCCCATCCCGGGCAGCTTTAACAGCTCCAGGACGCCCATGCCATATTTCGCCAGTAGTTCGTCCCGCTGCTCCAGCCTGCCGGTCGAAGCCATCGCCTGCAGCTTCGCCGCCATGCTTTTGCCGATGCCGTCGATTTCCAGCAACCGGGCGGCATCGCATCCGCTCAGTTCAATCGTCGTCTGCTCGGCTGCGTCAGCGGCCCGCCGATAGCTGCGCACACGGAAACTGTCGCAGCCGTCGATCTCCATCAGATCGGCTGCTTCCGCCAGCAGACGAGCCATCGTGCGATTGTCCATCCCCGTGCCTCCGCCAGCAGTATCGTTCATCTGCTGACGAAAACACCAATGGCAGATTCACACCTTAGTTGGCCCGTTTACCAGGATTCTGCGTCGGCGACGCATTGAGACGTGCAGATGACGACTGTGACGACACTCGGGCTGGAAGGTACACTACAACCTTTGCCGCCCCCAGGCGGTCTTGCAGGAACGCCCGGCCTTTCGCGCCTTCAGGCTGCTGTGTGGGCGCTGTCCCTGTAGCGAACCACTGCGTCCGCTTGAGGACCTTTTTGGCCTTCTACGATGTCGAACTCGACTTCATCGCCTTCTTTGAGCGTTTTGTATCCGTCCAGCTGAATCGCCGAATAGTGGACGAATACATCCGGCCCGTCATCACGTCCGATGAATCCGTAGCCCTTGGCGTTGTTGAACCACTTAACCTTACCTTTGTACTGAGCCACAGGCTCCTGCCTTCCTTTTGTTGATCTCTCGGGGGTTACGGCGAGAAAGAGGGATTCCTCCCACCGACACAAGTTAAGACGGCAGTTTTTGAAAAGGGGTTTTCTGATTACCTCACAAGAAATTTCGACTACTGGTACATCCTGCTGGTCGCCTGGGCAACCTTTTCCCGCCCTTCCGGATTAGGTCAGCAGTCGAAACACACGTTAGGACAGATCAACAGAGGCTTAGAAATGTGGGACATACAAAAATAATTTCAAGTGAACCATGAATCGGAGATTCATGTATCAAGTCGCGGGAGCCTGTGCCTGCCTGACCAGCTCGGCACGGGGAAAGCTGAGTTTTCCCCAGGAAATCCACAGCCACGTCCGCTTTTCCGCAGACCGCGCCTCGGGGATCTGCTTGGGCTATCCGCTCAAATTCAGCAGCTATTTCTTCCGCCGTTTGAGCCCCAGCCGAGCCAGCAAAAGGATCCCGGCGAGCGTTTTGCCGTCCTGTATGGCCCCTTTGTCGATCATCTTCAGCACATCGTTGAACTTTACCAGCCGCAGCTCAATTCGTTCATCTTCCTCGGGGAGCGCTTCGCCGGCGATCAGCCCTTCCGCCAGGAAAAGCATCATCCATTCGCCCACAAAGCCCGGGCTCGGCCAGAATTGCGTCAGCACCGACCATTTTTTTGCCCGATACCCGGTTTCCTCCGCCAATTCCCGCTGCGCACCCAACAGCGGATCTTCGCCCGGCTCGATCTTCCCCGCGGGCAGCTCCCACAAAAATCGCCCCGCCGCCTGCCGGTACTGGCGTTCCATCACCACCCAGGGATTTTTCCGGTTCTTCTCGTTGTCGATGGCCAGGATCACCGCACTGCCGTTGTGACGCACGATGTCTCGCTCGTTCTGGTGCCCGCCCGGTTCGACAACCGTCTCATGAACCACACTGAAGAGTCGCCCTTCGAAAACCACCTCCGAGCTGACCAGCCGCGCCTTTTCTCCGCCCGTTGGAGCCTTGAGCGCTTTCTTCGACTTGGGAATTTTGGCCGGCTTTGCCTTTGCGTCCTTAACACCGGCTGACGTTTTGGTCCTGGCCTCTCGGGGCATGGCTATCCTCTCCTTTGCCTCTGCAACGGCACGTGCATCTTATCCAATTTCCTGGAGTGCATTCCCGCGCGCGTACTTGCGATTACAAACGAGTATACGCACCACCACGTCGCGGTCAGCGGTCCTGTCTGCTTCGCGCTTCCCGCGCCCCTGCCGGATCGCGGTTGTAAAGATAGATCCAGCACATTAACGTGCCGCCCGAATCCAGCCTCACCGGGTGCAATTCGCGCACGAAAAGGCTATCCTCCGGCGCTCCAGGACTGAATTCTTCATACACGTCCAGTTGCCGCAGGAAATCCGCATCATCCGGCAATTCGAAAACCACACCCTCGATTTCCGCCGACTCGTCCTCATCGAGAATCGCGCCCGGATACCGCCCGAAATCGTAGAGCCGCGCGCGTATCCATCCCGCGCCCGCTTGCCGCAGCCTCGCTGCCGCAGGCGCGATTTCCGCTGGAGCCCGCCCCGGCTGGAGCGTCCCGTAACTGAAGAGATATTCGCTCACATCGGGTTCTTGCCGCGCAGCTCCGCCACAATCTCCGCGGCCGCTGCTCGCGCCTTCTCTTCCTGGTCTGGAGGAAAGCTGATCGCCCCCACCCGCGCATGCCCCCCCCCGCCATAGCGCTCGCAGATTTGCGCCAGGTTCACCATTTTCGCGGGGTCCGCCTTCGTCCATGGATTCGAACCCACCGCCACCTTCGTTCTAAAGCTCGACTTCGACAATCCGATCGAGTAAGTCGCGTTCGGGTGCAGGTAGTACGGGATGAACTTGTTGAAGCCTTCGAGCGGATGATCGGTAATATCGAAAAAAATCGTTCCGTCGCGTTCTTCGCTGCGGCTGCGGATCAATTTCAGCGCCTGCTCGTGCCGTTCCAGCAGCGGCGGCAGCAAAGGCGCCACGAACGGTTGCGCCAGCACATCGGCCAACGGCATCTGCGTCAGCAGTGGAATCAGCTTCGGAATGAACTGCGGATCCTGCGTCGACTCGATGATCAGCGTCAGCTTCATCGCCGGCGCGGCCATCTCCACCGCGGCTTCGGGGCTGTCATATTTCGCGCCGTCCACAATGTCGGCCCAGTGAACGAGTTCTTTCACCGGTGCGGTATCGAAGCCGAAGCGCGTCGCCGCAACATGCGCCAGAAAGCTGGTGCACGAAGTGTAAGCCGGGTCATAGAATTTGCGCGCGGCGCACGCTGCATCCCGCCGGCATGCAAGAAAGTGCTCGTGGTCCGCAGGGGTCAGGAATGCCGACAGGTGATGATCGAACCACCAGGTAATCCGCGGTGATGCCGAATATTTGAAATCGACAATAACATTTTCATCCCCGCGAAACTCGCCTTCGTCAAAGAGTGCGCCTGCGCGATGAACCAGCCCGTGGTACTCGTATTCCGCGCCGATCGCAATCCGTTCACGATGAAAACGCGTGAACAGCGAGGCCGAGCAGGCTCCGTCGAAGCATTTGTCATGGTAGAAGACACGAACCTGCAAAGCCCTTTGTCCCTCCCCGCAGGAAGAAATGAATCACCGGAACTGTTTAGCATCAAGGCCCCGGCCCTTTGTGTCAAGCGCCACACACCTGCGTCTCCTGCATGTGCCTCCCACCTCAGGGACGCATCTTAGGTCTTTGAACGGCGCGTTGGCGACGCCGGGAGGTAGGCAAGAGCCTTGTATGGCGCAGAAAGCGGCAATTACAGATCGAAGTCAATAATGCTTGCCGCCGGGATTTTACGCCGATAAAAAATAAAGTTCGGATAAATACAGCAAGAATTTCTCGAGCCAGAGTTAGCGGCAAATCAGATCAGTTTGCAAGCATCGCATCGGTTCAGCGGCCTGCGCTGGGCGCGGCTGCCGCGGGACCATCTCAAAAGGGAGGATTACCCCAATGATGTTAAGAATGGGTCAACTAACCACAACAACAAAACCTGCTACACGACTGCTGCCTTTGCCCGGGAGCGTCTGCTACTCCTTTGTTCTTCCTGCCGCCTTGGGTCTCATGCTCTTTTGGCCGTTCGGCGACACCGCTAAGAAGGTCAGCATGACACCCGGCAAGGAAGACCCTGCCGCGCACGGGACAGTCGCCGTGAAGACTGGCCACAACGGCAATACCCAGGTAAATATAACTACCGACGCGCTCGCGCAACCCAGCGCTCTGACTCCACCGGAGAACACATACATCGTCTGGTTGCAGCCAGATGGCCAGGACGCGCGAGACATAGGCTCTCTGAGAGTCGACAATAAGCTGCATGGCAAGCTGAACACCACGAGCCCCTACCGGCGCTTTAAAGTATTCATTACCGCGGAAAAACAACGGGGCCTCACCAAACCGAAGGGACCAACCGTGCTTAGCGCTGACGTGCTCGGATAACACCAGGAAATCCTCGGGAGGGCCGGTTATCACACCGGCTTTCCCCATCACCCCGGTGAACGCCTCGATACGAGCGAAAGAAACGGCGCACCCGCCAGCATTACACCCCTGCCCCGGAACTGCCATGTTCCGCCACCGCCTCCTCCGGTAAAATTCTCCCCACAGAAAGATTTCCGGTTCACCAGGAGAACTCATGGAGGAGAACCCGCAAGCTCCCTCTCCGCAGACGCCGCAAAATTACGACATCCTGGGACAGATTCCTCCGCCTTCGCCACCAGTCTCGGACCGTCTCCTCCGCGTCTTCCTCGGGCCGCAGGGGCTTCGCGCTGGCTGGTCGGCGCTGCTTTTCGCTCTTTTCACCCTGCTTTTTGGCTTTGCTGCCGCTGCAGTAGTAGGTCTGATCGCAACTTTCACCCACAAACGCACACCCACAGAGATCACTGCGTTCACCGCGCTCGTCACTGAGGTGATTCAGGTCCTCGTCATTTTGCTCGCCGGCCTGATCATGGCGCGTATCGAGCACCGGCGTCTCCGCGATTACTTTCTCGCCGGCCAACGTCGCCTGGCGCATTTTTTCGTGGGCGCGATCATTGGCTTTGTGGCGCTCTCAGCACTGGTTGGTGCTCTTGCCCTCGGCGGCTGGCTTCATTTTGGCGCTGTTCAACTTCCGCCTGCGCAAATCGCCGGCTATGGCCTGGTCTGGGCCGCGGTTTTTCTCCTTACTGGCTTCTTTGAAGAAGGCAGCTTTCGCTGCTACCTGCAGTTCACCTTCACCCGCGGCATCAACTTCTGGTGGGCTCTCGCCGTCGTCGCCGCCGCTTGTCTCGATCTCGCCCTGAGGCACGTCGGTCCGGCCGCGTGGGGTGTCTACATCGTTGCTCTGCTCGGACTGCTTCCCTGCCTCTGGCTACACACGCAGCGCTCAGCCGGCTCCAGCTTCTGGCAGGCCACCTGGGCCACTTCCACCCTTTTTGGCTTTATTCACATCACCAACAGCGGCGAAAACTGGGTCGGCATCTTTTCGGCCGCGGCCATTGGATTTGTGTTCTGCCTCAGCGTCTGGGTCACCGGCTCCGCGTGGTGGGCTATCGGCTGCCACGCTGCCTGGGACTGGGCAGAGACCTTCTTCTACGGCACTGCCGACAGCGGCATCGTTCCGAGGTTCCATTTCCTTACCACTGCGCCAGCCGGCAATGTCTTCTGGAGCGGCGGCACCGACGGCCCCGAAGGCAGCATTCTCATCCTCGGCATCCTGGTCCTCCTCGTCATCGTGCTGCTCGTCATCTACGGCCGTAGACGCGCAGTGGCGCTGCCCGAGCCGGCCGTGCAGGAACCTGCAAGCTAGGGAGAATCCGTGCGGCTGTGGCTGAACCGAACCAGCGAAATCAGCTTGCGCGAGCAGCTAAGCACGCAGGTGATCCTCGGCATCTTGTGCGGCGAGATTCGCCCCGGCGAGCGCCTCCCCAGCACCCGCGAGCTGGCGCGCCGCTTTGGCATCCATGCGAACACCGCCAGCGCCACTTACCGCCGCCTCGAAGAGGACGGATGGGTCGAGCTACGCCATGGTAGTGGTATTTATGCGCGCAAAACCCCCGCGTCGGCGCCAGCCAGTCCTCAAACGGCCGTCGACCGGCTCATCGGTGAGCTGGTTACGAAAGCCCGCAGGCTGGGCGCCCCCGAGTCGCTGCTGCGCGCACGCCTGCAACACTGGCTGGCCATGAAACCGCCGGCGCGCTGGCTTCTCATCGAACCGGATGAAGCCTTGCGGCGCATCGTTCTCTTCGAGTTGGAGCAGACGCTGGTGCTCCCTCTCTCTGCGTGTGCGCCGGATGGATGCGGAACCCTCGATGTGCTCGATGGCGCGAGGCCGCTGGTTCTGCCCAGCAAAGCCGCCGCTGTTCGCAAACTGCTGCCGCCGGAAACGGAATTGACCGTGCTCCACGTCCACCCCGTCTCGCCCGAACTGGACGCGCACTTCCAGCGCTATCTTCCCGGACACGCTACTGACCTTATCGGCATTGCTTCGCGATGGACGGAGTTTCAGCGCATCGCGCAGACCATGCTCGTCGCCGCTGGCCTGCGCCCCGAAAGCCTGCTCGTGCGCGATCCCGCCAAGCCGGCGTGGAAGCGCGGCCTCGATGCTACCTCCGCGGTGGTCTGCGACAGCCTGACCGCGCTGGAGCTTCCGAAGAACTGCCACGCTATCGTCTTCCGGCTGATCGATGCTGCTTCGGTCGCGGAGTTGAAGGCACTCGAAGCACGCCTCACCGGACCACCCGTACTCTCCGCGCCCGGCATGTGACACCTGACAAAGTGTCCTAGTCATCTACGTTGCCGAGGCCAGTCCTTCCTAACATCCGGGGGTATGAAACGCATTGCGCTCGTCCTCGCCGCTTCAGTCCTATTACCTGCTGCAACATTTGCGCAGGCGCCGCCCAATAACCCGAACCCGCGTCCTTCTGATGACGTTCTGTGGAACCGCGTCATGGAGCTGCCACGCGGCCAGCCGATTGTGGTTGTGAATTCTTACGGCCCGCCTCTGCACTGTCGGTTCGACGGAGCCACAGATGCATTTCTGTTCTGTTATCCACCTGACGCGCCGCCGGACGCGGTGGAAGATTACCGCTTCGATCGCGCCAGAGTGCTGGATGTGACCGCCACACGGCCCCGAGTGATTCAGCATCCCGGCGTGCTCGCCAGCGCTGCCATTGCCGGTATAGTATTCGGCCTCGGCTCCACGCGGACGCTTAAGAATTCCGACGCGGTCACTGTCGGACTGTTTGCAGCCACCGTAGTGGGATCAGCCGGTTACGGAACATCGCGGACTCCGAATCAGGGCCTCGCATTTGACTTCATCTATCACCCGCGAAGATTCGGCTTTCGCCGGCCGGGAATGCGCCGGTTCGCACCGCACATACCATAAGTAATCAAGCTGCGTTTGCGCCGAAACGCGGAGCGGCGGGCGGTATCCTTAGAGTGATCCAATGGCCGCCCCCCAGTCGCCAAAGCCAATCTCAGCACGCCGATTTTCCGCCGGCGCGCCGCGCCGCAAGTGGCGCCGGCTGCGCTTCTCATTGTGGACCATCGGCAGTCTCGTGGTGCTCGTCGCCCTCGGCTCCCTCACCGGCCTCTTCTGGCTGCGCCACGCAGCATACGCCGCCCTGCCCCGGATTGACGGCTCCGAAACTTTACCCGGCCTCTCCGCGCCGGTCACAATCCGCCGCGATGCCCATGGCGTGCCCCACATTGAAGCCGCCACTCAGGACGATCTCTTCATGGCCCAGGGCTATATCTCCGCCCAGGACCGCCTCTGGCAGATGGATATGCTGCGCCGCCACGGCGAAGGCACGCTGGCCGCGGTTCTCGGCCCCGGCCTGCTCCGGCACGACGAAGAGCAGCGCGTGCTGGAACTGGGCAACGTCGCCCGGCGCATTTACCAGAGCCTGCCTCCGGCCCAGCGCAACCAGGTGGATGATTACGCCCGCGGCGTCAACGCTTACATCGCGCATTGCGAAGCCACCAACACCCTTCCTCCCGAATTCAAGCTCCTCTTCTACAAGCCCGCGCCCTGGACCGGAGTTGACTCGATGGCCGTAGGCATGACCATGGTAGAGACGCTCGACACGCACGTCATTACCAAGCTCGCACGCGCCAAGGTCGATGCCCGGCTGCACAATTCCAAGCTCGAGTCCGATCTTTTTCCGGTAGAAACATGGCGCGATCACCCACCCACCGGAGCCATCCTTGACCTGAGCAAGCCGCAACCGCCGCAGCCGTCAATCCCCAATCCGCCCGAAGAAACCGGCGCTTCGAGCCAGCCGTCTGGCCTCCATCCGCTCGCCGGCTTCACCATGCCGTCGAATCTCGTTCCCCGCGACCTCGCCGCGCTGCTCGGCCTGCCCACCTGCCGCAATTGCACCGCCGGCTCCAATAACTGGGTAGTTGCCGGCGACCATACCGCCAGTGGAAAGCCGCTGCTCTCCAACGACATGCATCTTGACCTCAGCGTGCCCAACATCTGGTACATCGCCGATCTGAGCGCGCCCGGTATTCACGCCGCCGGCGTAACGCTGCCCGGAGTGCCGTGGGTGATTGCCGGCCACAATGAGCACATTGCGTGGGGATTCACCGCGCTGGGCGGAGATGTGCAGGATCTCTACCTGGAAAAGCTCGACGGCCGCGGCAACTACTACCAGGCTCCGGCTCCAACTGCGCCAGCCGCCTGGAAGCCGCTCTCTCTCGATCGCGAAACCATTGACGTCCGCGGCGGCCGCAATGTGACGCTCGACATTCGCTCCACCGATCATGGTCCGCTGCTCAATCCGCTGCTGCCCCAATCCTCGGCGCCCATCGCGCTCCGGTGGACGCTCTACGATTCCACGCTCAACTCCATTCCGCTCTTCCAGATCGACACCGCGTCAAACTGGGATGAGTTCCGCACTGCACTCGAAGGCTGGTGCTGGCCCACGCAAAGCACGGTCTACGCTGACGACCAGGGTCACATCGCCTACGTGGCCGTGGGACGCATTCCTATCCGCTCCGCCGGCCTCACCGAAGAGCCGATTCAAAACGACAGCGACGAGTGGCAGGGCTACATCCCCTTCGACGACATGGCCAGCTCCTTCGATCCGCCCTCTGGTTTTCTCGCCACCGCCAACTCGCGCGTCACCACGGAGCAGTCGAAGTACCCTCTCACGCTCGAATGGGGCGCGCCCTTCCGAGTGCAGCGCATCTACAAGCTGTTACAAGGCCGCAACGGGCTTACGCCCCAGGACATGCTCGCGACCCAAACGGACATCTACAGCGCCGTCGACCAGGAACTCGCGCAAAAGTTTGCCTACGCCATCGACCAGACGCCGGATGCGAGCGCGCAACTCCGGCAGGCTGCCAACCTGATGCGCGTCTGGGACGGCCGCGTGAGCACCGATTCCGCCGCCGCTTCAATCGTCGACTGGGCCCGCACAGGGCTGTGGTCGATGATCCTCAAGCCGAAGCTGGGCGACGAAACCAGCGATTATCACTGGATGGAGTCGCTTTACGCCGAAGAGCAGGTCGTCTCCAACCAGGACCCCGCATGGCTGCCGAGTGATTACAAAAACTGGAACGCCTTTATCACCGCGGCCGTCGCCAAAGGGATCAAGGACGGTCACGCTCCCCACGATCTTTCAAAATGGACCTACGGAAGCTGGCTGGCACCTCATCCAGATCGAGCACCCGCTCTCAAATTTCCTCCCCTTCCTCAAGCGCGTGGCCGGCGTGGGCCCGCTTCCGCTTAGCGGCGATCACACCACGGTCAAGCAGGTTGGCCTCCACTTCGGGCCCTCGCAGCGCTTTACTATGGACTGGAGCAGTATCGACAATTCCTCCGAAAACATCGTGCTCGGCGAAAGCGGCAACCCCTACAGCCCGTATTTTCGCGATCAGTGGGACGACTGGTACACGGGCAAGACCTTTGCACTTCCCTTCACGGATAAAGCCGTTGCCGCGCAAACCCGGCACACGCTCCGCCTGACGCCATGACAGAAAATGCGGCTGATGATCAAGGCTCGCTGGCCGGGACGCGCAGTTCGCGCAAGGCATTTGGCGGGCTTGCCATCGTTCTGCTCGCTGCTCTCGTCGCCATCGTGCCGCTGCTTGTGCGCGGTCCTTCGTGCGGTCACGATTTCAACTACCACTTTTTCTCCTGGCTCGATATGCAGCGCAACTGGCGCCAGGGCATCCCTTACCCGAGCTGGGCGCCGAGCCCCGACTATCGTGCCGGAGAACCGCGTTTCATTTTTTATCCGCCGCTCGAGGCGATGGCGGGAGCCGCGCTGGGGACGGTGCTCCCGTGGAAGCTGACCCCCATCGCTCTCACGTTTCTCATACTCGCCTGCGCCGGACTCGCGGTTCGCGCGCTTGCCCGCGAAGTGATGGAAGACGCGCCGGCGGCGCTGGCCGGCTGCGCGGCGATTTTCTTCGGCTATGCCCTCTTCACTGCATACGAGAGGACCGACTTTGCCGAGCTGACAGGGGGTATCTGGATCCCGCTGCTGATGCTCTTTGTTTTGCGCGATCACAATGCCTCTGCGCGGGGATGGAGGCGCGCGCTCGACGGCTCAGCTGCGCCGCTTGCTTTGGCGCTTGCGCTGGCCTGGATCTCCGATGCCCCGCTGGGAGTGATGGCAATGTATCTGCTGGCGGGAATGTCGCTGGTGGTAGCGCTGACAGCGCGATCGTGGGCGCCGATTATTCGCGCCGCTGTCGGAGCCGTGCTGGGAGCGGGGATGGCCGCGATTTATATTCTTCCCGCGGCATGGGAAGAGCGGTCGGTCGCGATCGACCGGTCCACCGGCGACATGGGAGTAATGATTCAGGGAAGTTGGCTTTTTGCCCGACACAGCGATCCGGAGCTGGCGCTTCACGATCTCGTTCTCCACCAGGTTTCAGAGATCGTGGTCGCCATGGTTGCGGTGACGCTGGCCGGCGTGCTCGTATGCTGGCTGCGCGGCCGGCTGCCGGGCGGGCGCAGATGGTGGCTTCCGCTTGCCCTTTTGCCAGTTCTGGTTTTGTTTCTCCAATTCCCCATTTCCCTGCCAGTTTGGAACGGGCTGCCTGAGCTGAGATACATGCAGTTTCCGTGGCGCTGGCTGTTGGTTCTGGAAGCGCCGATGGGCATTTTCTTCGCCGCCGCTGTATGGCCGGCGCGCCGGCGCTGGATTCTCGCGGTGGTGCCGCTCTGCGCGGCGCTGTTCGCAGTGGAAACGGTCTGGGCTGCGCGCTATTGGTTTCAGCCGTGCCGTCCCGAAGACACCGTGGCCGCCATGGTGAACCGGTACCGCACCGGCACTGTTCTTGACGATTCGGATGAATTCGCGCCGCCTGACTCGGATGACGACCTGCTGGTGCTCGGCCTGCCGGACGCGTGCCTGGTGAGAGATCCGGCCATGGCACTGGGCAAGGCGACCGCCGACGGCACGCTGGTATGGAATGCCGCTCAGGGATCCTGCGAAGCGACCTATTCCGCGCAGACATCGGCCGCATCATCCGTGGAGCATCTGCTGCTTCGCGCCGAGATTCCGCATCCCGGCTTCCTCATTCTGCGACTGCGTACGTATCCGGCATGGCGTGTGCGCGTAAACGGAAAGTCGGTCAGCAATCTGCCGCAACGCGACGACGGGCTCTTCGCGGTGCCTGTTCCAAGCGGCTCCGTAACCCTCACCGTCAACTGGAAGAACACGCCGGATGTGATTGCTGCCCGGTGCATTAGCCTCATCGCGGTGCTGCTGGTCACTGCTCTCTGTGCGCTGGAGAGAAAGCTCACCCGCACTCGGTTATCATTGGTTCGATGCCTGCCGACGTGAAGTCCCTGATCCAGGAAGGCGCGGACCTGACCGACCGCGCTCTCGAAGAGCTCCTTCCTTCCGCCGGCACGGTTCCTGCTTCGATCCATGGCGCCATGCGTCACTCCGTGTTTGCCGGAGGAAAGCGCCTGCGCCCCGTGCTGGCCATGCAGGCGGGCGTCACCATCGCCGGCGCGCTGCCGCGCGGCATTGAGCGCTTGGGCGCTGCGCTGGAGATGCTGCACACCTACTCGCTCATCCACGACGATCTGCCGGCGCTCGATAACGACGACCTGCGCCGCGGCAAGCCCACCTGCCATGTCGCCTTTGGCGAGGCCATCGCCATTCTCGCCGGCGACGCGCTCCAGACCCGCGCCTTTGAAGTGCTCGCCGGCCTCGACGCGCCGCCCGCCGCCACCGTGCAGATCATCCAACTGGTCGCCAACGCCATCGGCACTGTCGAAGGCATGATCGGCGGCCAGGTCCTCGACATCGAGAGCGAAGGCCTGAAGCCCACGCCCGAACTCGTCGAAGCCATCCATCGTGCCAAGACTGGTGCCCTCATCCGCGTCAGCGTGGTTGCCGGAGGCGTCTACGCCGGGGCCGATGCTGCCGACTCAGCGCGCCTCGATCGCTTCGGACGCAAAGCCGGACTGGCGTTTCAAATTGTGGATGATGTACTCGACTTGACCGTCGACTCAGAGCACCTGGGAAAAACCGCGGGCAAAGATGAGGCCACCGAGAAAGCCACCTGGCCCGCCGTTTACGGCATCGAGCAGAGCCGCCGCGACGCCGCGCAGCTCATCGACGAAGCCTTCGCCGCGCTCGCGCCTTACGCCAGCCGCGCCGATGGACTCAAATCAGTCGCCCGTTATCTCGTAGACCGGAAAAACTAGTTCTCAGGCAGATTCGGCGGTACGCGAAAACACCTGGCGCAGCTTCTCGTGTTGCACACTCACATCGTCCATTGCGCCCTGGACACGATTCAGCAGCGACTGCGCCTCGTCCAGGTAGACCGGCAACGCATTCCACCACACGCGCATGGTCTCCTGCTGGTCGATCATGGCCAGCGCCGTGCCAATCACCGCCGCCAGCAATCCGCTGCGCCGGCACCCGGCCACGAACAGCGCTCCGCCCGCAATAAGAGTTCCTGCCGCTGCGTAGCGAAGGGCCGGATTCGATGTCTCGCGCTGCGACCCGGGCTGCTCCCCGGCGTTTCCCTCATCGCCTTCAGCTTTCGATAGCGGAACAATGACCATCTTTTCTCCTCCCGTCCCACGACAGACGGTGTTTTGAGTATCTCGCGAAATCATTCTTCATGAAAACCGGCCGGCAGTCAGCGCCCCTGCTGTCGTTACTCCAGGTCGAACTCGCGTAAGGGTTTGCCTTCGGGCGCGTCCTTGGCCTTGCGCAGCGCCTCGGCGAATTTCTTTTCCAGCAGATCTTCCTTGTTGCGCTCCGCGTCCACGGACTGCCGGAAAATCGACTCCTTCCGCTCATCTTGCTCGCGCATCGCCTTGGCTGCCATCTCCAGGTCCTCGAACATGCGCTTGCGCGGTGCCGGCGTGTGGCTGACCACCAGCCCGGTGGCCGCATCGATCTTCAACATCGCTCCACAATCGGGACATGCAACTTCAAATGTCGATTCCTTCGTCTTAGCCATGACACTCAGCATTGTAGGCTTTTGCCGCGGGGAATCAAAGTGGCCGTGGGACGCCTGGATCGCGTTTCGTGAATGACGATTTGAGGTGTGTGGTCGGACGCTTAGATCAGTCGCCCGGAGTTCACGGTCAGCAGCCGGAGCAATGCGAGGCACGAACAGTACACAACCGATGAGCCGCTCTTGTGGTCTGATCCTCCCGAAGCCCTGGTGACGGATTGCTGACTACCGTCTTCAGCGCTCCAGCACGCTCTCGTTGGCGAGGAGGCGATACAACGTAGAACGGCTGATGCCCAACTGCCGTGCAGCGCGCAGCTTGTTCCCGCGAGTCAGGTCGAGAACATACTGCACGTGCTGCCGCACCACGGAATCAAGCGACAGGTCGCCGATGCGAGGCGCCGGCTGCGGCTGCGGCCGTGGATCGGGGTTTCCCGACAACACCAGGTCCGCCGGCCGGATGACTCCGTCCGTCGCTTCCAGAAGCGCTGCCTCTATCACCGCTGCCAGCTCGCGTACATTTCCCGGCCAGTCGTGCTGCACCAGCCGTCCGAGCGCACCTGGCGCCAGCACCACCGAAGTTTGCTGATAGCGAGCACAGAGGCGATCAAGAATTGCCTGCGCCAGCAGGCCGATGTCCTCCCGCCGCTGCCGCAGCGGGGGCACTACAAATCGGATGCCCGTGAGACGATAGGCCAGGTCGGGCTGAAAGAGCCCCTGCGCCACCATCTGCCGCAACGGCGTCTGCGATGACGCAAGCAGAACAGCCCGCCCCGGCTGGCGCTCCTGCAATTGTCGCAGCACACCCAGCAGCACGTTTTGTCCCGGCTGAGTCAACAGGTCGATGCGATCCAGGTAAAGATAGCCTTCGATTCGCGCTGGATCGGCATCCGTGGCCAGCCACTCGCGCGCATCGCGTCGCAAAAAGATTGACCCGGCCAGTGGCGAGCGGCTGAAAATATACCGTGCCAGCGTGTGCTTGCCTGAACCATGCTCGCCCTCAATGGTGGCGACCTGCAAATGCGGTGCAGCCATCTCCGCCTGCACAAGCAGTTTGCGCCACGATGCGCTGGCGCCCACCACGTCCCCGGCGCCCGCAGGCTGCGCGTCTTCCAGGTTCACTACTTCCGCAGAATCCGGATGATCCACAAATGAAACCGCGATTGCTGGCGAAGTCACTTGTACCGCCTCCGTGGCCCGGTAGATGCAAGCCGACATGTGATTCATCGGCGAAGATTGGTAAAACTTGAACCGGAAGTCCGAAGAACTTCCGGCAGAGCCTGTGCTTCCCGCCTTTAGCTTCTAGCTTTTCCCGGCTGCCAGCAGCGCGTTCACCTTTGCCACCACCGCAAAGGCGTCGGCTACATAAACCACGTCTGCCTTGCCTCGCGTCCAGCCGCAGTTGGGATCGAGCGAAACCGCCCGGCGCTCGCCAATAAAACGCCATCCCACCACGTGCGGCTCTTCGCCGTGGCAACACGTCGCCAGCCCCCTGGGGTGTCTGGGAGTTGCCCCCGTCTGCCCCACCTGGTTCATGTGCGTCAGAAACGGCAATATCGGTTGCCCGTCGCCTCCCTGGTCCACGAGCGACTTGCTGCTCCCCAGCGACGCGCCGCTGCGCCGCAAAAATTCCAGGATGATCTCTCCCGCCTCGCCCGCGTGCGTAGCGCCGTCGGCCTGCTTTTTCGTCCACCCGGCTCCAGCTACAAACAGCAGCTTGGCCTCCGGGCGGATCGTCTGCGCCTCCTGCTCTGGCGCTCTAATCCCCGTCACCCGCGTCCGCATCTGCGGCAGCACCACCGCAATCTGCTCCGCTTTCGCCGTCCCCGGTTCCCCTGCGTACGGCGCATGCGTTCCCGCATCCAGCAGCACAAACCACGGCCGCGCGGTGCGCGTCAGCACTGCCTCAACGCGCTGCCGATAGAACCACCGCGTCGCTTCCACACCTACACCGCCGCCGATCGCGGTCACGTGGGTGTCGATCACGCCGCCGAGCCGGTGAGCGACGCCGGCAATCACGCGCGCAAAGCGAGAGCTGTGAGATGCAAGCACAATGTCCGCCCCCGCGGTGCGGCAAAGCGCCTCGCACGCAGCCGCATCGGTCGAATAGCGCGCCTGCGCGAATGCCTCGCCCGAGACCGCCAGTAGTCGCGCGCCAACAGACGCAACCATGTTCGCCGCTGCGCCTGCTTCTTCAGCAACGATTCCTATCGTCAGCGTCGCCCCAGTTCGCGCAGCCAGCTCCACCCCGGCGGTTACTGCCTCCAGTGACCCTTTGGTCAACGCAGCTGTTTCGGTGCCATGCGTCAGTACAAGAATTGATTCCATGATTCCGTCCGTTGAACGTTTGTAGCTTGTAACTTCCAGCCTGTAGCTCGTAGCTTGTAGCTCGCTGCTTCTTTCTTCTTGCTTCTTGCTTCTTGCTTCTAGCTACCGGCTACCGGCTACTGGCTACTGGCTGTTAGCTGTTAGCTTTGAACTGCGAACTGTGACTTACGAACTACCTTTCCCCATCCACTCCACCAGTTCCCTCGCAATCTCCTCTGTCGGCATGTCCTTCACCACCCGCGTCATGCGCTGCTGCCGGGGCAGATTGATGGAAAGGTAGCGCAATCCATCGCCGCAGAGCGCCGCCGATTTCGCCTTTTGCAGCGCCGGCATCAAGGTGCGCATGTTCGCCATCCCCGTCTGCGGATTGTTTCTCGGCTCGGCGAGGTTCCCCGTGGCCCAGCCCAGCACCGCCGGTGGTCCTGCGCAGACTGACGCCTGGTGCATGCCGCCTTCGACACGCTCCAGCACCTCAAACGACCCGTCTTCGCGCACGTCGATCCTGTCCACGCCTTGGAACTGATCGGTGATGCCGAGCCGCTCGCCGATAAGTTGCAGCGTCACGCCTGCCCCCCGCGAAGCCGATTCCCAGCCGCCGAAAAGCAACAGCCGCTCGCGATCCAGCCCCGGCAGCGCCGCGATCGCATCGGCAAGCGCCGCCGCCGTCGCATGCCCATCCGCAAATCCGCCCACGGGCCCATCAATCGGCACCAGCTCGAAGCTAGCCTTCTGCGCCACGGTCATCATCACCTGCTGCAACTTCGCCTTCGGTCCCAGCGAAACCAGCCACAGCCTGCTGCCGGGATTCTTCTGCGCCAGATTCGCCGCCTCGTAAAGCGCGCAAGCCGCCCACGGGTCAAGCACCGCGGGCAGCATCATCTCGTTCTTGATCCCTGGCCCACTTTGAGTAGTTATTGGCTCGAGTGTCTGTAACGGGTCCGGAACAATCCCGGCGCAAACCACAATCTGTAATGCGATACCCATCGTTGATCTTTCCTTCGGATTACTCGATCATCTGTTGGAGCCGGTCATTGATAACTGCTCCAGGCAAGCACCTATTCAGAAATTCCTGTAACAGTGCAAGGCCAGACGGTCCTGTCCGCCAGCAGCAGTTCGTATTTGCGGTAGAGCGGGCCAACACCCGCTTTGGGAGTGTTTTTCAAGAGGCGGCCCTGGTGGTCGCCCAATGTCAGTGGTAGTTGGTAGTGTTTTGGATCCCAGTACCAATTTCCCATCAACTCGATCTTTTCGCCATTAGCCGTAGCTTCGGCGTAGGCTACGTCTTCGCACGTCGCCTCGGTAGTAACCGAACAAAGCGAGCGAACATGGATGCTGGATATATGCACTTTGATCGGATAGCTCACTCCCGGCTCGGCCTTCGGCGGCGTCTGGCCATAGCGCAGCTTCTGTCCGCAAACGTAAGGAGCCAAGCAGGCGGCCATTAGGGAAAGTGCGCCAATCTTTCTCATCTCTCTCCTCCTCCTCGAAATCACTGATTTGCCAGAGGTCATCCTGCCGCACGTTTTTCCGCTTCGCTCCCGGCCAATCGCGGTTCAAACTTGATGAGCAGCCTGGAACCGGTCGCTTTCGCCAGTCGCTGAAGCGTCCGCAACGATGGCTGCACGCGCCCGCTTTCCATTCTCGTCACTGCCGGCTGCGTCGTTCCCATTCTGCGCGCAAGCTCCGTTTGCGTCAGCCCGGCACGTTTGCGCGCGGCGATCACCGCCCTCGCGATCGCGAATTCGTCTTCCAGCGCATGGTATGCCTTTCGATACTTCGGCTCTTTCATCCATCTCTTGTGCATCTCGGATATGCGCGTCATGACAGGATTTCCTCAAATCAGTGTTTTCGCGCGAGCCAGCGCAAGGTCGATTTCATGCCTCGGTGTCTTCTGCGTCTTCTTCACAAATACCCGCACGATCACCACTCGTCGGCGCGTGGCCACGACATACAGCGCCCTGGAAATTCCGCTTTTCCCGCTGAGCCTCATTTCCCATAGCCGGTCGTCGAGGTGCTTCACATGCGGCTGGCCGACCTGCTCGAGTCCCATCTCTTCGATCAACCGGGATATGTGTGCAAGTCTCGCTCTCATATCGGCTGGCAACGCTTCCACTTCCGCATCTACGATTTCATTTAGAGTGTCAACGGTCCACTTCATCTGCAATATACCACGAATGATATGTCGGAAAGATTGCGACGATGCCTGGAGCGGCCACTAATTTTCAGCCGAATGTAAGCCGCCCGATCCCGCGCGAAATTCAACATTGCTGCTCCCGCCCTCCGGCGCCCGGGTGCAATTCCACAGGCAAGCTCCGCAGTGCACGCATTTCTCCCGCTCGAAGACCGGGATGCCGTCCGCGCCTGAAGTTATTGCCTGCCCCGAACACATCGAGACACATGTCTTCTCCAGGCATGACGCGCACAGGTGCTTGTCGCGAAACCGAACATGATCTGCGAAGCCGGCCGTCGCCTGCACCTTCCCTCCCATCAGCAGCGCGTCCTGATGACTCACCAGCAGCCGTCCGTCGTAGACGATCTCCGGCCATCCACGTGCCGACATCACCGCGTCGTGCAGCGGCCGCCCCTCTTTCATCAAGCGCATCGCGGCCGCTTTTTCGTTCTCTTCCACAGGAACACACGTAAGCAGCGGCCGGATCTGCTTCGCAGGCGGCGGGATATGTGCCTCCAGCGCCAGCTTTCCGCCGGTCAATCCCGCCAGCGCCATGCCCACGAGCCCGCGCACGAACCCGTGGTGAAATCCATCGCGTGCATGCTCGGCTTCCTGAGCGCCCAGTTCTACCCGACTACACCGTCGCCGCATCTCGTAAGTCGCTTGCAGATTTTCGTGCGTGAAGGGCTTGTCTGCGCGCAGTAATTCCAGCACCGCCTGTCCCAACTGTGCCCCCGTGGTCCACGCTTCATCCACACCCGAGCCGGTGAGCATGTTGGTCGACCCGGATCCTTCGCCAATGCGCGCAAATCCGTCCCCCGACAGCAGCGGTTCCCCGCGCCGGCCGGACTCGTCCAATGATTTCGCGCCCCACGACCGCAGGGTTCCGTCCTTCAGGTGTTTCCACAGCGCCGGATGCTGGATGTAGTTCTGCAGATATCGATACGCGGTTCGCGCCGGGTCGCCCATCCACGACGGCACAAAGATGCCCACCGACACCAGCCGCCCCGGATGCACGTACAGGAATCCGAAAATCTCCGGCTCGGGATACCCGAACGTATGCCACACCGTGCCCGGCAACAGCGAGTCATCACCGGTTTGCACGACTCCGCCGTCGGGGTCCTCATTCGCTCCCATCTTCGCCGTAGCTTCCGGCAGCTCGATCACCATCTTCATGCCCAGCGCCCACTCGTGCTTCGCGTGGCCCCGCGGCATGCCCAGCTTGGCATCGAGCGCCCGCCCCACCGCGCCCACCGGTCCATCGCCCACCACCGTGAGCCGCGCGTGAACATCCATTCCCGGCATGTAGCCGTCGGCCGGCGCGCCCGCCTTGTCTACTCCCTGGTCGGCCAGCCGCAGTCCGCAAACGGTGCTGTGCGGCTTCACGCCATCCGAGCTCGTCAGCGGAGGCTCGGCAAACAGCGGCGCGCTCACCGGCATCCCCGGCCAGATCTGCGCCAGTCCTGCTTCCATCAGTTGCGTGGCCACCCACTGGTTGAACTGCCCTATCGACATCACCAGGCCGCCGCGCTTGTGCAGAAACGCCGGCGTCCACGGCAATTCAAAGGCATGATCTTTCACGCGGAGCAACGCGCCCGCGCCGCGGAGCAGAACATCGACAAAACGCAAAACCCTCGAACGCCTGCTGGCGCCGATCGGATCCATCAGGTACAGAATCCGCTCACGCCCAACCTCGGCCGCCATCGGAATGTCGTTCGCGTTGAATTGCGGAAAGCTGGCGCGGATCCCTTCTGCCCGCGTGACTACGCCACTCACGCCGGCGGCCAGGACGTCTGCGCGCTCGTAGCACATCACCTGCAGCGGCATGCCCGGCATCACTCTGCTTACAAAGGCCGGATCGGCGGGATTCTCGTTCCACGCCTGGGTCAGGGTGGTCAGAAACCCGCCCATGGCCGGACCGAAACCGGCGCAGGCTATATCCACGTCCATGCGCTGCCGCTCGACCGCGGATTCCGTGGCGCTCGCAGCAGCAAGCTCCAGTTCCGCTTCGTCCAGCAGCGTAGTCTGAACGCGAACGACTGGAATGTTCGCGCTCATGCCGGCCCCGCCATCGGATAATCCAGCGCCTCCGGGATCATCACCTTGCTCACCGTCTCCGCCGCGCGATCCTTGGCCAGTCGCGAGCCGGTGAGGCACGTGGTCAACTTGCTCTGCAGGCGCAGAAACTCACCCGCTCCCGCGCATCCCGCGCATGGCCCCGCCTTCATCGGATGCGTTCCGTCACCGGCGATTACATCCACCGCCATGGCTGAAATTCCGGGCATGACTTCCTCAAAGTCGTCCAGTTCTGAAGCCAGGAAGCAGCTTCTATGCTCCGCCTCGTCCCACGCCGGATGCCGGTTATATCCGAAGACCAGCTCGCCGCAGATGCGCGAAACTTCGCCAGCCGTCTGCGCCGCCTGCGTGTGGCACAGATCGCTGAGGAACTGCACCGTCCCGGCCAGCCCGTCGGCGACTGCTGCATCCTCCGCGCCGCGCTTTTCCAGCTCCAGCACGTCCAGGATCTGCGCCCGCGAAGCCACGAGCCAGCACAGCGCATCGGCCAGCGCGAAGGTCACGCCCTGTCGCTGGCCGTGGTATAGCTTCCCACCGGCAGCATCGGTAGCGCTGCGCAGATATTGGAGCGTCCACAGCCACAAATTCATCGCCGAGGCCAGCGTGCACGCGCCGGTTCCAGGCCGCTCGCTGGCGACACGCCGCATCTCCCGCGTCCAGGTGCGAAAGAGCGCTAGAAATACATCGCTGGTCATGGTCACAGTCAGTTGCCGGCGCTGGACTGCTTCCGGTCCCTCGTAGGTGGCCTCCAATTGCGCGTCCATCCACTTGTTGGCCAGGAAGCCGGGGCAGTCCTCGGTGATTCCGTATCCGCCCATCAGGCTCACAGCTTCTCGCAGCATGTTGGCGCCGTGGCCCGTGTTCCACAGCTTGGTCGCCGGGCACAGCACGTTGGCTTCGGCGTCCTTGAGCACGAAATTCACCAGCGGATTGCTCTCGAGGTCCTCGCGCCTTCCATCGCCGACAGGAAGCGAAAGAAGCTCGATGGCCCGCTCCTCGCTCTCGCGCAATGCCTTCATCTCTGCGCGACCGCCCTGAATCCCCTGTTCCATTAGGATCGCGTTCTTGATCTTCTCCAGCGGCTCCAGCTCATCGAATAGTCTCGCCGCTGCAAATCCCAGCGAAGCTGCCGCCTCGCCCGCCGCCCACACATCCACCAGCCGGTGCAGGGCGTCCTCACGCTGCTGGATTCCCTGCTCGTAACGCACCGAGCCAGGCTTGGCGCCCTCGGCTCCGCGGAAGCGCTGCCGCTGGTAGCGGATGACCGGCTCGACGGCCGAAAGCAGCTTGGCCGCCGTCATCAGCCCCACCGGCACGCGCGTCCGCCGGAACACCGCCTCAATCACTTCGCTGTGATTGAAATTGGGCACAACTACGCCGTCTTTCACCGTGTACCCACCCACGATGCGGCTTGCCGGAACCTTCAGCTTGAACACCGGGTCCCCGGTCGCCGAAAGCTGATGCACCAGCTTCTTGGTCGGCGTGCCCCGATCGAAAACGCCCTCATCGTCCTCTTCGAGGATCACCATGCAACTGCCCTTGATCCGCGCATCGTCGGAAGTGACCGCCGCGGTGACAAAATTCGCGAACGAGATGCCGGTGATAAAGCGGCCGCGCTTGTCCACTTCGAGCAGCGGCTCTTCGCCGTCTTTCCAGTGGACGATGCGCACCTTGCCGCTGAGCATGCCGGTATCAACTCCGACGTAAGGAATCGGTTCCGTCAGCGCAAAGGCTCCGCGCCAGGGTTTGCGGGCCATTCCCCCATCCGGGTCCGTCTGGCCCGGCGCCGCCAGCTTCTTGTAGTGCGCTACTTGCTCCGCCGTGCCGCGCTCGTGGATCGGTGCCAGGGCGAGAAAACCGGCCAGGCTCGCCGTGGCCGCGCCGCCGTCCACCCACGCCAGCTCAAATGCCGCCAGCGACAACGCCAGATTCTTCGGCCCGGCGATAAACCCGCCCTCTTCCGGCTCCATAAAGGCCGCCGTCACGCCGGCGCGATCGAAGGCGTCCAGCATCTCCGCCTTGGCCGGCGTCCACTCGTGCGTATTGCGCTCGCCGGCCGCCACCATCCGCGCCACGGTGCCCCGTGCCACGCCCCGTGCCGACTGCACAAGCATCTGCAGATCAAAACGATCGGCATAACGCCACTGGATGGCCCGCACAGCGTCACCAGGCAGTGTGACCATAGTCTTGTACTCAGATACCGCTACTGTGCCCATAAAAAACCGGCTCCTCAGGCAGCGGTCTCATTTTCGGACAGTGCAACCACCCCGGAATGTGACCCGTATCACGTCCGCAGGTGGATTTATGCCTGAGGAGAACCTCTTATTCCCTAGACCTAATATCGGGATAATGAAAAGCGTGAGAGTGAGACTCAAGAGTGCTTATCACGAACTCGTTTGAGTTAATGACCCAATGCGCTGCCGAGAGCTTCTTGGCTCACAGGAACACCAGCTTACGCGGATTCGGAGCGCTGGAAAGTCGAATTGTCCAGTGGGATGTATTTGGCTCTATTTAGGGTTCTACCCAGTTGTTCAGACCGACAACTCATCGTACGCTTCTGAATGAAGACGGTACGATGGCGGGCAAAGAGCAGAGTATCGATTGCGACGCTGCCGTGCAGGTTGCACGCGTCACAGTATCTGAGTGTGAGGATGCGATTGAGAGGGCCCGATTCAGCTTGCGGAGCCTGGCCGAGACTCAACGGCGAATCGCCGAGACGGAAGACAGAATCAGGCGGACGGACAGACTGCTCAGCGCGATAGAGCAAGAGATGGTCTTCGAACGTATTAAGCGAGACTCATCATCCGCGCAATGACGCGATCGCTTTCGTGCAGAACTGCGTGAGATTTGCCGATGGCGATCATTGTGGTCCGAAGAAATTCCATGCACTTCTCAATTGGAGCATGCTCCTTCTCGATTAGTACCCTAATTCTTTTTGCTGCGAGGACTCTGAGGAAGTCAACGAGCGGCGGGAGCTTGCATATAGCGGCAATAATTTCGACCGGAGATCCGACATAGTCTACTTTTCCGGTAGCAATTGCACTTCGTGGCATCGAGTCTGACGACGCATTCGCCTGGGCATAGTTCATTCCTCCGTTCGTCTTCAGGATTCCAAGAGCAGCGCTTCCATCCTGTGCGAGGCCGGAGAGAATGACGGTTACGGCTCGTCCAAGCGTGTTTCGTGCGACTGAATCCAAGAAGAGGTCGAAGGTATTCGGCCATCCTTTGAGCCTGGATGCCGGCTCCAGCCAGAGCGCCTCTCCGTCGGTGGTCAGATCCATGCCGGCAGGGCCGATATACACGCAATTTGGCCGAAGAACCGTTCCATCGACGATCTCTTCTACGTGCATTCGGGTTTCATGGGTGAGAATCTGGACCAGCCAACAAGGGGCTTCGATGCGGTGATGGGTGAGAATGACAAATGCCATTCCACTATCGGCGGGAACAGCACGGAGAATCTCAATGTATGCCGAGAGGGCGCCGGCAGAGCCACAAAGGATTACGATCCTGAAATCTGGCGGCACGTATCCTCCCTCGTCTCTCGGAGAGGTAAAAGGGGAACCGGAGCCTGCCGCCTCGGGGGACATCTATATTCTGTCACCAATCTGGCCGTGGCGCCGGTCAATTGATCTTTTTCTGCTTCTGATGTGAACGTGCGGAGTTGCCGCGCCACCTTTGATTGACCGGAGCGCATCATCTACGGGAGAACATTGAGTCAACAAAGATTCGGTGAGTGTCCAGAAATTCGTGTGTCCACCTTGGGAAAAAGCTTACATTACACGCTCGTCAACGGCGGCGGTCGGTTGGTGGCCCACTCGAATGCTATCGTTGCCTGAGGTAAATAAACCCAGTCGGTCTCATCACCTATAACTGCTGATCAAACAAGTCACCGATGTACCATCGCACTCAAGATCCATACATCGCTGTTCCTTTTTCCTTGGATCCAGGAAAATGACCCGTATCACCTCGGCCGGAAGCAACTGTCCAAAACCTCCTGGATTTGCCGACGTCCCACAGAAATCCTGGCTCCGTGGTACGGCCGCATCAGTGAATAACGAGAGTTGTTGTCAATCGCAGGTCCCGCGAAGAACCGCCTGCGTAGATCGTGTAGTTGCCTGGAACAAGCTTCCATCCGTCAGCATCTTCGTCGAAGATGGACAAGTACTTAGCCGGTATGGTGAGATTCACATCCTGGCTCGCGCCCGGGGCAAGTTCCACCCGCCGCCAACCGACGAGCCGATGCTGAGGCTCACCGGCGACTTCAGGGATAGCGGCGTAAACCTCGGCGATTTCCGTGCCGGCCCTTCCGCCGGAATTGGTCACGTTGAAACTGACGCTTATCTCCCCGTCGCCCTCCCGATCTGCTCTCAGGCTCGAATAGCTGAAGGTCGTATACGAGAGCCCGAATCCAAATGGGAATAAGACAGGCTTGTTTTCGGAGTCGAACCATTTGTATCCCACCTTCAGTCCCTCGTCGTACCGCACGCTGAAAGTTGGACGCGCTTCACCCGAGCGCATCATGGCGCGCTTCGTGAGCGCCTCACTTGCGGGTTTTGCTACCTGCGCATGGGGAAGGTCGGCTTCCCTGACCGGGAAAGTGATCGGCAGCTTTGCGCTGGGATTCACCTTGCCAAACAGAATGTTGGCCAGCGCATCGGCGCCTTTACCCCCCGCATACCAGGCTTCGACGATGCCGCGGACTTCCCCTGCCCAGGGCATCGTTACTGCTGTTCCAGTCTCCAGAACCACGATGGTGTTGGGATTGGCCGCCGCCACTTTCTGAATTAGCTCATTCTGCTTATCCGGAAGCGACAAGTCGGGCAAGTCCGTTCCCTCGCCCATCCACTGATTTGCGAAAACGATCGCCACTTGCGATCTCTTCGCCAGCTCCGCCGCAGCGTTCGCGTCGGAGCCACTGTCGAACCGCACCTCGGCTCCAGTGGCCAACGCCATGATCGCCTTCATCGGCGAGGTCGGAAACCAGACGTGCACCGGCTTCGACCAGTCCGCCGTAAAACTCCCTTCCGGATCCACTTGTGCCGATCCGCCCCCTGAGATCATCCCCGTATCGGCGTGTTCGCCGATGATGGCGATCGATTTCACTGTAGCCGCATTCAGTGGAAGTATGCCGTTGGAGTTCTTCAGGAGAACGATGCTCTCCTCCGCCTCTCTGCGTGCAATCTCCAGGCCTTCTTCCACGTTCACCACGCTCTTGCGAATCGGATCGTCGATGATCCCGCTGCCGAACTCCGCACGCAGAATGTTGCGCACGTGATTGTCCAGTTCCGCCATCGGGATCTTGCCATCGAGCACTGCCTTTTTCATCGCGGCGCCGTAGAAGTTGTCATCCGGCTGTTCCATATCCAGCCCTGCCGCCGAGGCTTTGGCAAGACTGTGGGTCGCGCCCCAATCGGATAAAACGAAGCCGCGGAAATGCCACTCTCTTCGCAGCACGTCGGTCAGCAGGTATTTGTTCTCGCAGGCGTAGTCCCCGTTGACCCCGTTATACGAGCACATCACCGCCCAGGGATGGCCGATTTCGTTGCCGATTTCGAAAGCCAGCAAATCGGTTTCTCGTAACGCCCGTTTCCCAATTACCGAGTTGACGTAGTTGCGCCCGGTCTCCTGGTCATTTACGGCAAAATGTTTCAGTTCGCCCAGGATGTGTTGCGCCTGCTCGCAGCGCACGCGCTCGCCTACCATCGTCCCCGCCAGTATCGGGTCCTCGCCCTGGTACTCGAAGGTGCGCCCATTCCGCAGCTCCCGGGCAAGGTTCACCCCGCCGGCGAGGCTCATGTTATATCCCTGCGCCCGCTCTTCCCGGCCGATCAACGCACCGTAATCGCACGCTGCCTTCTCATCCCAGCTCGCGCTCAGCGCCAGGTCCGAAGGTAGAGCGGTGGAGTAGCGCCCATTCTGGCCGCTGAAGCGCACGCCATACGCCGACCCGATCATCTGCAAAGGAGGGATTCCCAGCCGCGGCACGCCCAGCGAAAACCCGTCGCCTCCGTTGCTCAGATAGGTGTTGGGATTGGCAGCCTCTCCAAAGGGCGATCCCTGGCCATGAATGAGCAGAATCTTTTCGTCCAGGGTCAGCTCTTTCAAAACCAGATCCGCTCTCTGATCCGGGCTGAGCCTGGTGTTCATCCAGGGCAGCTGCGGCTCCTTCTCCGCTTGCCCCTTGGCCATGCCCGTTCCGCACAACCCGCAAAAAACGACCGCCAGCATCAGACTGTTCGCATTCCAATGCACAGTTCTGTACCTCGACAGCTTTTCTCTGATTGGGAGCATACTAACGCGTTCCGCAGAGCATAGGTAGTGGGCATGAATGGCAGCGTGCGGTCGACTCGTCGGAATTCTGGCTGCTCCATAGCTCCAGCCGACCAGATCACATTCAGTACCAACCCGCACAATCCATTGGTGCTCCATCGCACGCACCTGCCTCGCCCATGACGCCCTCGCCCGACCCTTTGTGACCCCTATCACTGCGGTTTTCCCCGCAAAACATTCTTCTCAAAGATAAGAACCCCGCAAAGAAACTCCACACGAAGTCCACGAGGCTTCGCCGCGGGTCTTGCCGGGCACGCTCGCGGTGCATCGCCAACGTTCCTGGAGAAAGAAGACGGCAGAATGATCCAAGCCGCACTCAGGGACCCCGGATTTACCCTCCGCAAACCACTCCTGGCCACCGCACTCGCCGCCCTTGCACTTCTCCTCACGCCGGCCATCAGCCGCGCGCAAACCGAATGCCTCGCCTGCCACAGCGACAAAGGCATGACCGACGCCGCCGGCCACAGCATTTCCGTCGACGGCCAGACCTTCTCTGCCAGTGTTCACGGCAGCCTGCAGTGCAACAACTGCCACACTGACATCAAGGGCTTTCCCCACCCCGACCACATCGCCGCCGTCCAGTGCCAGACCTGCCACGCCGACCAGGCTTCGCAGATGACCGGCAGCATCCACAACGGTCACGCCTGCACCAGTTGCCACGGCAACGCTCACGCGATTTTCCCCAAGACCGATACCCGCTCCGCCGTTTACCCGCTCAACATCCCCAAGACCTGCGGCAACTGCCACGGCAATCCGGAAGTGGCGAAAAAATACGGCCTGCCCAATGTCTACTCCATGTACGTCGATTCCATCCACGGCTTTGCGCTCAGCAAGGAAGGCCTGCTCGTCGCCGCCAACTGCCAGAGCTGCCACGGTTCACATCACATCCTGAGCCATAAGAATCCGCAGAGCCCCACTTACAAGACCAACGTCGCCACTACCTGCGGAAATTGCCACGCCAAAATCGAAGCCGAGTACAGCGCCGGCATTCACGGCAAAGCGGTCGCCGCCGGCAATCTCAAAGCTCCCGTCTGCTCCGATTGCCACACTGCCCACGCCATCTTGCAGCCCACCGAGGCGGAGTTCCGCATGAGATCAACTCCCATCTGCGGCTCCTGCCACACCGACAAGTTCTCCACCTACCGCGACACCTTCCATTCCCAACTCGGCCTGCTCGGCGGATATGTGCAGACTGCGCGCTGCTGGGATTGTCACGAGGCCCACGACGTTCGCCCCGCCTCCGATCCACATTCGCCCATCAACAAGGCCAACCTGGTCGCAATGTGCGGACGCTGCCACGCCGGCGCCAACCTCAGCTTCGTCGCCTATCAGCCTCACGCCAACGCCCGCGATCGCAAGCTGAACCCAGGTCTTTATTATGTGCGCCTGTTCATGAACCTGCTCCTGATCAGCGTGCTTACTTTCTTTGTCGTCCACACCATCCTCTGGCTGATCCGCTCCCGCATGCAGCAGATCAGGACGAAATCCAATGGAGGGGACAATGCCTGAGCTTGAACAAATGCCCGCCACATCAGTCGAGGTCCAACCGAAATCCGCCGGGCAGCGCTACTTCATGCGCTTCACGCGCGGTCAGCGCTACATGCACGCGGTCCTCTTCACTACATTTCTTGGCCTGGCCGCGACCGGCCTGAACCTGCGCTTCAGCGACAGCCTTTGGGCGCGCGGCGTTGCCCGCGCTGTGGGCGGATTCGGCGCCATTCTCGCCTTCCACAAGCTATGCGCCGTCGTTCTCACCATCGCCTTTCTGATCCACGTCAAAGACATCGTTACGCGCGGCATCGTCAATCGCGAAAAAGGCATCTTCTGGGGACCTACTTCCATGGTCGCCAACCTGAAAGACGTGAAGGATATCTTTGCGCACATGCGCTGGTTCCTCGGCCTCGGTCCCAAACCAAAATTCGAGCGCTACGCCTACTGGGAGAAGTTTGACTACTGGGCCGTCTTCTGGGGCATGGTGGTCATCGGCTTCTCGGGATACGCCATGTGGTTTGCGCCCTTCTTCGCGCGATTCCTGCCCGGATGGGCACTCAACGCCGTGCTGGTGATCCACAGCGAAGAGGGCCTGCTCGCCATCCTCTTTATCTTCTCCATCCACTTCGTCAACACGCATCTGCGCCCCGACAGTTTCCCCATGGACCTGGTTATTTTCACCGGTGTGGAAAGCGAAGAGGAGTTCAAGCACAAGCGCCCGCTGGAATACGAGCGCGCCACGAAAGAAGGAAAGCTCGAAAAGCGTCTCGTCGCCGAAGCCCCGGGCATCTGGCAGATCAATTTCTCGAAAGTCGTCGGCTACACCGCCATCGCCATCGGCCTTACGCTGCTGATCCTCACGCTAACCGCGTATTTCAGCTAGTCTTCCAGCGACGGTGGAATTGCGCCGGGCCTACGGTACGAGTTAGCCGTCCCCTTCGGCATCCTCTTACTGAGGTGTCGTAGAATCATTTCACCTTCTCTGCGCATGTGGAAGCGGTAGCGAAAGATCAGCCCTGAAGACCGGGCTGTCGGTCCGCAGGCCGCTGCTCGACCTGCGGGCCGTGCTAACGCCGAGGAGGTGAGGACATGGATGAGAAATCGTCCTGGGTGCGATTGGCCATCACGATAGCCATTGACTGGCGATTGGTGCTGGCTGTCGTATTCCTCGTCCTGGCGCTACTGATGAAGTAGCCAACTCCCGGCAGGGCCCACATCCCTGCCGGGACTGATTAAGTATAGCAGAATCTTAGTCGACGCGAGATTCGCCGCTCGATATGTGAGCTACGCCGACCCTCCCTGTGACTCCGGTCACGGCACCGCCCACGTCAAAGAATTCTCCTTGATGGCGTGAATCCTGTAAGCCGGTTCTTCACGCTATCGTTTGTATTATTCCTTCTTTTCTGGGCCGCGAACGCCAGCGCCGCGCAAAAAATCAAGGACCAGGACTGCCTCGCCTGCCACTCCGATCCCACGGCCACCACTCAGGTCAACGGCAAAACTGTCAGCCTCTTCGTCGATCGCGGCAAATATAAGCACTCCATTCACGGCGCGATGTTCTCGTGCACCGATTGCCACAAGGACGTCAAGACTCTTCCCCACGCCTCCACCCCGCAACCGGTAGCCTGCGACGGCTGCCATGCCGATGCGCAGAAGGCCTACACGCACAGCATTCACGCGCATGACGGCAAGCCCGGCCAGACCGGGGTCCCCGGCGACAGGTCTTCGTCGCTGGGGTGGAAAACCGCTGCCGCCACCTGCCAGGACTGCCACGGCGACGTGCACACCATCCTCGCCGCATCGGATCAGGCCTCGCCCGTGCATCATGAGAACATTCCCGCCACCTGCGGCCGGTGCCACGGCCAGCGCTTCCTGATGGCGGCTAACGGCGTCAGCACCCAGCCATTCATCTCCTATCAGGACAGCGTCCACGGCCGCGCGGTGGCCAACGGCAGCGAAAAAGCGGCCGTCTGCACGGACTGCCACGGCTCACACCAGATCCTTCCCCCCAGCGATCCCAAATCGCCCATCGCGCGCGTCAATGTTGCCGCCACCTGCGGCCAATGCCACACCGACACCAAAGCCACGTTCATGCAGAGCATCCACGGCCAGGCCGTCGCGAACGGCAATCAGCTCGCCCCCACCTGCACCGATTGCCACGGCATCCACAGCATTAAGTCACCCTCCAATCCCAGCGCGCCTGTTGCCGTGGCAAACGTTTCACGCGACATCTGCGCCCGCTGCCACGAGGGCGTCCGCCTATCCCAGGAATTCGGTGTCGCCGGTAACCGCGTAGGCACCTACTTCGACAGCTACCACGGCCTCGCCCAGGAAGGCGGCTCGCTCGTCGCGGCCAACTGTTCCAGTTGCCACGGCGTGCACAACATCCTGCCCTCCAGCGATTCGCGATCCACCATCAACCATGCCAACCTGGTGGCCACCTGCGGCCAATGCCACAAAGGCGTCACCCGCGAGTTCACGCTCACCCCGGTCCATCTGCAAACCGGCGTCGGCTCGCGCGACATCGGCTCCATCGCCGTCCGCTGGATCCGCATCATCTACATCATCCTCATCGTCAGCATCATCGGCGCCATGTTCCTGCACAACGCCATCATCTGGCGCAGGAAGGCGGTCGCCATCCGCCGCATGCAGAACCCATACCTGACGCGCATGTCCGTCAACCAGCGCTGGCAGCATCTCATCCTGTTCACCAGCTTCATCATCCTGGTCATCAGCGGATTCGCGCTCAAATTCCCCAACACCTGGTTCGCGCACACTTTCGGCATGGGCGAAAACCTGCGCAGCTTCATCCACCGCACCGCCGGCGTCATCCTTATCGCTGCCGGCATCTACCACCTCTTCTATCTCGCCGCCGCGCGCGAAGGCCGCCGCCTCATCCGCGATCTCGTCCCCCGCCCGCGCGATGCCTTCGACCTCTGGAAGACCATGCGCTACTACCTCGGCCTGGGCGGCGAAAAACCCAAATACGCCCGCTTCAGCTACGCCGAAAAAGCCGAGTACTGGGCGCTGGTCTGGGGCACCGCACTCATGGGTCTCACCGGCATCATGATGTGGGCCAAGGTCTGGGTCGGCAACCTGCTCGCCCGCTGGTGGGTCGACGTGGCCACCGCCATCCACTTCTACGAAGCCATCCTCGCCACTCTCGCCATCCTCGTCTGGCACTTCTACCAGGTCTTCCTCGATCCCGACGTCTACCCCATGAATTGGGCCTGGTGGGACGGCAAAATGCCCGTCGAGCATTACCAGCACGAGCACGAACTGGACACCGAATCCCTCTCCGAATCGCCCGCGCACCCGCACACAGCCAACCCACCACCTTCATCCGCAACGCCCCAGCAGCAACCCGGCGATTAGTAGCCTTTGCCTGGATTGAACGACTCTCCCGTGCCCCATCCTTTTCACGGCCTCATCGTGAAAAGGGTGGGAACCACCACAGCCCCGCGCCCCATCCTTTTCACAGCCTCATCGTGAAAAGGGTGGGAAACCACCATAGCCCCGCGCCCCATCCTTTTCACAGCCTCATAGTGAAAAGGGTGGGAAACCACCAAACCCCGTGTCCGCCCTCGCCGTCCGCCGCGGCAGATTTTTACGGCTATGGCAGGCTTCCACGAAGCAGCGAGATTATCCTGTCCATGCATCCTCGACACTCGACCACCGGACACCGCCCATGCCCAAAGAACTCAACTTCAAACAGGAACTCGTCGGCTGCTTCGGCTTCCCCGTAGCCGAGAATCCCACCCAGGCCATGATCGAACCCGCCTTCCGCGCCCTGGATCTTGACTGGCGTTACCTCACTCTCGAAGTCCGCCCCGAAAACCTCGCCGCAGCCGTCGCCGGCGCTCGCGCCTTCGGCTTTCGCGGATTCAACTGCACCATCCCGCACAAAGTCGCCGTCATCCAGCACCTCGACTCGCTCGGCGAATCCGCATCGCTCATGGGCGCGGTAAACTGCGTCGTCAATCGCAACGGTCAGTTCATCGGCGAGAACACCGATGGCAAGGGCTTCGTCTCCAGCTTTCGTGCGCTCGCCGACCCACGCGGAAAATCCCTCGTCCTCCTCGGCGCCGGCGGCGCAGCGCGCGCCATCGGCGTGGAAATGGCACTCGCCGGCTGTTCGCAGATCACTCTCGTCAACCGCAGCGAAACCCGCGGCCGCGACCTCGAATCTCTCTTCCGCGGCAAATTGCGCGACGCAGTGAAGGCGCTCGGTCACGAACTCGCCGCTACTTACATCGCTTGGCAAGACGATTTCCGCGTCCCCGCCGGCACCGACATTCTCGTCAACGCCACCTCCATCGGACTCTTCCCCGACGTCGATGCGCGCATCCCGCTCGCCATGGAGACCCTCTCTGCCGAGATGATCGTCGCCGACGTAATCCCGAACCCGCCCACGACGCGCCTCGTCCGCGAAGCCCGCCAGAAAGGCTGCCGCGTCATCGATGGCCTCGGCATGCTTGTCGCCCAGGGCGTAATCGGCATCGAGTACTGGACCGGAAAAACTCCTGATGCAGAGGTGATGCGAGAAGCGCTGGAACAGGTGTTCGCTTAGAACAAAACTCTAATGAGGTCACGAGGTGCGCGATGCAGATTTCAGCAACAGTGGTCAATCAGGATGGCCATCACCAGTCGCTCGTGCGGACTGGCGACAGAGCACAGTCTCTGGCGATTCCGGCCAAGGTTGGGGGTTTCGGCTCCGGCATAAATGGCGGTGAACTGCTCTTTCTGGCTCTCGCCACTTGCTATTGCAACGACATCTATCGCGAGGCAAAAGAGCGTGGATTAGATGTCCAATCGGTCGAAGTTGAAGTTACTGGTGAGTTTGGAGGTAAGGGAGCGCCCGCAGAGAACATTACGTACCGAGCCTCGGTCAAAGCAAATGGTAGCGAAACGGAAGTGCTCGATCTTATGCGCTACACGGATTCGGTAGCCGAAATACACAATACGCTCCGGCGCGCTACACCAGTGATCCTTTCGCAATGCCAGGCGGGTAGCCCCAGCCCGCGCGCATAGGCTATCCATCGGGTGAGGCGCGATCGCCTTTAATTGGCGCCACTCCAGCGTCGGCTCTTAGCTGCGATTTGATTGCATAGAGCATACCTCAAAAGAGCAAAAGCAATGACAGCAGGAATATAATGCAAGTCTCGGCCAGCTTTCGCCGTCCATGCTTCTGCCAAATGAAATCTCAGAAGAACACACGACTTATTAGCTTCCTCGTGCTTCCTCTTGCCATGCTCTGCTCCGGATATCCCGATGCGGCTCCGAGTGCCGGAATTTCCCTGCCCCTCCGCACCCGCATTCAGCCTTTCCACAGCGATAGCCCTGCCACCGAGGCGCGCTTCAATGAAACGATCGACCCGTCGCACACCGCAATCATCATCACCGATATGTGGGACCTGCACTGGTGCCACGGCGCCACCCGGCGTGTTCGCGCCATTGCCTGATGCAGCCGTCTTGCGCCGTGCGAAGGAGCACGTGTTTGCCTAGCCCAGAGAAGGCAGTTGGATTGCCGACAGCACGAGCAGCACGGGCAGGCCCCTTTGCATCTTGTCCCAGCTTTTGAACAGCCCGTGTCGCGAATCTTTGACAATCCCGCGCTCAGTTCACCTCCCCTTTCTCACCTGGATCGAGATCCGTTATCGTCCTACGTGCACGATCGCGCCGCAACATCCCTGCTTTCAATGTCGCTGGAAACTCGGGGCGAACAGCCGTCATCGACGCGGCCATTTGGACTTCGCATTGCTCCCACCCTTAAGACCGGGCAAAGCAGCAACGACAAGACTGGAACCTGCTTTGACATGCGGCGCAGGAAACCCAGGCATGGAAAGGCCGCGCACGTGGGACACTGGGACTCGGCTCTTCGGCTCCGTTCGTTTGGTTACGCGTTGCTTTTGACCCTCCTGGTCTCGATCCGTGCTAATGCGGGAATTCTGCATCAGCGTCAACCCCTGGTCGTAGCCTATTTCGCGCAATCGGGCTTATACAGTGAGCCCCCCGTCTACCTCCGCGACCTCGTCGATAACGGCGCCGCCTCTCTCCTGAACCAGATCAACTATGCCCACGCGTCCGTCGTCGGAGGCCGTTGCTCCATCGGCGATCCAGAGGCCGACCTGGAAACTGCATATGCTTCTGAAAACAGCGTCAACGGAACCAGCGATGATCCAGACTCGCGCTTCCGCGGATATTTTCACCAGCTAAAGCAGCTCAAGCATCTCTACTCGAAGCTCAGGATTCTGATTTCGCTGGAAGGAGAGGCGGCCGATTTCAGAGAGGACGCAAAGCCGGAAAACCTTCACGAGTTTGTGGCTTCATGCGTCGACATATTCCTGCGCGGACATTTCGCGCCGGGAGTGACTGAACCGGGGATATTCGATGGCATCGACGTAGATTGGGAATTTCCGCAGCGGAGCGATGCAGAAAATTTCCGCGCCCTGATCGCAGAGTTCCGGCGGCAGATGAATGCTGTGCGCCGCGGCCTCAAGCTGAGCATCGCAGTCGGGGACCGGCCGGAGATGCAGCCCGGCACAGATTTTCGCGCTCTCGCTCCTCTCGTCGATGAGATCGGAATTATGAACTATGACTATACCGGTCCCTGGGAGTCGAGGACGGGCTTTCTTGCGCCGCTCTTTCCCACCGCTGATGCGAGAGAGTACGGCAGCGTGGCAGAGAGCATTACGGCGTATGAAAAAGTCGGCGTGCCAGATCGAAAACTCTTGATGGGAATTCCCTTCTATGGATACGAGTGGCGCGGCGTCTCACCGGAGAATTCAGGATTATTTCAGCGAGGTAAAGGCGACTCCGAGAGCAAGCCATATCGGACCATCCGCCGACTTCAATCTCTGCACACCACCCAGCGCAATCGGGAATCGCGGGCGCCATGGATATTCGATGGCGCCAACTTCTGGACCTTTGAGGACCCGATCTCCGTTGCCTATAAATGCCGCTATGCCGCCCATCGGAAACTGAAAGGCATCATGATATGGGAACTGGGACAGGACACCGCTGAAGCCACGCTCCTGACCGCCGCCTGGCGTTCTCTTCAGCAAGCGTCAACAAGCTCTACGTTTGCGGAACCGACGGGCGCCGAGATTCCGGCCGCAGCCGGGTCTTGACCTGCTCGCCCATCAACAGTGGATGCAATGCAAGCTGCCCAGTTTGATCTCTCATCCTCTTTCGCATCTTCCATCCGCATAGCAGCACTAGGCTCAGGGATATAATGCAAGTCTCGGCCAGCTTTCGCCGTCCATGCTTCTGCCAAATGAAATCTCAGAAGAACATACGACTTATTAGCTTCCTCGTGCTTCCTCTTGCCATGCTCTGCTCCGGATATCCCGATGCGGCTCCAAGTGCCGGAATTTCCCTTCCCCTGCGCACTCGGATTCAGCCTTTCCACGGCGATAGCCCCGCCACCGAGGCGCGCTTCAATGAATCGATCGACCCGTCGCACACCGCAATCATCATCACCGATATGTGGGACCTGCACTGGTGCCACGGCGCCACCCAGCGTGTCCGCGCTATCGCCGTGCGCATGGAGCCGCTCATCGAGCAGGCGCGCAGCGCAGGCATTCTGGTGATTCATGCGCCGTCTGACACCATGAGTTTCTACAAAGACGCTCCCGGCCGCCTTCTCGCTGAGAACGCGCCCAGGGCTGACCCACCGCCCGAACAAAAGATTCAGGATGGCCCGCTGCCCATCGACGACAGCGACGGCGGCTGCGACACGCCTGGCGATCGCGAGCACAGGGTATGGACGCGAGAAACGCCCTTGCTGCATATTGCGCCCGGCGACGTCATCTCCGACAGCGGAACGGAAATTTACAACGTCCTCCGCGCCCGGCATATCAACACGCTTCTCTATATGGGCGTGCACGCAAATATGTGCATCCTCAATCGCACTTTTGGAATTCGCCAGATGACCCGCTGGGGCATGCGCTGCATCCTCGTCCGCGACCTCACCGACGCCATGTACAATCCCGCATCGCCGCCACACGTCTCCCACGCCCAGGGAACCGAGCTCGTAATTGAATTCATCGAGCGATACTGGGGCCCCACCACAACCAGCACTGATCTTCTCTCCGCCCTCCACGGCCGGAGTGCGAAGTAATAGAGCATTTTAGGAAATAGTATAGACTGTACTTGGCGACAGTCTGCGGCGAAAGAGATATGGGGCGACCCTATGGAGATGATTTGCGCCGTAAGTTTCTTTCGGCCTACGACGAAGGCGAGGAGACTCTGGAAGAGCTGG
>DASYWU010000040.1:0-1866 GCA_035935755.1 Occallatibacter sp. | reverse complement strand
ATTCCATAGCGCGCGATTTTTTCGCGGTCCACATTGATAAGCAGGCTTGGCTGGCCGAGCTCGCGAACAACAGTGAGTTCGGAGAAGCCCGGCACCTGCTCAAGGATGCGCTTGATTTGAAGCGCTTTATCTTCCAGAACTTTGAGGTCGGGGCCATAGATCTTCACGGCGAGCGCACTCTTGAGGCCGGTGAGTGCTTCGTCCACGGCATCCTCGGCAGGCTGGGTGAAATTGAAAATGACGCCCGGAAAGGCAGCCAACTGTTTTTGCAGCGCTTCTGTGAGCTCTTGTTTGTTGCGAATGGAGGTTTCCCGCCAGGCTTTGTCATTATAAGGCTTCAGTCCGACATAGAACTCGTCATTGAAGAATCCTGTGGGGTCAGTGCCATCGTCGGGGCGGCCAAGTTCCGAGCCGACTTGCGTGACCATTGGATAAGTCATGAGAATCTTGCGGACTTCCGGGGAGAACTTACTGGCTTCCTCGAAAGAAATGCTGTAAGGCATCGTCGCCCTCACCCACAGGGCGCCTTCATCAAGATGCGGCATGAATTCACCGCCGATAAATGGCACGAGCAAGAGCGAGGCACCAAAAACAGCGATCCCACCGGCAATCGTGGCGTGGGAATGATCCAGGCACCAGTCGAGGCAGCGCACGTAAAAATTGCGGATCCACTCATAAGGTTTGTTGATTTTTTCGTGAACGCTCTTGAGCCAGTAAGAACTGAGAACCGGGACAAACAATAGCGCGAGAACCAGGGATCCCAGCATGGCGAATGCCATGGTGTCTGCCATCGGCTGGAACAATTTTCCGGAGGGGCCAGTCAGCGCATAAATCGGAAGGTAGCCCGCGATAATGACCGCGGTGGAGTAGAAGATTGGCCTGTCCACATCGGAGGCAGCGGCAAGGATGACTTCGAACAATTTGTAGTCTTGACCGGCGCGGAGGCCGATCTCGCGGTAGATATTCTCGGCCATCATCAGCGTGCCGTTGATGATGATTCCAAAATCAATCGCGCCGATGGAGAGAAGGTTCGCATCCACGCCTTTGGCATGGAGGCAGACAAAGGCGAAGAGCAGCGAGAGCGGTATCGTAGCGGCGACGATCAGTGCGGCGCGTACATTAAATAGGAAGAAAACGAGTACGACGAAGACGAGCACCATACCGAGGAGCAAGTTGTGCTCCACAGTGTCGATCGTGAGCTGAACCAAATCGCTACGGTCATAGAACGGGTGAATCTTGACGTCGGGCGGGAGAACCTGCTGATTGAGCTCCGCTGTCTTGGCCTCGACATCTTTTAGGACATTCTGGGTTTTTTCGCCCGTGCGCATGAGAATGACGCCTTCGACCGCGTCATCATTGTTCATGAATCCGAATTCACCAAGACGCGGCGCATATCCCATTGCAACCTGGCCGATATCGCTAATCCTGACGGGGATTCCGTTCTGCGAGCCCACCACGATGCTCCGGATGTCTTGCACGTCGCGAATCAAGCCGATTCCGCGTACGTAGTAAAACTGCCCGCCCTGCGAGTAGAAACCGCCTCCCGCGTTGCTGTTGTTATTGGCGAGTTGTTGCACGACCTGCGGCACCGACAGGTGATATCCATATAATTTTGCGGGGTCTAGCAGGACCTGGTACTGCATTACAGTGCCGCCGAAACCGGAATCATCGGCGACGCCGGGAACGGATTTGTAAGCGCGCTCGATGACCCAGTCCTCGAAAGTCTTCAACTCCTGCGGGCTGCGATCGGGACTCTCCAGCACATAGCGGTAAACCAAATTGCTGGGGCTGGAAAGAGGAGCGAGCGAGGGCGCCACGCCTGCGGGCAGGGCGGCATTGGCGATGCGTTCGAAGACGACCTGGCGC
>DASYWU010000039.1:0-95884 GCA_035935755.1 Occallatibacter sp. | reverse complement strand
TTTAGGTGCTGCACATTTTCACAAACGAGCCTCTACCCAGCAGGTCAACCACCTGCTCAAACGGCTCCGCAACCTCGGCTATGCAGTCCAAATTCAACCTTTGACTGCCTAGCATGAGCGAAGTGTTTCTTTTTAGCGAGTTAGCGAGTCAGCAAGTTAGAAAAGCAAGGCGCTGCCGACACTATTCTTCCCCTTCCTATAAAAACGAATCCTCGTGAATGTTTATGGCGCATCGGGTCTGATTCGCAGTTTAGAGAGTCAGTCCCTCACCGGTTTTGAGTTAGTAAGTTGGCGGGAGAGTTGGGTCGGGAAAGACGGAGTTACTGCGGCGGAGGTCGCCGACGGCGCCGAAGTTAGCGAAGGTGAAGCCGTAGAGCCACTGGGTTTCGTCGCGGGCGGAGGTAGTGGAGGTGCCCAGCTCGAAGCGCCGGTAGCCAAGGGTGATGCCGCAGCAGTTCCAGTTATAGGCGGATTGCACGCCGGCGTACTGGACCTGGTGGAGGACGAAGTCGTATCCACCTTTTGCAGCGAGATTGAAGCCGGGTCCGCTGGGCCTGCCGATGGAGAAGAAGGGATGGAGGAGCTGGCTCTTGAGCGTGGTTGAAGAGGTGCCGGTGTTTTCGTCGACGGCGTTGAGCAGGGAATGAGTGATGCCGATGGTGGTGCGGCCGAAAGAGTAGCCGGCGTAGAGGTTGTCAGCGTTGAGCTGGCCGAGGCGGGGGTCGTAGTCGAGATCCCACTCGGCGCGGAGATTGGGGATGGCGTTGAAGCGGAGGCGGGAGACAACTGGAGCGATGTTGCGGGGTTCAGTGAGAAAGGCGATGGGGCTGAAATCGAGGGTGGGTGCGAAGATGTTGCGGCGGCCGGGAATGAGCGCTCCGCCAAAGGTGGGGTTGATGTAGAAATCCTGCGTGATTTGCCAGGAGGCCCACTCGCGGGGACGCTCGCAGGGTTCGGCGGGCGGGATTTCGGTGGGATCGGCGGATTCGGAGGAGGAGTTGGTTTCACACGGAGCTTGCGAAGAACATCTCTCAGGGTCTGAAGGCCGGTCTCCGTTCGGATTGTCTTCGGCACGACTGAAGTCGTGCCCTTTCAAAGCTTCATCGGCGGTGCAGGGGCGGTGTCCCGTGGGACGGAGATAAAAGTGCTGGGTGAGCGAATATCCGGCCTGGTTGGTATTGGTCGCGGTGTCGGTGGTGTCGAAGAGGAGGACGTTGCGGGCTTTGGCGCCGATTCCGCCGACGTAACGGTAAGTAAATTCGGGCTCGATGACGTGGCGGAGCTGGCGATGCCAGAAGGGGAAATTGAAATCACGCTCGAGGGCCGGGGGACGGACGTCGAGGGAAGCTTCGATGTCGGTGCGGTTGAGGGGATCGTGGCTGATGGTGGGTACGCCGCTGTTGGCGCCGGTGAGATCGGGGACCTGGCTGATGGTGTAGTAGGTGTCGCGGAGGGCGGCGCCGGAGACGAAGTTCCAGCCGCCGGCGGAAAGAGGCAGCGAAATATGAGGGTAGATGTCGAGGCGGCCGACGTTGCGGGAGTGGAAATTGGGCTCGGAACGGTTGAGATAGCCGGCGGATGAGCCGAACCACCAGTAGAAGGGCGAGCGGCCAAGAGGACGGGCGAGGACGTCGTAGCGGATGCTGGGCAGGTGGAGGATTTTGGCTTCGTCTCCTTTGGCGGTGGAGGCGAAGGTCTGGAAGCGCTGGAGCGAGCCGGAGGGGATGATTCCGTTGTGCTCGTGGGTGAGTGCGACGACGCTGGCGACCTGGGAACTGGTGGCCTGGGAGTAGTTGTCGTTGAAGATGAGGCGGTAGACGTAGCTGGAGAGGTATTCGGCGGCGCCGGCGATACGGGTATTGTCGGAGAGATCTTTGCGCCCGTTGGCCGAGACATCGACGCCTCCCTGATTGAAGTGTTCGATGACAGGGGCAGTTGCGCCGGGGGCATTTACGGGCTGATCGATGCCGCGGTCGAAGAGGGAATTGAAGCGGACGGTGGCGTGATCGAGGCCGAAGCCCTTGTAGCGGAAATCGCCATTGGGGGCCCAGCCGCGCTTGCTGAAATATTCGGCGCCGATGACGGCGTCCATGCTGCGGTTGATCGCCCAGTAGACCTGCTCGCCGAAGGTGTAACCGCGGATGGAGGAGCCGGTGCTGATGACGGGAATGAGGAGTCCGCTTTGACGCGAGGTGCGGGTGGTCGCGTGTGCGAGGTAAGGGAAATAGAAGATAGGGACGCCCAGCAGATCGAAGCGGGCATTGGACATGGAAGCGATGCCATCATCGAGCCGGATGGAGCGGGCGACGATGCGCCAGTCGGGATGTGGCAGGCGGCAGTTGGTGATGGAGCCGTCGACGACGCGGTAATGGCCCTCGCTGTCTTCGATGATTTCGCGGCCGGAAAATAGCAAGGGCGTGGGTGTGGAGTAGACCACGGTGCGGCCAATGGTGCGCACACCTTCTGAGCCGGTGACCTTATAGAAATGCGCGGTGTGAGCATTGAGGCTCATATTGCCACGGTCGGCGCGGATGAGGACGTCGTAAGGGCCGCCGGTGACCTCGAGATGGCCGTCGGCGTGGAGTTCGGTGGTGGCCTGGTCGTAGGTGATTTTGTCGGCGCGGATGACATAGCCGCGATAGTGGATGACCACGTTGCCGGCGAGAGTCCAGACGGAGCCGACGCGTGTCTGGGTGAGGGCTTCAATCTGGACGGGGACGCCGGTTGAGGGCTGCGGTTCGGGAGCGGCGACGGGTGGAGTGGTTGGCTGCGGCGAAGCGGAACGGGAGGGATTTGCGGCGGGTACGGATTGTTTTTTTGCAGGAGGTGCCGTGTTAATCAACAGGGGAGCGGCCTGTGCGCAAACAGGCAGATGACAGACGGCGAACAGCGTGATACATACTAAGTAGCGCGAGCGCATCCCGAAACCACGAGCGGTGTAAGGCTCAGCATAGCAAACGCCGGCACAAGGATTGGGACGCGCGAAGCGCGGCTCTGGCAGCAGGAAAACTCGGACTCTGAGCGCGATCCCGGAATTGCCTGACGGGAACGCGATAGGTTCTGTCTGCGATCTCCCTTCTTCGCTGTGGTGAAAGTGCAGGGGCGCGCCGTGTGCAATGCGAGCGCTGCCATCTGCGTTGGAGCCGTCGCATGGGTATATGAGGCGGATCAGAAGGGATATAGGACTTGAGTACAGCACAGGCCAATCTATTTGAGTGGAAGCAGGAAGTGAATCGCCGGCTCGCCGAGCACCGGAGCCGCAAGGGCGCGGCCGCAGCCGGAACGCGAGTGGTCACGGCCACGCAAACCTGCGGAAGCGGACGCGGAGCAGAGGCCGCGGCGCGGGTGGCGCAGCGGTTTGCGCATGCGCCGAGCTATACCCAGGAGTTGGTGGAAGCGGCGCGGCCGCTGCGTGCGGAGGAAGCGCGCCATGCGGCCGTGGCGGCGGAGACGATTGCCGAACCACTGCCGGCTATCAAGGTGGGGGTTGAAGCTGCGCCATGGGAGAGATTGGCGGAGACGCATGCGAGCACGGCGGTAGTGGAGGTGCGCGGTGAGGACGAAAGGAATCCGATCCGCCACGTGCAGAACGTGCGGGGAGGCGCGCAGCTTTTTGGCGGCGCGGCGGCGGCGGAGTTCTTTGAGGCGCCGGTGAAGGAGTGGGAAGGGCCGGATGCGGCTGAAGAACTGGAGAGCACTGACCCGATTCATGCGAACCTGATTGAGTTTCCGCGAGAGCTGGTGGCGACGCGGAAGATTCGCCCGCGACTGGTGGAAGGTCCGCTGGCTTCGGTGCGGAATGGGCAGCTGAGCATTTTCGAAGTGGAGGCGGAAGCGGTTTCGACGGAAGTGGAGCCGGCGGATGCGAAGGCGGCTCGTGAGTGGAGCCAGCCGGAGTGGTCCGGGATCAAGCTGGACGCGCGGCCGGCAGAGGAAATGGCGAGAGCTGCGGAATTGGCGGCCAATGCGGCGGTGGCGACTGAAATTGAACTGGCGCCTTTGAGCCGGCGGCTGCTGGCGGTGTTCGTGGATGCGACACTGATCGGCGCGGCGGTGATTGCCGCGGGGTGGATGTTCATGGAGAATACGACGGCTCTGCCCGGGCCGCGGGAGATGGCGATCGGAGCGGTGGCGGCGTTCGCAGTGGTGGCAGTTTTTTATGAACTGCTGTTCTTTACGCTGGCGCACGCCACGCCGGGAATGCGGTACGCGCACATCGGGCTGTGGACGTTTGCCAACCAGCGGCCTACGCGAGAACAGCGGCAGAGGCGGCTGTGGGCGACGGCACTGTCAGTACTGCCGGTGGGGCTGGGGCTGGTGTGGTCGCTGTTCGATGAGGAGCGGCTGTGCTGGCACGACCGGTTGTCGCAGACGTATCTGAGGAGCAGCTTTTAGCTGTTAGCTTCTAGCTGTCAGCTATGAACTATCAGACATCAGCAAGGAGCTATTAACTTTCAGCTAACTCGAGGTCGAATATATTAAAAATAAGCTGTGCCGGGCATGTTAGGTGCCTGTGCACGTTTGGTCGAATGTGCTTACGGCCATCCCGAAATGTGAGTGCGAACGCACAGGCCTGGGGATCAGTTCTGGGCCCTCGTTTACTTTTCCATCACCACGACGACTGAGCGCGTCGGAATCCTTAGAGGTGCTGAGATCGCTTTTGAGTCAGGCTCTTCCGGGGTTGCTGAGACGAGGCGGCCAGCGTCAGGCAGATCGAGTTTTACCGTGATTTCCTTCCTGCTCTCCCGGTTGATGATGACCACGGCGCGTCTTCCTGATTGGGTGCGGAAGACGGTGTATTGATGCGAGCCATCCGCCTCAACATTCGCGCCAAGGGTGTCGCGGAACTCCGCGTCCCACAGGTATTCGCGATACCTGCGGCGCAGCGCATCGATTTTCTTGCCGTAGGCGAGGGTAAGCGGGAAGTCGGTAAGGCGACCCTTAAAACAATACGGTTCGTAGCTGATGATGTAACGGTAGGCGAGGATCAGGTTTAATTCATCGCGGGCATTGAAGCCGCGCACCGCGGCCATCAGAGGAGCATGGGGATCGATGTAGCGCAGCGCGTGCACGGTGCCCCAGCTAATGCGGTAGTAGCCGAGAACGTAATAGGGCATGAGCCAGTCGCCGGGGCCTTCGCCGGAGAAGAGAAATTCCGGATTTATCTTGTCAGCCGCGGCGCGGAACTGCTTGACCAGCGGAATGTCGCCGCTGAAGAGATAGCCTGGCGGGGTGTAGCCGTGATCGGCGCTGAAGCTATAGAGAACGCCATTGTGCTGCAAGACTTCATCGAAGAGCCAGCCGTCCGCGCCCAATTTAAGGATCTTCTCGAATTCGTGCGTGGCAATGTCGCGGTATTCCCGGCAGCAGACGTCCATAATGGCCCGGCGCCGATTGTCGATGCCGGCCAGTGAGGTGGGAGTGAAGTAACTGAAGCTATTCGACTCATATTTATTCCCGTAGGGATCGGTCGATTCGTACCTATAGAGAACCTCTTTGTAGTAATCGGTGGACATGTCGGCAAATACAGGCTTGGCGAAGAGGATCATGTGGATGCCCTTTGCCTGGAGGCGGGCAATGACGTCGTGCAGCTCCTGCCATGTGCCCAGCATGGGATCGGTGTCGAGGCAGGGCTCACCGCCGTCCTGGCCGCCGCGGTGCCAACCGACCAACTGAATCGCCGCTACCCCGTTTTCGGCGCACTCCATGCCGTACTTCTCGATGTCGGTATAGGGAATGGTGTAATCGCGGTCAGAGCCATTCACCTGCAGTTGCTGCCATGAGTGCACATCGCGCGCCCATTCAGGAATCATCGGCGTCGTAAACCAGGTCTTGCGCCAATCGCGGTAGATATCGAGACCGGCGTGCCAATCGCCGCGGTAAGGACGAACGACCACGGGCGCGAGATCGACTGTGGAATCAGGATGCGCAAAAACGAAGTGGCAGGTGCGGAAGACGAGATGCACAGGTGTCCCGGCGATCTCGTCCCCGGGCGGCACTTCGTTCTGATTCCAATCGAGCGTGCCAGGGTGCTGTTCGAAGGTGTACTGCAGCAGGTAGCGGATTCCCGGATCGTGCATGGCGACATAAATTCCCTGCTGCGGAGATTGAATGAGGCAGTAAGGGCTTTGATTGCTGCTGATGTTCTTGGTAGGGTACAGCACACCCCAATATCCGAGGTTGTTCGCGAAATGCGGATAAACCTCCTCGCTTTGCAATGCTCCGGTCCACATGTGGTGCTCAATCATGGGCACTTCGGGGCCGGGGGCGTTGAGATCGCCAAAATAGGGATAGTCGACGGTATCGACAGTGAGAGACGATTTGTTCTCAAGCCCGCTTTCAAAGGTGAGTTCGCCGTTCTCAAGCGTGACTGTCGCGGTGAAAGTGATGGGCAGGACTCCCGCATGCTGGCTTGCAAGGTTCTTCCAGACCAGGCGCACCTTGTTGTCCGCAATTTTTTCGACGCTGGCGGCGCGCTGTTTGGTCCCAAGAATGAAGTTGGCGCGCTCTCCGGCCATGGGCGCCTGCATTCGAAAGGAGACGCCAAGCGCCGGCCGTCGCTCGATGGACCAGTGCGTCGGCTTGTGCTCCATGCGTGTGAGCGCACCTGTCGCCGGGTCGAATGCCACAAGAAGTTCGCGGTCTTCGAGTGTGACCTCTCCGCTGACCTGAGCCGCCTGGGCTGCGCTCATTTCTACGTTTTCAGTCAATGCGGCCAGCGCGGTGAGTCCCGCGAGTTTATTGAATGTCCTTCGATCCATCTGTTCCCCACTCCCGACCAGGTGCTTCCAGCGGCTGCTTGGTGTCACGCGTTACTTCGCGAGCGCGCGCAAGGCGCTTACGCCGGCGCCGATGAGCGGGATCTCGTCGTCGGGGGGTAGGATCTCGAGCGAGAAGCTTTGCAGGGGGCTCATGCGGACCATGGATTCGAGATGGGTGCGCAGGAGGGGCAGCTCGAGGAAGCGGACGTTGTGGCCGGTGAAGTAGAAGCGGCCGGGGCCGGCGAGGTGGATGAAAGAAGCAGTAGCGGCCGCCAGGGCGCTGTGCCAGAGATCGACGAATTCGCGGCAGCGGGCGTCGCCTTTTTTAGCGTGGGCGAAAACTTCTTCGGGCTCCATGTCAAGGAAGCGCATGCGCATGGCGCGGTAGCCGAGGATGCCTTCGAGGTGGCCGACGCCTCCGCAGCCGCAGTAACGTTCTTTGGGATCGAGGGTGACGACGACGTGGCCGCCTTCCCAGACGCCTTCGACATAAGGCCAGCGGCCGTAGCCGATGCCGTTGCCAATGGTCCAGACGCGGACGAGCTTATCGAGCTGGCCGCGAGTGGCGGCGACGCCGGCGGCGATGGCATCTGCGTCGTTGGCGGCGTGGACGTGGGCGGAGATGCCACGCTCTTTGAGTGCGGCGCCGAGCTCGTGCTCGAGGCGCATGCCTTTGATCTGGGGAAGATTGGGCGAGTCTTCAATGACGCCGTGGCGGACGATGCCGGGGACGGCGACACCGATAGCATCGAGCTCGCCGCCTTCTGCAGAGAGCGAGGAGATGAGGCCGGCGAGTATTTGGACGAGTTCGCCGGCGGGGACGGCGCTGAGGTCGTTGATTTCGGTGCTGGCGTTGGGGTAATGCAGGGCGGTTCCGGTGAGGCGCTGGTCGTGAAGCCTGCCGGCAACGATGTGTTCGGTCATCACGGCGCCGATGGCGGTGGTCATGGATGGTACTCCTTTGGCTAAAGGAGGTGTGGAAAGCGCGAGTTAGCGAGTTAGCAAGTCAGCAAGTTAATAAAGCTGCGATTTAGCGAGTTAGCAAGTTAGCGTGCCTTGCCGCTACCCGGACTGGTAGCGGTTGAGCCGGCCGATGCCGTTGAAGGCGGCGACCTTGTAGCACTCCGCCAATGTCGGATAGTTGAAAACGGCGTCGATAAAGTAATCCATGGTTCCGTCGAGGGCCATGACGGCCTGTCCGATGTGGACAAGCTCGCTGGCGCCTTCGCCGATGATGTGCACGCCGAGGACCTTGCGCGTTTCGCGATGAAAGATGAGTTTGAGGCGGCCGGTGGTGTCGCCGCGAATCTGGCCACGGGCCACTTCGCGATAGTAAGCCATGCCGACTTCGTAGGGTACGTCCTCGTCGGTTAATTGCTCCTCGGTTTTGCCGATGAAGCTGATTTCCGGAATGCTGTAGATGCCGTAGGGGTAGAAGCTGGGATTGGACTGCGTGGCGCGATCGCCGAAGACGCGTAATGCGGCGATGCGGCCCTGCTCCATGGAGACGGAGGCAAGCGAGGGGAAGCCGACAACATCGCCTACGGCATAGACGTTGGGGACATTGGTCTGGTAGTGCTCATCGACGGGAATGCGGCCGCGGCCGTCGGCGTTGATGCCGGCGGCGGTGAGGTTGAGGTCGTCGATGTTGCCCTGGCGGCCAACGGCGTAGAGCAGGGCGTCGCCGGAGACCTTCTTGTTGCTCATTAGGTTGGCAATGACGGTGCCCTGGGAGGGTTCCTCTACGGTGTCGACTTCTTCGCCGAGGCGCATGGTGACGCGGGCGTCGCGCAGGTGATAGCTGAGAGCCTCGATGATTTCCTGGTCGGCGAAATCGAGGAGGCGGGTGCGCTTTTCGATGAGGGTGACGCGGACGCCGAGGACGGCGAACATGCAGGTGTATTCGACGCCGATGACGCCGCCGCCGACAACGATCAGCGTGCGCGGGAGTTCCTGAAGGCCGAGGATCTGGTCGCTGTTGATGATGGTGCGGCCGTTGATGGGGACTTTTGGTGAAACAGCGGGCTTGGTGCCGACGCCGATGATGATGTTTTCGGCTTCGAGGGTGGTTTCAGTGTACGGGCCTTCGACGTGGACGTGGTGGGCATCTGTGAAGCGGGCGATGCCGTGGACGACGTCGACTCCGTTACGGGAGAGTTGGGCCTCGGTGACATCGACTTCGGTTTTGATGACGGCCTGGACGCGGAAGGCCAGGTCGGCCATGGTGATCTTTTCCTTGACGCGATAATTGACGCCGTAGACGGAGCGGTAGTTGTAGCCGGAGAGGTGGAGCACCGCCTCGCGCATGGTTTTGGAGGGGATGGTGCCGGTGTTGATGCAGACGCCGCCGACCACGGAGCGCGACTCGACGACGGCAACGCGCTTATTGAGCTTGGCGGCGGCGACGGCGGCGCGCTGGCCCGAGGGTCCGGAACCGATGACGATCAGGTCGTATTTGACGGCGCTCATGCGGTGGATCTCCTCGAGGGGTCTGCGGCCGGGGAAGCGTGGTTGTCGCGGCGGATCAGGGGACGCGGCGATGAAAGCCTACGGGGTTAAACATAACACCGTGAGGCGAGGGAGTTCGATTCGGAGAGGCGCGATGCGGGCTCCGGGAGGGAAAGGCTCTTGCACCCAGAAGCCCCTTTTGGGGTGAAAATCTGCCATAGGGAACACTGGCCGGTAATGCGCCCGCTTGAGCAAATTTCGCCACGGATTGCCCGCTTAGCAGCTCAAAATTAGTCCGTCGCTTGGCTCCCTTCGAAGCGGGCGATATAGAACTCCGGCACAAGCATTAGGTGTTCCCATGGATCCAGATCCCAATCCTTGAAGGTAGATTGGTCGGTACGTTGCCGCATAAACCTGCGGAACTCTGTCCTTGTCAATCGTCCGGCCCCTAAGTCAAGGACCGCTTCATAAAAGGCGGTAAGCCACGGACGGTCGCGTTCCATCACAACTTCGTAAAGTCGTGTGGTTCTGACCCACCACGCTGCCATCGCTTCCTTGGGGACTGTACCTAAAACGAACTTCCCAAGACTCGCTGGCCAGTGCTCAGTTCGTGTCCCTGCGCGAGGGTCGGAAAGCTTCGACCGCAAGATATCTTCGGCCTTCTCCCTGCTGAACAGTCCGGGTTGAAGAATCGATCCGGCGATTAGTAATAGCGGAGTCTGGGTGCAGATGTCACCGGTCGCGTATGGTGCGCTGATTCCGCCCCGCCAATACCGGAAAGCTGACACGTAATTCTCAAGGCACCAATGCGCTGCGCCTAGAAATGCATAAGCACTTTCAGAGCGCATGGGGAGCTTCTTGGGAATCCCGACGGATTCCTCAAGCTGTCTAGTTGCGAGTTCATATTGTCCCGTCCACATGAGAGCCTGGCCAACCCGTACACCGTGAACGGTAATCTCGCGACGGTTCTTCCTGAATACCTCGAACGCTTCTTCAACCCGGTTGTCGCGCAACAGTTGCCAAGGTGAAATCCAATTTTCCCGGCGGCGCTGCAACGCCAAGTATTGTTCCCTATACTCCTCTGGCGACAACGTCTTAGCCATTCGGTGTCCATACGTTGACTCGCGCTCCGCCATCGGCCCCCCAAATCCGTCGCCAGTAAAAACCGCTATAACAACGTTTCTATTAGCGATTGATCATCGTTTCCATTCTGACAGATGTGGGTCAATGCCGAACCCATATTGATCGTTCGGGGTGGTTAGTCAGCAACTCGGAAGTATGAGTTTGCTACTTCGCGCCGCCCCTACGGGGCTGCAGACTTGTTTGGGAGCTAACCCAGGACTGCGTTCGCTGGCGCGAACTTGTCCTGGGCTAACATCACATAGCCCCTCCGGGGCCGTGATCCGGTCTTGGCTTTCCGCTCATCCCATCTGCGCGCCGTAGTCCGGGCCGCGGGAGTATGGCTGGCAACACTGACGTTTCGATCCGTAGATGCTCACAGTACGGCCTTGAGCCGAAACAGTCCTGTCTCTCTCGCAACCGCACCTCTCAGACGCCGACGGGGAACGGCTTGGGGCTGGCGTCGTCGCTGATGACAGGGGCGCCGGTGCGCCAGCGCTCGAAGCGGCCCTGCAGCAGGCTCATCAGGCCGGTGTACCAGTAGCCGACGACGAAGAGGATGAGGAAAGGCGCGGTGAAGTAGTTCTGGTTGGAGAAGGTGTAGAGAATCGCCAGCAGGAAATACGCGCCCAGCGCCAGCTCGATCCACGGAGCCAGAAGCAGCCGCTTGCGATACTTGCGTGCGCCCACGGATTTCTCCCCTTTTTTGGCGACGCGGTATTTGGGCGTGCGGGCGAAGGCACTCTTGATACCGAAGATGGCTTCCATCACCGCCTTGGTGTTGGTGACGGTGAGGCCGATGCCGATGGCCATAAGAAACGGCAAATAGAGGAAGGACTTTTTCCAGTTTTTAGGGAAAAGGATGCGCTGGCTCTCCACGTAAAAGACCGCGATGGAAAAGGTGGACGCGGCGAATAGCGGGAAGTCGATGAAGAGCATCTGGAACCAGCCCTGGTAGAAGCGGCAGATCATGGCGGGCATGAGAAAGGCCGACATGATGACCATGAGCGGATAGCTCATGTTGGCGGTGAGGTGATAGAACGACTCGACCTTATTTTGCAGCGTCGTTTTGGAGCGCCAGACGGTGGGAAGGATCTTGATGCTGACCTGGATGAGGCCTTTGGCCCAGCGCGCCTGCTGGGTTTTGAAGGCGGTCATCTCGATGGGCAATTCGGCGGGACATTCGACGTCGGGGAGATATTTGAATTTCCAGCCGGCCATCTGCGAACGGTAGCTGAGGTCGGTGTCCTCGGTGAGGGTGTCGTGCTGCCAGCCGCCGCCATCGACGATGGCCTGGAGGCGCCACATGCCGGCGGTGCCGTTGAAGTTGAAGTACTCGCCGGAGCGGTAGCGGGCGCCGTGCTCGAGAACGAAGTGCCCGTCGAGAAGAATGGCCTCGATTTCCGTGAGCATGCTGTAACCGCGGTTGAGATGCGTCCAGCGGGTCTGCACCATGCCGATTTCGGGCTCAGCGAAGTGGTGGATGACGCGCATCAGCCAGTCGGACGGGGGGACGAAGTCGGCGTCGAAGATGGCGATGAATTCGCCTTTGGCGATGGTGAGGCCGTTGGCGAGAGCGCCGGCTTTGAAGCCCTGGCGATTGGTGCGGTGAATGTAAGAAATGTCGTGACCGAGAGCGGCGTAGCGGGCAACGATGCCGGAGGCGACTTCCTGGGTTTCGTCGGTGGAGTCGTCGAGGACCTGGATTTCCAGCTTTTCGCGCGGGTACTCCATGGCGCAGACGGCTTCGATGAGGCGGTCGATGACGAACTGCTCGTTGAAGATGGGGAGCTGAACGGTGACGCGGGGCAGTTCTTCGAAATGTCGCGGCGGATTGGGATCGTAATTCTTGCGGAATTTGTAATAGCGCCAGCAGAGGGTGTAGCGGTGGATGCCGTAGATGGAGAGCAGGATCATGACGCCGAAGTAGGGAATGAGCATGGAGGCGTCAAAGAGGTTCCAGTGGTAGAGGCCTTTGAAGGTCTGATCGGTGGCCTGCATGGCGTGGAAGTAGTGGACCAGGCCATTCTGCGGGGCGAATGCAAACGCAGCGAGGCGCTCCGGCAGCGCGCTTGTAAGGCTGGCGGCGGGATGCATACCGATCAGAGACGCAGCAAACAAGGGCCGGGCCCTCCAAAGCATTAGTTTCAAGGTCATTGTACGCGAAGGAGGGGCGGGAACTGTGTGATGGATGGGGGAGGCTGAAAAGCGGACGGACCGCGGTCGCTATACTTCACCTATGAATGAAGCCCCGGTCGGTGCTCGAGAGTCTACCGCGCACTCCGTTGATCCGGATTCAGGCATGATCGAGCGCGTGATCCTGACGGGGTTCATGGGAGCGGGAAAATCGACGGTCGGACATCTGCTTGCACGACAGTCCGGATGGGATTTTCTTGACCTCGACACACATATTGAGACGACAAACGGCGCAAGCGCCCGGGAGCTCTTCGCCAGTCTGGGGGAATTGGGATTCCGGCAACTTGAGTCTGAGACTTTTACTTCGGCATTGACTCGGTCGAAGATCATTGTTGCGCCGGGCGGTGCGGTGATCGACAGAATTGAGAACCAGCATGCTCTGGCGAGTTGCACGAACAAGTTGGTTATCTTTCTCGATGGACCGTTTCCGACACTTATCGAGAGATGCAAGAAGCAGGAGCGGATGGGCGAAACCACCTATCGTCCGCTCCTCCATCAACCGGCGACGGCCAGCGCGCGGTATGAAGCTCGCAGACTCCTCTACGCCAGCCATGCTCAAGCGACTGTGGACGTTGCTGAGAAGTCTCCGGAGGAAGTTGCTCGGATTATTTTCGAAAGAATGCGTGGACACTCTTTTCCGATCAGTCAGCGAGGAATTGAAAAGCTCTGAATCGTGGTTGACCATTGGCCATATGAGGCCGGATCGAGGGAGGGCCATGAATATTCGCATCCTGACTGCCATCTGCGCCCTGATCCTGGGCGTCGTTTTCACTGTCCAGCAGTTTGCGACGGCACAGATGAAGTCTTCTTCTTTGAGTGTTTCGCCGCCGCCGGCGATGACGACGGCGGGGACGCAGGACCAGGCGGGGCGGAAGGCGCTGGATGAATATCTGGACGGGATTGCGGCGAAAGATGAGGCGCAGCGGGCGACGGCGGTGGCGGCGATTCGTACACGGGCGGAGGCGGAGGCGAGTCAGCAGGAAGTGCGCGGGAAGCTTCTGGAACTGATCGGGGGGCTGCCGGAGAGAACACCGCTGGACCCAAAGGTTCTGGGCGAGACAAAGGCGGACAGGTTCGCGATTCACAAGGTGCTGTTTTACAGCCAGCCAAATTTTCCGGTGACGGCGCTGCTATATGTTCCCGATGGAGCGACGGCAGGAAAGCGGGCGGCGATTCTGATGTCGCCGGGGCACGGGCCTGCGGGGAAGGCCGGCGATGCGGGGATGGCGGCGCTGTTTGCACTGAACGGTTTTGTGGTGCTGTCGTATGACCCGATCGGGCAGGGTGAACGGCTGCAGTATCCAGATCCGCTGAAGCCGGGGACGTCGCTGGCGTCGCGGCCGACGGGCGAGCACGGCGAGGCGAGCCTGCAGCCGATGCTGATTGGGGATTCCTTTGCGCGTTACGAAGTGTGGGATGCGATGCGCGGGATCGACTATCTTTCCGCGCTGCCTTATGTGGATGCGAAGCGGATCGGGGCGTTCGGGTGCTCGGGAGGAGGAACGATTACGGCGCTCGTGGGAGCGCTGGACACGCGGGTGGCCGCGGTGGGCACGGCGTGCTACACAACATCGTTTGGCGCGCTGCTGTCTTCGATCGGGCCGCAGGATGCGGAGCAGTCTACGCCGCGATTCATTTCGTCGGGATTGGGATTTCCGGACTGGAGCGAGCTGGCGGCGCCGCGGCCGTATGCGGTGATTGCGACCTACTCGGATATGTTTCCCTTTGCGGGCGCGCGGGCGACGGTCACTGAGGCGCGGCGATTTTATTCGTTGTTCGATCCAGCGAGCGCGGGGATGCCCGTGAATGGCGAGGCGGCCGGAGTGCCTCCAACGCCGGATGGTCCGGCGATGAACGCGGATACGACGAATCATGTACCGCTGACAGCGCGCTTTCAATTCATCACCGGGCCGGGACACCATGGGGCGCTGCGTCCGATCATGGGGAACATCCTTGGATTTTTCATGCGCAACCTGGAGCCGGGGTCTGATGCGGATCATCCGGTGATTCCGCCGGCCTATTTGCAGTTTGGGCCGCAGAATCCGATGGCGAAGCTGGGCAAGAATGCGCTGCAGGTGACGCTGACGGGGCAGGTGGCGACGAGCTATCCCGGATGTGCGACGGTGCACTCGCTGAACCTGGAGCGGGTGGAGAGGATGATTCCGGCGAAGCGGCCGTTTGTGCCGGAGGATCCGCTGGCGACGGCGATTCGCCAGGTGACGGGGGCGGATGCGGTGCCGGGCGCGTCGAAATTTGCGGCGGACGCGCTGGCGACGAAATCGGGCTCGTCGGTATTGACGCTGGATGGATTCGGGCTGGTGGGAGTGCTTGCGGTGCCAAGGGCTCGTGGACGGCATGCGGCGGTGATTCTGCTGGCGCCGGATTCGATTGAAGGCGATTCGGCGATCGACCGCGAGAACAAAGCGGAATTTGAGCGGCTGGCGGCGGCGGGAAATGTAGTACTTGCGTTTACACCGCGGCCTTCGCCTCCGGGATGGGACGAGATGAAGTCGCCGATTCTGGGACCGGATTATCTTCTGAGCCTGCGCGCAGAACTGGTGGGAAAGACGCTGGTGGGGTTGCGCGTGGACGACGTGATACGCGCGACGGATTACCTTGCGCAGCGAAGCGACGTGGATGCGGCGCGAATCAGCGCGATGGGCAGCGGACACATGGGACTGGTGCTGATGCATGCGGCGGTATTGGACAGGCGGCTGAAGCACATCACGGTGAACCACGTGCTGGAGAGCTACAAGAGCCTGATCGAGGCGCCGCTGCCGGTGGGCGCGCCGGAGGATGTGATACCCGGGGTGCTGCGCTTATACGACATTCCGGACCTCGCGCATGCGCTGGGCACGCGGCTTACGGAGAGAAATGCGCTGACGGGGACGGCGGATTTGAGCCAGACGTCGACGCCGCTGAGTACGCTGGAAAAATAGGGAATAGGGAATAGGGAACAGGGAACAGGGAGCGTCGGAGTTCGCGAGGTGTGAGTTTCTGAGAACCAGTTCTATAAGTCAATTCTTTGCACAACCACATAAGTTGACCAGTGCCAGGTTAAGAGTTTCCAGCTTTCAACCTGGCTCTGTCATTCCGTGGGTCAAGCCAACTCAATTGTCGTCAGCCCGCATCGAAGCCAGATACTTGCGGTTGTGTCTACGGAATCAATTTGACTTAAGTATCTAAAAAAATCGATACAGGCAGGCCTCCCATGAAGGCGTTTCCATCCTTGGCGCCCTTTCTGGCGTTTCTTGCAGTTTTAGCGTTTGCCAGCAGCGCAGCAGCGTCCATTCCCACCGTTTCGATCAAAGCCGGCTCGAGCAGCATTTCAGCCGGGCAGTCCGACACGCTGACTGTGACGGAAACCAGCGCAGCCTCGATCCATGTGACTGGGAGCGATGGCAGTTCGTACAATCTGCCTTATTCCGGCGGAACGATCACGGTAAAACCGGCTTCCACGACCACCTATACGGCTACCGCGACGAACTCGAGCGGAAGCGCCACCGCACAGACGACGATTACGGTCGGGGCGAGCGGATCAGGTTCCGGTCCCACGGTTTCGATCACAGCCAGCTCGAGCAGCATTTCCGCGGGCCAGTCCGATACTCTCACCGTAACGGAATCCAAAGCCGCGTCTATCCACGTTACCGGCACCAACGGTACTTCCTACAACCTGCCCTATTCCGGCGGAACCATCAGCGTAGCTCCGAGTTCCACGACCACCTACACGGCAACCGCGACGAATTCGAGCGGCAGCGCCACGGCCCAGACTACGATCACGGTTTCGTCGGCGGGCCCGACAGTGACTATCACGGCGAAGAACAGCTCGATTAGTCAGGGCAGTTCCGACACACTTACGGTAACCGCGACGAACGCCAGCAGTGTGGCGGTGTCTGGATCGGACGGGAGCTCCTATACGCTGCCTTCGACCGGAGGCACAGTCACGGTAACTCCGACCATGACGACTACTTATACCGCGGAGGCGATGAATTCAGCCGGCGCAGTCGCGTCGGCTCAAACGACAGTGACTGTCGGATCGGCGACTGGGCTGAGCTCAATCGCGCACGTGATCTTCATGCTGCAGGAAAACCACAGCTTCGATGACTACTTCGGGATGCTGAATCCTTACCGGCACGCGAATGGCTGGGACATCGGCAGCGATGGCAAGACTTATGAGGTGGATGGGATTGACGACAAACTTGCCACCATCAGCAACGACGATGATGAGGGAGACGTCTACCATCTGTACAAATTCCGGACTACCTGCATTGACAACGATTCGTCGGACTGGCTGTCCAGCTACGGAGACGTGTATCGCTGGAATTTCTCCACTACCCGGCCGATCAGGATGGATGGGTTTGTTCACACTGCAGAAGGATTCGCCAAGAGCTGCCTCGCATCCGGCAAATGCGGCGGAGCATACACGGATACCACCGGCGAGCGGGCGATGGGGTATTACGACCAGGATTTCCTGAATTACTACTACTACATGGCATCGCAATTTGCGGTGTCTGACAGATGGTTTTCGCCGGTTTCTTCCAAGAGCATTCCCAACCGCATTGCAACGTTTACGGGAGGGACCACGCAGGGCCTGGTTCACGATCCCGGAAACAACGATCACCTGCCGCAACTGAATATCAACAACATCTTCGAGGAGCTGGATAATGCCGGCGTCTCCTGGAAGATCTATTACACGGTCACGAACGGCGGATGCATCGCGGGGCAATCATGCCCCAGCGGCACGAACCCTTACCCGGAGACGACGTTTTCGAACTTGTCCTACTCTTACCGCTACATGTACAACAATCCCAGCCACGCGGCATGCACGTCCCCGACTGAGGCGTCGTCGGTTGTGGGTGACTCGACTAATTCGTTCTGCATCGATCCGAACCGCATAGCGCCGCTATCGCAGTACTACACCGATGTAAAGAACAATACACTGCCGAAGTTCGCATTCATCGAGTCGGGCAGCGGAACCAACGACGAACATCCTGGGTCGGAACAGTCGATCCTCACCGGGCAGGCGGAGGTGGCGAAGATTGTCAACGCGTTGATGGTCAGCCCGTCGTGGGGAAGCTCGGTTTTCTTTTTCAGCTATGACGAAGGAGGCGGTCCGTACGATCACGTTCCGCCGGTGCCGGGTTACTCGAACGAGAACACCGATTCTTCACTGGGCACCATTCCGGACATATCGGGCATTGCCGTTAATCCCGATGCGTACAATCCATGCGTACCCAGCGGCGGAACGCCGACGACGCATTGCGATCTGTACTCGAACGATCCGGGCGCCCACAGCACCGACGCCGCGGCACAATACGGATTTGCGGCGCAGCTCGGCTTCCGCGTGCCTAACATTGTGATCTCGCCCTTCACGCGCAAGCATTATGTCTCGCACGTGCCCATGGATCACACGGCGATCATCAAATTTGTGGAGAACCGGTTCATTGGGAGCTCTGCGCACCTGACCGCGCGCGACGCGGCGCAACCGAACCTGCTGAACTTCTTCGACTTCAGCGGCAAGCCATGGGCTACGCCGCCGACTCCACCCACGCCGGCATCGCCGACTTCACTCGGTTACAATCCCTGCCTGCCGCAGGACATGGGACCGTGATTAAAACTGCACGCTCCTGAGCATTCGCTCGAATGTGGGGCTGGCCCGGTTGAGGTCTGGTTCAGGGGCGACAAAGACGATGAAGATCACCGAGCCGTCCGAACGCGGAATGGTGACCAACCGGTCCCGCTCTTTCTGCGGATTTCCCTTAGCATCGCGGAAGGGCGAGGTGGATTGCAGGTTCACGGAACGTCCGCGGACGCCGGCAACTTTGATTTCGGTGGCTTTGCCCAGGGGCTGAAGGTCGCCGCCGCCGCTCTGCAGGCTGCGCACGATTTCGTCCGTGACCTGGTCGATGGTCATGGATTTGTCCTTGGGGGTCACGCCGTTTAGCACGACTCCGTAGCCAACGCCGGTATCAATCACTCCGGCCTGCGGAGCGATGGTGACGGATTGCCCTTCCTGTTGCGGAGCGATGACCTTCCAGTTTTCCGGGCGAACCATTTGCACCAGGCCCAGGTCGGTGAAAACGAAGTTGGAGCTGGGCGCGACATCGGTCCAGGAGGCGGTCTTTGCCGTGGCGGGGGTGGAAGGCGTTTGGGATGCAGGCGCGGTGGAAGTGGGCGGGGTCGTCTGGGAGACGGTCATGCCCGGCGGCGGTTGAAGGATGGCGCCGTTTTGCTTGTTGAGAGAGGTCCACTGGCCTGATTTTGCTCCTGCGGCGATTTCATCTGCGGAGTAGGCTTTGACTTTCACAGCATGGTTGTGCGCCGTGGTGAATGCGGAGTTGTCGGTGCGATAGGTCGTGGGGGGCCAGGGCTGGATTTCTTTTTGAATGGCGGCTTCGCGGTTGCCGGGATTGGGGTGATCGCTGAGGAACTGGGGTGGCGCGCCACCCTGCGCCTGGAGCTTCTTGAAGAAGTCGGCGAGCGCCTGCGGGTTGTAGCCGGCGCGATAGAGGATGCGGGCGCCGACATCGTCGGCCTGGGCTTCATCGGTGCGTGAGTATTTGAGCATGACCATGCCGGCACCGATCTGGAGGCCGGTTTGACCGAGAGAGCCGAGGATGCCGCCACGATCTCCGAGGACGGCCCCGGCCAGACCGGCGAGGCCCTGGGTGAGCTGCGCCTTTTGCATCTGCTTGGCGGAGTGCTGCATGTAGACGTGGGACATCTCATGCGCCATTACGCCGGCCAGCTCGGCCTCGTTGGCGGCTGCGTCGATGGTGCCGATATTGACGAACATTTCGCCGCCGGGGAGCGCGAAGGCATTGATCTCCTTTTGCGCGATGACATGGAATTGGAAGGGCCAGGTTGTCTCTTTGGGGATTACGGCAACCAGGCGCTGCCCGACCTGGCGGACGTATTGGGTTTCGGGGCTGCTGTCGGACAGAACGGGCATCTGCTTGTAGACTTCGCCGGCAGCCTGGAATCCGAGCTGCTGCTGTTGCGGGCGCGTGATGCTCGTGGTTCCAGGATTCGGAAGTTGCGGCAGATTGGCCTGCGCCCAACACAGGCAGGTGAAGAGAGTCGAGAGAGATGCCGCGAGCGCGGTTCTCAGGAAGATGACAGGCACGCGATTTGCTGGAAGTCTCATGGAATTTCTCCCGCTGCAGTGGAGCAGCCCGGAGACCGCTCCCTGCAAAACCTGCTTCGCACCAGATTCACTAAGCCTCGCGGGCCGGCAGATCTCTCCCATCTGCCGCCCACAATCAACTGGCTACAGCGCGTCTTTTGAAGAGTCTGTATATAGCGAGGAGCACAATAGCCCCAAGCAACGACATTATGAAGCCGGCCGACTGTCCTGCGGAATACCAGCCGACCAACAGGCCGATCCACGTGGCCACGAGCGATCCCGCAATGCCGAGCAGGATGGTGATAATGAAGCCGCCCGGATCCTTTCCCGGCATGATGAGTTTGGCGAGAGCTCCAACCACGAGGCCGATGAGAATGATCCACAACCAATGCAGCATGTGATCCTCCTTTTGCCTTGCCCTGGTTTGTTGTGGAAATTACTGCCCGCGGACCGCGCCAGAAAGACCGCGGTGCGCCGTCCGCGGGCATGGTGAAACGTGGTATCAAGCCGCCTTTCTCTTTGCGACATAGACTCTGGAAAGATTCACGATGGCCTGTGCGCGCAGCACAAACTTGTTCTCTGCGAGTTCGCGGACGGTGTGAATGCCAAGTGTTTTGGCGAGGAGATCGGCATCGTTCTTTGACACACCTTCGAGCGCATCGATGGGTGCGTCGGCAAGCTCTTCGAAGCTCTTCTGCTCATAGGCTTTGTCCAGGTACCTGCTCATGTCAGCCATAAACATTCTCGATTTCTCCTGCGTTGCGCAGGGATTGTGAGATGGTTGTCAGGCCCAGGTAATAGAGGGCACGTCGGGCTCTGTGTGTCCTCGTGGTCCCGGCGTGAAGGCCCTGGTCCGTTGCTGTGGTATGGGCACACATACGCGACGGCACGAGTTAACTTCAGCTGGCTTTTTTGGAAAACACCCCACCGACGCTGTGAGCCATTTCCTTGAATTTGTCGGAGAAACCCTGGCCTGCGGGAAGGGAAAGACATGCGGTGAGCTGTTCGCCGACCGAACTGGGTAAACGCTGCTTCAAAAAGCCGATGACAGTATCGACCGCCATTCTCGCTTTGTCCTCCGGCAACCCAGTTTTCTCGGTCAACATGGTGATGAGTTCGTCCATGACATCCTCCTGATACGAATTCAATGCCCGATAACCCGGTCTGGTTGCGATGTTTGCGAGTTGAGCAGAAGGGGACAGATTCTTCAGCCCGCGGAGCCCGGATCTGCGAGCGACCCATTCTGCTATCCGATAGTCTCCCGCTCTGCCGATTCAGCGGCAGGGGTTACGGTGACGGGAGATTTGAGTTCAAATTCGAGGAGAGTTTCGGCCGGGAGCTTGATCTGCTGGCCCTTGGTCAGTGCCTGCACCCCAGTGCCTGCTCCCGCGCCTGCTGCCGCCCCGATGGCAGCGCCCTCGCCGCCGCCGGCGATGGCGCCGATCACGGCGCCAACTGCGGCACCGCCTCCGATTACCCCCGCGGTGCGGCCGCCGCGGGATGCAGCCTGCTTGGTGAATTCACCCGTCTGCACTTCATAGGCCCTTCCGCCAACGGTGATCTTCGTGAGAACCACTACGACGGAAGAGCTGCTGGTGAAATGACCGGCACTTTTCGCCGACACCAGGCGCGCGGTCACGTCGGCATTTTTGGGGATCGCGACCTTATTTTGAATCACGATGGGCGAGTCGAGCGAGGCGCGAAAGGTGTCGCCTTCCTTGTTCTTCGCCGTGTCTACCGGATCGATGAGGCGAACCGTCAGCTTGGTTCCTTCGGGAATGGTGATTTCAACCGGTGCGGGTGGCGCTGGTGGAGGTACTGCCGGCTGAACCGCAAGCTGAGAAGGTTCCGCGGCTGCCGGTGGCGCGGGCGCCGGGCCTCGAGACGTGGAAGTTGTTCTGGGTGGTTTCCCAGCGGATGGCTTCGATTCTGGCAATTGCGGTTGGGTCGTTGCGGGAGCGGGAGTCGGCACGGCGGCAGTCTGCACCTGCAGATTGTTGATTACGGCTTTGACGCCCTGGACCTGCCGGGCATCGTTTTCGGCGGTAACGCGCACCAGGTCGGTGGCAACGTTGCCGGAAAGGACGACGACTCCGCTGTTGGACTGAACGTTGATGGGTGTTGCCGTGAGGGCCGCGTCCTGCTGAATCCGGGCTTGCACATCAGCGGTGATTGCGGCATCGGGACGCTGGTGCGAGCAGGAGACCAGTCCGGTGAGCAGTAACAGCGTGGATGCGAAGAGAGCTAAATTCCTGGTGTTCATGGGGACTCCAAAGCGGTCAGTCGCGATGGCGGCTGTACGTCGAGGTTGGGGATTGAGGCAAGTGGAGAAGCAGGAGAGCCGCGTTGGACCGCGGCAAAAATTTCGTACGCGCCGGGGCACACTGAGTTGAGCGGGTAACGGGAAAGGTCCGCTGCCACGAAAAGCCCAGCGGTGTTTGGCTCAGATTGGCCAGTCGCCCACCCCCGCTGCATTCATGGGCTTGAGAACGCAAGAAGATCAAACCAAGGAAAGCCTCGTGTGTCTGTGATCCTCGATACGGGACAGGGCTTCGTATAAAAAACGCTTGACAAGATGTGCTCTATTTAATAGAGTACTCTCTATTAAGTAACGCTCTACGATGCAGGTCACTCAGAAGAGGAGATCAGGATGACACAGGAGACGGATAAAGGGGAGCTGCGGGAACGGCTGGATTTGATTGAGAGCATGATCGCCGAGGGTCGGCGAGTGACGGGAAATTGGGGTTGGGCGTTTGTTCTGTGGGGAGTGGCGTATTACGCAGCGTTCGTGTGGGCTTGGTTGGGGTGGAACCCGATGGCGGCATGGCCGGTGACGATGATTACGGCTGGCGTTGTGACCGCCATCGTGGCCAGCCGGCGGGCGCGGAGACGGCCCCGGAAGGGGACGGTGCGGGCTGTCTCGTCGATCTGGCTGGTGATGGGCGTTTTGCTGCTGGTGCTGATGATGTCCCTGGCATTCAGCGGCAGGCTTGACAACCACATTTCACTGGCCGTAGTGGGAACGATGCTGGCGGTGGCCAACGGCACCTCCAGCCTGATTTTGAGATGGAAAATGCAGTTTGCGTGCGCGCTGGCGTGGCTGGGGATGGCGGAAGTTGGGTGTTTTGGCACCCAGACACAAGGGCTAATTGCATTTCTGGCGGCCACATTTTTCTGCCAGATCATCTTCGGAATCTACGCAATGATCAGCGAATCGCGCCAAGAGCAGTTGAATGGAGAGGCGCATGCCTGAGCTGCCTGAGTTGAATCCGGTGATTCACGGCAAGCTGCGGCTGGCGCTTCTCTCGCTGCTGGCGGGCGTGGAGGAGGCGGAGTTTACGTGGCTGCGGGCGAAGACCGGCTCGACAGACGGCAACCTGGGGGCGCAACTGCAGAAGCTGGAAGATGCGGGATACGTGAAGGTGAAGAAGCGGTTCGTTGAACGCAAACCGCAGACGCTGTATCGCATGACGGAAACGGGGCGCGTGGCGCTGGCGGAGTACGTACGGGCGCTGAAGGAACTGCTAGGGGCTTCGATCGGGACGGGGTAAACGAAAGCGATTTGCTGTGCGTGCACCTCCCTGGTCCCAATCCGCTGCGGCGGAGGGACCCCGGGAAAGCCGATATTTCTGTTCAGCGGCCGGATGAGCTGCTGCTCTTGCCACTCTTCAGAGACTCGATGAGCTGCGGGGTGACGGTGTCGGGATCGGGGCGCTCGGGCTTGTTGGAATCGAGAGCTTCGATCTCCGTGCTCGCCAGCAGGAATGCGCCGATGCCCTTGGGGTCGTTGGTGACTACCTTTTCTCCGATGTAGTAAGCATAGGTGCCGTCACGGTATGGGTGGCCGCCGAGGCCGGCGCTTTTGACCGTGCCGGTGAGAGAGATATCGCCATCGGGAGCAGTCTGGACGAATTGGCTGAGGATACCGGCGTATCCGCGGCGGGCGTTCTTGAGGTAGGTGGAAGGAAGATAGCCAAGACGGACGCCACGGACAAGCGCGTAGACAAACATGCAGGAGGCGGAAGCCTCGAGGTAATTGCCTTTGTCGCCGCCTTTGTCGAGAACCTGCCACCAGAGGCCGGTTTTCGGGTCCTGCACGCGGATGAGGGCGGGGGCGAGCTGGCGGAGCTGGGCGATAAGCTGCTGGCGGCCAAGGTCTTTGGCAGGGTAGTTAGGGATGGTGTCCACGAGGGCCATCATGTACCAGCCCATGCCGCGCGCCCAGAACTGGGAGGAGTCACCGGTGGCTGGGTTGGCCCAGCGCTGCTTTTTCGATTGGTCCCAACCGTGATAGAGGAGGCCGGTTTTGGGGTCGCGAGCGTGCTGGTAGATGAGATCGAACTGGCGGGTGATCTCGCGGAAGGCCTCGGGGTGGGAGAAGGTGGCGGCGTATTCGGCGTAGAAGGGCTCGGCCATGTAGAGGCCGTCGAGCCACATCTGGTCGGGGTAGATCTGCTTGTGCCAGAAACCGCCGTCGGGATTGCGGGGCTGCTGCTGGAGCTGGTTGTAGAGAAATGTTGCGGCTTTGGAGTAACCGGGGTCGCGGTTGACGCGAAAGAGCAGGATAAGCTGTCGGCCGAGGAGGATGCAGTCGAGCTGGTGCTCCTGGGGAACGTAGGTGGCGATGGAGCCGTCAGGGCGGACGAACTGGTCGACGGATTTCTTGATGTAGGCGAAGTAGCGGGGATCTTCGGTCTCGGCCCAGGCGGAGTCGATGCCTTCGAGTAGCGTGCCCAGCTCGTAGTTCCAGACCCAGCGGGCGCCGGCGGGGGCGAAGCGGCCGTCAGGCCAGCGGGCGATGGCGGAGTTGGCCATGCGCTGGGAGATAGACTGCTGCGAGGAAGCGCCGCTTGCAAAGGGGGATGCGGGAACGGCGCAGAGAAGCAGGACGAAAACGAGCATGCGGAGATTCTTCATGCGGACTCCGGGTTGCGCCGGCGCAGCGCGACAACCTCGGCGTGTTCCTGAAGGCCGAGGGGCCCGGTTTGCGAGGGGCGGCAACGAGTTCCAATGTAGCCGGTGGAAGGGCGGGGGAACAACCCGCAGATGGCGGGATTGGGCCCGACGATGCGGCGGAGGCCGGGACGCGGAGACGGAGGGAAACGCGGAAAGATCCGTCGATTGATTTACGAATGATGACTTGAGTAGTAGTGACTGGCTTGGTGTGCGCCGTCAGTTACGTAACTTGCGGGAGACGATGCCGGCGTGAGCGGGCAGGTTGTAAGTGCCCACTTATAAGTGCATTCCGGGGAGTTAGCAAGTTATACGAACGGCGCAGAGGTAGTTGGTAAGTGCGAAACTGGTGTCAATTTGCGTGGCGCGGCGCTAATCTTCGAGCCGCGTGCGAGAAATTTCGAGTTATGCACCATCTCTTGTGAAATCCACAGATTCACTTGAGTTTTACACTTGCATTCACAGATGGAACGGGCCTAAGCTCTGATTCCAGTTGATGACCCTGTAGGGAATTGGGAAGGCAGTTCGATCCCGGCAGGACGATGTAAGCTCGGTTTCGCTGCGCCGTTTCGCAGGCTGGCTTGTCCGGCAGGTGGAAGGACGAAGCGAGGTCGGGAGAGCATCCAAAGCCAGGCGAATATGCGACGCCCGATTGGACGCGAAGATTCATCTTTTGGCTCCGCCGAAGGATGCAAAGTTCGAGTTTAGACGGGTTCATCATTGACCCAGCCGTAGATGCAGGAGCCGGGGAAACCCGGAGACGCATAGACGGCGACGCCGGAAGGCAAGTTTCGGGGCGCGACCCGACGACGAGCCAGCCGGTAGAGCTGGAAGGTACGATATCCGGGAAACCGGAGATCGGCTGGAAGGCGGCGCAGACGGAGCGAAGGTCCGGGGCGACCCGGAGATTCACCGTAGGCGAGGCCGGAAGGTGCGGAAATCGGGGTAACTCGAGGACGCACTTGGAGGCGATCATCAGCGCGGGAATTCGGGGCGACCTGAAGACCCGAGGAGATGAGAGCTGAAGGACCGAGAGTTGGGGGAACTCAACGATCGAGCGCCGGCAACAGCTGGAGTGGATGCAGGAGGCGGGGAAACTCGCGGCCCCATCCAAAGCTGACGGGCGATGATGATCCAGTTAGCTGTAAGGACATCCGGAAAGCGCCAGGGACGAAAGTCTCTGGCGTTTTCGTTTTTGGGCTGATCTTGCCCGGGCCCTGCTCGCGGCTCGGCAGATACAAGGCTCAAAAGACGCAATTTTTCTCCGCGGCAGATCATGCCTATCCCGTGCGTATAGACTGGTTGCGGAGTTTCTGAACATGAATCTGAACAGGTTAATGAAGACTTGCGGAATGGCAATTGGTGGCGTTATGTTCGCGCTGGCGTGCGGACAGGCGTTGCAGGCGCAGCCGGGAAGCGCGGCGAAGATTCCTGCTTCAGCGCTGATGCAGCCGCAGGAACTGAGCCAGACGCTGAACGCGGCCGGAGCAGCGCGGCCGGTGATCCTGCAAGTTGGCTCGCAGGTAATGTTCGAAGAGTCGCACATTGCGGGCGCGGAGTATGCCGGGCCGGGCTCGCAGGAATCTGGGCTGAATCTGCTGAGAAAGCGCGTGGCCAGCTTGAAGCGGAATACGCCGGTTGTGATTTACTGCGGCTGCTGCCCCTGGACTCATTGTCCGAATATCTGGCCGGCTTACAAGACGCTGGTGGGAATGGGATTTACCCATGTGCATGCGCTTTACCTGGCCGATAATTTCGGAACCGACTGGGTGAGCAAGGGGTATCCGGTTGAAGGCCGTCACTGAGCTGTGTCGGTCGCCGCGAGGATGGCTGGCGTTCGCGCTGATGTTGGGTCTATTCGCAATCGGTTCGCGGCAGGCTGGGGCGGCGACGTCACTTGTAAATCACAAAGCACCGGGGTTCGTCCGGCGGGATTTGAACGGGCGGACCGTGAATCTGGCTCGCCTGCGCGGGAAGGTAGTGCTGTTGAACTTCTGGGCGACATGGTGTGCGCCGTGCGAAGCGGAGATACCGGTGTTTTCGCGATGGCAGAGGGAGTATGCCGCCCAGGGGTTGCAGGTGATCGGGATATCTATGGATGATGGCGAGGGGCCGGTGAAAAGCTTCGTCGGGCGGCTCGAACCGGGTTATCCGATCGCGATGGGGGATGCGAAGCTTGGGGAACGATATGGAGGAGTGCTGGGGCTGCCACTCACATACCTCATCGACCGCAAAGGCGTGGTGCGGGCACAGTTCCAGGGTTCGGCGGATCTGAAATCGGTGGAAAAGCGGATAAAGGAATTGCTGAAAGAGCGGTGAGGCGAAGAGCCGGCGCCCGTAATGCTGTGAAGCGGATGAGATCGGCTAAATTGAATCGCTCATCGAAATACGTGGGAGAACGCGCAAGTATGGCTCAAATATCGGAGTTGGTGTCCTGGCCGCCGAAATACGTAATTTTCGCCACGGATTTTTCGGCGATCTCGGAACGTGCGGGGAGCTTCGCGCGGATGATGGCGCGGACGCTTCGTGCGGAGCTGATGGTCGCTCATGTGTTCAACCTGTCGGAGTTTGCGGCCGAGGTGGAAGCGGAGACTGGGCCGGGGGCGAAAAGCGTTCAGCGCAAGGATCTTGAAGGCGCCTTGACGGCGTCGATGAGCAAGTTCGGCGAGGGGGTGCAGCAGGTGACCTCAATCCTGCTGGAAGGCGACCCGGTGGAGCAGATTCCGGCATTGGCCGCCAAGCATACGCCGTCGGTGGTTGTGCTGGGGACGAGGGGTCGAGGCAGGTTGGGGAGAAGCATCGTCGGGTCAACGGCGGACGCGATCCTGCGCACGACTGAGGGGCCCTCGGTGACGGTGGGACCCCAGGTTTCTGAAGCGGCGTGGGAGGCGGCGCCGATCCGGCGAGTGCTTTTCGCCACGGATCTTACGCCGGCGGCGGCGCGCGGAGCGGCTTATGCAGTAGGAATCGCAGACGGATTTGGCGCGAGCCTGGACGCGCTGCACGTGGTGCCCGAGAGCGTGATGAAAGATCAGCGGCAACTGAATCGGGTGCGCGAGGAATTTCATTCCGCCCTTGAGGGTGGGTTGCTAGAGCGGGCCGGCAGCCTGCTGGAACCCAAGGAATGGGTGGCGGCGGGCAGCGCGCAGACGCGAATCCTGGAACACGTGAAGGAACAGCGGGCGGATCTGCTGGTGCTTTCCATACGCAGGAGTTCGAACCTGTGGCTTCGCGAGAGGCTATCAGGCGCCTTTTATATCGTGGCCAATGCGACATGCCCGGTGATGACCATTACCGGATGAGCGCCTGCCGGTTTTTGGCTGCGGATGAGTGCGCGGAAGGGCAGAGACGGACGCACGGATCCGCCGCGCCGCGACAGCAGCCGCGACAGAGAGCTGAGGGCTAGCTATTGCTGGCTGACCGGAGCCGCCGGCGCGCTGGCCGGAGCCGGAGCCGCCGCAGTTTGCGCTTTGGAGAGGCTGCGGATGTAGTGGATCATGTTCCACACCTCGGCGTCTTTGGCGCGGCCGGCATCCTCGCCGGGCATGCCGGGGTTCTTGCCATCGCCGACGCGGATCATGTTGAACAATTCTCCGTCCCGCTTGGAAACCAGCGTTTTGGGATCGGTCCAATCGGGCATGGGTGGATAGCCGGTGAGATCGGTCTTGCCGTTTCCGTTGTCGCCGTGGCACATGGCGCAGTCGCGGCTGAAGACTTTCTTGGCGTCGGCCAGCGATGCGGCAGTGGGTGTGATGGGGTTCTTGGCATCGAGCGCCATAGGCCCTTTGACCGGTGCGATCGTCTGTGTCACAGAAGCTGCAGGCTGTGCAGCAGGAGCGGAAGTCTGGGCCGCGGGCGCGGCCTCCTGCGCTGCGGGTGCGGGAGTTTGCGCCGCGGCTGCGGCATCTTGCGCCGGTGCGGCCTCCTGAGCGACGCGTCCTGAAACGGACGCAGGTGCGATTGCAAACAACATCGCCACGGAAAGAAGCGGAAGCGACTTCAACATAGCAACCTCCCAGGTTGCGGATGTCGGGGAACTGGCATCGTTGGAATTATGCTCCAATTATAAGCCTGGGCGCCAGAGAAAGTGCAGAACCGCGTCGAAACCCGCGTCAATCGTAGCGTTCGAAGACGATTTGCTTGCGGTGCCAGCCGTAGTTGGTGAGCAGGTCGCGGACGGAAGAGACCATGAAATTGAGGCCGCAAATGTAGGTATATATGTCGAAATTGAGCTCGGTGGGGGGGATCGAGGCGTCGGGAGGAGGCTGGGGCAGGGCCTGGCCGAGACGGGCGGCGCGCTCCTCGATGATGCGGGAGACGTGCTCCTGCACGTGGCCGCGAAGGCCGGTCCAATCGGACTGGGCGCGGCTCAGGGTAACGAGATAATGGAAATTCGGGTGGCGCGCGGCGAGCGCTTCAAACTCTTCCTGGTAATAGATGTCCGTCTCGTAGCGCGTGCCGTAGACGAGCCAGATGTCTTTGCCCCCGCTGCGGTCCGGGCCGTCTTCGGGGAAGAGCCACTGGGCATAAGCGCGCATGGGCGCGACGCCGGTGCCGGTAGCGATGAAGATGGAGTCCGTGACCGGCTCGTGGAGGGTGAAATATCCGTGCGGCCCATGGATCTGAACCGCGCCGCCCACAGGCAGGTCGGGCAGGTCGGCCAGATGGTTTGAGAAGAAGCCGTTCTCGACGCGGTTGACGCACAGGTCGAAGCGGTTGCCGCTGGAGGCGGAGGCAATGGAGTAGGCGCGGGTCTGTTGCTTGCCGTTCCCGTCCGGAGCTACCGCGGAGACGAACTGGCCGGCCTTGTAGGGGAAAGCCTCAAGGCCTTCGAGAACAAATTCGAAGTGGAAGCATTGTGCGGCTTCGGAGATACAGACTTTTCGCGCCAGCCGCGCTGTGTAAAGCTCTCGTGCCACCCTGTACTCGCTTTAGCGGGATATCAGGCCGCGCTGGAGCCTTGTTTGCAGCCTGACCCAGATTATATATGTCGCCGTGGAAGTGCTGGTACTGGTTGGGCGCCGAGGGATGGCCCGAACAGGGCAGCCGTTTGATTGCCCACAACGCCGAGCGCGGGCTAGCGCCCTTCTATCCGAGACGAGGATCGAAGACGGTTTTGAGAGACCGCGCGGAGCGCAGGTCATCGAAGACTGCTTTCCACTCGGATAAGGGAGCGACGGCGCTGAGAAGCGGGTCGAATACCACCAGTCGATTTTCGATGAGCGACATCGCCCGTCGCCACGAGCGCGGGGTCGAAGCGAATCCGGTACGAAATGAAATTTCTTTGAGCAGAAACATGTCCATGGGGATATTCACTTCGTGGCCGAAGATTCCAATCTGAACGTATCCACCGCCGCGTTTCAAGGCGGTCAGCGCGCCGAGGACGGCGGCGGGATAGCCGGAACAGTCGATGGCTACGTCGATTTCGCGGATTGGCTCTCCGGCAATCACGACTTCCATTCCCAGTTTTCGAGCGACTTCGAGGCGGGCCGTGTCGGAGGGTAGTCCCATCAAGACTGGTGCGGCGCCGGCGGCTCGAGCGACCTGGGCGGCTAAAAGTCCCACCGGTCCTGGCCCGGTGACCAGCACGCGGTCGCCTGGGGAAACCGCCGTGGGATCACAGAGACAATTGCACACACACGCCAGAGGCTCCGAGAGAGCCGCCGCATGTTCATCGAGCCAATCCGGGATGCGGTGGAGATTCTTTACTGGAAGAAGCAGGTGAGAAGCGAATGCTCCGTCCACGTGGCTGCCGATCGACTTTCGCTGGTCACACAAGTTCGGCCGTCCAGTGCGGCAGTTGTAACAGCTTTCGCAGGTCGAGAAATAAGTTTCGGAGACGACGCGCGCTCCCTTCCAGGTATCGGCATCGCCGTCGCCGGTTTCGACGACGACTCCGGCGACCTCATGTCCTAGCGTGACGGGCGGGCAACATGCGTACTCGCCACGCTCGATATGCAGGTCTGTGCCACAGATCCCGGCGCCCCTGACTTCGACCACGACGTACCCGTTTTGCGCGCGAGGTTCGGGCCGTTCCATCAGAGCCATTGCGCCCACACCTGGTCTTGTTTTGGTCAGCCCCAGCATTTAGCTATCCCATTCCGGGCGCGACCCGTTTCAAGGCTTTGCCCCTTCTAACTCTATCCGAGCGACACGCGGACCGATAATGTGACTCGGCAACTTCTGCTGCAAGGATTGGCCAGTAATTATCGGTCCGGCGCTTTGCGAAGCATTTGCGGATTCTTTGCGCCGGGAGTCGGTGAGGTCATCAGGTGCATGAACAACTCCTGGAATTTTGGCCAATCCACATCCATCTGCGCGTGAACTTTCTGAAGCGGAATTGCCGGCTTGTCTTTGTCCGTCCACACTTCAGTGTCGCCGTAGCTGATTCCCTTGTCGAGGCTGACATCCATATACAGGTATCGCTCGCGGGTGATCAGGCTGGGATCGATCCATGCGGCGGCGGCAAGCTCATCCCAAAGGTATTCATGCCGCCCGGTTGTATACGCGGCAATGTATTGAGCTGCCGGTTGCGGAGACGCGGCCAGTTTCTGGACCATTTCCTTCGTCAACTGAGTCTCGACGGAGACATCTACGGTGGTCGCGGTGATTTTTGCCCAGGGAGCATGAAGAGTGATGCTCGATGCTTCGGGGTCAAACCACAAGTTGAACTCGCGGTGAGGATTGTCAGTGAATTCGGGATCGCTGGTGACGGGATTGATGCTGCCGCCCATGATCACGAGCTCTTTTGCCAGCGAAGCAAACTGCGGGTCGTAAAGGATGGCCGCAGCAATATCAGTCATCGGACCGGCAGCGTAGATGGTGACCTGATGGGGATACTTGTGCACCATTCGACTGAGAAAGTGCGCGACATCCTCGTCGTCAGGCCGAGTCGCCGGAGCGCCTTCGGCAAGAGCTGGAACAAAATCAGGAGCATGCGCGGAGCGGGGCATCGTCCACGCTCCCTGATAACTCACCTTTCCGTACATCTGTTCCCACAAACGGGTCCATTCTCTGGTGCGAAGCATGGGATGATCTCTGCCGGGAACGACGGGAATGTCGGTGCGGCCCATCAACTCCAGAAGGCGGAGTGCGTGCGCTACTTCTTCGTCCCGCCATGCGTCACCGGTGACGACGGTGATGCCCAGGACATCGACGTCGGGCGATTGCAGGAACACCAGGATGGAGTTCATGTCGGTTCCCGCCGGCCCCATCGCATCCTGATCGATTACTACGTAGCGTCTGGACTGTGCGCAGAGCCCCGCTGCGGCAAGGATGACAAAACATACGAGGAACGCAGGCGCCTTCAACCTGAATGGCCGTCTTATCAATGACTGCCTCCTAATAAAGATCAACGGGCCAGCGTTACGGCCGAGACCGCTCCGGGCACGACGCGAGCACGAGTCTAGGAAAAACGAGTCCGGCGCCAGAGCAGGGTTCCGCAGATGCCGAGGGGAATCAGTGTACCGATGATGAGAACGATCATCCAGGGAATGCTGACGGCGATGTGCTGGCGGCGCGTGCCGGCGGCCAGCCACACAAAGATGCCTACGGCAGCGCAGACAATCAGGATCTCCCACCAGCGGCGCTGACGGGGATTGTCGGCCAGGGGATCGTCGCCCGCGACTACGGCGGCCACTTGCTCCGAGTCCAGGTCATACCGGACGCACTCGCGATTCATTGCGGCGTTCCAGTTTTCCAATTCCGAGGGAGGCGGTGCGGCGAGGCTGATGGCGACCGCGCCGGCGATCATAATGCTCGACCCGGCGATGATCAGCAGCCGGCCTGAGAATGTCAGGCCGGTGAACTCGGCGAAGACAAGCGCGCCCCACGCCAGCCCCCAGAGTTGATTGGTGTTGGAAAGGGGAACGCCGCGGCCAATGCCGATATATTTGGCCGCGTATTGCTGGAAGAGGTCGCCGATCACCCAGCAGAATCCGCCCAGGAACGGCCAGAACAGCATGGACCGGGCGCTGCCGAGCGCGTTTGCCAGGGGAGCAGTGCCGCCATAAAAAATCCATCCCAGGACAAGAATTGTGCCTAGCTCCCCGAACGTGAAAACAGTTACGAAGGACAGTGGGTTCATGCCGCTGATGTAAGCCTTGCGATAGGGAATATACATGGTGCCAAACAGAACACCGGCGCCGAGCGCGGCGATGATGCCGATGATGGCCCTGTGGGAAGAACCGGATGCGCGTTCCGCCGTGGCGATGGCCAGGATAGCTGCACCGAAGACGATGGCGGCGGCGCCGCCCAGCACCTTGGCCCAGTCCCTGGCCCTGGAGCCGCGCAATTCCCTGAAGAGCAGCCAGCCCCACAGGAGTCCCACAAGGCTGTTAATGTTCCAGAGCGGAAAGGCGATGGACAAGCCCACGTTGCGCACGGCAAATATGGTGAGGGTATTTCCCACCGCCCATAGCATTCCGGCCAGCACCGCCCAGACAATCAGGTGCGGCTTATCCAACAGATCGTCGAACATGAAGGCCGTGCCCTTCAAGAGCGTGGGCAGCGTCCACCGCGCCACAAACGCGCCCATCACCATGCCCATGGAAATGAGGAAGGGCGAGAAGCCCTCGGTGACAAGCTTGGTAGGTGCTTCCGCGCTGCCCAGCCAAACGGCGGCGGCTAAACCGCAAATGACGCCGAGTTTGTGCAATGAAAGGGTCGATCGCGTCGGCGCAACAGCAGAGTGGTCGCTCACGAGTTCACCTCAAGCTCATCAACAGGGCAATGCCCAGAATCAGCACCACAACCGGCACCCACAGGTGCACGTCGGTGAGGATGGAGACGAATGCGGATGATTTCATGCGACAATCTCCTCCAGGCGAACCGGGCGACGTTCGTCGTACGACTTGCGGGCCGCCAGCGCCATCTGAATGGGAATGCGGCCGTCGATACCAGTCACAGGCGTAGGCTTATTTTCCCGCACCGCAGTGACAAAGGCCTGCAGTTCGGCGGCAAAACTTTCGCGATAACGTTCCATAAAGAAATTCAAAGGCAGATCCCGGCTTACACTCTTTCCCGTTGAAACCTCAGCCGTATTGGGATAACAGTTCCCGGTTTCGATCTTGCCTTCACTGCCCAGAATCTCCACGCGCTGATCGTATCCGTATGCTGCGCGCCGGCTGTTATCAATGGTGCCGATGACGCCGTTGCGGAAACGCAGAACAATAAGCGCAGTGTCGAGGTCGCCGGCCTTGCCAATTTCCGGATCCACGTGGACGGCACCCGCCGTATACACTTCTTCGACTTCGTCACCGATGACGAAGCGGGCCATGTCGAAATCGTGAATGGTCATGTCGACGAAGATGCCGCCTGAAACGCGCACATAGGCGAGAGGCGGTGGTCCGGGATCGCGGCTGATGATGTGCATAAGACTGGGCCGGCCGATCTCGCCCTCTGCCACGGCGCGCCGCACGCGGGCGAAATTCGCGTCGAAGCGGCGATTGAAGCCGATCTGGAGCTTTACTCCGGCTTTTTCTACCGCCTTTAATGCGCAGTCGATTTCAGCGAGTTTGCTGGCGATGGGCTTCTCGCAGAAGATGTGTTTTCCCTGCCGGGCTGCCGCGGCAATCAAGCCCGCGTGCGTATCGGTAGAAGAACAGATTAATACCGCTTCGATGCGCGGATCGGCAAGAACATCTTCGCTCGAAGCGGCTACTTCGGCGATTCGACAGCGATGGGCAAGAGCCTCTGCCGCCTGCCGGTTGCAATCAGCGATGGAAACAATGTGCGCTTCCGGAATGCGAAAGGCGAGCGTTTCGGCATGGACGCTTCCGATTCGCCCCGCGCCGATGATGCCCACGTGCAACGAGTCTCCGCTCATTTGATTTTCACCTCTTCCTGCTCTGCAAGGGCGTTCTCAATCGAGCGCAGATAGGCGCGGTTGCGCGCTGCGCTTTCTTTCGGTGAGCCCATTCCAGGCAACACATCCTGTTCCACCAGCACATAACCGTCGTAGCCGCGCGCACGCAAGTGCCTGAGGACAGCGGCAAAATCCACCGAGCCCTTGCCGAGTTCGCAAAAGACGCCGTGGCGCAATGCCTTGAAATAATCCCACTGCTCAGCTCGTGCCTGACTGGCCACGTCGGGCAGGCAGTCCTTCAGGTGAACGTACCAGACGCGATCGCCAAAACTCTTCAGCCCTTCTGCGGCGCTGGCTTCTCCGCCCGAACCGTAGACGTAGTGGCCGGTGTCGAAGACGAGCCCCAGCCGTGCGGGATTGGTCAGTTCGAGCAACGTCGAGATTTCCGCGGGCGTCTCAACGTAGCCTGCACAATGATGGTGAAAAACGGTGCGCAACCCAGTCTCTTCATAGACCGCGTACGCCACTGAATCCGCGCCGGACGCAAAGATCTTCCATTCCGCCGCGTTCAGGCCATCGTTTCTGCCGATGCGGCCTGCAAGCTGCGTGCGCCGCGGGTCGGTGCCATTGTTGTCAGCAAGGACCAGGAATGGTGGAGGCGATCCAGCGACGGCGGCCAGGAGCCGCGCCGTCTTCAGCGCGCGGGCGACGCCCTCCGCGTGGGCGCCGGCTTCTTTGAGCGCCACTGGAACGAACGCGCCCAGCATGGTAAGTCCGCGACTGACCAGCGCCCCAATTAGAACGGAGGGATCGCACGGCATGTATCCCCAGTCGCCCAGTTCTGTGCCTGTGTAGCCGGTTTCGGCCAGTTCGTCGAGCATTTGGCCGTAAGGAATCTGCTCGCCCTTGGCCTCTTCGAATTCCAGCGTTCCCCAGGAACAGGGCGCATTGCCTACCAGCAGCTTTCCCATTGCAGCACTCTCTGAATTTCCGGCTCCAGTCACTGTGCCTGCTTCACCAAAGTTCCGGGTGTGTCTGTAGAACGCTCACCCCGTTCCTGTCCGTCGGCACCAAGATGGCAGCGTGTTTGTTCCCGGGCTTTTTCATACAGTGCCCGTGCTTCTTTCACGCCCGCCACCTCAGAGACCTCGGCCACCGGAACATTCCACCAGGATTCATAGCCGGGAACACTCACCGAGGGATCTGTTTCCACCACAACAACTGTGACGCGATCTGTAGCCCTGGCCTCGTGCAGCGCTTTGGAGAAGCCTTCCAGCGTAGTGGTCGCGATGGCATGCGCGCCCAGGCTGCGTGCATTGGCAGCAAAATCGACGCGCAGGGGCTCGCCATCGAGTTGCCCATCAGCGCCACGCCGGCGATAGCGAGTACCGAAGCCCTGAGTGCCCAGCGAGCGGCTCAGGCTGCCGATGGAGGCGAAGCCTCCGTTATCGACCAGCACAATGACGATCTTGATGCCTTCCTGCACCGCGGTCACGATCTCGCTGGGCATCAACAGATAGGTGCCGTCGCCCACGAAGGCATAGACCTCGCGGCTGGGATCGGCCATCTTGGCGCCAATGGCGCCCGCAATCTCGTAACCCATGCAGGAGTAGCCGTATTCCATGTGATAGCCATTTGGCGCATGCGTGCGCCATAGCTTGTGCAGGTCACCAGGGTGACTGCCGGCGGCGGAGACCAGCATATCGCGCGGGCCCTTGGCCTCCCACAGCGCGCCAATAACCTCGCTCTGCGCCGGTTTGCCGGGATGGCCGAGATGCAGTTGGCGATCCGTTTCTTCTTCCCAGATCGCTTTCAGTTCGGCGCATTCGACTGCGTACTTCTTATCGACGTGATAACCCGCAAGAGCCCCACTTAACTGCTCAAGCCCCTCGCGAGCATCGGCAACAAGGGGAATGGCACCCACTTTGTGCGTGTCAAACTCAGCCGTGTTGAGGTTGATGAAGCGTACATCCGGATTCTGGAAAGCGGTCATGGATGCGGTTGTAAAGTCGGAATAGCGCGTGCCGATACCGAGAATGAGATCGGCTTCCCGTGCCAATCTATTTGTCGCCAGCGTACCGGTTGCGCCCACGGCGCCCATCTCTCCCGGATGATCCCAGGCTAGCGACCCCTTGCCGGCCTGCGTTTCTGAAACGGGAATCCCTGTCCGCGATGCAAACTCACTCAGCGCCGTGCTGGCCTCGCTCATCAGAACGCCACCGCCGGCTATGATCAGCGGCCTGCGGCTGGCGCGAATGGCTGCTACGGCACGTTCCAGCGATTCCCGGTCCGGGTGCGGGCGGCGAATGAGCCAGGTACGCGGCTCGAAGAGTTCCGCCGGATAGTCGTAAGCCTCGGCCTGAACATCTTGCGGCAAAGCCAGCGTCACCGTTCCACAATCGGAAGGCGAGGTGAGCACGCGCATGGTTTCAATCAGCGCCGCGATCAACTGCTCGGGGCGGTTAATGCGGTCCCAATAGCGCGAGACCGGCTTGAAGCAGTCGTTCACGCTGATGTCCTGCGACCACGGCGATTCCAGTTGCTGCAATACAGGCCCAACTTTCCGGCTGGCAAAGATGTCGCCGGGCAATAGCAGCACCGGTAAGCGGTTGATTGTTGCCAGCGCCGCGCCGGTTATCATGTTGGTCGCGCCCGGCCCGATCGAAGAAGTACACGCCAGCGCCTTCATGCGATTGCTGGCTTTGGCATAGGCGGTGGCCATGTGCACGGCTGCCTGCTCGTTGCGCACCAGCGTGTATCGGAATTGGGGTGTCTGCATCAGTGCCTGGCCCACGCCCGCAACATTGCCGTGGCCAAAGATACCGAGCATGCCCCCGAAGAACGCGTGCCGTTCACCATCGCGCTCCACATGCTGCTGGCGAAGAAACTCAACCAGGGCCTGCGCCATGGTCTTCCGTACGGCTTTCATGCTTTTCCTCCACCGAGAGTTTGAAGCAATTCCATGTCAGTGCCTCGAGTGGTTGCCATTGCCGCCAGGGCCTCGTCTGCCGACCAGCCCGCATGCACCACGCCACCGGCGGCTTCGGCCATCGCTCGAGGATCTTCATTGCCGGGATAAAGCACGTTGCGGCCGACCAGCGCGCCGCGTACGTTGGAGCCGGCCTTCATTGCCGAATCCAACTGGCGCAAAAAGGGCGAGGGGTCGCCCGCCGATTCGCCGCCAAGCAACAGGATGGGCAGCGTTGTTGCGCGCGCCACTGTGGCGTAGTCCTCGCAATAGGGCAGCTTCAACCAAAGCAGCCGGCTTGAATCGCCCAGGGCCGAAGCCACCCCGGCCAGCCGCGCCAGCACTACCGCGGTCTTTACAACCTCGTAGCCTTTTTCGGTCTTGCGCACCGGCAACGGCTCCAGAAACATGGGCAGATGAAGCGCATTGGTCTCGTTGATCGCCTGCGCGCAGGCCAGGATCGTCTTCAGGGAGCCTGGGTCCGTCTCATCGACTCGCAGCAGAGTCTTTGCCCCGTCCAGCCGCCAGGCGCGGCAGACCGCCGGAGTGGCCGCGGTCATGGGATCGTCCATTTCCCACGCGCTTCCCGCGAGACCGCCGCGATTGAGACTCGCAATCAGAACCCGCTGATCGAGCAGGGGCGCCGCTCCCGCCTCACGCAGCATTCCGTCGATGGCCAGCAAATCTTCCAGAACATCCATGGTGGCCATCACGCCGTCTACTTGCGGCGATTGCAGCACGCGCACAATGCGCGCCAGGTAGTCCCGGCGGTCAGCCATGGCCAGAGCGTCATCGCCCACGCGCGTGATATTGCGCGCCGGATGATCGGCGGCCAGAAGATTCAACTTCCCTTTCGGTGCAATCGACGGCCGCAATTGACGCGCCTGCGCTGCGCGCCAGGCAAACTCCGGATCGGCAACACGAAGATCCGTGATCCGCGCCAGCAGGCGGTCGGGAAAGAACTTGCAGCTCGAGAACGCGTTCATGCCGTCACCTGCGCTTTGCGCTGTTCTCGCAGCAGTGCTTCCACTTCGTCGCGTCTCGGCATTGCTTCCGAGCAATTTAACCGGCTTACCACGATGGCCGCCGCAGCATTGCCCCAGTGCAGACACTCGACGAGCGGCAGCCCCTCCAATCGCGCGCGCAGAAAGCCTGCGGCAAATCCGTCGCCGGCGCCGATCGTGGTGCAGACCTCAACCTTATAGGGAGGCAGATAAACCTGTTCGTTCGCAGTCAGCGCGCGGGTGCCCTCGTCGCCCAGCTTGGAGACCAGCAGCGGAACGCCGGATTTCATGAGTTTCTCTGTTGCCGCATTCAGATTGTCCACACCGGCAACCAGTTTGAACTCCTGCGGGTTTCCAATCAGCACATCGACCAACGGCAGCGCCAGTCGCGCCGCCAGGCCTGCATCCGCCGGGCTGCGCCAGGACATGGCACGAAAATCGATGTCGAGAACCACCTGCGCTCCTGCGGCGCGTGCGCTTTCCATCGCTCTGTAGGTGGATTCTCGTGAAGGAGACGCGCACAACGCAGTGCCATTCGTGATCAACATTCGGCTCGACGCGACATACGCGAGATCCTCCTCGGTGGCGTCGAGGCGCGTGTCGACTGCGTCGTGCCGGTAGAACACTTGCGGAAAACGATCGGGCGGGGTCACTTCGGTCAGGGCGAGTGAAGGAAGGAATCCAGGCGCTGTTTGAATATGGCTGGTGTCTACCTTCTCCTCCGCCAGGAATGCGCGAAGAAAATCGCTGAGGCTGTCGTTGCCGAGGCAACTCACAATGCCCACGCGCGCGCCAAGCCGCGCAAGTCCCACGGCCATGTTCGCGCTGCTGCCGCCGAGATAGCGGGAAAAGCGCCGCACCTGCGGCAGCGGGACATTCGGTTCCTCGGAGTAGAGGTCGTAGCCAATGCGGCCAAGAATAACTGCATCCATCATGGCACCATCCTTAGCTCGTATCACCTGACCAGGGGTACGCGTGGGTCTTTGTCCGTCCAAGTGTCGCGCACCCATTTCAGGTCGGGATCATCGGAGGCGGCCAGCGAGCGCGCGGATCCGGCCAGCGCGTTCAGGTAGTAGACGTTGTATCCATGTGCGGCCGCCACTGGATGATAACCCTCCGGCACCAATACCATCTCGCCGTCGCGAACTGTCAATGTCTCGTCGATAGAGCGGTCACGCGTGTATACCTTTTGCAGTGCGAAGCCTTCGGGGCGCTGAATGCGATAGTAATAGATCTCTTCGAGGTCGACCTCGCCTGGGGGTGAATGTACGTCGTGCTTGTGCGGCGGAAAGCTCGACCAGTTACCAGCCGGAGTATAGACCTCAACCACGATCAGCCGGTGGGCCGGAAATCCGGGCGGAATCATGCTGTTGATCTGGCGCGTCGCGTTTCCGCCCCCGCGTATTTCAATTCCGACCTGGTCCGGCGTGACCAGTTGCGGCCGATGCTCCTCTTCCGCGCGGCTGAAGCAGAAGGCCATGTCACATCCAGACTCCGAAGTCACGGTGAATTCTGTGCGCACGGGTAAGTAGAGAGTGAACGGCATTCCATCGAAGACCGTCCTCCTGCCGCCAAGTGAACTCCACCTGCCCCGTGTGCTTTCCACCGAGCAGACGCCGCCGAGCATGACGATGGCCAGCTCGTTGTTTTCTGTCCTGTCCTCATATCTCTCTCCGGCACGAAGGCGGCGGTTTTCAAAAGAGAGGAATTCGAAATCGAAATGGGCGCGACGGTTTTCGAAAGTCTCGCGAGGAAGAAGAAGGCGGCTCATTCAGATACTCCATTGGGGAGGCACAGAGCACTGCAAGCGTGCTGCACACGTGTGCACGGACCACACGGATCATCGCCCATTCCAGAGAAGATGTCAAACCTAAATTGCACCCAATCCCGGCCTCAGGAATGCCGGGACCAGCACGAAAAATCAGTTCGGCACTAGCGGCTTGTCACAAGGCGATTCTCCCGGATTCCCGCTGACGCGAGCGCAGTCGATTGCCGTACCACCAGTTCGGGATCGACCATGATATGCGCGACCGACTCTTCTCCAGAAATCAGCTTCACCAGGTTCTCCATCGCCACTTGCCCCATGCGGTGGATCGGTTGCCGCACGGTGGTGAGCGGCGGCTGCGTGTAAGGCGCGAAGAAGAGATCGTCGAAGCCGGTGAGGGAAATATCCTCAGACACGCGAAGCCCGCGCGCGTGGATTGCATGCATCGCGCCCAGCGCCGTCATGTCGTTGTAGCAACAGACCGCAGTTGGCGGCTGGTCGAGATCGAGCAGCCGATTCATGGCTCCAACCGCGGCCTCAGTCCTGCTATCTCCGTGCACTACGAGTTCGGATTGCAAAGGGATCCGCGCCGTGGCCAGCGCCTCGCGGTAGCCGCTCATGCGTTCCGCGTCTGATTGATAACCGAATTGGTCGCCCAGGTAAGCGATGCGCCGGTGCTTCAACTCGATAAGATGGTCTACCGCCGCACGGGCGCCCTCGACGTTCTTTATCATCACCGCGTGGACGAAAGCACCCGGGTATTGGTTATTCACCAGCATGATGGGAACCCGCAGTGCTTCCAGCATGGGGAGATACAGTGCGCCGACACGAGACGAAGTAACAATAATGCCGTCGAGCCGTTGCTCTGCGAACGACTGCACAATTTTCTGTTCGCGCACCGGATCGGCGTTGGAGTCGGCGAGCATGATGTTATAACCGAGGTCGCGCGCGGTTTGCTCGACGCCGCGAACCACGCCGCTAATGAACGGATCGGCAATGGTAGTTACCACCAGGCCGATGGTGCGCGTTCGGCGCATGACCAGTCCGCGGGCCACGGCGCTGGCCTGATACCCGGCCTGGCTGGCGATCCTGCGAATTTTCTCCGCAGTGCGCGCATTGACGAGAGGACTGTTGCGCAGTGCGCGCGAGACAGTGGGGTGCGACACATGCGCCATCCGGGCAATGTCCTTGATAGATGGCCGCCGAAACGGCGCCTGGGCCGCCTGTGCATGATCTTTGCCGTCTGCGCGGGACATGGACCTTATCCTGATGGGGAAGCTGTAACAGCGGCTTTCATAGCCCGGATCAACTTAGTGTAGCCCTGTATAAATAGGATTTCTAGAAATAGATTTGCACGGAGCGATCTTGCCGCCCACAGCATTCTTCCTGGTTCTCATTGCCGCCATTGCCCATTCCACCTGGAATTTGCTCGCCAAGCGGGCGGCGCACTGCAGGCATCTTCCGTGGTTTTCATCTCTGGGCGCCAGTGTTTTGCTTCTGCCGGTCGCCATCTGGATCCTTGACCAATCTCACTGGGCACTCAGCAGGCAAGGCATAGCATGCCTGATCGCAACGGGAATTCTGCACCTGCTCTACACCGAGTCGCTTCTGCACGGATATCGCGTTGGCGATCTATCCCTCGTATACCCCCTGGCGCGAGGCACCGGACCGCTGCTCACGTTCGTGGGCGCAATGCTCGCTCTTGGCGAACGGCCGTCCAGGATCGCGACTCTCGGCGCGCTGCTTGTTTCCTGCGGTATTTTCGTTCTCTCCAGAGCTCATTCGCTGACGCGCCATAATGCCCGTGCCGGGCTGATGTGGGGACTGCTCACCGGCCTGACCATCGCCAGTTACACGCTCACCGACGCCTATTCCGTAAAGGTGCTGCTGCTCTCGCCGATTCTCGTGGATTGCGCCAGCAACCTGTTTCGTGCCCTCGCGCTCCTGCCGGGAACATGCATGCAGCGCGGAGTTATGGGCGAACTCCGCCAGTACTGGCGCGAATCGCTTGGAGTCTCCCTCCTCACACCAATGGCTTATCTCTTCGTGCTCTTTGCCATGAAGCTCGCTCCCGTCAGCCGGGTGGCGCCGGTGCGGGAAATGTCGGTGATCATGGGCGCGTTTCTGGGCACCATGCTTTTGCGCGAGGGCCACGCCCTCCGGCGCACCATCGCAGCGGCCTTGATCGCGCTGGGCGTGGTGGCACTCACTTTGGGGTGATGCGAACGTCAGGACTCCACTCGAATGAGGATGGGGGGAGTTTCGCGCGGTCACCAGATGTGGTTGCGATCCATTTCCCGGAAAGGCAGCCGCAAGCATTTTCAACGTGGTGCGGATTTCAGAAAAAAAAGTGCTTGCCGCGGAATTTACACGTGTGCTACGCTTCGGCCTGCATTTTACTAAGGCGCTTTAAGGGTCGACTAGGTTCATCCGCCATCTTCCCCGCAGGGCCGGTTTAACCGGCTAGTAACTTTCCTTTGGTGTAATCGGCTCGAAACTTGTATTCCTGAGAAGGAGAGGCCATGAAGCGCTCAAGTGTCAGTTGTACCCTTTTTCTGTATCTGCTTTCCCTGTCTGCAATTCTCTGCGGGCTCGCCGGTCCAGCTCGCGCCCAGAATCAATCCGGATCCATTTCCGGCACATTGATGGATCCCGCCGGCGCCGTGCTGAGAGGCGCCCAGGTATCCATCCCCGATAAAGGCCTGATCGTCTCGACGGACCAGCAGGGCCGCTTCTTCTTCAGCGGCCTGCAGCCCGGGAACTACACCATTTCCGTCAGCTACATCGGCTTCGAGAAGCTGACCAAATCTGTAACCGTGAATCCGGGGACGGCGACTTCAGTGGACCTGCGGCTCCAGGTCGCCTCCAAAAACCAGACCGTGCTGGTGACGGCCGCAACCGCTTCGGCGCAGGTGGAGGCCGTGAATGAGGAGCGCGCGGCAGACAACATCATTCAGGTGATGCCGGTGCAGACCATCACCAGCCTGCCCAGTTCCAACCTGGGGAACGCGATCGGACGGCTGCCCAGCGTAAGCCTCACGCGGAACGAGGGCGAGGATCAGTACGTGCAGGTGCGTGGAACCGAGCCGCGCCTGAACAACACCACCGTCGACGGCTTCAACATGCCCTCCGAAGACCCCGGACTCCGCGAATTCGATTTCTCCGCAATGCCCGCCGGCATCGTCGATTCGATCCAGATCAGCAAGACTCTCCAGGCCAACATGGACGGCGACGGCATCGGCGGCTCGGTGAATCTCGTCACCAAGACGGCCAGCGATACGCCCACATACGAAATCAGCGCCCTGGGCGGCTACACACCCATCGAAAATGGCCGTCCCAACACGGATAATTACGGCACTTGGGGCAGGCGCTTCGGAGCCAGCAAGAAACTCGGCTTGATCATCGGCGGCGAATATACCTGGGAGGGCACCGGCATCAACGATATGGAGCCCACTCCTGACCTCGCCACCCTGGCCAGCGGCAAAAACGTAGGTTGGTTCGATGCGCAGGACCTGCGCACGTACATGTTCCACCGCCCACGCTGGGGATTGGCCGGCAGCCTCGATTACCGCATCAAGCCCGGCTCCACGATCTTTCTGCGTTACCTCTACTCCTATTACCGCGACAGCGGGGACAAGACTGTTTACTCCCTGAACGACAACACGCCCGGCGTCCAATTGCTGTTTCCGCAAAACACCGGATGCAGCGGCACACCTACGGACAACGGCACAACCACCGGACCCTGCAACACCCCACCAAGCTTCTACAACCAGCGTGAAAACGCCAAGATCTATGCGGACAGCATCGAACTGAGCGGCACGCACGTGTTGAGCAAGACTTGGTACTCTTGGAGCGCCGCCATCGGAAACGCCTATTTTGGCGGCGATCCTTTCGACACGACCCACTTCACTGACAACGCCCCCACTAGCACGTGCCAGTTCAACCAATCCGCAACCACGAACTACCACCTGCCCCAATGGACCCAGGGATGCTTTGACGAGATCAACAGCCCGCAGAACTACACCATCACGCCGTATGACCCCTCGTCGGGTCATGGAGGCATCCAGCGTGAGCCGGGCCATAACGAGCAGATCAACATCGGAATCCAGGGTTCGGGCGCATTCCGTTGGCGCCTGCGCGGACATCTCTCCACGTTTGAGTACGGCGCCAAGTTCCGCAGCATGCACGAGTACGCCAATACTTACACGCTCATCCTCTCGCCCACCGGCAACGTCCCGATGTCGACTTTCCCCAACGGGCTCAAACAACCGAACTACTACAACGGCTCGTACAAAGACGGGTACAACGCGTTCTATGATCCAATCGCAAGCTACATTAATCAGAATTCGTCACAGTTCCCGGTCGCTTACAACGACCAGTGGCTGGATACATCGGACTTCGGCATCGTGGAGCATATTCCCGCGTTTTACGTGATGAACACCACCGACTTCTCGCGCGGCATCCGCCTGGTGCTTGGTTTGCGCGCCGAAATCACCTCCGACAACATCCACAACCTCACACAAAATGCCGACACCGGCGTCATTTTGCCGGGCCACTTCACTTCCACCTACTACGATCTTCTGCCCAGCGTATCTTTGCGCGTGCCTGCGGGCCCCAACAGCTACCTCCGCATGATCTATGCGCGGGGCGTCTCCCGCCCCGAAGAGACGGATATGGCGCAGTCGCTGAGCTGGAGCACCAACGGGAACGGCGCCTACAAAGACACGGCTAACTTCGGCAATCCGAGCCTCAAGGCGGAGACGGGCGACGACTTCGACGTTCTCTACGATCACTACTTCAAGACCTTCGGAGTGTTGTCCGCCGGGTACTTCTATAAGCATCTCGGACTTCCGATCGTCACCACTCAGCACCCGGTTCCCAACTTCCAGCCACCGGGTGGCCCGCTTGGCACTTACCTTGTCCAGCAGCCCATCAACGCCGGGAGCGGATGGATCAGCGGAATCGAATTGCAGTACTTACAGCACTGGACCAGCCTGCCCGGCTTTCTTGGCGGCCTGGGCATGAACGCCAACTACAGCTATATTGGTTCCCGGACCAGCGGCATCGAGGGGCGCAGCGATCGTCCGCGGCTGCTTGACAACGCACCTAACATCTTCAACATCGGCCCCACCTACAACAAGGGGCCTGTGTCCATGGACATGACCGTCAACTACAACCAGGCCAGCATCTTTGTTTACCAGTACTCGGACGGGACGCCGGGCGGAATATCCGGCCCTCTCGGCGACATTTACTTCTATAACCACACCCAGGTCGACGCGCAGGGCGGGTATGCGCTCCGCCGCGGGCTCAAGCTGATCGTCACCGGCCTGAACCTCAACAACGAAGAATTCGGCTTCTACAACGGCAGCAGGCAATATCCGGTCCAGCGCGAGTTCTACCAGCCCACCTACTCTTTCGGCATCCGCTGGACGCCGAATCACGAGCAATAGAAGGGCCGGCCCGGAATCAGGTCAACAGCCGAAGGCGCACCGGAAGATCGGTGCGCCTTAACAATGTAAGGTGGCTAAAGAGGAATTTCTTTGATGACGAACCGAGTGTCGGCCTCAGACGAGGATGCGAGCCTGGCGACTTCTTCCCTTCCCCCGTTGACGAAAACCATTCGCGTTGGCATGGTCGGCCTGGGTCGCATGGGAATGATTCATGCCTTGCACCTGCACGAATTGGAGGAGGAAGGCGATCTGTGCCAGTTGACCTGCGTATCGACCAGGGACAGGGAGGCGGCAGATGCTTTCCTCTCCCTGAGCCATGCGGCGATGCCTGTCTTTGACGATATTGATGGGCTGGTGAAATCGGATCTGTGCGATGTGGCCGTGATCGCCACCAACACGCCGCTGCATCGCGAGCATGCGTTGAAGCTGATCAGCGCGGGTCATCGGGTGTTTCTGGAAAAGCCGCTCACCGGAACGCTGGAAGGGGACAGCGAGTTTGCGGAGTTGCTGGAACGCGAGCATCCGGAGGCGCTGATGCTGGGCTTTCAGCGGCGCTTTGACGAGCCGACAATCTATGCAAAAAATCTCATCGATCGGGGGACAATCGGCCGAATCTTCAAGATTTACTCGGCCCTCGAGGATTCAGGCCCGGCGCCGAATGGCTTTGCCAGCCCCGGGATACTGGCCGACATGGCGGTTCACAATGTCGATGAAGTGGTGTGGTTCACTGGACGCAAACCGCAGCGGGCGCTCGCCGTCGGCTCGAGAATCTTCAGCCATCGGCTGACAACGTGCGATGAGGATTTCGATGACGGGTTAATGTTGCTGGATTTTGGCGATGAGCTGATCAGCCAGATTCAGGTGAGCCGCAATCATGTATCCGGCTATCGGGGCGAGACGGTGATCTACGGAGAGAAGGGGCTCATTCGCATAGGATGCTTCCGGCAGAAATTGCTCGAAGTGACGGTTGAGGCTTACGGCGCTCGCGCGGAAAAAGAGCCGATCGCATTAAAGAACTTTGTGATGCGGCGCTATGACCAGCCGCTTCCGGAGTTCATCGACCGTTACGGAGCGGCATACAAGGAGGAGCTGAGGACGTTCCTGATGTGCTGCCGAAATGGAGAAGCGTTTCCGATTACGCATCGTGACGGGCTGCTTGCACAGGAGATTGTGGCAGGAGCGATGAAGGCGTCAATCACGCAGAATGAGATGGGGCCGATTGAGTATCTGGAACTCGATAAGCGGAGCGCTCGCTGAGCTCGACCGTGGCCGCATGCGTCTCAATGGCCGCCAGAGTCGCATTTGAATATCCAGAACTCTTCGATCCAATGCCGGTTCACGGCACGCTCACTCGCACGGTGTCCCCGGCTCCCACCGGAACCTGAACCCATGAGACATCTTTACGCGAACGTTTTTCAACGTGCGCATCCATTTGCCTGCCGTCCACGAGCAGTTCGCGGTGGACGCCGGGAAATGCCGCGCGCCAAATCACGGCCGGTCCGCTGAGCACGGTGAATTGCGATTTGCTGATTCCATCATGCCGCATCTCGACGAGACTTCGCCCGATCGGGAGATCTTTCAAGTCCGCCCATGCAGTTTTTGGAGTGAGTCCCGGCAGCGTTTCGACCACCCTCTCCAGCCCGGGCACGATGCTGATTCCCATCACCCCCGTGGTGATCGCTCCGATTTCCGAGTAAGGCACCTCGGGATACTCCTGGCGGCAATGACCTGGACGGGCAAGATCGAGAAGAATTGCATAGCCCTCCTTCGGCTCTCCGTAGCGGTAGAGGATCTCGGCATAATGGCTCTCGCCCTCCACGGAACACGGGGAGTGATGCTGGGCTTCGGTGAGCAGCTCCTGGACAGCAGCTTCAGTTTTCGGGCCTTCTTCTGCCACGCCCCAATACAGCACATCCGCCGCGTCCTGGCCCTTTAGCTGATGCCGGGCATCGAGCGTTGAATAGAAGCTGTTGGCGCTTGCGTTCCACCATCTTGTGTTCACCAGCGTCTTGATGGCGGCTGCTTCGTCGGCAGCGGCTTTTGAAGCAGCATCATCTCCGCGCAGGCGCTCGATTGCGGCGTAATCGCGCCAGGCTGCATACTCCACGGCAAGAAGGTCGATGCCGGCGAGGTACCCGTGTTCACTTTCGTTATAGCCGGGTATGCCGCGCCGGTAGTGAGAATCCTCGTTATGATCGCGGATCGCTTCCCCTGGCAAAGTCAGCGGCCAGCGCTGCCGGTCCATGATGCTACCGGGCCCCAGCGCCCATCGCTTCACATAGTTATTCATGGTTCGATCGTAGAAGTTATCGAAGACAGGATCGTCGATGTAGCGCAGATCGCCGGTCCAGAGATACATACGGTAACTCGCGTCGAGCACATCAAAGTTAGCCGGCAGGTTATACCAAAACTCGGCATCACTCACGTAGTCGACTGGAGCGGGCCGATTCTCTCTGTCGATTTCCCAATAACTGCACCAGTCCCTGGACGGGGAGATGCCGGCGGCGAAGTGATGAAGCATATTAAAGGTATGGTCCGCCAGTCCGAGCGCCTGGGCGCCCATGCTCTGGTGAGAGACATCGCGCATGCAGAACGCCTCGCGGCCGGGCAATGCTGCCTCGTACCACAATCCCACCGGGTCGCCAGTGAAGGCGTAACCCAGTGCCTGCTTGCTGGCCCAATCGAAAGCTTGCACAAGCTGCTGGTCAGAAGAGGAGAACTGCAATTGCGGCCTTGCAGCAGCCGTCTCGCTGAGCAGGGCCGGAACAGAAATCGCGGCCAGTAAGAGGAGGAGGATACTTCGAACCCTGATTGCGCTGCTATACCGACCCAGTCTGGCGGAGTCTCCATTTAGCGAGAGAGTTTTTGCGCCACGCCGCACACTTGGCAAACAGATCATTTGCTGCCTCCCAGAGGAATCAGCTAATCATATTCTTCCGGGAGCGCCCCGACGGATGTGGCAGCAGGCACGTGAATCGGCGAAATTACCGGGAAGGCGCAACCGTTTTCTGGTCTCGCGGAGAGCCGGGTGATTTCTGCGCCGGGTACAGGGGGTGAACCGTGACCAGGGAAGCTCCGAGCACCTCATCCCCTTTTTCCAGCCGAACACTCAGCAGTGCCTGAAACATCGGCGGGCCGTTATTGGTGCCATGGATTCCCTCCGCGGCGATCATTCTTTTCAATTCCTGCACGCCGGTAACGGAAGTCGCGAACATAGCTGCGCCCGCGCATCCCGTGGTGTCCAATCCGCCCAGGTCCACGATATACCTGCCGGGAACCACTCCCGGCTGAATCGTAATCAGGGCGTGGTCCGTTTTCAAAACCCCGGTCTCCGGATCGCGATCTGTGCGATACACCGACTGCTCGCCCGGCCGGGGATTGGAATTCACAATGGTCCCCAGCCATCCGCCCAGCCGGGAGTCCGGATTGACAAAGGTGAAGTCGCCCACGGAATTAAATTGCGAGACGGCGTAACTCTGAAAGGATGAGCCAACCAGAATCACATTGTGCTGCTTCAGGTCATCGGGGGTCAGGTCTTTGCCCGGTTCGATGACTGGCTTGATTCCCATCTGCCCAAACAGATTGGCCATCGTCGCCACCGCATCCAGGTCGCCAGAACCTAAATAGACATCCTCATAGTTGAGTTTGCCGGCTTTGGCCACCAGCGCGGGGTCGGCGGCGAACTGCTGCGCCAGGTGCGGGTCCACCGGTGCGCCGCGATAATCGCTCGCGCCATGCGGAAACCAGAACAGGTCGTTGTGGCGATCGAGCAGAAAAACCGCGTCGGCATGAGCGATAATCGGCGACGTGTCGTTGCCCAGCAGGCTTCCCCAAAATGCCTTCACCGGATCAGCAGGCGAATTGAAGCTGGATTCCGAAGCCGCCGATCCGGTCACAGCACCTGCTGTGAAGGGGTGAATTCTGCTTCCCAGCAAGAGTCCCGCCACAAAAACCACCACTCCTGCTGCTGCGATGACCGCGCGCTGCCGCAGCAATCCCTTGCGATTCTGATCCTCCACCTTCGGTGGCGCTGGGGCGGCCTTTTCTTGCACCACGCCAGGAGCGCCACTCGACGCAAGCGCATTTCTCTGCTCGGACGCGCCTTGCGCGATGCCGTAATTGCCGTTGGCCATTTCGAAGGTCGGCAGGTAATGGCCTTTGGGAATCTCGATCGTGATCGGATCGTGCCTGCCTTCGGAGTCGTAGTACTCCTTCAGCTTTTGGCGCAAGCGAAGCGTCTGCACACGCACGATCGGGTCGGTCTTGGGATCGAAGTCCTGCGGCCGGCTGAGCGCGCCAACCCCAATGGTGTATTCCTTCAGGGTCTCCGCTTCCGGCCCGTACGCCTGGGCGACGAGGAACTGAAGCAGTTGCTGCAGCATGTGAGAGTTGCGGAATGCGGCGGAATGCAGGATCCGCTGCATCTGGCGCTGGCTTTCCTCCTGGGACGGGTACGCCACCGCTGCTCCTCCCTCGTCCGGCAGGTTCACATGCGATCCCAACCCACGGGACGGAATACCCAGCTTGCCCGCCATTTTCTTCCTCCGCCGCGAAGTCCCCGGTCAGGTCGTAATGATTCTACGCCGGTAACACGCTCCGCGACAGAGGTCCTTAATGGGTAAGAAAGCTCGATCAAAATCGCCTTTTCCCCGCGTCTGGAAGACGAGGAACCATGTAACACACCAGTTAACGTCGGTGAAACGCGCGATTTTCGGCGGACCAGAGAGCCAAGAACCGATGCACCCTCCCGGGGGCGTGCCGATGTTTCAAGATCGAGTAACCCCTGGTAACTAGCCAGTCTCGATATCGCCCCTCCACTATTACCGGCATTGCACTAAGGGCTCTTTCCCTGGGTGTCGTCCATTGCTGAGAGGGCTGAATCCCGGCCTTCCCACTGGAATGAAAACCTGAAGCCACCAAAAACCGCACCCGTGCTCAAGATTTGGGAGGACACATGCAAAAACGATTGACAGCTATATCGGCAGTCATTGGGTTGGCCCTACTGCTTTCGCTCTCCGCGAAAATGACGCTTGCCCAGGCAGTGACGGGCGCCCTGCTCGGAACCGTTCAGGATTCGAGCGGCGCCGTAGTTCCCAACGCCGCCGTGACTCTTACGAACGAAGGAACCAACGTCATCAACACCACCGTGACCGGACCGCAGGGGTTCTTCACCTTTCCCAACCTCAATCCCGGCGAGTACACCGTCACCGTGTCCGCGTCGGGATTCAAGAAGGTGATCTCGCAACACAATGTGGTGCAGGTGGAGAAGACCACGAGTGTCAACCTGACGCTGCAGCCGGGCGCGGTAAGCACTGAAGTCACCGTAACCGGCCAAACTCCCCTGGTCGAGACCACAACCTCGGACCTGGGCACCTCGATCAGCCGGGTGCAGATCAACAATCTGCCCATCAACGGGAGAAGCCCGCAGATGTTGATGCAGCTTGCTCCCGGATCTACGCCGGCGGCATGGGGCGCGGGCAATCCCGAAGATTCGTCCACGGCAGCGACGACGGCGCCGGGCGGCGGCGGCGGTGGCGCCTACACTTCCACCAACGGTTTTCCTTTCCAGTCGAATCTTTACCTGGTGGATGGCGTAAGCGACGTGGAATTGGAAAACGGATATCAGGGGCTGCAGATTCCCTTCGACTTCATCAGCGAAATGAAGCTGGAAACCGGCAATCCCTCCGCGGAATACGGCACCTTCGGCGGTCAAGTTTCCAACCTCACCACCAAGAGCGGAACCAACCGGTTTCACGGCCAACTGTTTGAATTCGACATGAACACGGACTTCAATTCCCCCGACTACTTCAGCAAAAAGAATCCGCCATTCCACCAAAACCAGTTCGGCGGCGAAGTGGACGGCCCGATCATCAAGAACAAGCTTTTCTTCGCCGGCGATGTGCAGTGGCTCAAGCGGGCCACGGGATCGTCCGGCATCACCAGCCTGCCTACGGCGGCAGCGCGTAGCGGCAACTTGTCCGCGTTCGTCAAGAACGGGGCGGGTCCGATTACCAATCCCCACGCCTGTTACCTGATCGCCGCGGCCAACGGTGCTACGGCTCCAGCCGACTGCACGGCCAGTTCGGCAGTCACAGTTGCGGGAACCGCCGATACCGTTCCCGCTGCGGACATTTCGCCCATTGCCGCGGCCTTCTGGAGCCCTTCGGTGTGGCCCTTGCCCGACGGTTCCGGGGCGGTCAACAACGCCTCCTACGTGCAATTGAACGACGCTTCCATGCCTCAGGAAGATGTCCGTGTCGACTGGGCGATCTCGCAAAACGACCGCTTCTTTGCCCGCTTTGGGTACAGCAACCGGACGGTCACCCAGCCGTTGATGGTAGGGACCAGCGCGACTCCGGCCAAGTTCATGAATAACGGAAACGCCAACGGAACCAACCAATCCACCAATGACGTGGTTGGATGGGACCACACCTTCGGCGCCACCGGCACCATGATCAACCAGTTGCGCCTTGGTTTCAGCCGCTTTGCTACCAGCATGTTCACCACCGCTTACGGGATATCGGAAAACAATACTCTGGGCGTTCCCAACGGCAACATCGGCACCTACGCCGAAACCAGCGGCGTTGCTGCGGTCAGCATCAGCGGCGGGTTCATGGGCACTGGAGATCCGGGCTGGGTGCCCGACACCCTGGGCAGGCTTTCCAATATCTACCAGTTCAACGATTCGTTTTCGTGGGTAAAGGGCCGCAACAACTGGATGTTCGGCTTTGTGTTTGAGCCTATCCAGGCGCGCGTCTTCAACGCACAGAACGATCCTCGCGGGCAGTTAAAGGCCGGCGGCAACTACACCGGCACCGGCTCCCAAGGCGCGGCTCTTGCCGACTGGCTGGTAGGCGGCCTCACCGACAGCAATCGTGACCACTTCTTCGACAAGCCCAACACGCGTACCTCCGACATCGGAGAGTTCGTGCAGGATAATCTGCGTCTGACCCAGAAGGTAACCTTGAACCTTGGCCTCCGCTACGACATTTACACGCACCCGGTGGATACCAAGAACCTGCAGAGCAACTTCATTAAATCGGGCGTCAATGGCGGGATGATTCAGCTTGCTTCTTCCAGCAACCGTGGCCCCAATGTGAACACGTTTTATGGCAATGTCGCGCCCCGCCTGGGCGTTGCCTACTCGCCCGACAGCGGCAAGACGGCATTCCACGCCGCTTTGGGACTCAGCTACTTTAACGAGAACTTTGGCGCCAATGGCGGCACGCTGGAGCGGAACTATCCGGAACTGCTGCAGGAAAACAACTCTGCGGCCCAGAACAACTGCAACAGCCTTTACTCGGGGCCCGGAGTCTACACCGGCGCGGGAGCCGCTCTCTATTCGCAATGCGGCTCGTTGATTCTGGCCAACGGCCTGCCCGGCATCACGACCGGCCAGGTCTACTCGCCTATCCTCCAACCCGCAAACGCAAAGCCGGGCGCGCTCGTCTTTTCGCCGGCGGGATTCGGCGTCTACAGTGTGGCCAGCAACTTCCGACAGAGCCTGGACACCATGTGGAATGTGAGCATCGAAAGGCAACTCGGCCCCGAGATGTCGTTCCATGCCGCGTATGTGGGCACAGTCGGCAACCATCTCTACCATGACTACCAGCTCAACCAGTGCAACCCGGTGTCGTTCAACGTGGCCACACCGGCGCCGGCCTATCCGCAATGCCTGCCGTACTACACGTTCCCCCAGAACCCCAACTGGACTCCTGCGATGAATGGGTCCATCAGTACGGTGGATTTCCGCAACAGCGGGGGCAAATCGCACTACAACGCCGGCCAGTTCGAATTCGAACGGCGCGCCGGAGCTAACCTGACCTTCACCGCGGCCTATACCTGGTCGAAGATGATGGACAATATCAATAACCCGATCGATGCCTACGCCACCCGCGAGGAATTGGATACAGTGGGCTGGCAGCGCAACAACTTCCCGCAGTCGATGCAGGTCACCTACGTCTACGGCTTGCCGTTCGGCCGCGGAAAGCAGTTTGCCAGCTCGATCTCGCCTCTCGCGGACGATGTCATCGGCGGCTGGACGGTCAGCGGCGTCACCTGGTTCCGTTCTGGCGCGCCCCTGCTGATGAGCGCGAGTAGCGGTGGTTTGTTGCCCCACAACAATGGGCAGCGCGCAAACTACAACTGCGCGTCGCCGGTCAATCCGCATAAGGTTTCTCAGTGGTTCGACACCAGCTGCTTCTCGGCGCCGAGCGGGTTCGTCTTCGGCAACGCCGGCGTCGCGCAAGGGAGCATCTACGGGCCGCGCTTCCTGAGCTTCGACATGTCCTTCGCCAAGGCGGTCCACTTTACCGAGCGCACGAAACTGGAATTCCAGGCCCAGTTCTTCAACATTTTCAACCGCGTCAACTATCAGCCCCCGGACACGAATGCATCGGATAGCAACTTCGGTGTGATCAACAATGACTTTCTGCCGCGGCAAGGCGAACTGGGTATGACCTTGTCGTTCTGATCCGGCGATCCCGCCCGCTTCAGGCGGGCGGGATCATCCGGCTTGCAAAGAGACTTTTCGGAACACTCTGCTTGAGCTTCCGGGAGAGATATGCGGATTCCTGCTCTGGCGCTTTGCTGGCTTCTTCTGGAAAGCATGGCAGCAGCTCAAACCCGCGGCGCTACTTCTCCGCGTCCTTACTGGCTGAACCAGCACTTCGACTACGCAAGCTTCACCCGCTTCGATGCGCCGGCTGCCCCCAAGCCTCTCATCTACCAATCCAATGGCTTTCTGGCTCTGCAGGAGCAGGGGTTCGGCTCGCAACAGATGATTATCCCCGTAGCAGGGCCTGCTGCTCCCACCAACGGCAGTGATCGGCTTGCGGCGCTGAAGATCGGATCTCCGGTATTTACTTCCGCTTCGGGCGGCATTTATGACATGGCTTCCAGCGCAGCCCGCCGCAGCCTGACTTACTTTGCCGATCGCACCGTTTATCGTGCGGCTTTTGACAAAGGGCCGGAAGTCGAGCTTAGTGTCTATCCTGTCTTCGGCGAATCGGCGGCGGTACTTCGCATGCGGGTGCTTCGCTCGAGTGGATCCCTTCAGGTGATGCTCAGAGTTCATTCCGATGGATTTCAGCTAACACAAGATGACGTCGCGCCCGCGGCCAGCTACGGCTCTGCGCAGTGGCCTTATCGCGCGATCCTCGATTCGCGTCCACGCGCTCTGGTGCAGCAGGGGCAGTTCCGCTGGACTCTTCATTCCGGCGAAGAGGCCGATCTGCTGATCGCCGTGGGTGGCACTGAACGCGAAGCCGCCGCTATCCTTTCAGATCTGCGCGCGTCGCCGGACCTCTACGACCGCGAAACCCATCGGCGCTGGAATGACTATCTGGCTTCCGTTCCGCTGGTCATTCCTGCCGCGCCCATCGCGTTTACCGTCGGCACTACCGGAGCAAAGGAAAGCATCACTCCCCAGGATCTGGTCCGCAGCGAGCTCTGGTTCTGGAGAGGCGTTTTGAATACTACCTGCCAGGCGCATTACCTTCCTGCCACGCCGATCATGATTGCCGACTGGAACGTATTCATGGGCATGTGGAGCAACGATGGCATCGCAGAAGCCATTGCCCTGGCCGGAACCAACCAGAAGCAGTTGGCCCGAGCAGCCATCCTGAACTGGTTTCGCTATTCCGTGAATGCACAAGGAGACGGAACGAGCGCATGGACGATTTTTCCTTCCGGCAAAAACACTTTCGCGGCCATGGGTCCGGAGCGCAATACGCAGGGAGTACCGGTTCAGGCGTCGCTCGTCGGAGAGTACGTGCGGCTTACCGGGGACACCAGCCTTCTTCAAGCCAGACCCGGAGGAACCGCCGGCACCCGGACCGTCTGGCAGTCGTTGCTGGATTACCAGCAAAAACTGCCTGCCGTGCGCGATCCGAAACAGGACGGCCTGATTGAATGGCTGCACACCTACGAAACCGGCTGGGACGACAAGGATTCGCCGTTCATCGACCTCCATGGCAATCCCACTGCAGCCGTCAACGAGCAGGTCTTCCATCTCTGGAGTCTTCAGGAAATGGCGTGGCTGGCGCGTCTTCAAATGAAAGACCCCACGCCTTGGGAGCGGCAATTCACGCGCACTCTCGCGACCGTGCGCAACAGGCTTTGGGATCCGGAGACGCAGCGCTACTGGGACCTCGACGAGAAGACTGGGAACCTCTGGACGAGAGGTGAAAACCTCGATGCGTATTACCTTCTCTACTATGAAACGGACCCGAACCGGATTGCGGCCATGATGCGGCGGCTGAATGATCCGCAGAAATTTGACGGCGCGCTTCTGCCCACTCTCGCCTTCGATACGCCGCAATGGGGCGGCTACTGGCGCGGGCCGGCGTGGCCGCGAATCTTCGGGTATGTAAGCATGGCATTGGCACATAGCGGCCACCCGCGCGAAGGGTTCACGTGGCTGGCGCGCGCCATCAACGCCAATCTGGGTCCGCTTCTTCCGGAAAACGTGGATCCGAAGCTTTACCCTCCGCGGGATCATCCCATCGGCTCTGTACGCATCATGGGATACGACGCGCTGGACACACTTGTCTTTCCAGATGTCGCCGGACTCCGCACCTGGGGCGGCGAGGACCTATCGGTGGTACCGAGCGCCTCACAGGGCAAGCTCTACATTCGCAATCAGAAATGGATGGGGGACCGCTATGACGCGACCTTTGCGCCAGGCCATCCGAGTCGTATCTGGCGCAACGGTCACTTGCTGCCCGCCCTCGATCCGCATCGAGTATGGCGCGCACACAAAACCGACGGGACAGTCGTCTTTCGCCCCGTTACTCCTCCATCCGCATGCATTTCCCATGCCGACGCTGCTGCCGATGCATGCGCGCATCAAACCGGCGCCAAAACGGAATCCATAACCGAGATCCGACCTTGAGACGCCGGTAAAGGAAGAATAGACATGCCCATATGGTGGGCCCGGAGGGATTTGAACCCCCAACCAAGGGATTATGAGTCCCCTGCTCTAACCGTTGAGCTACAGGCCCGCGCTGTCAGCAACCATTGTATCTTGCGGAGATTACGACCATCTTCAGAAGTTCCTGCACCGCGTACCTCTGCGCCCGGAGACCCTTTCGGCATTACAAACCGCGATTCAAGGCTGGTCGGCTTCCGGTTGGTAATCGTCGAGGAGTACGACAGCGCTTGCGCTCATTTCCCGCTCAGACGTAATGCTCTTCTGCCCGGATTGCAGGAAGAAGCTGAGAATGACAGCTCCAAATGCTACTGCCGCGAGATAGACGATGAAACGCGGCAGATAAGCGCCGGCACGATCATAGAGGTGTCCAATCCAGAGGGGGCCTGTGGCGCCGCCGATGGCGTACGCGGTCCAGGTGAGACCGTAGAGCACTGAAAAATGCCTGCGACCGAAATAACGCGCCAGCAGGTAGGGCCCGACATCGGCTTCGCTGCCCAGACCGACGCCAAGGATGGCCGCTCCCAACAGAGCTGCCCATGCGCCGCCCGCAAACGCAAGGATGAGCGTTCCCGCGGCCGCCAACGCCAGAACAAAGCTCTGAATACGTTCCGGCGAAACTCGATCGATTGCGAACCCGATGCCCAGCCGGCCGATAATTCCCGCTCCTCCGCGAACCGATAGTGCCAGAGCCGCGGTGGCAGCAAGCACGCCATGTTGCGTAAGGATGGAAGCGAGATTGGTCACCAGTCCGTTTTCGCTGAAGGCGGAGAGAATGGTGATGAAGGCGAGGATCCAGAATGCCGCCGTTCGCAATGCGGCTGAAACTGTCATGCCGGCATCGCCATGGTCTTCGGAGCGGACGATAGTAGCCTCCGGGCGATTGCGTACGAGCCAGGCAGTAAGAGGAAGGCCGAGTATCGCGATGCCTCCCAGGAGTAGAAAGCCGCTGCGCCAGCCATGATGCTGGATCATCCATTCCGTCAGCGGCGGAATCAGAATGGATCCAATACCGCTCCCGGTGAGCAGCAATGCGAGCGCGATTCCTCTGTGCGTCGTGAACCAGGTGAGGATGGTGCGCGTGTACGCGAATTGCGCGGTGGCATTGGCCACCAGCCCGAGTACAAAAAATGTGGCGTAGAACTGAACGATATGCGGAGTCAGCCGGCTCAGCGTGGCCAATGCGACGGCGAAAGCCAGGATCCCGGGAACGATGATGCGGCGCGGGGGAAAGCGATCGAGCAGGATTCCGATGAGCGGGGACACGAGCGCCACCGTGATGGCCGCCAGCGCAAACGCTCCGTCCATTGCCTCGCGCTTCCAGCCGAAAGCTGCATGCAGAGGATCCAGAAACAGGCTGAAGGTGTAAGGAATGATCGGCGCAAAGCTCACCATCACGCCGGTGAATGCGGCCGCGAGCACGCCCCATCCCGCATAGCGGATCGAGTTTTCTTCGTCTGAATGATGCATCGCCGGGTTCATTCTTTACCGCTCCGCCGAGCCATGGTAGCGAGCATCTTTGGCCGCGCCGACGGGCGCGTCCACGGACACTCTGCGATGCAGATGCCGCAGGATGCAGCTTCGGCGAAATAGGGGATGCACTTGTCGAAATCCACATACCATCTCTCCACGCCGCGCACCATCTGCTTCTGCGGCGTGATGGCGCCGGGTGGGCACGCTTGAGTGCAGACCTGGCATGTTGCGCAAAACTCATCCGCGCCGAAGCGTATCGGCGAAGTGGAAACGAGAGGCATGTCCGTGGTTACGCCGGCGAGTCGGACGCCGGAACCGAAGCGTGGGCTGATGAGCGATCCGTGCTTACCGAGTTCGCCGAGCCCGGCCGCGATTGCCGGCGGAATGAGCAGCAGTGAACTGGCCATCGGGCCGGGGTAGGGATCGGCGTGGTAGCCCTGCGAACGAATCCAGTTGGCGAGCGAATAAGATGCTCTTGTGCCTCTGGCGTATTGATCGCCTACATCGCAGACACCTATGCCATTGGTTTCATCGGAAGGAACTTCGCGAAGCCGCTCGTAGTTATGGGCCAATGCCAGGATGATTACCCAGGGATGTGCGATGGAATATCCCTCGAAGACATAGAGAGGATCCATGACGGCGATTCCGACGTCGTCTGCCTCGTGAGAGAGCGCGAAGCTCCTGGCCGCTTCAGCAAGCTCACGAGGCGACGATTCATTGCGCGTCGCGGCAACAGGGATCAATTCGGGATAGGTGTAGGCCCCTTGGAAGGCTTCGGTCGATCCGGGACATCTGCGCGAGTTCTTGCGCGCCAGCAGTTGCAGGTCACCCCACGGATGCTGGTCCGGCGGGTGCCAGAAAAACGGCGAAGGCCGGCGTGGTGTGCTTTCGCCCACTCCGTTGATAGGGTTGCCGGAGACGCGCAGGAGCGCGACGGTCTCTGGCTGTGGTTCCCATGTGCCGCGTTTTGGCCGCCGCGGATTGGAAGCTTCGGTCATTGCTGGTCTCGCAATCCGTCCGGATACGGGGAAGGAAGTCCAAAGCCGTTGGCAATGCGGTTGAATGCGGCGAACAGGGCCGCGATGTGGACCGCTTCAGCTACCTGCGCCTCCGTCCAGCCGGCGCGCATCGCTGTTTCGACATCTGCGCGGGTGACGGCGGATGAGTTTGCGTTTACCTTTCCAGCGAACTTCAGCAGAGCCAGCTCCGCCCCCGTGAACAGTTGAGCATTGAGACCATCATCCCGCAGAGCGCAAATCATTTCGCGTGACCCGCCCTGTAATTCAAGCAGAGCGCCGTGACTGTCGGCGCAGTAGGAGCACGCATTCTGTCGCGAGATGTAGGTGGCAATCATCTCCTTCTGCCGGCGGCCGAGCAGGCTTTCGCAAAACAAGAGTCCCTCAGCGATCCCCAACATGCTCTTCGGCAGCGCCGGGTTCGTGGCGAAGCACAGCACAATTCCGGGCAGATCGCTTCGGGAAAAGCGCTCGCGGTATTGCGCGAACAATGCGCGAATCTCCTCGTTTGCTGTACACTCATCCACCAGAGGCAGATTCGTGGAAGATGGCGTCGCTCGACGTCGTCCAGTCGCCTCCAGTTGCGCAAAATCGGATGAGAATTCTGAACTCATATTTCAATAACTCGCTTCGCGCGGAGAACTCGTTTGCATCTGCTAATACGTGAACTTCAAAGCAAACTGTATCTGCCGCGGAGCCTCAGCCTCAAGGATATGGTTGAAGGTCGGCGAACTGATGTCGCTGTCAGGCAGCCGGAAATTCGTACGGTTCAGGACGTCAAACAGCTCCGCACGGAATTGCAGCTGCTTTGATTCTGCGACCCTGAAATTCTTGAGCGCGGCGAAGTCCCAGTCGGCATAAGCGGGTCCGATATTCACGTTGCGGCCTTCCGTTCCAAATTGACCCGCGTTGGCTACCGGATCGAGTCGCTGGAAAGCGCTGCTGTTCAGCCATGAGTTCACTGCGCGCGGCCCGTTGTTGGATTTGCCTGTGAGATTGGGTCGCTGTGCGGAAAAGCCGGTAATCTCCGGCGCGCTGCCCTGCGCCGCAACGTCGTTCGAATCGAAGACGGTGAACGGCGTGCCACTCATCAATGTGGCGATGCCATTCAGCTGCCATCCGCCGAGTGCGGATTGATACCAGTTCTGCGCATGGTTCCAGAATGGAAGCGCCCATTCATAGCTGCCGACGAATCGATTGCGCGCGTCGAAGAGCGAGAGCCCACGTTCCGCCTTCAAATTGAATGGATCCTGGGCCAGATCGTTTTCGCCCGCGACTGGCTTCGCTGCCGATCCGGTGATGTTGAACGATGAAACATCATCGATCGTCTTCGACCACGTGTACGACGCGAGGAACGACAGGCCGTGGCCGAAGCGCTTGCGCAACGAAGTTTCCATCGCGTTGTAAGACGAATTGGCGATGCCCGCGATCTCGCCAGTGGATGAAAACTGGCAACTGCTCGGCGAATTGGCGAGCGTGCAGCCGGAATAAAGCCGCCGTTGATCGGCGTTGCTGGAATTGGAAATTGGCTGGCCATCTACCATTCCGGGTACGAATACCGCTGGGTTCGCTTCGATAAAGCGCGGCAGGTGCGTGCCCTTCGTGCCCACATACCCGATTTCGAACAGCCAGTCAGATCCGAACGATTGCTGCAGATTCAAATCCCAATCCTGCGTGTAAGGAAGTGTCAACGTGGGTGAAAGGGTCAGGCTCGTGAGTGGTGTCGAGAACGTCCCCGGGGCCGGAGGATTGCCGTTGAACGGATTTGCGAAATCCGGCAGGCTTACCTGCGGCGTTCCCAGGTAGGGAGGAGCGCTGATCGGGGTCTGTAAGGGCCCACCCTGGCCGGTGTAATAAGGCTCATAGAAGATGCCATATGCCGCGCTCACCAGCAGATTGCCGTGCCCATTCGGGTCCAGTGCGATGCCAAGGCGCGGCGCAAATGCCTTCCTGTCGGTGGGGATCAGGCCTGCAGGCACACCTGCATCTCCGGGATACACCAGTCCCGCCGGCGCATTCGGAATAACCTGGGACTTCTTCCCCGGCTCGAATAGCGACATCCGGTTGTGAATCTCCGTGTAGGGTTGGGGCAGCTCGTAGCGCAGTCCGGCATTGATTGTGAATCGGGAGTTGAGCTTATACGTGTCCTGCACATACCAGTTCGCATTGTTGCCGCGAATGCCGCGCGAGAAATTGCCAATGCCTTGCAGGAATACGACCGGCTGCCCGGTGAGAAAGCTGGCGAAGGCATCCGTTACCGGAAATGGTACGAAGACGAAAAAGCCGTTGGTCGCAATCCCCTGCAGAACGTTGATCCGCTGATGCTGGTAGCCGCCGCCGAATTTCAGCTCGTGCCTGCCCCGCACCCAGCTCAGCGATCCGGAATAATCGAAGACATTTTCGTAGGTGTTGCGTGGCCCGGTGATCGGATCGCCAACGGTGGAATAGCCATTCACCTGGATGAAGGGCGGTCCAGCGGCGATGTCGAGACTCGGAGTGTACTGGAATCCCAGGCTGGCAGGCGACTGATGGTCCTCGTGCTCGCCGAAAAGGAATTTGTTGCGCAGAAATGAGAATCGGGCCACGGCGATCAGGCTCGGCGAAAAGGTATGCGTTTCTTCCGCGACAAAGTTTTGCGCGCGCTGGTTTTCGCCTACCGGGAAGCCCGGCACGCTGGCGCCGCCCGGCGAAAGCGGATCGAGCTGGGAGAGCTGGTTGAACATGTAGCGGAAGCTCAGCGTGTCGCGCGGATTGAGGTAGTGGTCGACCTTGATACCGAACTGATCGGTGTTGTTGCTTAGGGTCTGCGTTGCGGAGAACAGATTCGTGCCGTCGTTGGGCAACGGGAAAAAGCTCAGCAGGTTTTGGGAAACGGAGTTGATCTGATACGACGGCACCTGGTTATTCGGGTACGGTGCGTTTGCGAAGACGTTGAAAAGCTGGTGCTTCGGGTTGTTGCAGAAGCCGCCCGTGAAGCCCTCCGGGCACAGTTCGGAGAAGTCGCCGCTACGCTCTTTCACTGATGGCACTGTGGTCAGCGCTGTCTCTCCCTGGCGATTGCGGAAGCCTTCGTAAAAGCCGAAATAGAACGTTTTATCCTTTTTGATCGGCCCGCCCGCCGTGGCGCCAAACTGGTTTTGCTTCAGCGGCTCCTTTGTCAGCGCGAAATAATTGTTGGCATCCAATGCGTCGTTGCGCAGGAACTCCCACAGCGTCCCGTGGACGTGATTCGTGCCCGACCGCGTGATGATGTTCGTGGTCGACCCGAGAGCGCCTCCAAACTCGGCCTTCGCGTTAAGCGTGATGATGCGGAATTCGCTGATCGCGTCCACCGGCGGCTTCAGGACAAATCCGCCGTCGATGCCGTTGAAGTTGTTCGCGCCGTCGATGAGAAAGTTGTTGGACTCAGGTCGCTGGCCATTGACCGCATAGGCCTGTCCGTTGCGCAGCGATCCGCCCGCTTCGGCTATCCCAGGCGTCAGGGGAACGACTCCAGGCTGCAACAGGCCCAGTTGCGCAAAGTTGCGCCCGTTCAGCGGCAGATCCTCCAGCTCGCGCTGTCGCACCACCTTGCCCAGGCTGGTGACGGTTGGCTCAATCAGCTCGGCATCGGCGCTCACCAGCACCTGCTCATTTTCCGATCCGATCGCGAGATGCGGCGACACCGAAGCCGTCTCATTCACATTGAGCGTGATCCCATCCTGCACGTATTGCTGGAAACCTTTCGCCGCGACTTGTAGTCGGTAGTGTCCGATGGGAAGTTCCAAAAGAACGTAGTTACCATTACGATCGGTGGTCGTACTGCGCGACAGGCCTGTTTCTGTCTGCCGTGCTGTGACCGTAGCGCCGCGAATGACAGCGCCGCTAGGGTCGATAATTGTTCCGCGGATGTTTCCCGTAATCTGCTGAGCAGTCAGACTGAGGCAAGTAAGCGCTGCAAACGCAAGCATACTGCAAACGATCTTCATGTTTTTTCGACCTCCCAAAAGCCTTGGCAACAGAAACAGAGTGACGCCGGTGGTTCGCATGAAACTCCGCTGATGGGGTCGTCGTCATATGCGCGAAAGAACGCGCGGCCCGCATCGTCCAGGGTTGCGTGAATCAAAGAGTTCTGGCGGTGAACACCAGTAGCAGGGGCCGCCCAGGTTCAGGGGAAGAAATTGCTCGGCGGCCTGCACGGAGGAACAGTACAGGCTAAGTCGATGCACTGTCTTGCATCGGTCGATGGGCAGCTTACTCAATCCTTCGGTGGAGTCTTACTGTATTCGGCGAATACACAACTGCGAAAGTCTGCACGATTTCGCTCGGGCGCCGGACGCGCATTGCCTCCGGCGCCGAGGTAGTGTAAACATCGCATCAACGCGAAGACTTCAAATAGCCATGCTCTGCCAAGTGCTTACCCATTTGGGCGTACATGCCGTTCTCGCGCGGCTGCCACGTGTCGAGCCCGTCCACATAACGGTTGTACATGCAGAAAGCCGCGGCGATGAGCACCGTGTCGTGGATCTCCACATCGGATGCGCCTTCGCGCCGCGCCCGCTCCACGTCTTCTGCATTGACGAGCTTGCCATCGCGCTGCACCTTGCCCGCAATTGCCAACAGCGCTTTCAGCTTCGGGGAAACGGGCGCGCTTTCGAAGTCGGTCTTTACGCGGCGCACCACGTCGTCTCCGCCCAGATGACTGGCTGCGGCCGCGCCGTGGCTGGTCTGGCAAAAATAGCAATCGTTCTGCGATGAAACATACGTGGCAATCAGTTCCCGCTCGCCTGGGGTCAGGCTGTTGGGCTCGTGCAACAGCACATGCGCCAGTTCGCGCATGGGCTTCGCTGTCTCCGGACGAAAGGCGAATGCGCCGCTGATGCCGGGCAGATCTTCAGGAAGTGCAATATGTGCCATTGTTCCCCTCAGCGTTTCACCGGCTCGGCCGGAAGATAGGTTTTGCTCACATTCACGTAGCCGTCACGCGCTACCAGCTTGCCGCGTTCCCGATACATGGCTTCATCTCGCGGCTGTACAGTCGCCAGCCCGTCCACGTAACGGTTGTACATGCAGAAAGCCGCTGCGATCAGAACGGTGTCATGGATTTCGATATCCGTTGCACCCAGGCTGCGCGCTTCTGCCACATCTTGAGCTGTAACGTTCTTGCCCCCCCGCTGCACTTTGCTGGCGATGACAAGCAGCGCTTTCAGCTTTGCCGATATCGCGGCATACCGAAAATCAGCCTTGACGCGTCGCACCAGTTCCTCATCGCCGTTCAGATGTGCCGCGGCAATGGCGCCGTGGATCGACTGGCAGTAATGGCAGTCGTTCAAATAGGACACGTAAGTCGCGATCAGTTCGCGCTCTCCCGGCGTGAGGCTGTTCGGGCCGCGCAAGAGTACTTCTACAAGATCATTAAGCGGACGGGCCGTTTCCGGGCGAAACGCCATCGCGCCGCGAATTCCAGGTTGGCTTTCCGGCAGGGCAATATGGGGCATTGATCTGGAGACCTCCTCGAAACGCATGTGAGCTTACCAGTCCGAGGTCCGTCTGCGCCTCCATCGAAAGGTGGGTCCTTGCGGTGCTTCAGTCTCTCGAATACTCGAACACAGGTTTGAGCTTCGGCAATAGATCAACGCGAATCAGCGGTCAGGCCTGCGGTTCTGGAGATTGTCATCGCAGATGCACAGCCGGCTCGCTACAGAGGATCTGCGCTACCGGCTACGAGCTCAATTCTAATCGTCAGGGCGCAGTTCGCGCGCCAAGGGGTGTCTTCGCTGCGATTTCAGGACGAAAGAAATATGGCGCCGTTTTCGATCGTCATCTCGATGCCGGCGGCCGTGGCGGCTTCCTTGAGCGCAGCATCCAGCATCACCACCGGGTCGCGGCTCACGTCGAGCCGGCGCATCAGGCCGTCGCCCTTTTTCGACCCGACCGAAAGAGTGATCTTCAACCCGCGCCGTTTGCACTTCACCGGAGTTCCGTCTTCGAGCTTCGTGTTCATCGGCTTGATCCACGCGTCAACATAGTGGACACCGATGCCGGACTTGTCCTCGGTGTGCTGCGGAAGCTTGTCCCCGGCAGCCGGATTCAGATCGCAAAGTTTAACTTTCACGCTGGGCTCCGCGAAATTCGAGTTCTTTTGATTTGAGAAATTCGTCCATGACGGCCCTGAAGGCGCTAATGTGGTCCGGGGTGCTGCCACAGCAAGCGCCGACGATGTTGGCGCCTGCTTCCAACAAGGGCGGCAAGCCCTTCACCATCTGTTCCGGTGTCTGGTCGTAGATGATCTTCATGTTTTCAAGCCGCGGCTTGCCGGCATTGGGCTGAACCATGATGGGCAGGTCGGTGACTTTTTTGTAGCGCTCTACAGCGATGCGGGCGCGTTCCATATCCATGCCCGTGCCGCAGTTCAACGCGACGATGTTCACGCCGTTGTCTTCCATGAATGCGGCGGCACGTTCGGGATCGATGCCCATCATGGTACGGAAGGTCGAGCCGTCAAGAGTGACGTCATAGGCCATCGAACCGATGATGCATTTGGCGCCGGCCTTCTGTGCCGCCTTTATGCCGAGCAAAAGCTCCTCAAGCGAAGTCTGGGTCTCGACGATGATGGCGTCTGCGCCGCCTTCCACCAGAGCCGCAGCCTGTTCCTCAAAGGCGCTGCCAACCTGTTCTTCAGTGAATTCGCCAAAGGGCGCGAGCAGGCCGCCGAAAGGGCCGATATCGCCAAGGACATAGCCGCCTCTGGCGCCGAAGGCCTCTCGGGCGATTTGCACTCCGGCCTTGTTTATGTCAGCAACGCGGCCCGCCTGTGAGTGCCGCCCGAGCATGATGGGCGATCCGCCAAAGGTGTTGGTGATGATGCACTCGGAGCCGGCCTCAGCGTACCGGCGCTGGATGGCGAGAACTTTTTCCGGATGGCTGAGATTCCACTCCTCGCCGCAATTGCCCTGTGCCAGCCCTGCGAGCATCAACTGCGTGCCCATCGCGCCGTCGCCAAGCATGGGGTGCACCAGAGCCGCTTCCTGCAAGAGTTTCTTCGTGGTCATGATTGCGTATTCTTTCCCGGTTGCAGTTGATTGAGCGCGAAATGAATGGTCTCGAGAACGAGGCCCCATTTGTGATCGCGGCTGGTAGAGGTACAGAAGCATCCAGCACCGCTGGGCTCGCGCTGCCAGTCAAGGACTGCTTCGAGCAGTTGTCCGTTCAACGGCTTTTCGCGCTCGATAGCTGTCATCAGCCGCGAAGGATTTTCCTGGTACTGGCACATGTAAGTGTAGCCGGTGTCGCCGGGACCAGGGATACAGCGCTGCTCGCGGACGGGGTAGCCTTGATCGCGCGGGCCCAGCCTGACGGTGTAAAGAAAAGTCAGTGGACGGCCCATGTTGGTACAGGTAGTGCCGTCATAGCGGAAGACCGCGTCAATCGAGCCATCGTCTGCGGTGGACAGCGACAGGCGCTCTTTTGCCCATCGCTGCAGCGCTTTTCGATTTACGTTGTATCTGATGTCGCTGTTGAATTGCGCGGAGCCGGGCGGGACGCGCTCGCCGAATGGTTGCGAATTGCGCCGGTAGGGCGCGCGCCTGTAGCGGCACGGGCCGAAGGAACAGTTTTCGCAAGGAATAAGGTCAGCGAGGCTGCGCAGCAGATCGGTGCGGTGAGTCAGGCCGAAGACGCCGAGAAGCGCTTTGCGAGGACGCAACATGCCGGAATCGAGCACCTCGAGTTCGAATGGAAATGGCTCTTTCCCGTCTCGCTTGATCAGCTCGAGCAAGCGAGGTTGTTCCGCGACATCCCATTCCGGATAGCCGGGGCTGTAGTGGGGCAAAACGGCCATGCCGCGCTGCTCAGCCCATTCGCAGAGGCTGGCTCCAGCGAGCGTGATCAGGTGCTCAACAACTGCTGCGCCGAAGATCTCGAGGAAGAAGTATTCATCCGGCTTCTCTTCCTGCCATCGCTTCGTAGCTTCCTCTTCGACTTCGCGGCCCGCACCCACTGCGACCAGGGCGACACCTTGCGCCTCGGCCTGTGCGAGCGTTTGCCGCAGACGCTTGCTGATGAAGGGAACGCCGTCAATGCAGATCGTGTCACCTGACACCTCGACGCTCTCCGCCTGCCGAGCATAAATCCACGGTTTTCCGTTTGCCGCGTACCACTCTTCAGCCCAATTCGCCAATTCCAGCGCACGTCCTTCGAGTATCCTGCCCCGCGGATAGCCGAGCAGCCGCACATACTCCTCCGGTCTCACCTTGACCTCGGGGAGGCCGAGCGCCATGGCAAATGATTCGGTCAATTGGCGCAAGGAATTGCCTCCAGCGGTTTGAACTGGCAGCCCTCGACGAAGAAATCGAAGAAGTCTGGGTGCGTTTCGAGGCGGCAGTGTTCCACTTTCCTCACCAATTGTTCCAGTTCCTGGCGTTTCGATCGGGAGAGGAGAGCGATGGTTGCGCCTTCAATGGCAATGTTGCCGGCCTGAACGATTTTGGACGATCGCATATTGGGCACGAGCCCGATGCGCTTCGACGATTCAATATTGAGATTGCGGCCGAATCCTCCGGCAAGATAAAAGGCGTCCACATCGTCAAAATCAATGCCGTAATTGGCAAAGACGATCTTCAGTCCCGCGGCGTTGGCGCCTTTGGCCTGCGCCAGCTCGTTCACATCCCGTTCCAGGAAATAGACGTCGCTCTCCTGATCGGGTTCGCGGCCGTGAAAGAGAGTGAAGCGCCGGATGTCGTCCACGAAGCGGCCCATTTCATTCATGCGGCCGGTGCGGAGCAACTCACTGAGCAGGTCCACGAGACCGGAGCCGCAGATACCTTCCGGCTGACCGTCGCCGATGACGTGAATACGGAAATTGCCGTCGTCGCTTATGGCGACCTCGTCGATGGCGCCCTGCAAAGCTGGCATGCCACAGGCAATTGCTCCGCCCTCGAAAGCCGGACCGGCAGGACAAGATGCGGCAAGGATGCGATGCCTGTTGCCGACAATCAACTCGGTGTTGGTGCCGATGTCCATGACCGCGATCAGGCGCTCTTGGTGGGCCATGTCGACTGCCAACATGCCGGCGGCGGCATCGGCTCCCACATGGCCGCTGATGATAGGCGCGCCGTAGACGCGAGCCCGCGGGTGAATGGGCAAGAGGCTGCGCAATCCGCTTTCCACCAGGCTTGTAGTGGCGCGCTTTCCTTCGGCCATTTCGATTTCAGTGATCGAGCGGTATGGGGATTGTCCGATCGAATACACGCTCTGGCGGAAGAAAAGATCGCGCATGGTGGAGTTGCCGACTACCACAAGCTCGTAGATCGTCTTCGGATCGACGGGGAACCTTTCGATGGCATGAGAGAGATAGCCGGCCAGGGTCCGCATCAGAAGGCGGCCGGGATGCTCCGTGTCGTAGGCGATGCGGGACATGACTTCGGAGCCACCAAAGCGCTGGGGATTTTCGAAGGAGGTGTCGGCGATTAGCTCGCCGCTCTCGAGATCGATGAGGCGCAGGACGATGGTGGTGGTGCCGAGGTCCATGGCGAGGCCGTGAATGGGGCCGGTAGAGCGCTCCACTTCAATGCCGTCAATCAGAATCCGGTCCCCATCACGGGCGACCGTGGGGTCGAGTGGAATGGGGTGGTTGGTTCCCGGAAGTCCCAGCGCGTGGCGCTCGATCCGCATCATTCCGCGGCGCATGGTGTGGCAGCGAACGTGGCCGTCTGCTGCCGTCACGGTGGTCTGGCACGATAGGCGGAAATTCCCCTTGAGATGGCGCTCGGGTTGGGTGAGCGGCGAGAGGGCATCCTTCCCCTCGACCACCTCGACCATGCACTCCCTGCATTTGCCCTGCTTCCGGCACGAGGTGGGAACGTCAATGCCGAGCTGCTCGGCGTGGTCGAAGAGCGACTTTCCCGCTTCGGCGGTGATCGATTGTCCGTTGATGGTAAGGGTCACCGCCATGCAGTAAGAGTCCCTAAAAAGTCTGCGATTCGAGTTCCGACTTCAGTGCTTCCGCCACCTCGCGAGCTGAACCCACGCGCTCTGCTTCCTCGCTCCAATTCCATTGGGCCAGGTAGTCATCCATGCCCTGCAGTCCGCGCTTTGCAGCTAGGATGTCCACCTGCGTCATGAATCTTTCGTCCAGCATGAGGGTGACGTCTTCCGTCTCATCCTCCGCTTTGATCTGCGTGGGGACTTCCTGCCAGTACAGTATTTTGAACGTTGCCATTGCCGGCGACACCTTCTGATTCGCTTTGGTCTGCGAGCCGCATGAACAGATCCACCGCGGCAGATGCGTTTGCTCCGTACCCATCGGCGCCGATTTCATCGGCAAACATCTGGCTGATGGGCGCGCCGCCGATGGCCATCTTGATATGACTCAGGCCGGCGGAGTTGAAACCGTCGATCACGGTCTTCATGTACATCATGGTTGTGGTCAGGAGCGCGCTCATGCCGATAATGGTCGGCTTACATTTCGCCGCGGCTGCCATGAATTTTTCGACACTCTGGTCGACACCGATGTCGTGCAGCTCGAAGCCTGCGCCCTCCGCCATCATGCCCACCAGGTTCTTGCCGATGTCGTGCAGATCGCCGCGAACAGTGCCCATCAGCAGGACACCTTTCGGCCTGATGTTGCTGTCCTTGGCAGTCAGCAACGGCTTCAGTACCGCCATCCCGGCTTTCATCGCGCGGGCGGCAATCAGAACCTCAGGAACGTAGAGAATGTTGTGCTTGAAATCCTCGCCGACTACGCTCATGCCGGCGATCAATCCTTCGTTCAGCACTTCCTGGACGGGGCGCCCCTGCGCGATCGCCTCTTTGGTCAGCCGTTCGACCTCGTTGGCGTTGCCTTCGTACAGGTGCTGGTTCATCAAAGCATAATCCGGCATGAATAGCCTTCCTTAACGGGAGAGTGCGCCCGCGCTGGCGCAACGCTTTGCGTTAAATTCTTCCAGCGCCTCGAGCATGGCCAGGATGTTCGCTTTGGGCATTCCCGGACTGACTCCGCCTCCGACAGAGAGAATGATCCCTTCGCCTCCCGAGCCCTCGAGCACCTCGAGAGTCTCGTCCTTTACCTCCTCCGGAGTGCCACGAACGGCAACTTCCAGCGGGTTAACATTCCCCATCAGGCACATCCGGTCTCCCACGCGGCGCTTTACCTCGGTGATGTGTCTTTGCTTGCCCCAGTTGAGCACGTTGAATCCGGTATCGGGCAGATGATCGAGGCAGGCGTCGACTTCCGCGTCATTGTGGTAGAGCTTGACCCAGTCCTTGGGGAAGGCGTCGCAGATCCGCTTGAGGTATGGGTGCGCGAACTCCAGATAGTGCTCTTCGTTCACGAAGCCGACAATGTCATCGAGGATGAAAATGCTTTCGACGGTATCGCCCATGACCTTCTGCTGCGCTTTCAGCCAGTCGATGATCACCCGGGTACAGAGATCGATCAACTTATGCGCGCCTTCAGGGTTCTCCACCAGGTCAATCATGAAGTTGGTGGTGCCGCGGACGAAGCCGGCGGTGCAAAGCGGGCCGCGCGAAGTGACCATGGGAAGGATGTAGCCGGCGTCGAGAATCCGCTGCCGCGCCATGCCGATGCGGTGCAGCGTCATGGCGGCAAAGGCATCCGCCTCGACCTCGTATTCCGGAAAATTATCCATATCCTCCAGGTGATAGAGGGTGTGGTATTCGCTCGGCGTGTTGTCCTGCCAGAACTTGATTTTGGCGCCCAGTACAGAGGGCTCAGCCGCCATTCCGTATTCCATCCACCACGAAGGAATGAAGATAACGTCGGGGAACTCGCGCATGATGCCGAGATTGGACTGGAACCACAATTCGGGATCGAGGAAATAATCCATATGCGAAATGCCGAGATAGCCGGGGATCCATGGGCTATCGATGATGAGCGCCATGGGAATCTTGTCCATCTTTTCCCGGCGCGCGGCGCGTTTAAACGTCTCCCATTGTTCCGGCAGCAAGGTTATCCTCCTGATCGAGTTCCGCCTACTGGGTGAAACGGTTTCCGGCGGGTGCAAAATAGAAATTTCAGCGAGGCCGCTTTTATTTCAGGTCCGCAACTACAGGCCGACCTCGATATTGTACGAACATACAACAGATGATGGGCACAAGGCGACATGTTTTCTCGCCACGGACCCCGAGCCGATGGCTAAACTCTTCAATCGACTGGCGCTTTCAAAACCACGCCATCCCTGAGGCTTGTTGAAGGACTTAATCCGAAGGCTCGACAAAGCCAACAGCGACTAACGACTGATGATCTCAATATATATAGAACGTTCGACTCGCCCGTCCATTCTGCCGGCCTTATGCCTGGTCGAAGGGAAGGCATTCAGCTTTTCAGTCCAGCCGGAATCCTGCGATTCGCAGATTTTGTCTTTGGGTCGAACCAATACATCGCCAGAAGTTGCGAATGGGCTGCGAAAGCAGACGCAATAAGGACCGCGACCGCAGAAAGGGGGCAATAGATTCGAGCTGCTGCGGGGTAAAAGGTGCAGCAGCTCTAGCGCAAATGATATGCGAGCGAATGCAGGCGATCCGCCACGAAGGCGGAGCCTGATGCAAGCTCTCTTTTCCGGCCCTGTAAGATTCTTTTCAGAATCCAGGCGCTTGAAGTGTGCTAAGCTTCAATCTCTAGACGCGAGCGTTGCGTCGGGAGGTGGGTATGCAACCTGTCCTCGAATCGACCATCGACGTTCTTCCATCCGGCAAACCGATATTGAACTCCTACGATTCAGCAGAAGAATGCAGCTTTCATCATTGGATCGAGCTTTGCAAGCTGGTGGACGAAAGCGATGATCAGGAACTCGAAGAACCCGTTGAACTAACGGCCTCAGAAGTGTAGTCCTCCGCCGCAGATAAGCACTTCTCCAGTCACATAATCGGACAAGGGCGAACAGAAGAACAACACCGCTCCGGCTGCCTCCTCCGGTGTACCGAGGCGACTGAGTGGGCATGCGCTTTTGACTGATTCCAGCAGGCTTGGCTGCACGCCCAGCCGGATCTGGTGGCCGTGCATCTGCATCGACGCGCCCTCGCCGTCGAGCGGCTGGACCAGGCGCGTATCAATCAAGCCGAAGCCTACGGCATTTACATTTACGTTGTAGCGGCCCCATTCCTTCGCCAACGTCTTGGTGAGGCCGATCACTCCTGCTTTGCCCGAGGAGTAGCCAATCTGCCCTGGATTTCCATCGGTTCCGGAGATCGACGTAATGTTCACGACCTTGCGCATAACGCGCCGGCCGCTGGCGGTCTCTGCTTTTGCCGTTTCGCGGATATAGGTTGAAGCGGCACGAAGCAGCCGAAACGGAGTGACGAGATGAATTTCCAGCATGGCCTGAAATTGCTCGTCGGTGGTCTTCTGGATCACATTGTCCCAGCTGTAGCCTGCATTGTTGACGATGATGTCGAGGGATCCGAACTCTTCGAGAGTGGCTTCGACAATTTTCGCGGGGATCTGAGGATCGGTAAGGTCGCCCTGGAAATGCCCTACCCGGTCGGGATCGGGAAGACTGTCTTTTGACTCCAGAAGCATCTTCTCGTCCAAATCGTTGAGCATGACGGAGGCGCCGGCTGAGGCAAGCCGCCTGGCAATCGCGCGGCCGATCCCACGGCCCGAGCCGGTGATTATGGCAGTTTTACCTGCGAGGTTGAATGGTACTTCGATTGAATTGGGGCTTTGCTGCTGGAGGATAGTGGATGCCATTTCGCTCACTTTATCGGGGATTTTCTGCAATGCAGCATACATTGCTGCATTGCAGTATATACCGTACGAAGGCGATTCTGGCTAGGGGGTTGGCTGGCGAAAAAGTGGTATGCGCTTCAAAGCGCGGTCCGGCTGACGCAGGCGAAAGCTAATAGTCCTCTCCGCGGACAAAGGTACTCATCTTTTTATCGTCAGAATCAAACAAACTCCGAATAAGCTGCCGTGGTCAGAAACTCTTCAAATTCGCCGCGCGTCAGATCAAGAAGTAATTCAGCGGCGCGCGGGAATTTGGAACCGGCGTACGCCTCGCCTCCCATGCGGGTGCAGGTCTTCTCCAGAACATCGGAGAGGATCTGCTTCTGCAGCTCGGAGGTGACAGTCCGGCCGTCGTCGAGTCGAGCGGCATAACGTATCCATTGCCACAGCTGTGCGCGGCATATCTCGGCCGTGGCTGCGTCTTCCATCAAGTTGTAAATAGGCACGCAGCCGTTCCCCCTGAGCCAGGACTCGATGTATTGGAGCGCGACCTCGATGTTGCGTCGCAAGCCGGCCTCGGTGATGCTGCCCCCAGGAACTTCCAGAAGCTCTTCAGCGGTTATTCGCCTGAGCGCGACGTGGCGCGACCCTATCTGGTTCTTTTCCGGCATGTATTCGTCAAAAATTTCACGCGCCACCGGCACCAGGCCGGGATGAACAACCCAGGTGCCATCGTGTCCCGCGCGCACCTCACGCAACTTATCCTCGCGAACGCGCTGCAGTGCTTCCTGATTGGCCATTTCGTCGTTGCGGATGGGAATCTGTGCGGCCATTCCTCCCATGGCGTGAATTCGCCTGCGGTGGCAGGTATGGATCAGCAGTTCCACGTAGCTGCGCAGAAATGGCTGGGTCATGGTGACCTGGCCGCGTTCCGGAAGCACAAAATCGGGATGATTGCGGAATTTTTTGGTGAAGCTGAAGATGTAATCCCAACGTCCGCAATTCAGGCCGGCGGAGTGTTCGCGCAGCTCATAGAGGATTTCGTCCATCTCGAATGCCGCGGAGATGGTTTCTATAAGCACCGTCGCGCGAATAGTCCCCACCGGAATTCCCAGGTACTGCTGGGCAAAGATGAAAACGTCGTTCCATAACCGCGCTTCCCGGTAGCTTTCGAGCTTTGGCAGGTAGAAATAGGGCGCCGATCCGCGGTCGAGCAGGATTTGGCAATTGTGGAAAAAGTAGAGCCCAAAATCGAACAGAGACGCCGAGATCGGCGCGCCATCGAGTTGAAAGTGCTTTTCGACCATGTGCCAGCCGCGCGGACGCACAAAGAGCACTGCCGGGTTCGGATTGAGTTCGTAGAGACGACCATCAGCCGACCGCCAGCTTATCGTCCGCCGATTGGCATCGATGAGATTGCGTTGTCCGTCGATGCAGTTGCTCCAGGTGGGCGCATTTGCATCCTCGAAATCGGCCATGAAAACGCGGGCGCCGGAATTCAGCGCGTTGATCACCATCTTGCGTTCCGCCGGCCCCGTGATTTCAACCCGTCTGTCCCGCAGTTCTTCCGGAATTGGCGCAACAACCCACTCAGATTTTCGAATGTGCTCTGTTTCCGCACGAAAAAATGGGAATTCACGGCGATCGTACGCTTGCTGCCGGTACTTCCGAGCTTCCAGCAGCGCGACGCGGACGGGTTCGAACCTGGCGTGCAGCTCTCGCAGGAATTCAACCGCTGCCGGAGTGAGAATCTCGCGGTCTGTCCCGTGAAGGTCCCACGTGGTCTGGGGGAGGGGAATCGTGGTCATTGAATTCCTCAGCTTTCGCTAGTGAAGGTTTGGTTCGGATTCATGCCGAGGCTTGTTCCGGAAACTGCGGCACTTCGTGATCGTATGGGTCCTCGAACTGTTCCTCCTCGGTGGAACCGGGAAGCGCACACGTTGAGGTGTTGCCGGAGGAGATGACCGTGGCCACCTTGTCGAAGTAAGCAGTTCCCACAAATTGCTGGTGCTTCACGGCCTCGTAGCCGTCAGAATCTGCCAGGCCGAACTCGCGCTGCTGCAACTCCGAGTAAGCGAGCATTCCGCTGCGTGAGTATTCCCGAGCGAGCTCGAACATAGACAGGTTCAGAGCATGAAACCCCGCAAGAGTCACAAACTGGAAGCGGTATCCCATGTCGGCGAGTTTGCGCTGGAATGCGGCGATGTCAGAAATATGCAGCTTGTTCTTCCAGTTGAAAGAAGGCGAGCAGTTGTAGGCCAGCAGCTTGCCTGGGAATTTCGAGTGGATCGCCGCCGCGAACTCCTCGGCTTCTTCCATATTCGGTTCGGAAGTCTCACACCAGATCATGTCGGCAAAGGGAGCATAGGCAATGCCGCGAGCGATGGCCGCATCAAGGCCTCCGCGCATCGCGTAGAACCCTTCGACGGTCCGCGCTCCGGTGAGGAACGGCTGGTCGGCCGGATCGCAGTCGCTGGTGATGAGGTGAGCGGAATGCGCATCGGTGCGGGCGATAAGAATCGTGGGCACATTCAGCACGTCCGCAGCCAGGCGCGCCGCGGTCAATTTCTGTATCGCTTCGCGCGTGGGAACCAGCACCTTGCCGCCCATGTGTCCGCACTTTTTTGCCGATGAGAGCTGGTCTTCGAAATGAACCGCGGCGGCACCTGCTTCGATGAGGCTCTTGGTCAATTCGAAAGCGTTCAGAACGCCTCCGAATCCGGCTTCGGCATCGGCGACAATGGGAAGCATCCAGTGCCTCGAAGGACGCCCTTCCGCGTGAGCGATCTGGTCGGCGCGCATCAGCGCATTGTTGATGGCCCGCGTTACAGCCGGCACGCTGTTCACGGGATAGAGGCTCTGATCGGGGTACATCTGGCCGCTAAGGTTGGCGTCTGCGGCCACCTGCCAGCCGCTGAGATAGACGGCTTTCAAGCCGGCAGCCGCCATCTGCACAGCCTGGTTGCCCGTAAGTGCTCCTAGAGCGGGGATATAACTCTCGCTGTGGAGAAGCCGCCAGAGTCTTTCGGCTCCCGCGCAGGCCAGTGAATGTTCCACGTGCACGGTGCCGCGCAGCCGGTTCACGTCTTCTTCCGAGTAAGACCGGGTGATGCCATTCCACCGGTTCGCATGTCCGCCATTTTTCATTGAAAGCATATTGACCTCCTTGCCATCTCTCTCTGCCGCAGTGCAGCATAGAGTTGAGTAGATGCCGCTGCCGGGATTACCGCAAGCGGTGGTGGTCCGATTCGGACGATTGGACCTGGCTTCCCCATAGGGGGATAATCGGTCCATAACCCAAAGGCTCCGGGTAACTTCGCACAGGGGATAATCCAGATCGGATTTGGAGGTTCCTTATGCCCCTCGGAACCACATTTGAAGATGAGCTCAGGCGGGCTCTCCAATTGCGCCGCATCCAGCAGGGCACCGCCATGCTCAGGTCGGCCGAAGGCGAACTGGCCGGCATTGATCCGCAGACTGCAAACGCCGCAAGCCTCCTGCTCCTGATCGCACAGTGGGTCGATGTGGGCTATCGCGATCACAGCGTTCTTGACGGCCTGCTGGCCCGGTTTCCAAATTGCGCTCGGAAGACGCTGAGTGTGCAGGACTATCTGCGCCTGCGGATGGTGGAAGGCTTCTGCGCCTTTTCTTCTGGGGAACTCGACAGGGCGATCGGCACTCTCGAGTTTGTCCTGCGTGCGCAAAGAGATCTACCCGACGAGGCTCTCGCCGCGCTGGCGCACTTCTGGAAGGGACGTGCTCACCGCAAGAAAGGCGAGTACGAGGCATCCCTGGTCGATATCGCTTCCGCTCGGGAATTTGCGCAGTCGTCCCGCGACCCGATCTTCACCGCTGTCATTCAGATTCAGGAAAGCTGGCTGCTTTTCCAGAAAGGCCAGCACCGTGAAGCACTGCGCCTGCTGGCAGAATCGGAATCGGTCCTCAAAGCGACTGATCATTGGATCGCATTGGGAAACATCGAATCGGCCCGCGGGCGTATTGTGCGACGCGCCGGTGAATACGACGAGGCGCTTGAGCACTTCATCCGCTCCATAGAGATATACGCGCGTGGCGATCCGCAGCACGTGAACCTGGCGCGGGCCCTGGTGAATTGCGCTTCCACCCGGCGCCTGTTGGGACATCAGATTCGCCGCAAACTCGACAGCTTGGCAAAATCCAGAGACTCCGCTTCAGCCATGTCTGAATCAGCCGGTGCCGGAACAAGAGAAGCACTTCGCGTTCGGCATCAGCAGCTCTATGACTCGGCTTTGCAGGAAGTGGAACGTGCGCGAGAGATCTACGACATCCACGGGCACAGAGACGGCATTGGAAACGTGGCATTTACGCTGGGATATCTGCATCTTGACTTGGGCGACATTGATCGGGCACTGACCGACGCTGCAGAAGCTTACCGCATTGGGGAGGCGCAGAACGATCACATTCTCATGGCACGCGCTCGCATCCTCTCCGCGGCGATTGAAAATGCGCACGTGGAAGAACAGATCGGCGAAGGAGTGGACATTGCCGTCCACGCCGCCAACGCGCGACAGTACAGCGACGAAGCTTGGGCGCTTGCGCTGAGCACAGAAAATCGCCGGCTTTTGGCTGGCGCCTCGATAGCGCGCGGCATGACCGCAGCCAATGATTTCTTCCAGGATTGGGAGCTTGCCCAGCGCTGCGCGGCTGAGGCCACCTCGCTCTGCGGTCCCGGCGAAAACGATCACCTGATTGAAGATCTGGCGGCGCTGAAAACTCGGGTGATGCGCGCCTGGGGCATCAACGACAGGCTTCGCGGCTGGTCGGAGGGATTCGTAGGGAGCAAAACTTTTCAACAAATCACCGAGGAGTTCGCCGAAATCGTAATTCCCAAGGTGTGGCTGCGAGAAGACAAAAAGGTATCCAGGGTGGCGGCCTGCCTTTCTATTTCGCCTAAGAAGGTTCGCAGGATTCTGCGCAATGCCGGGTTAGTGCCTCATAACTGATTCATTTTTTTCAGGCTCCGCAGCCGCTTACCAAACGTGCATTCTCGCTGCATTTTAGTTAAATCGCGCATCATCTCCATGCTCGCAAGTTCCAATTGTGATCCACGTCATACCCGGTAAAAACACTAGTTGACATTTCTTGCGCATGGCACCAAAGTAATACAGTCCATCATCCAGAGTTGGTTACGTCCTGGTTTTAATTTCTCCTCTGGTTAGGCACATAAGCTGGCTGGACGACGGAGTTTTTCGACTGTCGGGCTCACCATACGCCGGCTACAGATATGGTTCACGGTTCTGACAGGACCGCCGAGCCGGTCTGCCGACACAACGCGGAGTAACTGCAGATATAACTCGTAAGAACTCCCGCTGAAACGCAATGCATGCGAAGGCGTGCAAATTGCGCCGCAGGAGATTTCTACGCTCATTTGAATCTCGTCACTTAGTCGCGCCCGGAACGCAGAGAGCCGACGTGTCTCCTCCGGGGCAAAATTACGAGTCACCGGAAAGGGGATAAGGGTTATGACGGCGAATGCAGATGTCGTTATCTTGAGCGCTGTGCGCACAGCGATCGGTAAGTTTGGCGGATCACTCAAAGACACTCCTCCATCAGAACTTGCCGGACAAGTTGTTTGCCAATCCGTCCAGCGCTCCGGCTTGGAGCGGGAACGCATCGGTCACGTCGTCTTTGGCAACGTGATTCATACCGATGCCAGGGATATGTACTTAGCGCGAGTAGCGGCATTGCGGGGCGGGCTGCCGGTGGAAACCCCTGCCCTGACTTTGAATCGGATTTGCGGCAGCGGCCTGCAGGCTATCTGCACTGCGGCTCAGGCAATCGCTCATGGCGATTGCGAAGCGGCGGTCGGCGGCGGCGCCGAGTGCATGAGCCGGGCGCCCTACTGGCTGCCTGCCATGCGCTGGGGAGCGCGCCTGAATGACGCCAAAGCTGTGGACGTTCTCGTGGCCTCGGTTACGGATCCCTTCGACGAAGTTCACATGGGAATCACCGCGGAGAACGTCGCCAAAAAGTGGCACATTTCGCGGGAAGATCAGGATCAGTATGCAGTGGAGAGCCACCGCAGGGCGATTGCCGCCATTCAGGAGGGAAAATTCAGAGATCAGATCATTCCCATCCAGATCAAGAACGGGAAAAAGCAGGTGGAACATTTCGCGATCGATGAGTCGCCTCGTGCCGATTCGACCCTTGAGGCGCTGGCAAAGCTGAAACCCGCGTTCGATGCTTCCGGGACGGTGACAGCCGGAAATGCTTCCAGCATCAACGACGGAGCCGCCGCTGTTGTGCTGATGGGGCGTGAGGCTGCCGAACGCGAAGGCCTGAAGCCGCTGGCCCGGCTGGTGAATTTCGCCATGACCGGCGTAGAGCCGGGATTAATGGGTATCGGACCGGTCTCGGCGGTACGCAAGGTGCTGCAGCGCACCGGGATCAATCTGGAACAGCTCGACGTGATTGAGCTGAACGAAGCTTTTGCCTCCCAGACGCTGGCGGTGCAAAGGGAACTGGGTTTACCGCTGGAGAAGACGAACCCCAACGGAAGCGGCATCTCGCTCGGGCACCCTCTGGGGGCAACGGGAGCCATCCTTACGGTGAAGGCGCTGCACGAACTGCGCCGGATCAACGGTCGTTATGCCTTGGTGACCATGTGCATCGGTGGCGGACAGGGAATCGCCGCCATCTTCGAATCCATGAATTGAGGAGGAATGAACATGGGCTCTCAGGACTCAAAGCTTCAGCCAGCGGCTTCCCCGCCTCTGGCTCGCCACGGCGAGCGCTCCGCGCGCCGGCCACGCACCCGGCCAGCTGCCCCGCGCCACGAAAATTATATGACGGTGGAATACAGCGATCGTGCCCTCGCGCAAAGGGGAGTGCACGGTGAAATGACGAGTATCGTATCCGAGATTTTCAAGGAAGAGCTTTCCTACAGAGCGCAGGCTCGCAAGTTCCTGTGGGAGTTTTTTGACTGATGCGGGCCGGCTCGGCCGGCAGATGAGGATTTCGGGAAGCTCAGGAGCGATGGCCACGACTACGGGAGACGAGGGACGGCGCACGGCTGCGAAAAGAGGCGACGTGTGCTTTTCGCAACAAAGACACTTCTCCCGCCAGGCTGCCTAGAAGAAGCGCAACTTAGAAGGGGATGAACTATGAGCGTCGCTACTTATCCCGAACCACAGATCCCGCACCAGCAGACCGAAAAAGTGATCGTGATTGCCGGCGGCTCGCCGAATATCAAATTGCCGGAAGATCTGCGGGAAGAAATCCGGCGGTCCGGCTGGGATTGCGAAATCGTTCAAGGTGACATTTCCGACTGCACTCACATTCGCAAACTGGTTCACGACGTGCTCGTGAACTATGGCGTAATTTCAGGCGTTCGCTGCATTCCAAAGATGACCGAAGAAGAATGGCTCGCGCATTAAGTCCGAGAGCCAGTCCAATTCATATTAGGTAAATTCATGGCTCATGCGGCTCGCTTTAACCCAAAACGAACTCGAGAGGGAGGGACATCATGGCCGTTGCAACATTCCCAGTAACGCGATTTGCGGCATCACGGCCGCTGGCGGAAAAAGTTGTTCTGGTTACGGGCGGGTCGCGAGGCATAGGACACGCCATTTGCAAAGAGCTTTCTGAACGTGGCGCCGCCGTGGCGATCAACTTTCGCCAGAGCCGCGCCCTCGCTGAAAATCTCTGCGAGGAACTCATCCATTCCGGCGCTGAGTGCGAGATTTTTCAGGGAGATGTTTCCGATCGCGTCCAGGCGCGCAAACTGGTCCAGGACGTCATCGATCACTTCCACCATCTCGATGTGCTGGTGAACAATGCCGGCATCACCCGCGACCGCAGCTTCAGGAAGATGACCGACGAAGACTGGCTGGAAGTTATCGAGACCAATCTGAACAGTGTCTTCTACTGCACCTCCGCTGCCATTCCGGGCATGATGGAGCGCAACTACGGCCGGATTGTCAACATTGCGTCGTTCGTGGGCCAGGCGGGCAACTTCGGCCAGGTGAATTACGCCGCCAGCAAAGGCGCAGTCATCGCCATGACCAAGGCGCTGGCTTTGGAAACGGCGAAGTACAACATCACCGTCAACGCCGTCGCACCCGGCTTCACCGGCACTGACATGGTTTCCGCAGTGCCCGGCGACATTCAGGCCCTGTTGAAGACCCGGATACCCATGCACCGCTTCGCAGAGCCGGAAGAGATTGCCAAGGCGGTCGCCTTCCTCGTCTGCGATGGCGACTACATAACCGGCCAGCAGATCAACGTGAACGGCGGGATCTACATGTAATCCCGGGCCGCCACAAGAGCGCCCGCACGCAAGCTCGCGAGATGGCGCCCGTTCGATGCGATTCAGTGAGAGCGGGCGTCAAGCCACGCGGCAATATGCGGCCAGGTGGTGCGTTGCGCGCTGCCGCCGGCCATGATTCCGATGTGGCCTCCGGGAATGTGATAAGCCTCCTTGTCGCGGCTGCTTACTTTCTCCAGGATGCTTTCTGACTGGCAGGGCGGAGTGATGTGATCGGCGCCCGCGATCACGGTCAGCAGATTCGCCTTGATCGCGGCCAGGTTGACCATGCGATCGCGAACCATCATTTGATTTTTGATGAGCTTGTTTTTGCGATATAGCTCGACGATCAGCTGCCGATAGGCTCCGCCAGCCATGGAAATGGTGTCCGTCACCCAGGTGTTCATGGCATGCCACGCCTCGACCGCACGCGGATCGTCCAGGTTATCCCACAGCTTGCAGAAAGACGCGATGTAGTTCTCCACCGGCTTCAACGCGCGGGCGCCGTAATCGATCATTTCTCCGGGCATATTGCCGTAGCGCGCCAGGACCTTGTCCACGTCAAAATACTTCTCGTCGGTCCATTGTGCAAACGTGAGTCCCGATCGATTGGAAAAGTCGAGCGGCGCGGTCAGCAGCAGCAGGTTGCGCAGCCCGTCGTCAGGCTGCATGGCGGCGTAGATGGTGGTAATGATGGCGCCGATGCACCAGCCGAGCAGGCTGAATTCCTCCGTGCCTGCAACCGCCTTCAACTTGCGAATGGCGCGGGGAAGGTACTCGACTGCATAATCGTCCAGTTTCAGGTGCCTGTCTTCGAAACCGGGCGCTCCCCAATCGAGCAGATAGACATCGAAACCCTGCGCCACCATGGATTCCACAAAGCTGTGACCGGGCCGCAGGTCAAGAATCGAGGGGCGATTCATAATGGCGAAAACCAGGAGCAAAGGGATTGGATAACGTTTTTCAGGCGGGAGTACGGGAATGTACCGATAAAGGCGGGCCTTGTTCAGCGCCCACACGGTTTCTTTGGGCGTTTGCGCAATCGCGGCTTTTGTAAGAAGTATTTTGTTGAACTTCCGCAGCCGTTCCTGGAATCCGGATAGCGGGTCCGCCGCCGTCGCTGGTTGCTCGGGCATGGCATCCTCTCCCTTCTCGCTGCGGGGAAACTTGGCATCGTCAGGCGTGAGCAGACTCCGAGATTCTCTCTGCTTCGATCACCTGCTGCGCTACCTCGGAGGTCTCCCTGGCCAGGCACCCTGGCCCGCACACAAAATCAGCTTCCTGATCCAGCACATCCTCAGCGACCAGTTCTCTCCACCGCATTCCCACCACCCGCCCATGCCGCTCGATGCGTTCTACCCGGAACCACCGGTTTACCTCCTGCTTGACCCGCTGGCAGATTTTGCACTTCGGCTTGGGAGGCACAATAGGCATAGATACCTACTGAATATGGCCCCCCGAGCTGTCCTCGGAAGGCTCGCCACCGGCGTGGAGCACACGGGCGTCCCCGCTACTGCGCGCCATTCCCGTCAGACGCTCCGCCTCCGGTCCGCACACCTGCGCCCGGCTTCGCGCGGATAGCCGTGGGCTCATTTCCGGCCGAGGGCCGCGCAGTCTCGAGCTGCTTTAACAATCTGTCCAGCTTCGCGTCCATGTCGTCGAGCCGCATCTCCACGTTGGTGAAGCGCTCCGCCAAGGTGGAAACTTCCTGCCGCGATGGCAGCGAAAGTTGCTGTAGCGTCTGAAGCATGGATTTCTCCATAGCATCGCGGAAGGAAGACGAGGCCGTGAGATAGTAATCCAGCATGGCTCCGCTGGCCTGGGCATACCCCTCGGTGTTCACGGCATCGATCATGGTTTTGGACAGATTCTCGAGATAGGCGTCGCGCATTTCGCGGAACGGCTCGAATGGGTCGTAAGTTTTTGCCCCATCTTTCGTGTCAGCCATTTGCGACACTCCAAACATCAGGAAGCATACACCCGAATCGGGTTTGGAAACGCGCTTTCGCGCAATAACTTTCCACCCCGGCGGCAGCGAATTTCCGCGGCTGCCGCCGGGGGTGCCTCATAGGCCATCCAATGATGGCCAGGCTATATATCAGCCGGTCCCATTGGGTCTTCTCCCTTCCTCAAAGGGAGAGCGGGCCTTCCATCGCCCAGGGTTCTGGGAGGCAATTGCCCGTTGCACATACAGGTGCCAGACCATGGGACCGGCAGCTTGTCCGCAACCGCATCCTTCAGCGGGAGACCGCTTCGAGCAGTTCCTTCTGCGCTTCGACCATCGCATCCACGCCATGCTGAATGGTTTCTGCAACTGCTGAACCGCCAGGAAATTCAAACCGGTCTCGTGCATTCTCGAATGCCGTTTTGGTCTCGTTTACCGCGGCGTCGGCTGCCTTCTTCTGCGCATCCATGGAGCGATCGAAGCTCTGCTTGGCAAATTTGAGAACCGAGTCCGTGGTCTTGTCGGCGGCCGCAGTGCGCTCCTTCATGATTTCGACGAAGGCATGCGTCTGTTCGACCAACAGGTCGATAGCCGTCTTTTGGGTGCCCGCGAAACGCTCGAGAGTGGTCTCAGCCTCCTCGAAGCCGTTCACGGGTGGCGCCCAGGGCAGTTTCTCCGTCATCTGCTTCCAAAGCCCGATCGTCTCCTTGTTTTGCTGCGTTGCAAGATCAATGCTGTGCTTCTGGATTTCGGCCATCCGCTCCACGCTCTTGGCATACAATGCAGCGAAATTATCTCGAATTTCCTTGTCCTTTACCGGCTCTTCAGCAGCGGCGTTCCGTTTTGCTTTGGGGGCTGGGCTCATCGGGGGTGCTCCTTCTATGCTGCAGTTTATGCTGCAATGCAGCATAAAACTATGCTACACCCAACCCAACCCCTGTCAAGGGGTAAAATGAGAATTCCACCATGGCTGCGAAGACCATTCTCATCAAGAAATACGAAAACCGCCGCCTTTACGACGCTTCCAACAGCCGCTACGTAAACCTCGAGGATGTGGCGGGCATGGTGCAGCGCGGCGACGACGTGCGGGTTATCGATGTTGCCACCGGCGACGACATCACTCGCCTTGTGCTGACCCAGATCATCGTAGAAGGCGCCAAAACGCCCGAGTCCGGTTTTCCGCTCGACGTTCTTCGTGACATGGTCATGGCCTCCGGGCGCGCCAGCCAGGAAAGCGCCATCCGATACACCAAGGCCATGCTCGATCTCTACAAGAGCACCTACCGGGCCATGTCGCCGGCGTTCAATCCTTTTGACTTCATGCCGGGCGCCGCCGCCGGCGCCAGGGAAGCGCCTTCGCCCGCAGGACAAGCTCAGCTGGAGCAGCCATCCAGCGGCAAGCCAAGCGAAGTGACGGATCTGAGGCAACGGGTGGCGGAACTGGAGAAGCTGGTCTTATCGCTTGCGGGGCAAAAAAAGCAGCCAAAGACCGCCGGACGGGCTGCGCCCCGCAAAACGCGGAAAGTCACTCCCAAGGCCAACTGAAATCCTTGCGCTGCTGCAGAAGGCGCCCTTTGGCGCTATGAATGTTCCTGCGGCGCCTCCTTGGATGCAAGGAGCTTCCTGTGCGCAGGCGTGACAGATGAGGACCGTAGCTCTTGTCGAGCTTTGCGAGCGAATTTGACTCTTTCTTATTTGCGGGCAGAAACGCCATCCGCAGCGCCTGTTAAGATGCCCGCAAGGAAGTGCAATGAGCGAAGATCCACGACATTCGTCGCCAGGAGCGCGCTTTCGCCTGGTGCTCCGAGAAGAAAAGCCACTACAAATCGCGGGCGCCATCAATGCGTACACGGCGCGACTGGCCGAGGTGAGTGGCTTCCGGGCGTTGTACCTTTCCGGCGGAGGCGTGGCGGCAAATTCGCTGGGCATACCCGATCTCGGCATCAGCAGCATGGAAGATGTGCTCACCGATTTGCGCCGGATTACCGATGTGAGCGCGCTTCCCGTATTGGTCGATATCGATACTGGCTGGGGCAGCGCGTTCAACATTGCGCGGACCATTCGTGCGATGGAGAAGGCGGGCGCTGCAGCCGTTCATATCGAGGACCAGGTGAGCGCCAAACGCTGCGGGCACCGTCCGGGCAAGGAACTGGTTACAGCGGAGGAAATGGCCGATCGCATCAGGGCGGCGGCGGATGCTCGTCGGGATTCGCAGTTCGTGATCATGGCGCGCACTGACGCACTGGCCAGCGAGGGCCTGGCAAGGGCGATCAAACGCGCGCAAGCGTATGTCGCGGCCGGCGCGGACATGATTTTTGCCGAAGCCGTTACCGAGGCTTCAATGTACACGGAGTTTCGGCGGGCGGTAGGCGTGCCCATCCTTGCCAACATCACCGAGTTTGGCAAGACACCGCTCTTTACCCGCGATGAGCTGGCGACCGCCGGCGTGGATATGGTTTTGTATTGCTGTGCGGCGTATCGGGCGATGAATGCCGCAGCGCTGAAGGTGTATGAGGCCATTCGTGCGGAGGGCACACAGAGAGGCGTGTTGCCGATGATGCAGACGCGCGAGGAAATGTACCGCTACCTTGACTATCACGGATACGAGGAAAAGCTCGACGCGCTCTTCGCCACGGCCAGGGTAGAAATGGACAAGCGAGGAGATCGGGATGATCGAAGCGAGTCTTGATAACACGATTGCGCTTCTCGGTCGCACTCCGGCAACTCTCAACGTGCTGCTGCGCGAATTGCCCGCCGCGTGGACGCTCTGCAATGAGGGTGGAAGCACGTGGTCTGTATTCGATGTTGTCGGCCACCTCCTTCACGCGGAATACGCCGACTGGATTCCTCGGGCCAGGTGGATTATCCAGTTTGGCGATTCGCGGCCTTTTGAACCTTTCGACCGCTCCGGTCACGAACCTCTGACCCAAGGCAAATCACTCGAGCAGTTACTCGACGATTTCGCGGAGGCGCGCTCGCAGAGCTTAGCCGGACTGCGCGCAATGAACTTACAGGCAGCGGACTTCGAGCGCCGCGGCCGCCATCCCGCGCTGGGCGCGGTCACGCTGTCGCAACTGCTCGCGACCTGGGCGGCACATGACGTGAACCACCTTCACCAGATTTCGCGAATCATGGCGTACCAGTACCGTGATGCCGTCGGACCGTGGAGTCGCTTCCTGGGCGTGATGCACTGTGATGGGCATAGCCAGCCTGCATAACCCTGCTGGACACGCCCGCCATCCATCCATTAGCGTGATCCTCTCGGGAGGATTGCAATTGAGCATGGACGAGGTCCGCTCCGCGGCGGGAGGATTCAAGCCCAAGAAGTCCGTCGCGCTTTCCGGCACCGCCGCCGGCAACACCGCCATCTGCACCGTAGGACACAGCGGCAACGATCTTCATTATCGGGGCTACGACATTCGCGATCTGGCCACCCTGTGCGAATTTGAAGAGGTCGCCTATCTGCTGGTGCACGGCAAACTGCCCACCAGGGACGAGCTTTCCGCCTACAAGGCTCGCCTCAGAGCCTTGCGGAGGCTGCCACATGAAATGACGCAAGCATTGGAAATTCTACCCGCCACGGCCAGCCCCATGGACGTGCTCCGCACCGCGGTTTCCGTGCTCGGATGCGTGCATCCCGAAGATCCCGGCCACGGCGAATTGGCTGCACGGGCCATTGCCGACAGTCTGCTGGCCTCGCTTCCGTCGATGCTGCTCTATTGGTTTCACTTCGCCCGGGAGGGCAAGCGCATTGAAGTGGAAACCGGGGATGTTTCCATTGCTGCGCATATCCTCCATCTGCTCCATAGATCCGTGCCGAGCGCGGAGTGGACCGCGGCCATGCACACATCTCTGATTCTCTACGCCGAGCACGAATTCAATGCTTCCACGTTCACCGCGCGCGTGATTGCCGGCACCGGCTCAGACATGTATTCGTCGATTACCGGCGCCATCGGCGCACTCAAAGGGCCAAAACATGGCGGCGCCAATGAAGTGGCGCTTGAGATTCAGCGCCGCTACGCCTCGCCCGACGATGCCGAGGCGGATATCCGCCGGCGCGTGGCTCAGCGCGAAGTGGTGATCGGTTTCGGCCATCCGGTTTACACCATTGCCGATCCGCGCAGCGACATTATCAAGGAAGTAGCTCGCGGTCTGGTGAAGGACGCCGATGGCGCTCGTCTGTTCTCGGTGGCCGAGCGGATCGAGGCCACCATGGCGCACGCTAAGCGCATGTTCCCGAATCTCGACTGGTTTAGCGCCGTGGCTTATTCGCTCATGGGCGTCCCGGTGGAATTGTTCACGCCGCTTTTCGTCATTGCGCGCACCGCCGGCTGGTGCGCCCACGTTATCGAGCAGCGGCAGGACGGCAAGATCATCCGGCCCTCGGCCGAATACACCGGGCCAGAGAATCAGAAATTCATTCCCATTGCCGAGCGCGGCTAGTAGGAGATTGCTTGCCTTCGCAGAGTGGAGTTCGCGGTCCGGAGCCCGACCGAGTCATCGCCGACATTGCCGATTACGCGCTGAACTATGAGATCACCAGCGACCTGGCCTACACCACGGCGCGCTATTGCCTCATCGACGCGCTGGGCTGCGGCCTTGAGGCGCTCGAATATCCGGCATGCACCAAGCTGCTGGGGCCAATCGTGCCCGGCACAATTGTGCCCCATGGCGCGCGTGTTCCAGGAACGCATTTTGAACTGGATCCCGTGCAGGCTGCGTTTAATATCGGCGCGCTGATTCGATGGCTCGACTACAACGACACTTGGCTCGCAGCCGAATGGGGCCATCCCTCGGATAACCTCGGCGGCATTCTCGCAGTTGGCGACTGGCTCTCGCGCACGGCGGTTTCAGCGGGCAAGACGCCTCTATTAATGCGCGATGTGCTGACCGCAATGATCAAAGCGCATGAGATCCAGGGATGCATTGCGCTCGAGAACTCATTCAACGAGGTCGGCCTGGATCACGTCGTGCTGGTGAAAGTGGCTTCGACCGCGGTCGTCTGCCAACTACTCGGCCTCACGCGCGACCAGACGATTGCCGCCATTTCGAATGCATGGATTGACGGCCAGAGCCTGCGCACATATCGCCACGCGCCCAACACCGGATCGCGCAAGAGCTGGGCGGCGGGCGATGCAACCAGCCGCGCAGTTCGCCTGGCTTTGATGGCTCGCGCCGGTGAAATGGGCTATCCCACTGCGCTCACCGCGAAGACCTGGGGCTTCTACGACGTCTCTTTTCGCGGCCGCCCGTTCACTTTTCAGCGCTCCTACGGCAGCTACGTGATGGAGAACGTTCTATTCAAGATCAGCTACCCGGCCGAATTCCATGCGCAGACGGCCGTGGAAGCTGCCATGACGCTGCACGCGCGGCTCGCCCAACAGGGCAGGTCCGCTGAGGACATTCGCAGTGTTACGCTGCGCACGCACCAGGCCTGCCTGAGAATCATCGACAAAAAAGGGCCGTTGCGCAATCCCGCCGACCGGGACCACTGCGTGCAGTACATGATCGCTGTCCCTCTGATCTTCGGCCGCCTGACTGCAGCCGATTACGAGGACAGCTTCGCACTCGCTACTGAAAACGCATCGCGGATCGATTCGTTGCGGGCGAAGATGGAGTGCGTGGAGGAGCCGGCCTATACTGCCGGATACCACGACCCGGAAAAGCGCTTGATTGCCAATGCGTTGATGGTGGAATTAAACGACGGCTCGCGGCTCGAACAGACTGTCGAGTACCCGATCGGACATCGCCGACGGCGCGAAGAGGGAATGCCGTTGCTGGTCGAGAAGTTCAAGACCAACCTCGGACGCCGCTTTGCGCCGGCTCGGCAGGAGCATATTCTCGCCGTTTCTCTCGACCCGAACCAGCTTGATTCCATGCCCGTCAACGACTATGTCGCGCTTTACGTCCCCGACTAGATGGTGCGGGTATTTACTTTGGCTTCAGTCGCTGTCCGCTATGCGGAAATTTCATTTGCTGATTCCACCGGGCACCACGACACGGCCGCTCTATCCTCTGGCGACGTCTGCTCGAATGATCTATGATCTTCAGAACTAAACTTTCCCCCAGCTCCTTGGGCCACAGTTCGAGATCGGAATATCGAAAATGGAGGGCGCAATGGGAGCGGAGGCAAAAAAGACGCCGCTCAACTCGCGGCTGATGCTGACCGCCGCGGTCACGATCGCAGTTCTCTCATCCCTGTTCGCATTTCTATTCTTGAGGTCCCGCCGAACGACTCCGATCGATGTTGAGGCAGGTGCATCCATGGAATTGAAGAGCACAAGTTTTCCGGATGGGGCAAGTATTCCATCGCGCTACACCTGCGATGGAGCAGGTGTTTCGCCGAGCCTCGAGTGGTCGGGCGCGCCGGCAGCAACCAAGAGCTTCGCGCTCATCTTGCACGATCCCGACGCCCCCGTCGATTTCACCCATTGGCTGGCCTACGACATTCCCGGTGACTTGCATCAGCTTGCCGAGGGCGCATCCACGGATGGCGCCATGCCCAAGGGCGCCGTCGAGGGTATGAATGGATTCCGCAGGATGGGCTACGGAGGCCCCTGCCCGCCGGCCGGCAAACCGCATCGATACATTTTTCTGCTCTACGCGCTGGATGAAAGCCTTGGTCTGACGGCCGGAGCAACGCGAGAACAGGTCGAGTCGGCGATGCGGAGCCACATTGTAGCTTCCGGAAAGTTGACCGGGACTTACAGCCGCGGCGAGTGATCTGTGACGCGCGGATCGGCCAGGTCATTTCTTTCTGCTCTGGTTGTCCTTAGTTAAGCCGGATCACTTCGGCCGCGCCACCTTCTCAATTACGCGCGTAATCGTGCCGACAGGAACGAAGCGCACGATGAAAGAAGTAAGCCGCCCGGAAGCATTGGGAATGATCACTCGCTTTCCCCCCGCCATTGCCGCGACAGCTTTCGCGGCGACCTCCGGAGTCGCCTGGAGCCGCCGATTGAACGGGCTGGCTCGCGAGATCTCGAAGAATTCGCTTTCGGTCGATCCCGGGCAGAGCGCCGTCACCTTCACGCCGTAGCGCGCGACTTCTTCCGCCAGGCCGAGCGCGAAAAAGCGGTCGAACACCTTCGTGGCAGTGTAAGTGGTGAGATAGGGAATGGGCTGGAAGCTGGCGGTGGAGGCGACGATGAGTACCCATCCCCGGCGGCGCTCGACCATGCGAGGAACGAACAGGCGTGAGAGGCGCACCACCGCTTCGCAATTCACGCGCACCTGGCTCAACTCCTGCTCGACGGGAGAAGTGTGAAACGCACCGTACTGGCCGAGCCCGGCGTTGTTGATAAGGATGTCGATGGAGACGCCTGCGCCCTCGGTGGCGTCGTAGATTTGCTGCGGAGCCTCGGGATCGTTAAGGTCTGCCACCACGATGCGCGCTTCGGTTCCGCGCGAGGCCAACTCGGCGGCCAGGGTATCGAGTCGCTCGCGACGGCGAGCGGTAAGAATGAGTTTCGCACCGTGCCTGGCGAGTTCGCGTGCCAGGGCCGCTCCAATACCTGCGCTTGCTCCGGTAACGACGGCCCATTTGCCTCGAAATTCTGAAGTGTCTGCCATAGCGCAATCAGAATAGCGGATTGCCGCGCAAACCACAGGACACAGCAGCTCGAGCAGGCTTTGCGCCTTTTTCATCATGAAACGCCGTCTCAAACCGGCTGCTATCCTTAATGCAATGGCAATGTCCGCGACTTCCGCCCGGGAACGGGCATTGACTCGCCCCAGGCAAGCGCCGTCGGTGGCGACCGTCTGGCTGCTGTTTGCAGCAATTTTTGCGGCCGTGCAGTTTGCCTCGCTCTTCACGCCGCCGTTGCTGGACGATGCTGATGCCGCACACGCGCAGGCTTCGCAGCGGGTGGTGGAAACCGGCGACTGGATCACGCCGAAAATCGACGGCATCCGCTACCTTGAAAAACCGCCGCTGCCTTACTGGTGGGCCGCCGCCGATTACTACATCTTCGGCGAGAATGTCTTCGCCACTCACCTGCCCAATGCGGTGGCGATGCTGGCACTGGTATGGCTGGCCTGGCTATGGTCGCGACGAGCCTGGGGAGACCGCGCCGGCTTGTACGCGGGAATTTTCGTGCTCACTGCAGTAGGGCCATTCCTGTTTACGCGCTTTATGATTCCCGAGGCGATGCTCAGCTTCCTGCTGCTCTTCGCGCTCTACTGTTTCCTCACGGGACTGGAATCGAGTCGCCCCATCCGCGTCTATGGCATGTGGGCCGCGCTCGCGTTGGCTACGTTGGCCAAGGGGCTCATGGCTCCAATCTTCATGATTGCTGCGGCCGTGCCTTTCCTGCTGCTCACCGGGCAATGGCGGCGCTGGCGCGACCTGAAGCCGCTTACCGGAGTGCTGCTCTATCTGGCGATTGCCGCTCCATGGCACATTCTCTGCGGACTGGCCAATCCCGATCAGGGGCATCCGTTAGGAAATCACCCCACCATCGGCAACGTGCACGGCTTCTGGTATTTCTACTTCATCAACGAGCAGGTCGATCGCTTCTTTGGCACGCGCTATCCGGTCGATTACAACAAGCTGCCCGGCGCGCTGTACTGGCTGTTGCATCTTGTCTGGCTCTATCCGTGGAGCTTGTTTCTGCCGGTGCTTCTGGTCGTGGCATGGAAGACGCGGCACAACTGGCTCAAGCATCTGCATCGCGATGCCGGGCAAACCGTCGATTTTTATCTCGACAATGCCGCCCGTGAAGATGTGGCCAGTTACGTTCATCGGCTGAAATTCCGCGTGCGCTCGGCGTGGCTGCTGGGTCTCTTCGCGGCCTTCATCCTGGTGTTCTTTTCCCTCTCTACCAACCAGGAGTACTACACCTTCGAGGCTTGGACGCCGATTCTCATGCTCACAGCGGCTATGGTAGCGAGCGTGGAAGAAAGCAATACACCCGCCGCCGACGGCCGCGATTGCATCGTTTCGGCGAAGTGGTTGACCGGCGCGCAGGCGGTGTTCGCCGCATTGGGAGTTCTTGCCGCATGCGCATTGGGGTGGGGATTGTGGGTCTCGCGCGACGTGGCGCATCCCGGCAAGATCGGTGATTTGCTGGCGCACCGCGATGTGGCCGGCTACACGCTTTCCATGTCGCACATCTTCGACCTCACTGGCGAATCATTCGCCGCGTTGCGCCTGCCTGCGGCTTTGGCCGGGGCCTCGCTGCTCATCGGCGCGATTGTGGGATGGATGATGCGGCGTAAAGGACGCCACCTGGGCGCGACCTTGAGCATTGCGCTCTCGATGGCCGTATTCCTGATCGCCGCGCACCTTGCTTTTGCCGATTTCGCGCCCATGCTTACATCGAAGCCAATGGCGGAAACTATCGTGGCCAAAGGCACGCCTGCCGACACTTTCATCATCTACGCTGACCAGTCGGACGCTTCCTCGGTTGTCTTTTACACCAACAAGTTCTTCCACGGCCGCGCCGCGATGATCGTGATGCCGCGCTGCGGTCAGGACAGCCAGGGTTCAACCATGCTGTGGGGCTCCTGCTATCCCGATGCGCCGGATATCTTCCTCAGCGATGCGCAGCTCTCCAAAATCTGGGGTACCGGCAATCGCAAGTGGCTTTTCGCCGAGGAAAAGCGCCGCAAGAAAGTCGAGCAATTGCTCGCCGGTCGACTGTACCCGGTGCAGACGCTCTATGACAAAACTCTCTGGACGGACCGGCCGCTGCAGTAGCGAGTCAGCAAGTCAGCGAGTCAGTTCCACACCAGGGTTGCATCGTCGAGCGCTCGTTGGATTCCCGCGATCAGTTGAGCGGCGCCGGGGGTGGATAGCACGTCGCTGAGCGCATCGTGATCTGGCCGACTGCAGAAATATAAACCAGATCCAGTCCTGTTGCAGTCGCTGCGAGTCGCGGCTGATTGGCGCTATCCTCGCTTAGCTCTTCGGTCCGCCACTGACCGCCGGTCAACGTGGCAACCGCAAGCCGCTGACTGTTACCGCTCATCGCCTGGACATAGGCGAGCGAAGGCCCGCAAGCGCTGACCGCGAGTCCAGGAGCTTCCAGCGAGAGGTTGGTACGTCCGACTGACGAGGTGGACCAGCTTCCGCCGACATTGCTGGTCACCAGCACCGCACAGCAACCCGGCGCGCTGTCATTCGAATCGCTGGCGAAGCGCGCCACAAGCTCGGTGCTGCCGCCCGCAGCCAGTTGAAGGCTCTTGTCGGTAGGATCGCTGACGGTGTTGAGTTCCTGGGTTTGCCGCAAGGAATTCAACCCCGAAGCAATCTGGGCCTGCCCGAATACCACCGTTTTTCCCGCTTTCTCCCAGACGATGCCAAGCTGGCCCTGGCTGGCAAACAATTGCGGAGATATATCGGTAGGCCCGCCTTGCACATCATCGGCCGCGCTTAGATCCTGGATGCTCGCCGAAGGCACCTTCCCGCTTCCGGAAAGTGCGGAAAGCGGAATCTTGCCGAGAAATACGTCGTTGCTGCTGCGTTTCTGGGTGCTGAAGTCATCGAAAGCGACGATTAACTGATCGCCGGCGACCGCCAGCGAGGGATTCTCTAGTTGGGAGGAACCTGTCGAATAAATGGCGGCGCGGAGCCACGGGCCGGCAGGATTGCCGCCGGGGTTGTAAGCGAGAATCAACTGCATGTTGCCGGAGAGATTCGGGACCATGGCCACATAGGCGACGCCCTGATGCACGGTCAGCCCGATGACCCGCGCGCCAACGTTGTTGCCGACGCTCAAATCCGGAGCAATTGGGTAGGCCTTCCATGCCCCACCGGCATTGGTCAGCAGTGAAACATGGCGAGTGTCGTCGGTGCACGCTAGGTAATCGTGGCCGCCGTCGGCCTCTAGCGGCGTCACTTCGACGAAGGCCTCTTCGGAAAGCGTGAACTGAGCGGGACGGGACCAGACCAGCCCTAGGGGCTGGGCGTCACGGACGGCTTCCAGTACGGCTTGCGATGCGCCGGCTGATTTCAGCTCCTCAACCACGGCCTTTGTCACTGCGAAGGAAATCCGGTCCTGATGGATTCGGGCTGCCAGAGTGCCGGCGGGAAGTTTCTCTTTGAGAAGCCGCAGCACGTCGGATTCCGCTAACGGCTTACCAGCTGGCGGGGCTGCAACGGCGGGGGAAACCGAAACCAGCAAAAGCAGCACACACGAGAGGAGCAGGGAGCTCAGGGGCTTCCCTGGCGCATGGATCACGTCGATGGTCATGATTCCGGCCTCCGGATGGACGGAATCATAGCACCCGGGTGCAATTTATAGTCGCGTCGTATATGAGAAAGGATACGGCGGAAGCCGCAGGTGGCCCGGTCTCGACCGTGAGCAGCCGGAGAGAGTCAGGAGAAGCTGTGCCATGTTCATCGCGTCTTTGCGATGAGCGGGCGGCATGGGACTAACATGGGTTCATGCCCACAGGTTTGAAGCGATTTCAGAAGGCGGAAACGCTGCACTTCATCACCTTCAGTTGTTTTCACCGCCTCCCGCTGCTGCAGGCGCCTGGGGTCAGGGAGACGGTGGAGTCCGCGCTGGAACAGACTCGCGCACGGCACCGGGCGCGAGTTTACGCCTACGTGCTGATGCCCGAGCATGTTCACCTGCTGGTCAACGAGCCGTCTGGGATTGAGCTGGCGCAATTCTTGAAAGTCTTCAAGCAGATCGCTTCACGCAAGCTGCGAGGGCGGCGCGAGAAGTTCTGGCAAGACCGCTACTACGACAGCAATATCTACGGTGAGAAGGCCCGCTGCGAAGTGATCCGCTAAATTCATAGGAATCCCGTCAAGCGCGGCCTGGTCGAAAAACCGGAAGACTGGCCAGCTTCCGGCACTATGCCAAGGGGGTGCAGGGAACGGTCGAATTCGAATCGCAGTGGACCGCGTTCGGGCGGGGAAACCAGTTGCCGGAGGGAGTGCGCCTGAAGGAAGGAGAACGAATCGGCTTTCCCAACCTTTCCAGCAGAAACAACGAAAGGATGGGCGCCCACAGTCAGAGGCCGCCGCAGAATGAGTTCCAGGAAGAGTCGCTCGCCCGCTCATCGCAAAGAACGCGATGAACGGGGCACAACGCACCACGCACCACGCAAAATCTTGTGGTCTGGCCCCTTTCACCTTTTGGCCGGGCCAGCCTAAGCCGTGAGTTGGGGAGGAGTGGAAGGATGACTTTTAGCAGATCTGGAAACCGAATAACTTCCTCGGAAGGCTATTCGATCGAGTTTCTTGGGCGCGAAGGCGTAAGATATCTCGAAGCGGGGAAAAGTGTTTATATCTTTACAGAATATTTGATACCGTCTGGAATTGGCGTCTGGGTTGACTCTATCGAGCACTGGGATCCCCCAAACGATAAAGAGAAGATCAGTTCGGAGGAGCGGCAAAGAATTCTCGCAAACGTCGAGGCAGCTTTATTGTTCGTTGGCGAAGTTGCAGTATTTGGCCCCTAGATGTTGATTTACTCCTATGACAACGCGCGCAACTGCATCTCCATGACCGACGGCAATAACAACAAGACCGGCTACGTCTATGACGCGCGCGAGCGGCTTCAGGAGACCGACTATTCCGGCAGCACCAAGAAGACCTACTCTTACCTACCTATGATTGAGTCAACTGCTTTCTGAGCACGGGCGGGTGGCCCGTTCATCGCGTTCTTTGCGATGAGCGGGCGGTACGGGACTAAGATGGGTTCATGCCCAGGGTTGGAAGCGGTTTCAGAAGGCGGAAGCGCTGCGCTTGATCACCTTCAGTTGTTTTCGCTTCAATGAAGGTGAACGGTGCGGCTTTCCCGCCCTTTCCACCGGGAACACAGAAAAGAGGGGCACCCGAAGTCAGAGGCAGCCACAGAATGAGTTCCAGGATGAGCCGCTCGCCCGCTCATCGCAAAGAACGCGATGAATGATTGCATGACAGCGCCGGCTCCTTCGGCTGAGTAGACTGGTTGCTGCTAGACGACCGTGTAGCTCGGGAGAAGGAGCCGGGCATGATGATTATAGGCTGTGATTTTCATC
>DASYWU010000038.1:0-17472 GCA_035935755.1 Occallatibacter sp. | reverse complement strand
TGCAGGTCGGAAAAGCGGCCTGCAGAGGCGAACCGAGAACCATAAACCGCTGCAGAAAGGCTAAACTCGGCGCAAAAACTCCCTCACTCAGAGAAGTAAGAGAAAAAATAAAGAGTTTTTCCGCAGCCTGTTTAGCCCCGGAGGACGTCGCAGCCTGTTTGGCCGCTGAGGGACGTCTCCATCGACACGCGCTCACGCCGCCTGCAACTGTCGCATCGAATCCCTTCTCCACCGCGCAATCAGCATCAGCGCAATCACCACCAGCGCCAGCGTCAACCCCGTCCAGAGCCCGTAAATCCCCCATCCCACCACGAAACATAACGTCAGCCCCAGTGGCAGCCCCATCAGCCAGTAACCAACCAGATTCGCCAACATCGGCACGCGTGTCTCGCCCAGCCCGCGCAGCGCCCCCGTCGAAACCGTCTGCACTCCATCAAATATCTGGAACGCCGCCGCAATCGCCAGCAATTTCGGCCCCACCGCCATCACCCGCGGATCCCGCGTGTAAAGCTCAATTAGTGCCCGCGGCGCCGAAATGAACACCACTCCCGCGCACACCATGAAACTCGTTCCCAGCCCCAGCGCCAGCCATCCCGCCCGCCGCGCCTTCGCCGCATCGCCCGCGCCCATCGCGTGCCCCACGCTGATCGCCGCCGCCGAAGAAATTCCCAGCGGCACCATGTACGACATGCTCGCGTAATTCAGCGCGATCGTGTGCGTGGCCAGCGCCACCGGCGTCAGCCATCCCGCCGACACCGTCGCCAGGTTCCACGCCCCCACCTCCAGCAGAATCTGTCCCGCCGCCGGCGCGCCCAGCTTCGCCAGCCCGCGCAGCCGCCGCATCTGCGGCCCCGCCCAGTGCCGGAACAGCGGATGCCCGCGCTTGCGCTCATACCTCCACGCGAAGCCCAGCAGCATCGCCGCCATCAGCAGCCGCGAAGCCACCGTCGAGATCGCAGATCCATTCACGCCCAGCGCCGGGCAGCCCAGCTTGCCGTAGATCAGCACCCAGTCACCGAACCAGTTCACCAGGTTCGCGGCCACGTAGGTCACCGTCACCACGCGCACCTCGCCCACCGCCTGCAAGTACCTCCGCGTCCCTGAATAAACCAGCAACGGCAGCGTGCCCAGGTTCATCAGCCGCAGATACCCGCCCGCCGGACCCGCCACTTGCGGCGCAATCCCGAAGCGCGTGAACGCAAAGCTCGCCCCAAACACAAACAGCATGATGGGCACAGTCGCGATCGCCGCGAGATACAGCGCCTGCGCCAGCCAGCGATGGCATTCGTCGTGATCCTTCGCCCCGTACGCCTGCGAAACCAGCGTGTCCAGCCCCAGCAGCAGCCCCACGCCGAAGAGCGATGGCGTGTAGTAAACGGCATTGCCCAGCGCCACCGATCCGATCGCCGCCGGCCCCAGCCGTCCCACCATGATGGTGTCCACAACGCCCTGGGCCATCCAGCCCATCTCGCTCAGAACCACGGGCACCGCCAGCGAAATCATCGCCCGCAGTTCTCCCCGCCATCCTTTGCGCTCGCCGTCCATCTTTTCAATGTAACTGCTGCCCTGCATACAAGCTGGTGTGGGCAGCTCGTGGTTTCCAGCGTAGAAAACCTCGGCAAGGATAAGCGTTGCCTTTAATACTGCCGTTGCGCGGCTTTGGAACAAGGGCACGGCTTCAGCCGGGCCGAAAGCTCGCAGTAGATGATTCGGGCTTTCGCCCCTGCGGGCACCTCTTGAGGCAATCTCCGGTTACGTGGTGATTCACCCGGGCAGTACGATCTCGCGAAGCGGAAATCGCACCGGCACAGGGCTGGCGAAGCCGTGGCCACGGATCATCTTGGCAAAGAGCATCCGGCAGGGAAGTCCGGAAAAAGAAGTTGCCTTAGGAGTCGATGGAGGTAATGCCGGAAAGCACGACTGGTTTGCGGTCGGGAAACTCGGCGACAAGCGAGAGCTTTCCGCCCATCGCTTCGATGGAGCGACGCAGAGTCGATATGTGCATGTCGGTGCGCTTTTCAATCTCGGAGACCTGCTTCTGCGCGACTCCGAGGTTTTTCGCGAGACGAACCTGGGTCATTGCGCGGGCGCGGCGGAGTTCCTGCAGGGTCATTTCTTCGGCAATCAAGGCCGCAGCACGCTTTTCAATCTTCCGGCGGCGGCTGGCTGGCAAGCTCTTCAGGATGTCGTTGACGTTCCGGGCCATGGTTACTTTCCTTCCTTTTTGATGCGGCGCAGATGCGCTTCGAACCGCTCGTCGGCTTTGCGGATCAGCTCGCGGTAGAAACGCTTTTGGCTGCCGCCCGATTTGTCGCCCGCGACAAGCAGAATGGCCCGTCGTTTCGGGTCAAAGGCAAAAGCCACTCGCCAAATCCCGTTCGTGGCGTCAAAGCGCAACTCCTTCATGTTCGCGTGCCGGGAATTCTTGAGCGTATCGACACGTGGACGCCCCAGGTTCGGGCCGAACTGTTGGAGCAGTCGCGTCAAGACCAGAATTTCGTCCTGAACGGACCTTTCGAAGGCGAGAAACTCCGGCTCGAATTCGTCTGCAAGAAGTACGGCCCATTGCATTCTCAATATACCTCGCGGCGAATATACGGTCAAGGGTATAATCGTCCAGTGTCATCAACGGAACGAGTGCACCGACCGATCTCCGAAAGCAGAAACACTATGCACCGCCGGCTCGTCCCGTAGCTTCGCCCCACGCGCAATCGTCGCGCGCAACTCTCCCCGCCATCCCGCCCGCCCGCGCTCCATCTCTTCAATGTAATGGGTGGAGTGACACAAGCCCGCACGCAGCGTCTTCTTCCCTAAAAACGGTTCGATGAGTTTTGTGAAAGGGCACGACTTCAAGCCTGCCCTGAGCTTGTCGAAGGGTGCCGCAAAACTGCAAAAAAGGAATCGGGCCTTAGCCCGTGCGGGCTCCTTGTTGGGGCAATATCCGGATAGCCGGAGGTACGACCGTGCGCAATCCTGCATGGAAAGCTTCTCTAAGGAAGGCGATTCCAAGGCTTACTCTGATCAGTTCGCAGACCTGTGTGATCATTCAGCCTATAGATCTTTATTAGCTCCCCAGCAATCATGAAGCCGAATCCAACGAACGATAAATTGAAAAGGCACTGGGAGCGACTCTCGTCTTGCGCAGTGCCGTATCGAGGGGGATGGGTCCAAGTAAGGCCAGTCGTGTAGCCCTTCTGAGGCTGCGGAAATTCCGGCCGATGTGATGAGTAATAGAACTCAACCAGCGCGAAAAACCAGATAAGTAGGGAAAAGAACCACACAGCGCCAAGGGCGATCATCCATTTGGCTAACGACCGCCAGCGGGTTTTAATTTGCTCGCTCATTGCGGCTCTGCGATAGTATCGCATCGCTTCGAAGGATGTTGCAGGTGGCCCGAATTGTGCAAATGCGGCAGGGTGCGCTGTTGCACGCGAAAAAGTCGTCAGCATCGGTGAATATCGAGACATGCTTGCAAGTGCTCAAAAGGACAGGGTTAGATGCCGATCAGCGGCGGCGCGGGAGTGTCTTCGGCAATGCTGACCGTTACCCTTCCGTGTGAACCCGCAGGCCTGCTCTTATGCCGCTTCCAGGTACAGCCGCTTGCCCAGTGCCCGCAGCGCCGCATCTATCGTATCTATCTTCGTGGAGTGCCGCAGATCGGTCAGGCGGCTCACTTCCTGCTTGGTCGCGCCTATGCGCCGCGCCAGCTCCGCTGGCCGCACCTTCTGCCGCAGCATTTCATTCAGCAGCAGAACTTTCGCCGCCACGCTCGGCGGCAGCTCCACTACAGGCTGCCCGCGGTTGGGCCGCGAAGGCATGGGAACAGGACGCCGGTCGTCAAAATAGAAATCCAACGCTGTTTCGAGCGCATCTTTGGCCATCGCCAGAGCCTCTGCGCGATTCTCGCCTGGGTAATCGCTTCCGGAACGTCAGGGAACGTCGCCAGGATAAACTTCCCGTCCTTACGCAGATTCACCGGGTAACCTCGCATGCTGATCCCTCTGCCTTCTCCGTTTCCAGATCATCGCTCAGTATCGGGCAATGTGCCGGATAGCCTCAAGCTTCTCCTCGCCGAGACCGTGCAGGTCTTCCTCGCGGATTCTACCCTCGCGAAGCAGACCTCCGAAGACAATCGGTAGAACAGAATAACGAAAATCATACTTGTTATCGATCTCCCGGCGCCGTTTCCCCAGCCAGCTTTCCAATTTCCACAATTCGGACGCCTCGTTGGCCCGCGAAGCCCGCTCCTTCGCTTCGCGCAGAACTGCTTCCAATTCTTTATCCAGAGCCATTTCAAAAACCCTGTGAGCTACAGCCTTCTCTGCAGGCGACCATTTCCACGCCCGCATCGGCGTCGATTGTCGCAAAGGGGTCGCTCCCGGTTCGCCTACGGTGCTCATGCTCCAATCCTCCACACGCCGGATTGTAGCTCGCGCAGTGCGCGGAGGGCTGACGCCTCACACCGCCGTCACCCACAGCAGCGGCTGCCGCACCGGAAAATTCCGGATGATCTCCGCCGTCTTCGGCATCGGCCGCAGCGTCTTCCATAACGAAATGTACTTCGCCTCGCGATATGCCAGCCCTGCAAACAGCAGGCTCGGCTGCCGGTTGGGCAGGTCATCCCAGTACTCCACGTCCCGCTTGTAAGGCCACTTGCTCTTGTCCTTGATAAACGGGACCATGAAGTCGACGGCTTTCCTGTAGCGGTCGCCGTCCGGCAATGTGAACTGCCACAGATCGTCTGCCGCCCCGCCCTTCGAAGCAATCTCGCATACGATCGCCAGCACATCCAGGTTGAACAGCGAATAGCTGTAAGGTTTCGTCCGCCGCAGCTCCAGCGGAAAACTCCCATTCGGCGCAAGCTGCGTTGGCAGCAGTGCGGTCTTGAACCGCTCGCGGCAAAACGCCAGGCACTCCTCGTTCCCCGTGTACGCCGCAAACGCCGCTGCCTGCGCCACCCAGCACGTTCCGTGATTGTTCTTCGCCGCCTCCTCATCCTTGCCGTTCTTCGACGTCCGCATCCAGTTCAGGTACTCGGCAAACCACTTCTTCACGCCCGTCACTTCCGCCGGCGTCAGCGCTCCCGTCTTGTCCAGAAACCGCGCCGCCCGCGTCACTTCAATCAAATGCAGCGTGTCGATGACCCCGATGCCGCGTCCCGGCGTGATGCCCCAGATCGCCTGCGCGTACGTCAGCGATGGATTCATCAACGTCGCCGGATCGAGAAACCATGCCCGCATATGCAGCGCCGCATGTCGCGCATAGCGCACATCCCGCGTCATCAGGTAAGCCGACATCAGCGCCGGCACCTGCAGGCTCAGCCGGATCAGCGCCAGGCGATGCGAGTTGAAGTTCGCCGGGTCCGAATACCCGTCGCGCCGGATATATGGTCCCCCCGGATTCTTCGGGTCCGGCCACCAGTAATCTCCCTCGGAAAAATAATCGTGCTTGCCCCCCTTGCTGCGCGGCGAGTGATACGCCGTAATCGTGATCGGCTTCTCCGTCAGATATTTGTTCGCCGCTGCCAGCACCCATCCGCGATCGATCTCCGCAACCTCGCGCGCCGTAATCAACGGCTTGCCCGCCGCCAGCGCGCCCGCCGTTGCCTCAAACCCGCGCAACCGTCCCGCCGCAGCCACCGCCCCCGCCGCCGCACCCGCACCCCAACAAAAATCCCTGCGATTCATTTCCGAATTGAACTCCTCAAGCCTCGATCGTCACAAACGCCGGCGCAAGCCCTTCACCCGCCACGCCCACCGTCGCCGCTCCGGCGCCCCGCTCGATCGATATCCTCGCCCGCCCGTTGCCCAACTGCACCACCCGCGACCCCGACGCCGTGCCCAGGTTGTCGATCAGCCGGCCTTCCCCCGCCAGCGAAAACCGCACCACATCCCGCGCATCCAGGCACAACACCCCGCTCGTATCGTGAAGCGTTGCCTCCACCGTCGCTGTCTTCGCATCGCGCGCGATCTCCGCCAGCTTCAACGTCGCCGACGCGCCCCACTTCGTTGTCTGATATTCAAACTCAATCTCGTCTTCCATCATCACGCCATCTTTCGCCGCCACCACGCGCAGATGATTCTCTCCTGGCGCAAACACCGCCATCCACCGCAGCCCGGCAGCAGGGAAGTCCTGGCAATTTCGCTTCTTCGTCCCCAGCGACTTCCCATTCAAAAACAGCTCCGCCGTCGCGCAATTCGAGTACACCTTCACCACTCGCTCTTCGCCCTCGCCGCCCCAGCGCACTGGCCACGAGTGCCCATAGATGTGCGCCATCGGCTTCTCCGCCCAGTACGACTGAAAAACGTAGTACCCCTCTTTTAACGTCATGTCGCGTTCCAGCACGCCCTTCTGATTCATCCGCGGCACAGGATTCTCCACCCGCAGCGGCGTCGGAAAATCTTTGAAGATCCACTGCGCCGATCCCGCAAACCACGGTAGCGTCTCCTGCGTCTTCAGATACCAGTCGAACAAGTCGCACGCGTACGTCTCCGACCAGTCGCCGTCCCGCGACACACGCGCATCTCCTCCCGACGGCAGATAAGCCAGCCCGAACTCATCCGTCCGCGCATCTTTCGCAATCTTCCCCAGCCCTTCATACGGATTCTCCGCATGCCGTCCCGCATGACTGTCTGCCCCCCACTCCATATGGACCAGCCGCTTCACTCGCGCCCGCTGCTCCTCCAGCGACTTCGCATACTCGGTGTACACTCCGCCATACCACCCCGCCCAGATCGACGGTGAATACACATCCGGTATGTGCCGCGCAAAATCGCAGCGCCGGCACCCCGTCACTCGCGACGGATCCAGCTCGTGCGCCTTGTCGTTCATGCGCTGCATAAATCCGCAAATCGCTTCCCGATCCATCGACGGATACTCGCCCGGCCAATCGTCCTCATTGCCCAGGCTCCACAGGATCACGCTGGGGTGGTTGAAGTGCTGGTCGATCATATGCTCCAGCATCCCCAGCGTGTTCTTCTGCCACGCCTCGCTTCCAATCCCCGACCTGCACCACGGCGCCTCTTCCCACACCATCAGCCCCAGCTCATCGCACAAGTTCAGAACCAGCCGCGTCTGTTGATAATGCGCCAGGCGCACGAAATTCGCGCCCATCTCCTTCATCAGCCGCATCTCCGTGCGAACCAGCTCATCCGGCTGCGCCGCCGCATAACCGGCGTGGTCCATGTGCCGCTGCGTGCCGCGAATCAACAGCCGCTCGCCATTCAGCCTGAACGGCCCGTCCTCCACAAACTCCGCATGACGGATGCCGAACCGCTCCTTCGCCTCGCTGCGCCCATGCTCGCTCGTCAGCGTCACCGTGCAGGTGTACAAATGCGGATGCGCCGGCCCCCACAGCCTCGGCGATGGAATCCTGAACGAAGCAATCTCCGCCTCGCCTTTCCACGCCGCCAGCGTCTTCTCCGCGCGAAAACTAGATTTCCCCTCCGCGTCCGCCGCTTCCACCACCACCTTCACCTTCCCGGCGAAATTCTGCGGATTGTAGAGCCGCGCTTTTATCTTCACGCCGGCATCAGCCGCGCCCGGCGTCCACGAAGGCGCAATGTGCACCGCCTCCAGCGACACTGCCGGCACATATACCAGGTGCACATTCCGATAAAGACCGCCATAAAGGCAGAAGTCGCTCAGGTCCGAAGGCGGCCGCTCCACCTCCGGCGAGTTGTCGCACATCACCGCCAGCGCCACCGCACCGTCCTTGTCCCGCGAGCCGGGCTGCGCCACCGCATCGGTGAGGTCGTATACGTATTCATCGTAGCCGCCCACGTGCCTCCCCAGCAGCGTTCCGCCTACATACACCCGCGACGTCTGCCCCGTCCCCTCGAAATGCAACAGCGTACGCCCGCTCGCCATCGGATTCGCCACCTTCACCTTGGTCCGGTACCACCCCTGCCCGCGATAATACGGCCGATCCGGATCGCAGCCATCGCAGCTGTTGAAGCAGTGGGGAAGCGCAACCTTTTCCCAGCTTGCAACCGCGCGCTGCCAAACCTCCCACGGCCCGTCCAGCGGCCCCTGGCAGTACTCCCATCCCGAATCGAGCCGCATCGCCGATCCCGCAGCGCCCGACCCATCCACCAGCGAGCGCACCACCGATGCCCGCAACAGCGGAGCAGCCTGCGCGGCCGCCGCACCCGCGGCCAGAGATTTCAGGAATTGCCTGCGCGAAGAAGAAATAGAATTGCGTGACATACCTATCACATTGCCCCAGTCGTCCGCCCATGCCGGAGCCAACGGACCCGCGAAGTAAACGTTGAAGTACCTCAAGTGATATAAATTTGCGCGCCGCGCACTGTCAAGTTCCTCTGCCCAACCTCCTCAGTCGGGTGCCCCGGGTCCCGATTCTGCGACCCGGGAAGACTCGCCGCCCAGCACCCCAGCGTAAGTCTTCCGGTCCACGTTGCCGCCTGAGAGCACAATACCCACCCGCTTGCCCCTCAAGCTGTCTTTCTCCTGCAGAGCCCCAGCCAGCGCCGCCGCTCCCGCGCCCTCGCTCACGCTGTGCGTGTCTTCGAAATAAATCCGCATCGCCTTCATGATCTCCTCGTCGCTCACTTCGAGAACGCGCGCCACGTTTTCCCAGATCACCTCCAGCGCAGCCGGGTGCGCAACCCGGCATGCCAGGCCATCCGCAATTGCCGTGCGCGCCGGCGCCTCCACAGCCCTGCGTTCTCTGAAACTGAGCGCGTACGCCGGTGCCTCTGCCGCCACCACGCCGACAATTTCCGTCGACAAGCCGAGCGCATTCCTCGTCGCCGCCACGCCACAGATCGACGACCCCAGCCCGATGGGCACATACACAACGTCCAGCGCCGCCGCGCCCTGGAAGAACTCCATCGCATACGTCGCCGTGCCCCACACCAGCCGCTCGTGGAAGGAATCAATCATCGTCATTCCGCGATCCCGCGCCACTTTCCGCGCAAACTCCAGCGACTCCTGAAAATCCTCCCCAAATTCAACCAGTTCGGCGCCCTGGGCTTTCATGGCGCGATTCTTGTCCGCGCTGTTGCCCCGGGGCACAACGATGACCGCCTTCACTCCCACAAGCCGCGCCGCCATAGCTACGCCCTGCCCGTGATTCCCTCGCGTCGCCGCCACCACCCCCTCCATACCGGGCTGTCCCTTCTTCAGCCATTCCAGATAGACCAGCGCCCCGCGCAGTTTGAATGCGCCCACCGGCGTGTAATTTTCGTGCTTGATCCAGGCCTGGCTACCGAGCCGCTCATTCAGCAATGGCCAACTATATTGCGGCGTCGGCGGCATGTATTTGTAAATCAACGTCTGCGCCGCTTGAATCTCTGCCAGGGAGGGGAGCGCCATGCATTCAGCATACTGTCCGGCAGGGAAGCGCCGGCATCCTTAGACCCGGTGCCAGCACACATCCGGCCAATTACTGAGAATCAACCCGTGTGCGCCTCATCACAGGTCGCAGTGAAAAAAACCGTCATAATTCCTTTCATCTATACCAAAACAGTACGTCCGTCATCTGAATCAGAGTACGTGGGAAGCCGACAAACTTATTGGGAGTAGCTACTATGGCAGCAACCACGACAGCGGGCCTCTCTGTTCCGGCATCGGCCTCCGCAGTTCATACGCTGCCTGGCCGCACCAACCGCCGGCGCCGCATCGATCCCGCTTCCGGACGCGCCCTCGAAATCCTCGGCCACGCCATCGAGTACCTCACCGATGAGCTGGTACACAACGCCGACTTGATCTTCGCCCACGATCCCAGGGTCGAAGCCATCCAGTTGCTCATGTTCCTTAATCGCCAGATATATTTCGAATGTCCTGAGGTGCAGACCCTCGGCGATCGTTGCCGCTCCCTGCTCCGCCTTCGTTCCGCCGCCTGAGCAGCCCAGAGCCCGGCCAATAAGCGCCCACCCGCTCCGTCAGGGACGGGTGGCCAGTCCCACTGTCTCCGCCAGCCGAGCCTGCCGCTCGTCGAAGGTCCAGAACTGCCTCGACTTCAGCTCCAGCGCGCAGGCCACATGCAGCGAATCCAGCGTGCGCACGCCCAGCGTAGGTCCATGCCGCCGCGCCAGGTCGATGGAGGTTCGCCAGAGGCCTTCAGGCAAAGCCACTTCAATCCAGACTCCCCGCTCACAATCTTCCTCGAATTGATCCCAAATGAGACGGGCGTCAGCCAATGTACCTCGTCCGTGAAACACGGATCGATAGATCGCGTTCGCCATCTCAACGCGATTCAGCTGGGAAAGCCACACCTCCGGACGGCCCATCATACGGTGATCGGCCTCCGCTGAGTGCACGTCCGAAAGGTATTTCGAAATCAGGAAACTGGTGTCCGCGTAGATCGTCACCAGCGGCTTTCCCTGTCTTTAATCAGGTCCTCAACCGCCGGTAAAATCCGGTCCCCGAATATCGCCTTGCGCCTCGCCGCAAAATCCGGCCACTCGACCGGTTTCTTTGCTCCGTTCTCCGGGACGATAGTTGCCAGCTTGCGGTTCCGCTCCCGCAGTTCGACCGTCTGGCCCGCCTCCAGCCACGCCTTCAACTGCTTAGTGTCACGAAGCTGACGAAGATTGATGCTCGGCATACGTCAAACGTGTCACAAATTGTGTCACAAGTCAAGGAGGGCAATATAGGCCACGTCCACGCGATACTTCACTCGTACCGCAACGCCTCCGCCGGCAGAATCCGCGCCGCTGCATGCGATGGGTACAGCGTCGCCAGCAGCGAGATCCCGATCGACACCGCCGCCACAATCACCCCATCCAACGGCCGGATCGCAAACGGCAGTGTGTCGATCGAGTACACATCCGGTGACAGCGGAATGTGGTAATGTCCTCCCGCCCACGCCCCTATATACCCCAGCACCAGCCCCAGCGCCGTTCCCACCACGCTGATCAGAAACCCTTGCATCAGGAAGATCCGCCGCACCTGCCCCGGCTGCACCCCAAAGCTCATCATCACCGCGATGTCCCTCGTCTTCTCCATCACCATCATGGTCAGCCCGGTGAGAATGTTCAGTGCCGCCACGATCACGATCAGCGCAATCACGATGAACGTCACCACATGTTCCAGTTGCAGAGCCTCGAACAGGGCATGGTTCTGCTCAATCCAGTTGGTCGTCTGGTACCCTTCGCCAGCGGCCTGCTCAATCTCCTTTGCAATCGCCGGCGCACGTTGCGGATCGTCCACTTTGAAGTTGATCACCGTGATCAGATCCGGCTCGCCGAAGAGCCGCTGTGCATCCGTCAGCCGGATCATGCCCAGTTCATCGTCGTATTGGTAAAAACCGGTGTGGTACGTCCCCGCCACTCGGAACACCTGCCACTGCGGGATGATGCCCATCGGCGTCAGTTCACCCTGCGGGCTCATCACCTTCACCGTTTCCCCGATCTTCGCGCCTACGCCGTCAGCCAGGTCATTGCCCAGCAGAATCGGCGGCGGCGCGCCCGTCTCGGCTGTTTGCGGCTCCAGGGCCCGCGCTGATCCCGATGTCGCATGAGCAAGCAGCGTGCTTACCCTTTCCTCATCGTCCGGCAGGATGCCCCACACCAGCGCGCCGCCGGAGCGGGCTCCACGCGCCACCATCACCTGTCCCCAGAATCCCGGCGAAGCCGCCACTACGTGCGGCAATTTGCTCAGCCGCTCCACCAGCGGCCTCCACTCGCGAATGCCGCGGTCGTTCGCCGCCATCAACTGCACCTGGCCCGAGGTCTCCACCAGCTTGCCCAGCAGGTCCCGCTCCATGCCCGCCGTAATCGCCAGCGCAACGATTAGTGCGGCCACGCCCGCGGCTATGCCCAGCACCGCGATCACCGTCACGATGCCCACCACCGCCTGCCGCCGTTTTGCCCTCAGATATCGCGCCGCAACAAAAAGCTCGAACCGCATCTCTAAGTCCTGACCGCGTGAACTCTGACCACCGCGGGTGCCCCGGACAGCACCCAAGCTCCGTGCCCCATCCTTGCGACTTTTTTCTGTCGCAAGGGTGGGAAGCCTCCACACTCAGGGAACCCGGATTTCCCGAGCCGGGTGCCGGGAGGCTACCAAGCTCCAAGCGCATCAATATCCACCCCAACTCCGTGCCCCATCCTTGCGACTTTTTTCTGTCGCAAGGGTGGGAAGCCTCCACACTCCGAGCCGGGTGCCGGCACCAAGCTCCAAGCGCATCAATATCCACCCCAACTCCGTGCCCCATCCTTGCGACTTTTTTCAGTCGCAAGGGTGGGAAGCCTCCACAGTCCGAGCATCCAGAGACCCTTTACCTCGTCTCTGCATTACCCGGCCTGGCCTGCATCTGGAACAGAGCCTTCGCCAGCACCACGTTATCGTAGCGGTCGTAGACGCGCACCGTGATCCGGTGTTCGGTCACGTTTGCGTCCAGCGACGAAGCCGGAACCACGAAGTCATAGTGCTCGTGCTTGGAATCGGAGAGCCCGCCCACAGGCGATACATACTGCCACGTCCCCGTGTCCACCGAATAATCCGCGCGCGAAATCGGCGAAGTAGCGTCGGTCGCATCGAGAACCACGTGCGCCTGCTGCGGGCATGGCGCATGTCCGCACGCCCCGGCCTCAGCCGTCGCCGTCAGCCCGGTGACCACCGGCGGCGTGGTGTCGATGACGAATCGGTCGCTGATTTTGAATCCCGTCACCGCCCGGCCCGGCGGCTCCGACGGCGCATCCGAAGCCACTACTTTCACCTGGTATCCACCATCTGGCACTTGCGTCGCGTCGAAGCTGTACGCCGTTTCCTTGATCTCTTTCTTCAGCGGCCACCAGTCCTTTTCGCCGTCGCCGCGCACAAAGAGCGAATACGTCAGCTTGTCGCCGTCTTCATCGTGCGCCGCCCAGCGCGCCGTCACCGCGGTGCGGTCCTTCACCGCCGAGATCGGCGAGCTCGCGTCGTCCGTGGACACATCAGTCTGTCCCGAGCTGGGAAACGAAATGTTCACCGTCTGCTGCCCGCTCGCCGTCGCCTGCGGATTCAGTCGCGCTCCCGGAACCACCACCAGTTGATCCACCACCGGCACCGAACGCACCGGCAGATAATTCACGCCCACGCTGCCCACGTTGCCGCTCGACTCCAGCACCGCCTTCCACTGCAAAAAGCGTCCCGGCGGCGAAGCCACGACCCCTTCCTTAAGCGGCAGCCAGTCCGACCAGCCCCGCACCGGCTGGTCCACATTGCCCGAGCGCGTCAGAATCTGAAATCCGCTCGATCCCGGTTCGATCTCCACTCGTCCATACCGGGCCAGCGCGCCCGCGTCCAGCACGTCGCTCGAGTACTCATGCTTCTCCGTCGCCCCCAGCGAAAACAGCTTTCCGGTATTGCCCGAGCCGATCAGCACTTCGCCCTTCTCACCTGCAGCCAGGCAAAGCCCCTGCTGCGCATCCAGGTGCCCGACATCCGCGTAGCTTCCGTCCGCCTGAATACGATATATATGTCCGCGATTGCCGCTCACCGCCAGCAGCCCCTCCGGCGTCATCGTCAGCGCATACACAATATCCGGCTTGCTTGACCACAGTGTCCGCGGCGCCTCCCCCTCTTTCAGCGCGTAAATCTCCGACCCCTCCGGAACCGTAGTGCTCTGGTTCGCTGCCTGCATCGATCCCGGCTGCACAATATTGATGGTCACCGTTGCCATACCCTGCACCGGCAATGGGGGAAGGGGAGTGTGCCCCTTATCGCCCACTCCGGCTGCGTAGATCGTTCCATCCGTTCCCACTGCCAGCGCCGTAATCTCCCCCTTCGGCGCGTCGAAAACCACGTACCCTTTGCCCTGCGGATCGATGCGGTACACCAGACCCGTTCCTACCGACCCTGCAATCAGGTTGCCTTTCGCGTCCCATGCCAGCGCGCGGATATGCGCTTCGTCGCTTTTGAAAAACTCCTCCGGCTGCGCGCCGGCCTTCGTCACATCCACACGGAACACCGCCGCCGGTCCGCCCGTGGCGATATAGAGCCGCCCCTCCTTGTCGAAGGTCATGTCCCAGATGTAGCGCGGCTTGCCTTTGTCCGCGCTGCCGCCCTCCGCCGCCGGCAGCTTCGCCATGTCAAAGACCACCGTCGCATTCGTCTCCTCCTGCTTCGTTGTCGCCTCGGGATTCAGTTTGTACACCTTCCCGCTCGGCATCGTCGCCGCGTACAGCGAGCCGTCCGGCCCCAGCCGCACCACCTGCACGCTCACGTCCTTCGTCTCGAACAGCGTGAACGGTTTTGCCCCCGCCTTTGCGTCCACCCGCAACACCGTCGCCGGCGCCTGCGTCCCCAGGTACGCTGTTCCTTTCTTGTCGACCGCCACTGACCACACAAACGTCGACGGCGTCGTCACCAGCGACGTCACTCCCGGCCCCTGCCGCAGATGTCCGTCGCTGGTCAGCGCTACGCCGTCAGGCGTACCCTTTTCCAGTTGATCGAGCGTCGATTGTGTCCAGAGATGCGTGCCCTGCGCAAAAGATGCGGTCGCTGCGATCGCCGCAGCCCCCATCAGCGCAGAACGCAACACGAGGCGGCAACAAGAAGCCATGCGGCGCGAAGAAAACATACTGCCGTAGAGTCTACTAAAGTCAGGCGCTTTCGACCTATTTAGTAGATTCACTTCCTCGATTAACCCAGATTCCTTCCTATTCCCTTAGCCCCTCAGTCCCTCAGTCCCTCAGTCCCTCAGTCCCTCAGTCCCTACTCCCTACTCCCTACTCCCTACTTCCTACTTCCTGCTTCCTACTCCCTACTCCCTGTTTCCCCGAAACCGTATAATCCTCCTCCGGTCCCGCTTCGACGGCCTTCCCGCCGGCGCCGGCATGAACTCCCTCATCGCCCGCGCTTCCTCTGCCGCCTTCAGCCGCGCCTCCCGGCTCTCTTCACTCTCGCGATATAGCTTCTGCGCCACCGTCGCCGGCCCGCGCATCGCGCTCAACTCCAGAACTTCAATCTGAAACTCCCCGGCATCGGTCTTCACTCGCAGCTTGTCGCCCACGCGAACCTCGCGCGCCGGCTTCGCCTCAATTTCATTGGAGTGAATCCTGCCCAGCTCGCACGCCCGCGCCGCCACCGCCCTCGTTTTGAAAAAGCGGGCTGCCCACAGCCACTTGTCCATGCGAACTGAAGTCATGCCGCAAACGTATCAGGCTTGCGCCCATTCTTCCAGATATAGAGATGGGTCGCGTCGCTCGAGGTGGCCACACGCATACCCTTCTGCCGCGTTGCCCGGTTCAGGGCCGCGCGGATATTTTCCTTCGTATCCGGCAGCGCGCTGTAGGGCACCTTCAAAGCTGTACCAGGCGCCAGCCGTTCAATCTCATTCAGAAGCTGGGTCACAATTCTCTTGTGTTTCCCTTCGCGCCCTTTCGGCACCTCGTGTTGAAGGATGGCCTGAAACTTTTCCTGCGCCGTTTCCGCCGCCCGGTCGTGAGCCATCGGTCAACCTCCACTTCATCGTCTGATGCGCCAGCCTTCTCCCGCGTATGCCTGACGTACCGTAAACCTCCGCCACAGGTAAATCAGCCCTTCACCGTGAAAAAACGTAAAGACGCCCTTTTCCGGCGTCACAAAATTTTCACCATATTCTCGTGCTCGCGTAAAACCTTCTCCGCAAAATGAGATTCCAACGATTCAGCCCGTAAGAACTAAAGCCTGCTATGTTGCAAGTAGAGGAACGCTGATGACGAACTCAACACGAAAGTCCCCAATCGTGTCTATCGATAAGTCGGATCCGCCCGCCGCCGCCGAATATCGTCCATCGGTACTCATAGTCGACGACGAATCGGTTATTGCCGACACTCTCACCGAAATTCTCTGTAGAAGCGGCTACGCCGCCATCGCCGCCTACGATGCCGAAAGCGCCTTGGAAACCTCGCTCATGAAGCCACCCGAGATGCTCATCACCGACGTAGTCCTCCCCGGCATGAGCGGCATCGAGCTGGCCATCCAGATCAAGCGCATCTTCCCCGACTGCAAAACCCTGCTCTTCTCCGGCCAGGCCAGCACCAGCGACATGCTCGCCGCCGCCAACAGCGCAGGACACCACTTCACTCTGCTCAGCAAGCCCGTTCACCCCAAAGACCTCCTGGCCTGGGTTTCGCAAAGCCTCAAGCCCGTCGGCGTCTAGATCTTTTCAATTCGTCATCGGCTCCTCCAGCCTTTTTGCGAAAGGGCAGGGAATAGTCCGCTCGCAGGGGCCTGGCCCCATGCCGTGAGCCCTTTCCTCTCCCCGGGAATTCTCTGCCTCCAATCCGCCTTCGCGCCCCGACTCCTCCACGCAACCGTGATGCGGGTCACCGCCCGCGACCTCACCGCCGCCTAAGCTCGATCCTGCAACACCCAAAGGAGCGGTTATGAGCGCGCAACTCACCCAACCATCCACTCCCCACTCCCTTCAGCAGTGCCCCAAATGCTCCCAGCACCTCGATCCCCACTGGGACTTCTGCCCCCACTGCGCCGCCGCCAACCCCGGCGCCGTCCACGCCGCTCACGCGCCCCGCAAGCATCAGAGATATCCGCTGCGCAACGCCGCCGGCGGCCTCTATTTCGGACTCATCATCGCCCCTGCCTGCCTCATCCTCGGCGGCATGCTCTGCTGCACCCTCCTCGGTGCCTTCGCCGGAATCCCGCTGATCGTTCTCGGCATCCTCTCCCCGCTCCTCGGCACCATGCTCCGCCTCAACGAGCTCAACGGCAAATGCCCCTGGTGCGGAACCCGCATCGTCAGCGTCTTCAACCACACCCACGACTTCGCCTGTCCCTCCTGCAGCCACCTCATCGCCGTCCACAACCACGAAATGCAAAAACCCGCATGATGCTTTTCAGGAGGGAGCAGGGACCTTCAGGCCCCGGAGTCGATTCCGGAGGGAGCAGGGACCTTCAGGTCCCTGAATCAATTCCGGCAAAAATGAAACCGGCTTTAGCCGCGGGCCCCCTCTACCCATCCCACAACAATTTTCACGCCGCAGGGAACAGCGACCTTCAGGCCCCAGAGTCGATTCCGGAGGGAGCAGGGACCTTCAGGTCCCTCAATCAATTCCCGCAAAAATGAAATCGGCTTTAGTCGCGTGCTGTTTCCACCCCATCCCACAACAATTTCACGCCGCAGGGAGCAGCGACCTTCAGGCCCCAGAGTCGATTCCGGAGGGAGCAGGAACCTTCAGGTCCCTCAATCAATTCCCGCAAAAATGAAATCGTCTTTAGCCGCGGCCTCCTTCCACCCCATCCCACAACAATTTCACGCCGCAGGAAGCAGGGGCCTTCAGGCCCCAGAGTCGATTCCGGAGGGAGCAGGGACCTTCAGGTCCCTGAATCAATTCCTGCAAAAATGAAACCGGCTTTAGTCGCGGGCCCTCACGGCGTGCCTTGTAACAGTCCGGCACCGGTGTTTCCGACCCGCGATGGATGAAACGATGGGCCGGGATTGTGTAGAGTTTTCTTGCGCAGCCGGCACAGAGGTCGGCATTTCCCTGGTGCAGATGAGCCCGTGTAACAGTCGGACCCGGA
>DASYWU010000037.1:0-45299 GCA_035935755.1 Occallatibacter sp. | reverse complement strand
GCCCAGGCGCAGGTTGACACCATCCGGCGAAAGCTGTTCAAGATCGGCGCCATCGTGCAGATCAGTGTACGCCGCATCGTGCTCCAGATGAGCTCGGCGTATCCCTGGAAAGACATTTATGCGCGGGCCTATCACGCCCTGCGTTGCTGAACCTGAACGCGCCGATCTCTAACCACCTTCCCCGCGCAACCTGCATGGCGGAGCTATGCGCAAAATGTCTTCTGGCCCACGTCCAAACCCCCAGTCCAGCGCCCCTCGTCACCACTCGGCCACGAAACCAGCCCCCAAAACACACTCCCAACGCCAAAACATAACCGCGACAAGGCAAACTCCACCAGCTGTGAGAAATGCGGGCTAAATGCATTGGGTGCCCCGGCTCTCGACCTTGAGACTTGGGAATGGTGATTTTCAGATTTGAATGCCCGGTTCAGACAGCCGCCGGCAATGGCGTCAGCCGCAGCGTCACCCCCGCCGCTCCGACCTCCGCGCTCACCCCCGTCAAATCCTCCACCACGTAATGCGCTGCACCCAACGATTCCGCCGGCAGCGAAAACGTCGTCGCAATCACCGTGCACCCCGCCTCGCGCCCAGCCTGCGTGCCTGAAGCCGAATCCTCAAACACCACGCACTGCTGCGGAGCAAACCCCAGCAGCGCCGCCCCGGCCAGAAATGGCTCCGGATGCGGCTTCCCGCGCGTCACATGATCCGCCGCCACCAGCCGTTGCGGCACGGGCACTCCTCCAGCCGCCAACCGCGCCCGCGTCAGCCGCTCCGTGGCGCTGGTCACCACCGCCCATCGATCCCGCGGCAGCGCCTCCAGCAACTCCAGCACGCCCGGCAGCACGCGCAGGTCCACGTTGTCGCCCATTTCAACTTCCTCAATGATCTTCAGCTCCGCCTCGCCATCGAGATCGGGCCGCATCGCCGCCAGCGTCTCCAGCGCCCGCCGCCCATGCGCCAGTTCGAGCGTCCGCGCCACATCCACCCCGCGCATCAGCGCCCACTTCGTCCACGTCCGCTCCACGCACCCAATCGACGACACCAGTATGCCGTCCATGTCGAAAAGAAGACCCTGGCAATGAATCGAAACGGGAGAGGTCACAAGCGAAGAGGCCATGACCTCATTTTATTTACATGACGCCGAGGGCCCCTCACTCAATAACACTTACACCGGCCTAAATTCTGCCCCGCGCCTTCTTGTATTCCAGATCCGTCGCCACCCAGTCCGACAGCCTGTTCTGATTGATCTCCGACTCTCCGGCATTGCTCAGCAGCGGCCGCGCCAGCAACACTGACACCTTCACCTTCCCGTGGATCTTGTAAACATCCAGAAGCTGCGCCAGCGCCTGGTCTGCCACACCCATGTAGTCGGGATCGAGCGCGCCGTCCGCGCCCTTGATATCCGTTGGCCCTATAATCACCTGGTTCATCACCGTCTGATCGCTCGCAAGCTGCGCCGGCGGCTCGAACCGCACCACCAGGCACGCCCTGTTCTCCAGCATGTCGGGATTCGCCGAGTACTTCACATCCGGAATCGTGATCCCCGCCGCGTTTGGCTTCGCCGGCGGCGCGTCAAACGAAATGTGGTATGGCGCCCCCTGCCACTTCGGCTTCAGCTTGATTGTGTAAGCCGAATTGTCCTGCTTGCAGCCCGCCAATAATGCCAATCCCCCAATCAGCACAAGAACGCCGTTCTTCATGAACCCTTCTCCTCAACCTGAAAACAACGCGCCATCATACCACTCCGGCGCTCCGCGGGGACACGAGGTTGTAGCGGCGAGGGTGCCCAGGTCCCGCTTTTGGGACCTGGGACTGGTAATCGCAGCCCCGGACCAACTGCCCTGGAACTAGTTGGTATACGTCACGCCGGGCGAAATCCGATTCAGGATGCTGTTCCTGCCCACCATTCGCACGTAGAGCGTGTGTTTTCCCGTCGGAAGCGTGGAAAGACTCCAGGTGCCGTTCAGAGCCGCCGGTGCGGTGCCCAACAGCGTCAGATTAATGCCGTCTGGCGAGTCATAGATCTCCACGTGAGATACCGTGGCAAGACTGGCGGCGGATTTCGAAGAGGTGAGCCTCCAATCGAGTGTCGAACCGCTCACCGAGGCGCCGACCGAGTAACAGTTGTCTATGCCGGTTTCAATCTCGGTCCCTTCGTTGTAATCGTTCCAAGTGGAGATCTGGACGTACGGCGCGCCACTGGAATAGTACCTTTTGCTTTCGTTCAGAGACTTCACCCACGTCTGACCGCACTGCTGATCCATGATGCGGCCTCTTCCCCAGTTTGCCTGGATGCTGTTGAACCCCTTGAATGCCCCGGAGAACGGAAACTTGCCACCGTTGCTTAGCGCAAACGAAAGAAACTCATCCAGCGTTCCCCCGGTCGTTCCCGTGATGTTGTAGATATATTGATCGGTCGAAAGGCTCGTACCCTCCGGCTTGATCCAGTAGAACCCGCCGGAGGAAGACGGCTCACCGAATCCGCTGGCGGTCTCAAACACCATCACCGGCACGCCGTGGTCCGCGTTATACGGAGCCGAGCCGCAGTTATGCGGCAGGTCTTTCAGCCAGGTGCCAACCCGCAGCCACACGTCATCCCACGAGGGCGCCGAACCGGTGGTCGGAATCACGCTGTTATAGAGGAAGAACTGCAGGACCGGCTGTCCATTCAGTCTTTCATAAGCAGCGCTCCCCCAATGGGCAGAGTTCATGTAACAGATATCGTTCCGCAGATGCGCGACAGCGCAGTTTTCGTACGTCATGCCAGTCAGTCCCGAACAGCTCTTCCCGCTGGTCCCAGGTACCCCCGTGGACTTCACGTTATAGTTCAGAGACGCTGTGTTGTACATAATGAGATAAGTCAGTTTGCAGCCCTGGCTTGAGCATGCATGATTGTCTTCCCAGGACTGGAAGAGCAGGGAGGCGCTGTCTGCGCTCGTCCCAGTCCCATCCCAGCTCAGTATGGCGCCGTCTATGTGTCGCCTCTCCAGATCCGCAGCTTGCGCAGCCACTGTATTGGGATCCTTAGCGGTATAGCCCGTCTGCACATTGTTGCTGCAATATGTCGAGGTGGTCGTCGTGCAGTACCCGAGCATGAAGTTGGCAAAAACCTTGGCGGTCGAGCTGCTTTGGCCGAGATAGTTGTGAATGTCCTCGTCTGAAACGTTACCGGCGGGAGGATCGAAATGCGTGGTGGCTACTCCAGTTCGTGTGTCTGTCTGCCCCATAAAAGCATGCTGGCACCATGCCGGCAGAGTTCCACTCGCCGGACATGCGGCCGTATTGTTCGCTGTCAATGCAGTCAGGGTCGTTATTGCAGTTGCTGCGGTGGAAGAGGTAGTTCCGGAGCCGCTTCCAGAGCCACTCCCCGAACTGCCGGAGCCTCCACTCGAACCGCTTCCCGAGGTGCCAGAACCGCTGCCGGAGCCTGTGGAACCGCTACCGGATCCGGTAGAGCCGGAGCCTGAGCCCGATCCCGAGGAACCTGAGCCCAGAGATCCTGAGCCCGATCCCGGCGAACCTGAGCCCGCAGAAAACGGCATCGAAGTAAGAGTGGAGCATCCAGCCGCACAGAAGAGGCAAATGCTGAAGAGGGCAGGCAAAGAGCACACCTGTAGCTTGTTCATAGGTTTCCCCTATAAATGGCCGGCGCCGGCCGGCGGGCTGTGCAGTCCGCCGGCGTACACGAATCGCATTTGATTCCCGCCGGGAACCCGATTCGAGCTATGCGCCCGTAACTGCTTTTGCGGATTGTGGGTCCTTGAAGCTAAGAGGCTGATCTAACTAACTCTGAGCGATCTCGAGGACAGCGAGTTACACACTATCTAGCTCTTCCATCTCACACTTCCGGCAACCATCTGGGATTTCAAAGTACGCCGGGCAAGCTGCTCAAGGGCAGTTTGCGGGGTGTAACTCGCGCAAGCTTCACCCTGGATTCCTGGCCGTAAGTTGACACACGTCGCACAGCATCACTACGGGCGTGGAGGGGATTCAGCGTGCAATTCAGACTATTGTTTTTTAACTGTGCACGATCCTAGCACGCAAATTGTGGATGATGTCAACAAAGAAATGTGTCGAGATGATAGAAAAGTTTTCACGTTCTTGGAGTGAGTTATCTAGGCTAACCCAGAACCATTCCAGGAAACTCGTGGCGGCGTGCTGCGAGCGGCCTCAGCGGACCCCGAAACTTCATTACTCAAAAATCCAGCTCTAAGATGGGCAGATACATCCGCTTTCATGATCACTGATCTGCACTCCGCGCTCATGAATCAGCGAAAATCCATCCAGGGCGGATTGGCCGATGCAGCCAATCGACGGCCGATTGCGACGCGGCGCGACCGCCCTCCGGAATGCAGCCCCCGGGCTCAGGTCTCTTATCCCTTGCCCGAAGGGGTTTCCGGACCCAGATACCCTGTTCTCCGCAAAACCTGTCAATTGGAAAATCCTTTAACACTCATAGAATCAGAAAGTTCCATTCTGCCAAGAAATCTGCCGACCGTAGGAGAATAGATACAGATGGAACGCCGGACTGGGCGCCGAAAATTTGGCCAGATGCGGGTCCGCACTCGGGGCCGCATGCCCAAGCAAATCAAAAGTCACGCGATGTCGTGCTTCAAGGTACGGCGCCACCCGTGCGCATATCCGCCGGATCTTCGAGCAGTCTGCGCCGTTTGGGTCGCTAAATCCAATTTCCCCCGCCAAACCGCCGGCGCCACAAGCTCCGCGAACCTGCTGACTTTGTCTTTTCCTTCATGCTGTACAACTGCATGGCCACAAGACTGGAAAAACCGGCGTGCAATTCAGCCCCGGTTTTCGCATGGAAATCATGAATCTGCGAAACTGTGAAATACGAACTACGGACTGTCCCAAGGAGCGCCATGAAGCACGCCGAGAGCAGAGACGGCCGCACCATCACCACCATTGCCACACGCGAGGTCTATCGCAACCGCTGGATGCGCCTCCGCGAAGATCAGATCCTCCGCTCCAATGGCCGGAAAGGGATTTACGGCGTCGTTGAAAAGGATCCCGCCGCCATCATTCTGCCCATCGACAACGGCCACATCTGGCTCGTCGAACAGTTCCGCTACACCATTCAGCAGCGCGCCATCGAACTGCCGCAGGGCGGCTGGGAAACCGAAATCGACAACCCCGAAGAGCTGGCGCGCGGTGAGCTCAAGGAAGAACTGGGCCTCAACGCCGCCGAGATGGTTTATCTCGGTCAGCTATGGATTGCCTATGGGTACGCGCGCCAGGAACAACACGTTTTCCTCGCCACCGGCCTCACTCACACTGGCAAGGACCCGGATGATGAGGAACACGATCTGACGCATCGCTCGGTGCCCATTGAAGAGTTCGAAGAGATGATGCGTACCGGCATTGTCCGCGATGGCTGCACGCTAGCCGCCTGGGGGCTCTACTTGCTCTGGAAATCCCGCCAGCCGCCGAATCGCTGACTTGCCGGCGCAATGCTATCCTCAATCGGAAATGCACGGCCTCGCTTTTTTCAAATTTGTCGCCGTGGCCATGCTCATTCTGGCCAACGCATTCTTTGTCGCCGCGGAATTCACCCTCGTCTCCATTCGTGACACCCGCGTTGAGCAGTTGGTTCAAGCCGGCGTGCCCGGCGCGCGTGCGGTTCGCCGCCTTCAGACCAATCTCGAAGATCTCCTCTCTGCGGTTCAGCTCGGCGTCACGCTTTGCTCGCTCGCACTTGGCTGGATTGGCGAGCCTTTCGTCGCTTCCTATTTCCGAGCGTGGTTCAGCAATCTTCCCCATGCCAACATTTACTCCCACGTCGCCGCGGTCGCCGTCGCTTTCGCTTTTATTACCTATTTCGAAGTTGTAATCGGCGAACTTGTTCCCAAGTCGCTGGCGCTGCGCCGCGCCGAAGGACTGGCTGTCGCCATCGCACCGCCGATGCTCATCTTTATGTCCGCGGTGCGTCCGGTGGTGCGACTGCTGCGCGTATCTGCCGCACTCGTACTCCGCGGCTTCGATATACCCATCACCGAGCGGGCGGCTCCTCATTCGCCGGAAGAGATCAAGCTCATCGCCACCTCTGCGCGCCGCATGGGGCTGCTGCCACCGTTCCAGGAAACCCTCGTCCACCGCTCACTCGAAATTGACGAAGTGCTCATCCGCGAGATCATGACGCCGCGCCAGAACATCTTCTCTCTCCCTTCCGACATGCTCATCGAGGAAGCCAGCGGCCGCGTCATCGCTCACCAATTCTCGCGTGTTCCTGTCTACGATGAAACGCGCGGTCCCGAGCACATCGTCGGTGCCGTGTATTCCAAGGACCTCGCCCGCCTCATGCATTTCCGCTCCGCTCCGCGCGCCGCCACGCCAGTCGCCGATCTGCGCCTACGCCAGATCATGCGCGACGTGCTCGTCGTTCCCGAAACCAAGTCTGTGCTCGATCTCATTGCGGATTTCAAAGAGCGCCGCCGGCAGCTCGCGATCGCCGTCGACGAGTTCGGCTCTGTCGTCGGCCTCGTCACCGCCGAAGATGCCATCGAGCAGCTCACCGGCGAGCTCGAAGACGAATTCGACAATCCCGCACGTTCCATACTCACCACTCCCGGTGGAGCGCTGCTCATGGAAGGCAGCGTCAGCCTCCGCGATCTGGAGACTCAAATGCACTGGAGGCTCCCCCGCGAGGGTGGCGTGGAAACCCTGGCTGGCTTTATGCTGGTGCGGCTCGGCCACGTTCCCCTCCCCGATGAGTCGATCGATTATGAAGGCCGCCGCCTAACCGTGGTGGAAATGGATGCGCGCCGCATCGCCAAGATCCGGGTGGAAAAGCTGCCGGAGCCCGCGCCGCCTTCTGACATGGCCTGATCGCCTACCCACTGACTCGCCTGCGGCGCAGCTGTCTTATCCGCGAGAAACTCGCGCCGCGCCAGTGGAATAGAGGTATCATTGCGCCGGAGCCACGAAAGGGGAAGATCCGATGGCCGGCAAGAATCACAAAGACAAGCACCACAAACATCACTCTGCATTGCAGAGCAACGGGCGGTCAGCAGTGGCCGTGCTGGGTAATCACACCCCATTGTGCATCGGCAAAGATTGCGACTACGACCGTGAACTTAGCCGCCTTCACGTTGAGCTCGTCAAGCTTCAGGAGTGGATCCGCCACGAAGGCTTGCGCGTGGTCGTGCTCTTCGAGGGCCGGGACGCCGCCGGCAAGGGCGGCGCCATCAAGCGCATCACCGAGACTCTCAACCCGCGCATCTGCCGCGTTGTCGCCCTGGGCACGCCCACTGATCGCGAAAAAACGCAGTGGTACTTCCAGCGCTACGTCGCGCACCTGCCTGCAGCCGGGGAAATGATCCTCTTCGACCGCAGTTGGTACAACCGCGCCGGCGTCGAGCGCGTCATGGGATTTTGCACCGAACGCGAGTACCAGGAATTCCTGCAGAGCTGCCCCGAGTTCGAGCGCATGCTCATCCGCTCTGGAATCATCCTAATCAAATACTGGTTTTCCGTGAGCGACGAAGAGCAGGAGCGCCGTTTTCAGGAGCGCATGGACACCGTTACCAAGCGCTGGAAGCTCAGTCCCATGGATTTGGAATCGCGCAAGCATTGGGCCGACTATTCGCGTGCAAAAGACGAGATGTTCGCTGTCACCGACACAAAGCAATCGCCCTGGCACGTGGTGAATGCCGAGAACAAAAAAGCTGCGCGACTCAACGTAATCCGCCACCTGCTATCGGCCATTCCGTACCGCGACCTTACTCCCGAGCACCTCGAGCTGCCGCCGATCGGCAAATCAAAATACGTCCGCCCGCCGATCCAGGAGCAGAACTTCGTCCCCGAGATCTACAGGTAATGAAGGACGTGAGAAGATAACCTCTGTCCGCATTCCTGGCTGTGATCCCCTCGCACCTCGGAGATTAACATCGGCATCACCACTCTATTTGTCCTGCTGGTCCTCGCTGCGGCGACGCTCATCCGCTCTACCTTCGGATTCGGCGAAGCAATGTTTGCCGTTCCTCTGCTTGCGCTTCTCATCCCGCTGAAGGTGGCGGCGCCCCTCGCCGTTTTGCTGTCCATCACCATTGCCGCCGTCGTCGTGGCACAGGACTGGAGAATGATTCACCTCCGCAGCACGGCCTGGCTGGTGCTCTCCAGCCTGGCCGGCATCCCGCTTGGTCTGTCGCTGCTGGCAAGCGGACACCAGAGGCTGGCGAAGGCCGGCCTTGCCTTTGTCATCATGGGATGTTCTGTCTACTTTCTGATTGATCGCACCCCTTTCCACTTGCAACGCGACAGCCGGCGATGGCTGCTGGGTTGCGGATTCGTTGCCGGCATCCTCGGCGGCGCATATGGAATGAATGGGCCGCCCCTGGTAATTTACGGATCAATCCGGCGATGGCCGGCGCAGCAGTTTCGCGCCACGTTGCAAGCCTATTTCCTTCCCGCAAGTATTCTTGGGATGACCGGTTACTGGCTCGCTGGGCTTTGGGTTCCTGCCGTATCGCATTACTACTTGATCTCACTTCCGGTGGTTTTGCCCGCCGTGTTTTTGGGTAGATTCATGCATCTTCGCCTTCCGGCAAGAGCCTTCGTCAGGTATGTTTACTTTGTTCTTGGAGCAACCGGCGCGTTGCTGTTAATCCAGGCGTTCAGAGGACGGGTGTGAAACGGATCTGCGAATGCGGAGACTGCCCATGGCCCTTGTTGGATGAATGCCGGTAAACTGATTGAAAAGGCGATAGATGAAGAGCCGGGACTCATTAAAGCCGGCGACTGTTTCATCCGCACCCCGCCTTTTTCGGAGATCCGTTTTTTGCCAGCGCACCGCAAATCGCCCCTCACCACCATCGCAATGTTGCCCCTCGTCGCCATCGTCGGCCGCCCTAACGTGGGCAAATCCACGCTCTTCAATCGGTTGGTGGGCAAGCGGCGCTCCATCGTCGGCGACGAGCCGGGAATCACGCGCGACCGCATCTACGGCGAATATGAGTGGGCCGGGCGGCACTTCCGCGTCGTCGATACGGGCGGCGTTGTGCCGGGCGATCCTGAGTCGATCCTGAAAGAGATTTTCGGCCAGGCCAGCGTGGCGCTTGACGAGGCGGATGCGCTCGTGTTCGTGGTGGACGGGCGGACGGAACTCACCCAACCTGATTACGACGTGGCGCGAATGCTGCTGCGCGGTGGCAAGCCGGTCTTTCTCGCCGTGAACAAGGTGGAAGGGGAAGCAATGGAAATGGCCGCGGAGGAGTTTCGACGCCTTGGTATCCAGAATCTCTTCCCTGTCAGTGCTGAGCATGGTCGCGGCATCAGCGAATTGCTCGACGCGATTTCCGAAGCACTTCCCGTGCCAGCCGAGGCACCGGCTGCTGAGCAAACTGAGACGTCAATCGAGGAGCGTCCGCAGGAAAAGAAACGGACCCACGGCGAATTCGAGCAGAGGGAGATTTCGATCGCAATCATCGGCCGGCCCAACGTGGGGAAGTCGACGCTGCTGAATGCGCTGACGGGAACGTCGCGCGCTATCGTCTCGCCCGTTGCCGGCACTACGCGCGATGCAGTCGACGAGGTGGTGGAGTTTGGCGCGCACCCGCTGCGATTTGTCGATACCGCCGGAATCCGGCGCAAGGGCAAGACCAGGCTCATGGCGGAAAAGCTCAGCGTAGTAATGGCGCGGCGTCATCTGGAAGCAGCCGACGTGGCGCTGCTTCTAATCGATGCTACAGAAGGCGTGACCGCGAGCGACGCCACCATCGGTGGTTACGCGCACGAAAGTGGGCGAAGCGTGATCGTGGTGGTGAACAAGTGGGATGCGGTGACTACGGGCCGGACCGACGGCAAACCCGCGGCCGATGGCCAAATCTTCGAAAAGCAATTGCGCCGCGCGCTCAAGTATCTGGACTACGCGCCGGTCGTGTTTATTTCCGCACTGGAAGGAACTGGGCCCGGCCACAAAGGAATGCAGAGGGTTCTGCGCGAGGTGATGACGGTGGCTGCAGCCCGCCGCAAGCGCGTGACCACGGGGCAGATGAACCGCTTTCTCGAAAGCATCGATTTTCAGCGTGCGCCAGTGCCGATGGCAAAACGCATCCGCATCTTCTACATGACACAGGCAGCGGTGGCACCGCCAACTTTCGTGCTGTTCACCGACCGCGGCGTGAAGTTGCACTTTGCCTTCGAACGATTCCTCGAGAATCGTATTCGCGAGGCCTTCGGGTTTAAAGGCACGCCCATCTGGTTCAAGGTGAGGCCAAGGCGCACGGGACCCGCCAAGTGACCTCCGCGACTCGGAGCGGTTCCGAGCGCGATCATCTTACAATGTAGAAGCACCTGAGGCCGCGTAACGCCAGATTGAGCGAAGGAGATTGACCTTTGAGGAATTTTCGGATTCTGCCTTTGTTTTTGTCCACCCTCGCCCTCGGCGGAGAGCCCTTTGTTCTCGCTGCCGCCGCAGCCCAGCAGAGCCCATCATCCACCGCGACGTCGAAAACCGACTCCTCAGGAACGGAGAACGTCACCCGCGCGACGCTGACAAACGGAATGCGCGTGGTGATCATCCGCAATACGCTGGCGCCGGTGGCAACCGTCGAATTGAATTACGAGGTGGGCGGCAACGAGACTCCTGATGGCTTTCCGGGAATGGCGCACGCACAGGAACACATGGCTTTTCGCGGTTGTGCGGGGATGGACGCTGACCAGACGGCCGCCATTTATGCGCTGCTCGGCGGCGACGACGACGCGGACACCCAACAGCACATCACGCAGTACTTCGCCACGGTTCCTTCAGCAGACGTGGGCGTGGCGCTGGAAGCGCAGGCAGCGTGCGTGCGCGGAGTCGACAATTCCCAGGCCCAGTGGGACCAGGAGCGCGGGGCCATCGAGCAGGAAGTTTCGCGCGACCTCTCCAACCCGGTCTACAAGTTCCTCAACGAGATGAACGACGACCTCTTTGCCGGCACGCCATACGCGCATGATCCGCTGGGCACGAGGCCGTCATTCGAGAAAACCACCGGCGCAATGCTAAAGGACTTTTATGAAAAGTGGTATTCGCCTTCGAACGCGATCCTCGTGGTGGTGGGAGATGTTGATTCGGCGGCCACCCTGGAGAAAATAAAACAGCTGTACGGCGACATACCACGGCGCGCGGTGCCGCCACACCCGGCGATCGATCTGAAGCCATTCCAATCGCAGACGATCAATCTTCCCAGCAATCTTCCCTACACGCTGGGCGTGATTGCCTGGCGCATGCCCGGCACTGACTCGCCCGACTATGCGGCCATGCAGATTTTGGCGGATGTGCTGGCTAGCCAGCGCGCCGACCTCTATGGCATGGTTCCCGCAGGAAAGGCTTTGGCGGCGCAGTTCGGCCTGGCGGAAAGTTACCGCAAGGCGAGCGTCGGATACGGCCTGGTTGCGATGCCTGCGCAGGCGGACGCGACTGGTGCAGTGGCGGAGATGCGGCAGATCATTTCGCGCTATGCCTCCGACGGCGTGCCTGAGGACTTGGTCGCCGCAGCCAAGCGCAGCGAAATCGCGCAGTCGGAGTTCCAGCGGAATTCCATTCAGGGGCTGGCCGATGTCTGGTCGAACGCCCTGGCCGCCGAGGGCCGCCAATCGCCGGAAGAAGATGTCGATGCCATCCGCAAAGTGACGCTGGCAGATGTAAACCGGGTGGCAAAACAGTACCTGCTGAATACCAGCACCATTACTGCGTATTTAAAACCCTCGCCCAGCGGCGAGCCGGTATCGGCCAAAGGCTTCGGTGGAAGCGAGAAGGTGACCACAGCTCCCACTAAGCCGGTCACGCTCCCGGCGTGGGCTGCGGGACCGCTGAACGAGATCAAACCGCCGACGAAGTTCGTGCCCGTTTCCGATATGAAACTTTCCAACGGCATTCGGCTAATCGTGCGGACTGACACTACCAGCCCAACCGTTACAGTAATGGGAGCGGTAAAGCACAACTCCGATCTGCAAACCCCGAGTGGCCAGGACGGCCTGGGCAGCGTTCTCGACGGGCTTTATTCCTACGGCACGCAGACTCTCGATCGCATCGCATTCCAGAAAGCGCTCGACGACATCGCTGCCAACGAGAGCGCGGGTTATGGCTTTTCGCTGAGCGTGCTGAAGGAATATTTCTCCCGCGGCGTGGAGCTGCTGGCCGACAACGAACTGCATCCGGCGCTGCCCGAGCATGCGTTTGAGATCACCCGGCAGCAGACCGCACAGTTTGTCGAGGGCCAGCTCAAGAGTCCGGGTTACCGCACTTCGCGAGCTCTTGATACGGGGCTGCTGCCCGCCGGCGATCCGGTGTTGCGCGAGACGACCCCGGCTACCGTTTCGAAGCTCACGCTGGACGACGTGAAGAAGTATCACGCTGATACCGTCCGGCCCGATTTGACCACCATCGTCGTGATCGGCGACGTTACTCCGCAAGAGGCCAAGGCCGTGATCGAGAAGTGGTTCGGTGGCTGGAAAGCCGAGGGCGCCAAGCCAAACACAACTCTGCCCGCGGTCCCGGTGAATAAATCGACAGCGACGAATGTTCCCGATCCCGAAGCAACACAGGATTCAGTAACGCTCGCCGAGCAGCTCCCCATCAATCGCTTCAGCCCCGAATACTACCCGCTGCAGCTTGGCAATCACGTGCTCGGCGGCGGGTTCTATGCCACGCGGCTCTACCACGATCTGCGCCAGGAAACCGGCTACGTCTACTACGTTGGAGCGAATCTCAGCGCATCGAAATCGCGGGCCAGCTACTCAGTGGACTACGGATGCGATCCGCAGAATGTCTCCAAGGCGAGGGCACTGATCGTGCGCGATCTCGAGCAGATGCGCACCGCCGACGTGTCGCCTGGAGAACTGCACCAGGCGAAGGCACTGCTGATGCGGCAGATTCCCCTGAGTGAATCAAGCGAGGGCGCGCTTGCCGGAGGGTTGCTGTCACGGGCGGAAATCGGCTTGCCGCTGGATGAACCGGTGGTCGCAGCGAAGACGTACATGAAGCTCAGTGCCGATGACGTGAAGAAAGCCTTTGCCAAGGAGATCCGCACCGACAACCTGGTGCAGGTGGTCCGCGGGCCGGCGCCGCAATAGCTACTGCAACGAGGATCCGGTTCTGTCCGGCCCCGTGGACAGAGCCGGCAAACTCGGCATTCAGCAGACCTCAAACCGTCGAGTATTTCCTGCACAGCTCGCGGACCTTGGCTACGAGCTTAGGTACGCCGACCTCGGCCGGCACCCCGCCATGCACATCGCCCTCGTACTCCACTGACATATAGCCCTTGTGGCCGGCATCGGCGAAGAGCTTCCACACGCGATCCATGTCGATGGGCGTGCCATCATCGAAGCGGTCGCGGATGTGGGTGACGGTGGCGTAGGGAATGCAGGCGGCGATCTGTGCATAGGCATCCTGAGTCGGCGTGGGAATGAAGTGCGTGATGTCGAGATTGATGCGCGCGTAAGGCGAATCGACGCGGTGCATGATTTCAAGACAGATGTCGGCGCTCTGAGAAACGCCGGAGTGATCTTCGAGACCGAGCACTATGCCCTTCTTGCCGGAGTATTCGCTGGCGGCCTTCATGGTGTCGACCACCCATCCGGAGGCTTCCTTCAGGCTCGTACCCTCGGGCAGCTTTCCGGCAAATACGCGCAGGTGCGACGCGCCAAGATGGTCGGTAACGTCGACCCACTTCTTGATCTCATCGAGGATTTGAGCACGCTTGCCTGCATCGGCCTGTACCATGCTGGAACCGCAGGCAGCGCCGGAAAACGGCACCCCGCGCGTATAGGCGAAATGGCGCAGGCCGGCGAGATATTCCGGATCGGTGGATTTGAAATAGTAGGCCGTCATGTCGACGCCGTCGAGCTGCAGTTCGACAGCCTTGTCGATGAACTGCTCGTAGGTCATCTGGCCTTTGGTGAGCAGCGAGCGATACGAATAGGCGCAGCAGCCGGAAAAAAGGCGAGGCATTTTCTCCGGCTGGGTGGCGGCTGCGGGCGTCACTGCTATCTGCGGCGCCGCCTGGAGATGCGTTGACAAAGCTGCGCCGGCCAATGCTCCGGCCCCCGCGGTTTTCAGGAACTGACGGCGTGCGATCTTACCTGGCATTTTCCCTCCCGGAACATGGTAAATGGCCCGATGGGACCAGGTCCGGCATTCATGTCTCTTTTTGAGAAGTGAACCTATCCCTGACCCGCCATGGCTCTCATGATTTCGCCAGAATCAATATGATGGAGAGAGCACCCGCCGATCGCGTCCGCCTTTATGTCGTCGTCCGAGATCACAACCCGCACGTTTCCTACGCTGCACGAGTTCTTCGCGCCCGGCGGCATCCTGGCGCGATCGCCGCTGCCATACGAATATCGGCCGGGACAGCTCGAGATGGCCAAAGCCGTCGAGCGCGCGTTGACCGAGCGGCGGCACCTCATCGTGGAAGCGGGCACTGGCACGGGTAAAACTCTTGCTTACCTGCTGCCCGCCCTGCGCACCGGCCAGCGCGTCATCGTCTCCACAGGCACCAAGGCCCTCCAGGATCAGCTCTTCTTCCGCGACGTGCCGTTCCTCGAGACATTGCTGGGAGAGTTGCGCGTCTGCTACATGAAAGGCCGTGCCAATTACCTTTGCCGGCGCAAATTGGCTGCACTGCGCGACCAGCCCGTCCTCTCCGGTCTGGAAGAGGTGGACCAGTATCAGCAGATCGCTGAATGGGAGCGCATCACAGAGACAGGTGACCGCGCCGAGCTCTCCGGCATCCCGGAATCGAGCGCGCTTTGGCAAAAACTCGATGCGCGAGCCGACGCCTGCCTGGGCTCAAATTGTCCCGACTACCGCCGCTGCTTTATTACCGAAATGCGGCGCAAGGCGCTTGATTCGGACCTGATCATCGTCAACCATCACCTGTTCTTCGCCGACCTGGCCGTAAAGCAGGAAGCTGCAGGTGCACCGGATGCCGGGATCCTGCCCGAAGCTGCGGCCGTGATCTTCGACGAGGCCCACGAGCTGGAAGAAGTTGCCTCAAATTATTTCGGCATCTCCATCAGCAATCTCCGCTTTGAAGAGCTCGCTCGCGACGCCGATGCGCTGCTTCGCGGCAAAGATGGTGCTGCCAACATTCCCGCGGCTACGCAACAGCTGCGCGACCGTGCGCGTATGTTTTTCGCAGCGCTGCCCATGGCCGCCGACGGCCGCCAGCCTTTCACCGAGCGCGAATCATTTCTGGAGTCGTCGGGTGATTTGTACCTAGGCGTGCGTTCCACGCTCAAGCTGCTGGAAGCGGAGATGGAGCAGCTTACGGATGTAGATGAAGCACCGGGCCTGCGCAAGCGCGTTGCGCGGCTGTGCGGAGAGCTTGAATTCCTGCTCGAGTCGAATGCCAGCAACATGGTTTACTGGCTCGAAAGGCGTGCGGTTGGTGCGACTTCTTCAATGGCACCAAGCTCCGCTCAGCGCAGCGGTGCCTTCCGTTCGCAAAGCCGCACGACGTTTGTGCAGGCCACGCCTATCGACGTCTCCGAGATGCTGCACGAGTTGGTTTTCGAACAGATCCCCACTGTTGTGCTCACTTCGGCCACGCTCACCGTGCAGGGCGGATTCGAGCACCTCCGCCGCCGTGTTGGCCTTGCAGATGCGCGGGAGCTGGTGGTGCCATCGCATTTCCGCTATGGCGAGCAGGCGGTGCTTTATTTGCCGCCAGAGATGCCCGATCCGCGCGACGCGGGATTTCCCGAGGCCGCAGCACAGTGCATTCAGCAGGTGCTGGCAATTACGCGCGGCCGCGCTTTCTGCCTCTTCACCAGCTATAGCCAGATGCGCGACCTTTACGAGCGCCTGCTGCCGGTGCTCGACTTTCCCATCCTGCTGCATGGCACGGCGCCGCGCAAGGCGCTGCTTGAAGAATTCCGCACGACGCCGAATGCCGTGCTCTTCGGCACCGCCAGTTTCTGGCAGGGTGTCGACGTGCAGGGCGAGGCGCTGAGTTGCGTCATCATTGACCGTCTGCCGTTTGCCGTGCCCAGCGATCCCGTAGTGCAGGCGCGCATGAAGGCCATCGAAGAAAGCGGTGGCCGTCCGTTCTTCGATTACCAGGTCCCCGAAGCGGTGCTCACGCTCAAGCAGGGGTTCGGCCGGCTCATTCGCTCGCTCGAAGACCGTGGCGTGCTTGTGCTCCTCGATCCGCGCATCCGCCGGCAGCGCTACGGACAGACATTTCTTTCCAGCCTTCCGCCATATCGCATGACCACCGACATTGGCGATGTTGAAAGCTTCTTTGGCCGCCAGGCGCGCGAATAAGGTTGCCGACGCTGCTTTATAAACCTGCCAGTTGCCTGGCCCGTGCGAATACGCCCAGAAGCATCTCCGCGGTCAGCCTGCCCGTATTGGTGTTTTGCAGCGAAGGATGAAAGCTGGTGATCGCTGATAGTCCATTCGGCAAGACATATTCCGCACCGTGCGCAAAGACGAACGCCGAACGCGGCGGCATGTCCTTCACACGCGCGCGCCGAAGGTACGACAGCAGGCCATCGAAGGCGATCCGCCCCAGACAGACAACCACGCGCAGGTTCTTGAGCAATGCCATCTCCCTATCGAACCACGGCGCACAATTGCGCAGCTCTGCCGGCGTGGGCTTGTTGCCTGGCGGAGCGCAGCGCGCCACCGACGTGATCCACAATCCGCGCAGCTTCATTCCGTCCTGACGCGACACAGCCCTGGGCTGCGAAGCAAATCCCGCCTGGTGCAACACGGGATACAGGAAATCCCCGGACCCATCGCCCGTAAATGGCCGGCCCGTACGATTCGACCCATGCGCACCCGGCGCCAACCCCAGTGCCAGAACCCGCGCCCGCGGGTCGCCGAAGGAAGGCACCGGCTTTCCCCAGTATTCCCACTCCGCGTAGGCACGCCGGCGCACGCGCGCGATTTCCATGCAATGCGCGCGCAGCCGCGGGCACAGGTTGCATTGCGTGATCCGGGAGTTGAGTTCCTCAAGAGAGGCATTTGTGGGCATAATTCAATTCTAGGCCGCGGGGGGACCGAGCGCGCATACCAGTCGGGATTGAGGACCAGGTTACTCTGGCTACTTTGTTGAGCAACTCAGGATCGATACGTGCCTCTCAGCCCATTTACAATGGCATCTGGACGCACTTGCATCTTGAACGACTGATTGCCTGGTTGCGTGCGCTGATGATAGCGCATGGTTTCTCGAAAATCTGAAGCCATAGCATGCTGCTTTGGTCATTTCACTCCCACTTTCGCCGGAGGTTTGAATCATGCAATTTGAAGTAAAGCGCTTTTCCCAAAGTCTCACAGTCGCGGCTATCGCCCTCGCATTCACCGTTGCCCCAGCCCTGCTCGCCCAGGCCTCTGATCATCTGGTTACGCCCTCAGCCCTGCAGCAGGCCACAGTCAATGCCTCGCACGCCAGGCAGCAGAACCTTGAGACGCTGCAGAAATTCTTTTCTTCTTCCCAAGCGCAAAAAGCGCTCGAGTCGGCCCACATGAATCCGCAGGAGGTGAAGAAAGCCGTCGCCGGTCTCAACGACCAGGATCTGGCTCAGCTCGCGCAGCGGGCCAACAAGGCGCAATCCGACTTCGCCGCCGGCAATATCGACGACCGGGACTTGCTGATCATCCTGGTCTGCATTGCCGCGCTCATCCTCATCATCGTAGCCGTGCACTGAGGCTGTTCGCTTGCTGAGGCGCCTGATCCTCGCATCCGTACTGCTGCCGGCGCTGTGCTCTGCGGCGCTGGCAGCGGACGCGGTGAACATCTGGCTCGATGTGCCTTTCGTCAGGCAGCAGAAAGACGGCTGCGGAGCAGCCAGTATTTCCATGGTCATGCAGTACTGGCAGCAGCACCAGGGCCTGCCCGCCAGTTCCGACGCCGCATACGATCGCATTCAGGGCAAGCTCTATTCGCCTCGCGCGCACGGCATCTACGCATCGGCGATGCAGAGCTACTTCCGTCAGAACGGATATCGTGTGTTTGCGTTTTCGGGAAAGTGGACCGACATCGAACGAGAATTGCGAAATGGGCGCCCCCTCATCGCCGCGCTTAAGCCCGTCGCTGGCAGCAAGGAACTTCATTACGTGGTGGTAGTGGGCCTCGACCAACCCGACCAACTCGTCCTCGTCAACGATCCCGACCAGCGAAAGCTGCTCAAAGAAGATCAGTCCACGTTTGGGCGCGACTGGAAAGCCACTGGCAACTGGATCCTGCTTGCCGTGCCTGAAGCTCCTGCGAAATGAGCTTGCCGGAAATTGCGCAAAATGCATCGCGCCGGGTCGCATCTTATCCTTGAGCGGCACCGAATTCTGCCCGTCAGTATCCCTTCACATGCTGAAAGCAAAAACTGGCAAGTCGCAATGGCAGAAGCCCCGAGTTGCCCGACCCGGAGCGGCCGCTCTGATTTTTCTTTTGGCCTCAGTGGGAATCGCAGCGCAACAACCTGGCACGCAGACGCCCGCGCTCAATCAGCTTCAGAACCTTGCTGCCGCGCAACGATGGCCCGAGCTCGCGCGCCTTCTTTCCCCAGTCCCGAACCGCACCGCGGACATGGACTACTACCTGGGTCTCGCGCAGGCCCACACCGGCCATAACGACGAAGCCGCGCGGACGTTCGAAATTGGCAGCCGCCTCGCCCCGCGCGACGCGCGATTCCCGGAAGAACTCGCCGGCCTGGCATTCGAACAAAAGCGATATCCGCGCGCCGCCCGCCTACTCCGCCATGCGGTAAAGCTGGCGCCTGATGACAAGTACGCCAACAACTTTCTGGCCACGGTCTATTACCTCGAGGGCAACCTCGAGGGCGCGCTCCAGTATTGGAACCGCTTGGGCAAGCCGAACATCGCCAGCGTGCGCGAGCAGCCCCAGCCACTCGTTTCCCCCGCGCTGCTCGATCACGCTTTCGCGTTTTCTCCTGCGGCAACGCTTCGCCTGCCGCAGTTCTATCTCACCAATGCGCGGGTCCGAGCGCTCGGCATCTTCCCGCAATATCACTTCGATCTCGACGCCCTGCCCGACGGAAACTTCGACGTCGTATTTCGCAGCCGCGAACTCGACGGCTTTGGCGGCGGCAAGTGGGAAGCTGCGGTCCTTGTTCTTCGCGGACTTCCGTTTCAACAGGTGAACCCGGCTTATTACAACTTTCGGCATGAGGCCATCAACTTCGATTCCATGTTCCGATGGGATGCGCAGAAGCGCCGCATCTTTGCTCGCGCCTCCGGCCCATTTCAGAACGGCGCCATGTACCGCTGGAATGTCGCCGCCGACCTGCGCGACGAGAACTGGGCGCTGCGCGATTCGTTCATGGGACCGGCGCCTGTTCTGGCCAGCATGAATTTGCGCCGCGAAGCCGCCGCGTTCGATCTCACCTCCTATGGCAGCGGCTACATCAACTGGTCGCTCGGCGCTGAACTTTCGCACCGCGATTTCCGCAGCGCCGCTCCCGGGCTGGTCCTCACGCCGCAAATGCTATCTGGCGGGTACGAACTCAAGCAGTTAACGCGCGACGAAGCCGCACTGCTGCGCGTGCCCGGCCATCGCCTTGCACTCAGCGGCGTGGCTGAAGCACAGGCCGCGCGGCTCTGGTCGCAGCCCGCCCGTGCCTTCGAAAAGTTGACCGGCGGGCTCGCCTGGCACTGGTTTCCTCAGGCGCAAGGCGACGACTACGAAACTACGCAGTCAATCCGTGCCGGGCACACTTTCGGCCAACCGCCGTTTGATGAGCTTTTCACCCTCGGCCTCGACCAGGACAACGACCTCGATCTCCGCGCGCACATTGCCACTCGCGCCGGCCGAAAGGGCAGCGCCCCAATGGGCCGAGACTATTTCCTGGAGAACTGGGAGACCGACAAGGATCTCTACAGCAACGGCATCGTCAGGGTGCGGTTCGGCCCCTTCTTTGATATCGGCCATATTACCGACCCTGGCACCATTCTCGGCTCGCGCAAGTGGCTATTCGACACCGGAGCGGAAGCAAAGCTGCGCGTGCTCGGCGCCACTGTTGCCTTCATCTACGGCAAAGATCTGCGCACCGGCAACAACGCGTTCTACGCCGTGCCGCTGGGCTCTGGCAGCACAACCGGTATGGACCGGTGATTTGTTCCTGATGGAGAATTTTGGTTCATACTGAAGTTTCAACTGAATTTGTCTCTGCCTGAGAACCGGAGACTGGCGGCGGGGAGCTGGAATTTGACGTTCAAGTCAAAATCCGCGAAGACGCGTGAGCCGCTCAATGAGACCGGACTCTACGATTACGCTGTGAAGGCCCTCGGGCGGCACATGCGCTCTGAGGCGGAATTGCGGCGGCTCATGCGGCAACGCGTCGATCCCGGAGAGCGCGGCGAGTCGGTCATCAGCACCGTTCTTGCGCGGCTCAAGGAGCACGGTTACCTCAACGATGCCGCCTTCGCCGAAGCTTATGCCCGCCTCCGCCAGGAAAATCAGAAGTTCGGAGCGCGTCGCGTGCGCCAGGACCTGCGCCAGAAAGGCGTGCGTCCGGACCTCGTTGCCCAAACCATCGAAACCGGCTACGCCCACACCAACGAGGAAGCCCTGGCACGCGAGCACCTCGAACGCAAGCGCATCGGCAAGCCGCAAAACGAAAAGGAGACCGCGCGTGTAATGCGCCGGCTGGTCGCCGCCGGCTTCTCCACCGGCGTCATCTATAAAATTCTTCGCCAGTGGAACGTTCCCGACGAGGCACTTTCCGCACTCGACAACCTCGCCGACGAGCCTCGCGAAGAATAATGCTTCGGTCCTGCGGATTCCCCACCCTCGGGGTGCCCCACAGGCAGGTCTTCGTCTGTGGGGTGGACAGTCGCCGCATCTCTGTTTTTGCGGCTGGGGTGGGACTCGCGCCGCCAATTACACTAATAGAGTCATGCAATTCCGCACGGGCAACGAGATACGAGAACTGTTTCTGCGCTTTTTTGAGTCGAAGGGGCACCGCCGAGTGCACTCTTCTTCCCTGGTGCCTGCCAACGATCCCACTCTGCTGTTCACCAACGCCGGCATGAACCAGTTCAAGGACCTTTTCCTTGGCGCCGAACGGCGCGAGTACGTGCGCGCCGCCACCTCGCAAAAATGCGTCCGCGCCGGCGGCAAGCACAACGACCTCGAAAATGTCGGCTTCACCCGCCGCCACCACACCTTCTTCGAGATGCTCGGCAATTTCAGCTTCGGCGACTACTTCAAGCGCGACGCCATCCGTTTCGCGTGGGAGCTTGTCACCAGCCCCGAGTGGATGGGCATCCCGCAAGATCGCCTCTACGTTACTATCTTCGAAGGCACAGCAGACGTGCCGCGCGACGACGAAGCCGAGCAGTTCTGGATCGAAGCCGGCGTACCCAAACAGCGCATCTTCGAGTACGGCGTCAAAGACAATTTTTGGCAGATGGGCGAAACCGGCCCCTGCGGTCCGTGTTCGGAAATCTTCTACGACATGGGCATCGAAGCCGCCGAAACACCGGGGGTTGACAAACCCTTTGGCCAGGATGATGCGAGGTACGTCGAGATTTGGAATCTCGTTTTCATGCAGTTCGACCGTTCCGCGCATGTCGATCCCGCTACCAAGGCTACCAATTACAAGCTCACCCCGCTCCCCAAGCCGTCGATCGACACCGGTATGGGCCTGGAGCGCGTCGCCGCAGTGCTGCAGCGGAAGGTGAGCAACTTCGAAACGGACTTATTTACGCCTCTGATTGAACGCGCAGAAGAACTAACAGGAAAGCGCGCCAGCGACGCCGAACTGGAGCAAGAAACTCGCACCGCCGACGAACTCGCAGCCAGCCTGCGCATCATCGCCGATCACGCTCGCGCCGCGACTTTCCTGATCAGCGACGGTGTGCTGCCTTCGAACGAAGGACGCGGCTACGTGCTGCGCAAAATCATGCGCCGCGCCATCCGCCACGGACGTCTGCTTGGCCAGGAAGTGCCATTCCTCTTCGAGATGGTCTACGCGGTTCGCGACCTGATGCAGGGCGCATATCCAGAACTTGTCGATTCGGCGGAGCGCGTCGCCAAAGTGGTCGAGGGCGAAGAGAAGCAATTTGCAAGAGTACTGAGTGTCGCCTTGAACCTCCTTCAGAAAGATATCGATCAGGTCACGAACTCGATAGCTGAGCGAGTTGCGCGAGACGTTGGTGAGGCAAGTCTCCGAGGCCACCTGAGGTCAGCAGGGCTGACATTCGAAGATGAGGTTGTCGCTGCCGCTGGGGGTGATGGCGAAAGCGAATTCGGAGCATTGGTCGATGAGGAGAGATTGAATCGCGCACAGAATCTCCTCAGATTGGATGGCGCTCGTGCATTTCACCTGTTCGAAACCTACGGGTTGCCCGAAGACTTCATCCGCGATGCCTGTCGTGATGCTGGGATTGCTTTCGATCAGGATGGCTTTAACGCAGTTAAGGAAGCCGAACAGGCACGCGCCCGCGCTTCCTGGAAAGGCGGCAGCCAGAAAACCGCCAGCCCCGCTTTCCGCGACCTGCCGCGCACGGATTTCGAAGGTTACCGCCAGCTCGTCTCCGCCGGCTGCGAAGTCCTCGCCGTCGTCAAAAACGGCGAAGGCGTTCCCGCCGCAGCCGCAGGCGAGGAAGTCGAAGTCGTCCTCGACCACACCAGCTTCTACGGCGACTCCGGTGGCCAGGTGGGCGACGTCGGCTGGTTCACCTCCACTGACGGCAACACCACCATCGCCGAGATCACCGGCTGCGTGCTTCCCGTGCAGGGCGTGCGCGCGCACAAAGCGGTGCTCAAGCAGCCGCTCGCCGTCGGCGACCACGTCAATACCGTGGTCGACGGCGTCCGCCGCGATTCCATCAAGCGCAACCACACCGGCACGCACCTGCTTCACGCCGCGCTGCGCCAGGTTCTCGGCACGCATGTCAAGCAGGCCGGATCACTGGTAGCGCCGGATCGTCTTCGCTTCGATTTTTCTCACTTTGCGCAGGTCGCCGACGAAGAGCTGCAGGAAATCGAAGACATCGTCAACCGCGAAGTTCTCAAAAACGCGGGCGTCGAAACTCTTGAAGACGTTCCCATCGACGTAGCCGTCAACGAATTCCACGCCATGGCCCTCTTCGGCGAAAAATACGGCGACCGCGTCCGCGTCGTTCGTCTCACTGACGGCTTCTCAACGGAGCTCTGTGGCGGCACGCACACCGCCGCCACCGGCGAGATCGGCCTTTTCAAGCTCACCAGCGAGGGCGCAGTCTCCTCCGGCGTACGCCGCATCGAGGCCATCAGCGGCCTTGGCTCGCTCGATACCTTCCGCCGCGACTTCGCCGTGGCGCAATTCGCGTCACAAATCGCGCCCACTGCGGACGGCAATCTCTCTGATTCTCTTCGCTCCAAACTCGAATCGCAGGAGGACGAACTGAAGCGTCTCCGTCGCGAGCTTGACGAAATGCGCATGAAGTCCGCCGCTGGCGCGCTTGACGATGCCATAGCCCGCGGCACAGAGGTTAAAGGAGTCCGCGTCGTTACCCACCGTGCCGATCAACTGGAGCGCGGCCAACTACGCACTCTCGTCGATAACCTGAAGCAGAAGGCCGGCGAGGGGGTTGTCGTTCTGGCATCCGCGCAACCAGAGGGCAAGGTCGCTATCATCGCCGGCGTCACGCCTGGCCTTTCAAAGCGCATCCAGGCGGGGAAACTCGTCGGTGCCGTAGCGAAAATCGTAGGCGGTTCAGGCGGGGGCAAAGCGGAAATTGCCGAAGCCGGTGGCAAGGACCAGTCGCAGATCGATGCAGCTCTCGCCGCCGCGCCGCGTGTCGTGGGCGAGCTGCTGGGCTGAAGAGTGGCCCCGGGGTTTCCGCGCAGAAAGCAGGGGCGATTCGTAGCCCGTCCACGCAGCCCGCTTCAGTGAGGCCGGGTTCTGAAGTTGTAGACGATGCCGCCTCCGATGACAGGAAACGTCTTCAACGGATCCAGATCTTTCTTGTACTTTGCCACCTGGGCCTGCAGGTCCGATTGCAGTTGAGGATCGGAGGTCACGTTCATGCAGGTTGCGTACGTATAGTCGCATACCTGTCCCGAGGTCAGCGCCATATTGACAGTTGGCGAGCCGATGAAATCCACGCCAATCTCGAAAGGAAATGACCAATGCCCCCCTTTGGCAGGGAAGAAGCTGCCCCAGCCCGTGGTGATGGTGAATGCCGGATTCTGTGAATGCAGGTTAAGGCTCGCCACTCCCGTCACTGGGTTGGAATTTGAAGAATAGTAGTCATGGCCGTTGAGGGTGAAGCTGGTCCCAGGCTGCGCGACTATGGAGCTGCTGGCTTCGTTCGAGTTATAGACCAGCACTCCAGGGGTGACCCGAAAACCGTGGCCGGCAAATGGATACACGTCGAGCGCGACACCAGCTGATGCGAGATTCAGTTGCGGCGAGATGGTGAAGCCGCTGACGGAGATGTTGCTTACCGAGTATTTGAAGAAATTGCCGTTCCCCCGCACGTCGAGATTTCGGTTGAGATTTGTTGCCATTAGCAGATGGATGCCCATAGGAGAGATGCCGCCACCGATCGCGACGCGCGAAAGAGGGCTCACCGGTCCGGGAATGAACTTGCGTGAGGCTGGGCTTTGCACACCTGCACCCGGATATGGATCATCCATCGGCGGCGGATTCATCGTGCTGCTGGAAGACTGGCCCCGACCCGCCCCAGGTATAGTCAGCATTGCAATTGAGAGAACGAATGCAAACCGCTTCATTGATAGAGTCTCCAAAGATTCCGATGCGAATTCGACACCATAAGCAAAACCTCAAGGGATCGAGACATCGCGGCTGCAAGCGAGTCCCGAGACTGATGGAGAGCAGAATTGTTTTTTTGAATGTAGCATGAGAATCATTGTTCCCGTTCACGCCAAGGTAACGTGTAACAGCCTCGTTCTTGAAAGGGTGTAGCGACTGACGGGCGGCCCGATTCTGTCATGCTGCCGCCATGACATAGAATCATTCTCGAAGCACCCAAACCGGCCTTCTTCGTGCTTTTCGTGCCCGCTCAATCTCTCAACCCGCAGACCGTCGCCTACCTTCGCGGCAAACTCCTTCAGTGGTATGCCGCTAATCGTCGTGATCTGCCCTGGCGCCGCACTTGTGATCCGTATGCCATCTGGGTCTCGGAAATCATGCTCCAGCAGACGCGTGTAGCCGCAGTGGTCGATCGCTTCCAGACATTTCTTGCGCGCTTCCCTACTGTGAAGTCGCTCGCGCGGGCACCGGAAACGGACGTACTCGCCTTGTGGAGCGGTCTCGGTTATTACCGCCGCGCGCGCATGTTGCATAACGCTGCGCAGGTGGTGACCGCCCACCACCAGGGCAGCCTGCCCGCCACTGCTGCAGAGTTGCTTGAGCTTCCCGGGATCGGTCCCTACACGGCCGCCGCCATTGCCAGCATCGCCTATGGCGAACCCGTGCCGGTGATCGACGGCAATGTTGAGCGTGTTCTCTGCCGCCTGATGCATTGGAGCGCCGAATCCGGCACCGTCGGACACAAGCTCAAAGTCAAACGCCTCGCCGGGCGTCTTCTCGACCCTGAGCGCCCCGGCGATTTCAACCAGGCCATGATGGAACTGGGCGCAACGGTCTGTCTTCCACGCAGTCCTCTCTGCGTGCAATGTCCGCTGCATCAGGTGTGCCTTACGCGCGGCGAGCATCGAACGCGTAGACGTGCGCCGATGCAAACGCGCGAAATCGCTCACGCGCTCGTCTTGCGCGCATACGGTAGGGGCGGCGAACGGAACCGGCAGAGCAGGGAAGTGCTGCTCGAGCAGCGCCCCGCATCGCAGTCCGTCATGCCTGGACTTTGGCAACTGCCACAGTTGCGCCACAGTGTCGTATCCGAAGGCGACCTTCGTATGACGGTTCGCCACAGCATCATGCAGATCAACTACATTGTCCGCATTCGCGCTGTTCCCAGATCAAAAGCCGCAGCGCTCACCGTTCACTCAGGCAAGCGCCGCTGGGTACCGCTGCATAGAGCCACCACAATGCCGCTCACTGGACTCACGCGTAAGATTCTCACTCGTGTTCTTCTGCGAATCAATGACTCGGGTTCTCTAAAGCGCTGAGTTTTTGTTGTACAAGGAATCTATGGTTGGGGGGTCGAGATCGCTATAGCTGATGAAAATCGACGGATTCGGGAATACCAGATCGGCGGAGCTAGTAATAATCGGCGCAGCTCATATAGTAGCCGCATCCGGCGCAGATCAGCTTGCACCGCTGGCCTGTCAGTCGCTGCCCGCAATTGGGACAAACCTGGCTGTGGTGTTCGACTGGAGGCATTCCGGCGATCGTTGCTTCACTATCTGAGACTCCGCCGCTGAAATCCTGGTCAATTTCGGATTCCGTGTGTCGCCGCGCCTCAGCCGCCATGCTCGACAGATTAGCATGAAGAAGGTAGGCCGCTCCGCAGCATCCTGGCAGGAGCGTAAGGCATTAACTCTGCGGGTGCCGGACCCCTTCGCGTTACGCCCGCAACCGTTATCCCCAATCAACCCATTCAAGGAGGAATCATGGCTAGCAAAGCAAGTGCGGTTTGGACAGGTTCACTGAAGGAAGGCAAGGGTACCATTTCCACGGCAACGGGCGTACTGAGCAACGCCAACTACTCTTTCGCTACGCGTTTTGAAGGCGCGGCGAGCGGTACCACCCCCGAGGAGATGATTGCCGCAGCGCATGCAAGCTGCTTTTCCATGGCGCTCGGCGCGCAGCTGGGGAACGCTGGTTTCACGCCGGACCGTATTGAAACCCAGGCGGCCGTCACCCTCGCCAAAACGGATTCCGGCTTCGCCGTGACGAAGATCGCTCTTACTACCAAGGCGAAGGTTCCGAATGCGACCAAGGACGCCTTCGACAAAGCGGCTTCTGACGCAAAGTCCGGATGCCCAATCTCGAAACTCTTCGCCAACAACACCGAAATCACGCTAAACGCCACTCTCGAATAGTCCAGTGAACCCTGGCGACAAAGACGCGGTTCGTGAAGCGCGGCCCGAGACGGGTCGCGCTGGTCCGCCGTTCAGGTTTTTTGTCCGTTTCGCCTGCTCCAGCGAAGCGGCTTCCGGAGTCGGGTCCCCTCGGATTTGACACGCATCACACGATTTGCGAGACTCAAAATTGCTGCCGGTCGGGTGGATGTGCCCGATCTTCTCTTGTGCCGAAGTGGCGGAATTGGCAGACGCGCATGGTTCAGGTCCATGTACTCGCAAGGGTGTGGGGGTTCGAGTCCCTTCTTCGGCACCAATCGTTGAAAACAAACCACTTAAAAAATCTTGTTACTATTTGTTACTACTTCTTGGTTTCCGCTTGAAGCCATTGGAAACAACTGGAAACAACTGGAAGTGCTTCATTCCAAGTCGCTTAGCTTCCATCTAACGAAGGAAGGAGCAAGGACTTGGCCAATCGTTCGGTTGTCCTCTATCTACGCACGAAAATCAAAGGGAAATGGGCCTATCAAAAGGTCGCGGAAGAGTTGTCACAGCTCGACTGTGGCGAGTACTACCTGAGCTGGTACATCAATAAGCGCAAACATCTTGAGCCTGCCGGGACCGATCCCGAGACGGTGCTTGCGGCTCTTCAGCTGAAACGTCTGGGTATGGCGTACGTTGCGGCTGGCGGCGTGATCCAAGAAGAAAACAAGAAGAAGGTTCTTCAGGACGCGTTTGTGGCGGCTGGGGGCAAGATTGAACCTGCCAAAAGCCAGACGCTCGAGCAACTACCCCATGTGGCGGCCCAAGATGAGACCAAGCAGGGTGAGCCGCCAACGATTTCTAGCAACTCAAGAACCCTCTTGACTGCCGCGGTCCAAAAGTATCTCGAGGTTTGTGATGAGCGTAAAGGAAAGTCCGGCTACGGTCTTGCCGTAAGGACGCCGAAGACCTACGCGGATCGCCTCTGCTATCTCACCGAATTCAGGCCAGAAGCATACATGGACGAGGTGGACAAGAAGTTCATCGAGGAATTCCGGAGCTTCCTTCTTAAACATAAGAAAGACCTCTCCGACCGGACGAGCTACAACATCATGCAGGCGGTGAGCACGTTTCTCATCCGGAATGAGAACGGTGTGGCGAAGTCTGTCTTACGGGAGATGGAGTTCGAACCGACAGAAGTAATCACCTATTCCAAGGAAGAACTGAAACGGTTCTTCATCGCTTGCGACGAGGAGGAAGAACTACTGTTTAAGTTCTTCTTGCACTCGATGGCACGCGACATGGAGGTCGCGAATTGTGAAGTCCGTGACCTAAATTTCGACAAGAACATCCTGCACATCTGTCCCAAGCCTCATCGTAATTTCCGTCTCAAAGGCAAGCGATCTGGACAGGCAAAGAAAGGCCGCAAAGTTCCCATCCCCGCGCTGTTCATGGCTCGCATGAATGAATTCTGCAAGGGGAAAAGGCCTCGCGACCTGATCTTCTCGAACGGCAAAGGTGGCGTGGAACAGCACTTCCTCCGCCGCTGTGAAAGGATTGCCAAGCGTGCAGGATTGAACTGGCAAGACTTTGACTTACACCGCTGGCGTAAAACCGGGGCGACTCGTCACCATGAAAACGGCGTGTCTGTTCGGAAGATCCAGGCTTGGCTAGGCCATGAAAGCTTAGAAGTCACTCTCGACTATCTCGGTGTTGACGACGCCGCTGACGATATCTCACAGGAGCAGGTGAATAACGGCGCATTGGCCGCGTATGTCTAGGCCGCGGCACAAAGATCAACCGGCGAGCACGCATCGTGTTCGCCGGTTTTTCTTTGCGCGGAAGTTTCTGAGCGCGCTTTCGAACAGAACATTTGCTTCGAACCGACATTAACCTCGTCACGCTCTGACGAACCGCTCGCGCGAGTGAATTGTTGCACTGAGTTTTTGGTGCGGATGAGAGAGCGAGCTTAAGGAGATGTATGCAAGACAATTTTAGGGTTTCTCTTCGTCATCCGGTTTTCGTATTCATTTGGGGATTCTCTCTTTTACTGATCAGAAGCTTCATCGGGATACATTGGCACCCCTCGCGAATTGCGGCTCTGTCCATCGCGGCTTCAGGAGCTCTCCTCATGGTGATTCACGAAGTGTTTTATGGCTTTCTTTGGATTTCTCTCACGGCTTGGTGGATCGGATCTCGCCACCCTGGCGATAGCGCACGGGGCACGCGGTGCCCTCTGCGGTGGTAGGACGCTATAGCAAGCCCCTCGGAATGGGCGATCTCCGTGGTGGCGAGCGCTCTTGGTACGCCAGCAGCTGTTACGTTTGGCGTCAGGCCTTTTACTTGGATTGGCGACGAGGTATAGCCTTGAGCGCAGAACACTTGCTCTTCCTTGAGATTGCCTATGCCAGGGTCGTTGACTATGAATTGGCGAGCACTGCTGTTTCTTGCGATTTCTCAGCTCTTGATCGTGTCGGTGGCGCAAACAGGCCGCCACCCACGACGATCTCCCGTCACTCAGGGAGCGGCAGCACTCGTTGATGAAGGCGCCGCCAAGGCCACGCTGGAAAAGGACGCGATCCGGGTGATCCTTCCGCTGGGCGCGGCGACAAAGCCGGTGACCGAGGTCGTTCTTTGGCTGGAATCTCCTAAAGATGTAAGAAGTGGCGAGATCGTTGCGACACTGAGCGCAGATGGGAAAACCGCATCCGCCGTGCTTCCCTGGCCGAAGGATGCCAAGGGGAAGCCTGAAGAGGATGTTGGTTGGTATCGAGTCGGCTATAGGGTGGAGTCAAACGGTGCAGAAAACGTACCAGGGATGGTTTCGATAGGCGCTATTGCGACCAACCTGATGGACTTGAGACTTGCATATTCAAAGCTGGTGGTCCAAGGCAACGGCATCAGCGCGCGCGTGATTGCCGTCAATCCTGTAACAGGCAGAGCGCTCGCAGGTGTTCGGCTGAAAGCTACGCTGTCGGACGAAGATGACACCGAAAAGAAGCCGGGGCAGACGCGAACATCCGTAACCGGACGCAATGGCGAAGCAATCCTGACTTTCGCTTCCATGGGCAGTCCGGGCGACACACTCGACCTGACCGTCGAGGGAACGATGACTGGAGCAGGTGGCGCTCAAGTCCGCGATTCAGTGGTCGGCGAGGTCGAGGTGCAGGACCTTGGTAGCGTCCACGTGGAGATGGACAAGCCTCTGCATAAGCCGGGAGAAACGGTTCACCTCAGGGCAGTTGCATTTCGCGATGGTGGACGCGTGCTCGCCGATGAGCCTGTTACCGTGACCGTGACAGACCCGGACAACAAAACTCTGGTGAAGGCCTCAGCGAAAACCAATCGCTTTGGCGTCGTGGCGTACGACTGGAAGACGAGTGAACAGACCGCAACCGGCGATTATGAGGTGAAGTTCGACCTGGACAGCGTCACAGGAGGCGGTGGAAATGCCGAGCAGGAGGTGCGCATTCAGCGGTATGAGTTGCCGGAATTCCGCGTAGCTGCCACTCCCGACAAGGCCTTCTATCTGGCGGGGGATTCACCCAAGGTTAAGATTCACGCCGAGTATCTCTTTGGCAAGCCAGTTTCGGCCGGCAGTGTGCGGCTGGTTCGCGCAGACAATGCGGAGTGGAATCCGAAAACCGGCAGATACGACGAACCGAAAGAATACGAGGGCCATGCGGCTCTCGATGCAAACGGCGAGGCCACGCTCAACCTGAAAGTTGAAGAAGAATCTGATCGGCTTAGGGGCGATAGTTGGGAGCGCTACCGGGATGTCGAGTACCGGGCGCTGATCACGGATTCGACCACGGGCCGCACAGAGCCGCGTAACTTTACCGTCCGGCTTACCAAAGAGCCGGTTCACATTTATCTCAACCCAATTGGCTCGGATGAGCGTTACGGGGAATACATTCTCTCGACCTCCTTCGCCGACGGCACGCCTGCACCGTGTCGAGTGACATTGGACTGGATGGACGATGCTTCGCACGCAACTCGCGCTGCAAAGGAACGAACCAACCGATATGGGCTTGCAAAAGTCACACTGCATTTCCCTCTCAATACCAAGGGTGAGCCAGAAGATCGCCCGCGGTTGAGAATTACGGCGCGCGATTCGCAGGACCGCGTCTCTCATTTTGACGACGAACTCTCAACTGGAAGCGAGGACAACATCTGGCTTTCACTAACGCACTCCGTGCTGAGGCCGGGAGAACCCATAGAAGGCACTGTTCACGCAGCGAGCGGCACCGAAGTTGATCTCGACATCGTCTCGCAAAACGCAGTCTTGAGTCATTGGCAAACAAGAGTAAGCGGAACCGAGCAGCCTTTCTCGATTCCGGCGAGTCCCGCGTTCCATGGAGTCATCACCGTGCGCGCCTACAATTTGCGCGGCACAAGAGGAGAGCGGCGCTGGTATGGCGAACGAGATGGCTCCTCACGCTCAGTTCTTTATCCGGAAGATCGTGCCCTGAGCGCAACCGTGAAAGGGCTCGCAGACACTTACTCACCTGGCGCCAGGGTAAGCGGCCAATTGTTGCTGCGGAGCGCTGACAAAGGGCCGGCCGCGGGCGCGTTTGGAGTTTCTGTCTTTGATACCGCTGTGGAGCAGCGAGCTGAGACCGAGGCAGAGGCAAATGACCGTTGGTATGGGGGTGGATGGTGGTGGCTCGATCAGGTTGGTGTGGGAGACGTCACTCTTGAAAGCCTGAACAAGACCGACACCGGAAAGCCTGTTGATTTTGATTTGGACTTGGCCGCTGAAGCCATTCTGATGAACCAGGGAACCGGACCCATCGCCATCGAGTCGAACGACGATAGCGACGTACGCAACCAATATCAAAAGCAGATGGAAGCAGCGGTAAAGCCGCTGGGTGAAGCGATTCTCGCTGCCGCGCCGCCCAATCTGCCGGCGTCGCTCGACGAACTCAGGCCGATAGCCGCGGCTGCCAAGCTCGATGGCGACGTTTTGATTGATCCGTGGAACGTTCCATACAAGGTGGAAATTGGCGAGGGCTGGCACACAGATGTTGTGACACTCCGGAGCGCCGGTCCGGACAAGAAGTTTGGGACGGAGGACGACTTCACGCTCCAGCTGGTACAGCGAAACGTTTTTGCCATTCCCGGGGCACGATTGAACGACCTGCTCATCCAAGCGCAGGACTCCGGGAGGCCTCTGCCTGGAACCACCGATGGCCTCAAGGCATTGGCGCGAGATGGTGGGCTCGATCTCGACTCTGCAGCGCAGCACACGCTCGATCGCAAGGGAAAGCCCTACGTGCATCGGCGATCCCAAAGCGCTCGGCCGCGCTCGGGAGGAATTGACATCCTCCGCGGTACACGGCAAGGCCGGAGCGTACTGGGAAATTGATGGATATTCTCCGTTTTATGGATGGGGAACGAGCGGGAGATTGGAAGCTACTGCACTCGCGCTTACCGCCTTGGAGGCCGCAAACGCGACAGCGGACAAGCAGCTTGAAAACGATGCATTGCTCTACCTGCTCATGAATCGCGATGAGTACGGCATTTGGATGAGCGGCCAGGCGACTGTTCGCGTGCTCAAGGCGTTGCTCCCCGTTGCCATTCGCCAGTTGCAGAGCTCCGGCACAGGCAGTTTTGCGCTTTCGGTCAACGGCAAGCCGCTCGAAGGCGAGGCCGCGGGCGCCCTCAAAATCGACAGCCGCTTGCTTGACGCGCCTCGCAGCATCGATCTCTCACGTTTGCTCCAGGCCGGCACGAACACGCTCGAGTTCACGGAAGGCTCCGAAGATACAGTGGCCAATGCGCAGATCACGGCGTGGCTCTACGTTCCCTGGGCAAAGGAAGCATCCGGCAAGTCAGAGACCATCGTGCCGGGCAAAGATTTCGGGCTCGAGTTTGGCTGTACCTGCACTGCGACGAATGCGGTCGCCGGTCAGCCGGTCGATTGCACAGTGAGCGCCCGGCGCTTCGGCTCACAAAGCTACGGCATGCTGCTGGCTGAAGTGGGCTTGCCGCCCGGAGCCGATGTCGATCGTGCATCGCTCGGCAAACTACTCGATAACTGGACGATAAGTCGATACGAACTCCAGCCCGACAGGATCGTCTTTTATCTTTGGTCCGGCGCCGCGGAAGGCGAGAAGTTCCGTTTCCGTTTCACGCCCCGTTTCGCCATCCACGCCAAAGCTGCGCCCGCCAAGCTGTTCGATTATTACAATCCTGATCTCAGCGCCGTCCTGGCGCCGCAGATTTTTTCTGTGAAGGGCGCCACTTCGCATTGACGTCAGCCCGAGGAACGCCCCTTTGGCAAGGCGCATGTCTTCACCTGACCTCCGGCGTGGGTGGGCCCAATCGACGCGGGCTGGAACAAGGTCAACGGGCCATGTCCATCAAGGCAGATTCAGGACGGATTTGTAGCCGCGCTTACTCGGCTTCCGGGTGCGCCAACGCCCGGCAATCAGAAGGCTCGAAAACTACCCGGAGGAACCAACTTTTGTCTTTTTCAGGAAGTTGGTCAATAGCCGCCGCGAACTCACGGGGGCGCCCGCGACAAACGGCAGTCATTTCCTCTGCGTAGTCATCGTGCGGATCAAGGCCCAAAACCACCGGGTATGAGACATATTGATACATTCTCGTTGGCGAGAGGATCGCAGACCTCGCAAAGTCACGGGACATTCGGCCCTCAAGTCGCGCGAGTGATTTCACATCTTCCTCCTGCTCTCCGTCGCATATCCATCCGCTCAACGAATACCACTCTTCGCGATGGCTGTCGTCCTTTGGGAGGAAATCGAGGACCACAGAGGCTGTGAGTTTCGTCGGCTGGAGTTCTAATGCCCGGAAGGCTAAGACTAATTGCGCGCGGTAACTGTCGCCCGCAGAGGGCCGGAGTAGGTTTAGCTTCGCCATGGATCTCGCTCGGGCCATTTGGGCCATCGCATGAACTTGAGCACAGCTCATCTGCTGGGCGCACAGCTGACCGGAAAGCGCCGCGATAATCGCGAAAAACACAGAGCTTACGTAATGCGGATGCGATCGCATGATTATTGAGACCAGATCATCTTACTTGTTTCAAGGCGTTGTGGTCCTGTCGTCGGCGATCGTCCCATTGAGGTGATTTGGATCACGCAGGTTGAGCGCAGCCCGTCAGTTGCCCGCGATCTCCTGTTCAGCGTTGATCCCCTTTAGGAATGAAACCAGAGCATCAACGACCTCGCGCGGGTTCGACTGTAATAGGAGATGCGGCGCCTTGATCCTAGCAACCTGCGCGTCTGGCTTCACCTGCCTTACCTCGTTGAATGATGACTCGGTTACCAATCGATCTTCGATCCCGGCGATGCAGAGCAACGGCACTGACACGCTTCGCAATTCGTGCTTTGCCTGGCATGACAGCACGGACCGAAGCCGGTGGGCTAAGACGCCGCTGGAAACACTCGAAACCGTGTTGCGCACTGTGTCGACTCGGCTCTGCGGAGCTGAATTCCCGACAAGGAACTGGCGGCAGATGCTTTCTGGCAATCCGAATGCGAAGAAAGCGGGAGCGAAGGTACGCACGAGAAGACTCAGCGCCTTGCGCCGGGGTGGCAATACAAATCCAGCACAAAGAACCAGGGCTTGCAATCTGTCGGGAACTCTCGCCGCGAGCCAGACTGCTAAGGGAGTGGAGAATGACTCCGCCAAAATAACGAAAGGCTCGTCACATCGGACCGCCGATTCCACAATCGGCAAGAGTTGATCGTAAGAGAGCTTTCGGTCCGGCGGATAGCTTAAGACAAGAGGTTCGATCCAGCCGGGAAGCAGCTTCACGAAATCCGCGAACAGCTTCCCAGTTCCGTCCATCCCGGGCAGTAGCAGAAGGGTCAGACGCTGTCGGTCCATCGCTGCCTCATACTATCGAGAGACCTGAGTGGTCATTCTTGTTCTCAATCCAACTTTTTTCCGGTATAAAGCGTGATGCACCACGCAACGATGGCCCAAATTCCAGGTAGTGCCGTCAGGATCAATGAAAAGATCAATCCGGCTTTGTACAGGGCGGCGCGTGGGTGGCCTCGATAAACCGCTGTGTCCACAATCCAGCCGAGCGAGAAACAGACATTCGCCATTACGCCATAGATGATCGGCCCGACAATCATCATGAATGGCTCTTCGAAATCCACGCCAGGCTTTACCGCCATTGACCCGACAATTAGAACCAGAAGCCACGTGGCCAGTCCCACCGAACCGACCCACAGGTTGAACCGGAGCCGACGTGCTTCCCACCATTTCACGATCTCTCTTCGGGTGTAGGGCGGTGGAATCGCGCTGATCGCATCCGAGGACATGCTGCGAGTATATTGTTCAATCGTCGGCATACGGTCAGCTCAGCCTGTTCTAAACACGGATTATCTTCAGAAGCCGTAACGCTTTGGGCCCGCTAGCACGGCGCCAGCGATTTCATTAGCTTGACTTCCAAGGCCGATTCTGGAAAGTATCTCGACTATTTTTTCGTGGTTGCGCGACCGGGCGGCGGCGTCCCAATCCGTCATCAGGCCAGAGAAATATAGGCGCTCATTGGTCGTCATCCCCGCAAAGTCGATCTTCACCGGGGGACGGCGGCGCCGACAGACCGATGCCGTATTTGTGAGCCGCTTCTGCGGCCTCAATGACGCGCAGAGACTCCGGTCCTCCCCCGTGCATCTCGCCGCGCGGATAGGAAAGCTCCCAGAAACGGCCATCTCGACGGTCTCGGTAAAGAGTTTCCCAGCCCCCGCTTTCGCTCCCAATCTTCTCCAGCTCCGTGTCGATTAGGGCCCGTATCCGCAACGCCGATGCATCAGCAATCGTGCGGCCTTCGAGGATTTGCCATTCACCCTGTATCAGGGTTTCATGTGGTTCAATCTGCACATCGCCCCGCATTACAAGCTTGAGCTAATATCATACGTTCTTCGTTCGTTCGGTCCGTGGGGTCCGTGTAGACTTTCCTAAAATGCTCAACTTTCTGGCCAAATCGCTGAACGACCTAGGCAACAGCGCTCAGAACCGAGGCATGCGCGCTCCAGCGAGACTGCTCTACCGATCTGCGGCAGTCGCTCGCCCGCGTTGGAGCAGTCCTTGGTACAACCTTGTCTTGCAAGCGAAATACGAAAACGAATGGCAGTCGAGTTTGCAGTTCAACGAACGTTCAGCTGCTCTTGACCCGGATGATGAGGCAAGTTGGTGGAATCTCGGGATCGCCGCTACGGCTCTGAAGGACTGGAAACACGCGCGAAGAGCGTGGAGGGGATGTGGAATCGACCTTGATGGCGAGCTCGAAGACGAAGTCGTGATGCCGCCAGTGACCGCTTGTGTGAGGATCAATCCGAATGCTTCGGGCGAGGTGGTTTGGGGCACCAGGATTGATCCAGCTCGGATACAAATTCGGAACGTGCCGTTGCCAAACTCGAACCGCCGTTATCACGACATTTTGCTAAACGACGGTGCTGCTGAGGGCACTCGGAAGTCGGGCGAACAGGAATATCCGGTGTTCAATGAACTTGAGGTATGGAAACCGTCAGGCTACAGCACGTTCCAATCAGCACTATCAATGAACGATGCAGATGCTGAGCATGACCTTATTCAAGCTTGTAATGAAAGCGACATCGGACTTGAAGATTGGACCACCATCCGCATAATCTGCGCGGCGTGCAGCGTCGGGTCAGTTGACCAGAATCATTGCTCAGCCGGCGCGGTGGATGAGGGAGACAAGAACTACGGGTTCGGCGTCATGTCCCGGGAAGTTTTAGCGGAGGTCCTGAGCTCGTGGGCCAATGCCTCTCCAGGCCGTGGATTTTCCGACCCACACCTTGTTCTATTGGCTGGCTAGCCGAGAATTGCTCGGATATCCCAGATTCGGCCCTTCCGCGATCCAAGCCAGGCCCGCGGTGTAGTGTCCGCCCCGAGCGCAAAGTTACTCAATGGTCTTGAGCAGGCGATATCGGTCGATGGTGATTTCAGCCCGAATCCCGGCTTCGGCCTCTGGATAGCGAAGACGCGCAAATGCTACCCAGGCATCACGGTACTTCTCCCAAAGCCCTTCCACATTGGCGAGATGATCTGCTGTCACTGCGCCCTCATCAATTTCTTCTTTGTTGTGAGAACGTAACTGTTGCAACTTCGCTTCGTATTCGTCATGCAGCAAACCATCCGCCGTTTTCACTTGGCTCGTTGAAACAGCGGGCCACTGCTTGCGTTCCAGCTGAACTACCTCAGCACGAAAGAGGCGGTGGAGGATATTCATCGAGCCGATGGTTCTTATACCTCTGATGGTTCCCCCCTGGTCCACTTCAGAAGCATGCGCCTCGATGTACGCGTTCTCGGCGGCGAGGAGCTTATCGAAGGCCTCCCGCTGCGCAGAATCCATCTGAGATTTCAGCGACTCGTAATAGTGGCTCCTCCGTTCAGTCTCGATTTCTGATGCGTAGCTGCTGCAGAAGTTCATCGTAAGAGTCGTCGCTGCATAATCACAGAATTCGAACTGGCCATGCACCCGAAGCGAGCTGTTGAGCTTCCGGATTTCTGGAAGCGCGAGCATTGCCATTCCTTCTTCTGCCTCGCAGGCGAAACGCATAGCCAATGGGATATTGCGTTTCACTCCAGCGCCATTGAAATAGATGTCGGCCAGAATCAACGATCCGCCGACGACCCACGCATCAGGTTCCTTTTGATTTTGGCCGAGCTGAGCCTCCTGAGCCAGCCGCTCGCGCCATGCGCAGGCACGGGCATCCGAATAGTTCACCGGGCGGCCGATACCGCGATATGAGCGGTAAGAAGCACAATCGGGAGCCGTCTTGGGGGCTGGAACAATCTCAGCTTCTGCCGGAAGCGGAACGGAAGCAAAGGCCGAACACTGCGCCGGAAGTTCATCCGTCGCGCTCTGCGCGACTGCGGCAGACGCAAGGGTGCATCGAGCCAGGATTTCCAACGAGAGAACAACGGTGAGGATGCCGAAATGACGATCACGGAACATTTCCCAGGATTATCCCTTCATCTTCGTCGCTTCCATTATCTGCTTTCAGGCGCCGCGCCCACTTCCGTCATTGGCGCCCACTTCACATGAAGTGCGTTGGATCTCGGGCTCTCGGTCAGGCGATCCGTGATCATCACCTGGCCGGCGCCCAGGTAGTCGATGGCCGCTTTCGTGCGCTGAACGCTGACTCCGAGCAGGGAGCGGCGCATTTGCATGACCTCGACTGGGCGCGCCGGTACGGGTGGCTTCAAGGCGAGCGATGGCAACGGAGGCTGAAGAGGCGATTCAGGAGGCGATTGGCGCGCGACTGGATTGGGAGACGACCATCACAACCGATCACAACCACGTGGCCCTTGAGCAGCATGGTGCCAGCAAGTTCTGGGTTCACCGGAAAGGCGCCATGGCGCTGCAGGCTGGTGAACTCGGCGTCTTGCCGGGTTCCATGGGAACGCTCAGCTTCCATGTCGAAGGCCGCGGATGTGAGGAAGCGCTCAACTCCAGCGCACTTGGCGCTGGGAGGGCGATGAGCCGATCCGAAGCGACGAGGAGGATTAGCCGTGCAGAACTGCAACGCCAAATAAAGGGCGTCTGGTTTGACTGGCGTCTCGCGGATGCAATCCGCGACGAGGCTCCATCGGCGTACAAGGACATTCGCGCCGTTCTGAAGGATCAACACGATCTTGTCAAAGTCCGCCGCACCCTTCGGCCGCTTTTGAACTACAAGGGCACGTGATCGAACAGAGAGGGCGTTGGGCAGGGACGCCAATCGGACCAGCCCAACGCCTGAATTTACCGATCATGGTTGATTGAACGATGAAGCCGAGGAAGAACGGGAACATCACTTGGCCGATGTTCTCCGCGTTGGCTTTTGGAGAGGTATTTCCACTCGCCCGCGGGTTTCACTGCTCCGAACTCGTGATAGCCATTAACATCCATGGGGCGGACCGCAGCTGTAATCAGTCGCTCTACTCTGATTCGGCACGTTCGATTCGAACGACGGCTTGTAGCCAGCGAATCAGCCCCAGTAGGCCGATGCCCCGCATAGCAACTGATGGCACATCGCAGAAGCAACAATCAGAGAAAGGTGAGTTCATCAAACTTGAGGTAAATCGACGGCACCGAGTCGACAAGCCAGACTTCATTCTCCGTGCAGTAGAAGACAAATCCTGCCTCCTGCATTTCTCGCGCTCGGACGGGAATCACAACTGGCGCGCCATGCCGTTTTCCTACCTTCAACGCAGTCTGCACGGCAAACGATAGATGAACATGCTGCCGTCCAACTCTCACAAGGCCCATCAGCTTAATCGAGTCCAAGAAACGGGTTGCAGTGCCGTGATAGAGGATGTCTGGGGGAATACTTGGCTCGTATTCCAGATCGACCTCAATGCTGTGACCCTGCCTCGCCCTGATTCGCCGTCGATCATCCGAGAATTCAAAACGCTGCTTATCATTCTCAGCCACAATCACGTCGAGCTCTTCGCGAGACAGCGGGTGCCCGTGTGAGGCACAACCCTTGAGCAAGTCGTTTACCTTACACCAACCCGATCCATCCAGAGATAATCCGGCATGTTCTGGCTTGTGTCGTAGGACGAGGCTCAGAAATCTGCTTGCCCGAATTTGAGCTCTGTCCATTTCTGCACCATTCTCGCTCGATCACATTTACCATGCTGTCTGGGATACGGAAGTTGGCCAGTCTCATTTGTTCGCGGACTCGGCCCCCGTCTATGATCTGAGTGTCCCCTGTCCCACCCTCACCCTTGTTAGCCCAGCACGCGGTAGTAACTTGTGATCGATACATCGTGCCCTTGTGACTGTACGGAGCATGCACTGTACAGCGTGGGAGTCGAACCCATCGACACGGGCTCTTCGGAGTCACCCAGATGCCGGTTTTGCCCCCGGCTAGGCTTGTGCTCGCTGCAAACAAAGGTTACCAACTACTCAGATCAACTCAGTTTTCCAGTTGAGTTCCTGCAGCCGGGTGTCCAGTTCGCGATATCTCTTCGCGAGCTGGTCCACCTCGGCCTGCAATTTGCCGACAGGCACAGTTGCGACAAAGCGCACTTCCGACTTTGAGTACCGATCCTGACGAGTGCTTGCCGCCTCTGCGACTCCAGCAAGGAAGTCGCGGTGCTTGGCAACTATATCGCGTTCGGCAATCGCATCCGAAATCGTGCGCTCTCCGTCGAAGACTGTCTTCGAGTTGGTGCGGTTGATCGCGCTAACCAGTTCCTGCATGCGCGCAAAGACACGCTCCGACTCAGCCAGAAGCTCGGTTGTATCCTCCGCCGGCTGCTCACCTTCCTGCACTCGAGCTGAACGAACCAGTCGTTTCTTGATCTCTTCAACTCTGTTCTGGCTGTCGCTACGCTCTGCCAGTGCTTCTGCTAGCTTCATGAGGCCTCCAATTCGGGCGGCGTGCGCAGTGTAATCTGCATGGCCTGCCAACTTTGAATCAACTATGCTGAATGGCTCCTGCCCAGCACAGTCGATTCGGTTAGTAGTTCAGTCCTTATAAGGATCGAACTCGTTTGCTCCTGCCATCGCGACTCCGATAGGCGTGAGACGGTGAAGGATGCGAACGGTGTCGCCGACAGACTCAAGCACCTCATCGAGACGCTTATAGCAATCAGGAGACTCATCGAGTCCCGCGCCGCGCAGCTCAATGCCTGCGCGATCGACCCAGGCACGCATCATCTCCGGTGTGACCTTGCCGGCACGCTTGACCACTCCGGTCTTACGGTCGACAACGCCAGTTGCTTCGCGACGCCCAAGCGCGCGACCTGCACCGTGGACTGTCGAGTAGAGCGAATAGCGGGCATGCTCGTTCTCAACACCTTCGAGAATGACCGACTGCTCACCCATCGTGCCGCCAACGAATCCGCGCTGGCCCGGGAAAGCAGGTGTCGCGCCCTTGCGCACAACCCACAACTCCTCGCCGTTATGCTCTTCGCGCCAGGCGTAGTTGTGATGGTTGTGCACTTCCTCGGCAATCGGCGCACCCAGGATCTCCGCCACACGAGCGCAGACCCAGTCTCGACCCGCATAGGCATAGTTGCCAGCCAGGCGCATCGCTTCGAGATACTCAGCTCCGAGATCGCTATCGGTTGAAAGGACGCAAGGCTCCACGTCCATTCCATCCGAGGCGCCCGCGGCCTTCAGAAAGTACGTCGCCGTCTTATGACCGAGTCCGCGTGAGCCGAAGTGCACGCCGATCCACACGCGATCCTCTTCATCTGTGAAAAGATCCACATAGTGATTGCCGCTGCCCACCGTGCCAAGCTGGTTGCGCGCCATCTCCTTAAGAGGCGATATTGCTTTCAGCTTCCATGCGACGTCATCGAACAGAGCGCGATCAACCCTCTCGTTGTTCTTGCGGCCAACGCCAAAGCTGATGATTGACCACACATCGTCCATGATCCTGGCGATGCGCGCACGCAATTCCGAGCCAGGCATATCGACACGAACTGCTTTGTTGCCGCACCCGATGTCATAGCCTACACCAGTAGGGCTGATCGCATTCTTGTAGGCAACAACGCCACCGATCGGCACACCGTAGCCGACGTGGTTGTCGGGCATGAGCGCAACTTTGTCGGCGGTACGCGCGCAGACGCGAATCTGGTTCAGCGTGCGATCGTCAGCCTGACCGAACACAGGAATCTGGTTATCGAAAATCTCCATACGAATCATGAGAGTGGTCCTCACTTGCCTCGGTCGCCAGTGCAGTTGCACCGCAACAACAGTTTTCAGACACAACGAAAAAGCCCCCGACCATCAGGCCAGGGGCTCGAAAGTCTGCTTGGGAAAACGCGCTACGCGCTTGTCCAATCGAGCCCTGGCACGGACAGAATTTCACCCTGCGAATACGGCCGGAGGCCTTTCGCTTCGTGATGTCTCGTCGATGGGACTCGATTCAGCATGATTGTCATCATGCCCTACTTCTCGAAAAGAAGCAACACCAATGAAGATGAATTCACTACTTACTTTGGGTAATTACCAGAATGTCAGTTGCGCTCAACTTAGAAGTGAGGTATTCTCGTTTTCGTGAAGAACCTATTCAAGTCGTATCTGTCCGAATCACTCAGCGATTTGCTGGGTACGGAGGGGTGCGGCTGATTTAGGCAAAGTTCTTAAAGACCGCCAAACCCCTCGAGAAATCGAGGGGCTTTTGATTTTATGGGCTTCTGGCGGGGACAGGCAGACGCGGCAGCCTCAAAAGCTGTGTCATCTTCAGGGTTCGAGTCCCTGGGAGCCCACCAAGTTTGTCGGCAGGTTCGCACGCAGGAACCTGAACGCTGGGAGTGTAACTAAGTCGATGTGAATTAGTGACTCGTGGGGATGTGGTGGAAATGGGAGACACGCTGGTCTTAGAAACCAGTGCCTTTGCGCGTGAGAGTTCAAATCTCTCCATCCCAACCAAAGATTTCAAGGAGACGTGGCCGAGTGGTCTAAGGCACCGCACTGCTAACGCGGAGTGCCCTTGAAAGGCGCCATCCGTTCGAATCGGATCGTCTCCGCCAGCATTGCATGCAGCAGCTGCTCGCTTTTCGCTCGCAGAAACGTTGTAGCAGAGGAAAGAGTCTGTTGAGTCGGGAGGATGAGCTGAACGGTATCGCACCTCGTTGGAGGCGAGGCTCGCGTCGTAAGGCGCGTGCAGGTTCAAGTCCTGCTCCTACCGCCAATTGGTAGCGTTGGGCATATGGGAAGCCCATCCCGTTCGAGGCGGGACGCACCTTCGGGGCATGCGCGTTCGACTCGCGCCGCTACCGCCACTTTAACAACAGGCAGTTGTGAATCAGAGAGGATGAATCAAATGACGCCGAGCATCAAGCAGATCGTGAAGGACAACATGACCAGGTTCTCGTTCTATCGCACGGGCAACATGTTCTATACCGTCGACGTGGAAGGCCTGAAGTATCAGTTCCCGGTCTCGCTTGAAGATATCGGCGGAGCAACGCTCACGGCCGAATTCAAGGCGATCACCCTCATGCGCTACATCCGCAAGGCGCTTTCGGATGGAACGTTTGTGCGAGGGACGTAAGCCGATCGGTGAGATCTTCGCGATCACTGTTGGAGAGGTTCGGCAACTGGCAAGCCGATCCCGTTTGAAGCGGGACGTGCCTTTGGGACTTGCGCGTTCGACTCGCGCCCTCTCCGCCAAACGTGGGTGTGTTGGGGCAACTGGTCGCGCTACCGGGCCGTAACCCCGGGGCTCTTTGGAGTATTGAGGGTTCGAATCCTTCCACACCCACCAAAACTTGTCGCACGCGCGGCTGTAGCTTAATTGGCCAAAGCTCTCGATTGTCGATCGAGCAGATGCCGGTTCGAGTCCGGTCGGCCGCGCCAGATTGTTGGTAGTGGCCTGCTCTTCTAATGGTTAGGATGACGCCCTCTCAAGGCGTCGATATGGGTTCAATTCCCATGCAGGCTGCCATTTTTTTGCGGGGCGTGCCGCGGTGCTGGTTCTGCGAACGGACTTTCAATCCGTTGACACGAGTTCGATTCTCGTACGCCCTGCCAACGTACTGAGTGTGTTGCGGCCAGTTCAATGCTGGCCGACGTGATCACACTTCTGAGTGCTCATGCGCAGAATTGAAGGTCCGTATCTGTCGTACACATTAGTACCAAAGTCCGTGAGTGACTAATGATCACAGCGTTTGCATTTGACTTTTGAAATTAAGTCGGGGTAAAGTACATAGGCAATGATGTTCCGAGCCCATCACGGATTTACACCAGCGGCGATACAACCGACGCGGCAGGGTAATACCGTGTTCAGGCCGGACTAGCGATTTAGCTCCATTTCAGGAGACTAAGCCCCCGGCCTTCAACAAGGTCGGGGGCTTTTAGTTACTCGGCACAATTGCGCGGTATCTCAATGGCAGAGAACCTGACTGTTAATCAGGGTTATGTGGGTTCGACTCCCACCTGCGCAGCCAAGTTTGTTGGCGAGTAGTGTAACTGGCAACACGCCGCGCTCTGAACGCGGAAGTCAAGGTTCGAAGCCTTGCTCGCCAGCCAGTTAGTGACTATGTCAGTCGAGTAGCTGACATGGATAAGTGATGTGCGTCTTGCGAACGGAAAGGAGAATATTCCGGGATCGTCTAATGGCAGGACAGCGGTCTTTGGAACCGCGGATGGTTCGGGTTCGAATCCCCCTCCCGGAGCCAGTTGATGAGCGGCTGTTTTCGAGCGGTAAGACGCTGCGTCGCCAGCGCGGAGATCGCCGGTTCAACTCCGGCCAGCCGCTCCATGATTTTGATTCAGGGTTTTGCTGGCGTGGCAGAGAGGGCAATGCACCTCATTCGTAACGAGGACAATGCCGGTTCGATTCCGGCCGCCAGCTCCAGAGATGCAGTGAGGTCTTATGAGTAGCGTGATGACGATGCCAGTGTTGGTGCTCAATGCGAGCTACGAACCCGTGAATATCACTCGGGCACGTCGCGCCCTGGTGTTGTTGATTAAAGGGGTGGCTGTTGTCGAGGAGGCACACGACCGGTTTGTGCATGTCGGATTGCAATTGCCTTGTGTGATTCGCCTGCGCCAGTATCGGCGTTTGCCGTTGCGGATCCAAACGCTGTCGAGGAAGAACATCCTCATCCGTGACGGACACATCTGCCAGTATTGCGGCGAGAAGTTCCTGAGTAGCGAATTGGAACTCGAGCACGTGATTCCGCGCTCTCGAGGCGGACTGAGTGCGTGGGAAAACCTAGTCGCGGCGTGCCGTGACTGCAATGCGCGCAAAGGAGATAGGACGCCCGCGGAGGCAGGAATGAAACTGCTTCGTCAGCCGCGTCGCGTGACGATCCACACATCTCGCGCTCTCATACGCCAGACGGGAATCGGCGAAGAGAAGTGGAGGAAGTATCTGTACTACTGAAGTCGGGCCGGCATAGCTCAATGCCAGAGTGTCGCCTTGGTATGGCGAAGGATGCGGGTTAAAGTCCTGCTGCCGGCTCCAACAAGATTGCACCTGTAGCTCAAGTGGAAGAGCGGCCGATCTGTAATCGGCAGAATGGGTTTTCGAGTAACCCCGGGTGCTCCAACTGTGGCCGTGCCGACTATCGGAATGTCGGGCGTGACTGTGACTCATGTCTCTTGTGGGTTCAACTCCCACCGGCCACCCCGACGAGAAGGCGGCTTCATGCCGATGCGAAATCGCGGTGCACGAAAGAAAGCGGCATCGACATGAAGCATCCATCGATTAAGCACGAAGTAAATTTCGGGCCGTAGGACTACTCGGGGTGGTCGCCTGCTTTGCAAGCAGGATAGTCAGGTGGGTTCGATTCCCACACGGTCCACCAAAATTCGCCAGTCGCGTATGCGCAGTCGATACGCTCCGCTGAAAACGGAGAGAGCAGCGTTCAACTCGCTGGGCTGGCACCATCGGGGAATAGTGTAATGCGGTGCATCCGTGCCTTGGGAGCACGTGGTCTGAGTTCAATTCTCAGTTCCCCGACCAGATTTGA
>DASYWU010000036.1:0-13562 GCA_035935755.1 Occallatibacter sp. | reverse complement strand
CGACCGGAACTGGATCTTCGGGTTATGCTTCGACAATACCTTGGTGATCGCCGCCGTCAACGTCGTCTTGCCGTGATCGATGTGTCCGATCGTGCCCACGTTCACGTGCGGCTTCGAACGATCAAATTTCTCCTTCGCCATTCGTTCATTCCTCTCGCTGCTCTAGTTCAGTAACTCAGCATTCACAGACCTGAGTCTTTCAATCAAACCTTGAATGTCGGCCAGCTTGAGCCGAAATGTCACGGACGGTCCAATACATTCGTCGATATGCTCGTAGACGCTGCGCCAATAGCACTTTTCGACCATGTTTTCTCCTGGGCCACTCCATCTTTCTGCCTCTAGTTTCGCATCATCCTCGAACTCGATCCGTATCTCTGTGGTCGTGCCGTCCTCAGGGTGCTGCATCGTTGATGAGAGCACATACATTCGATTTCGCCCCAGAGTCTCGCCTCAGTAGTACGCGTATGCTCGGAAATACCGCTGCCGCATCTCTGCGGGCACCTGCTCCACCAGGCGCAGATAGCGTTCGCGAGTCAGGCCCTGGTCGGAGACGGGAAGCGCCGCATAGAGTGCAATCGCTTCTTTGCCGAGCAGCCCGCGCTTGAGAACGCTCTCAAAATCGCGAACCCGCAGCCGGGCGCTGGTGACGCGGTCGAGGAACACCTCCACTTCCCGCGCGTCGAAGGTTGCGTCGATCTGCGCGTGAAGCCTGGCGTATCCCTTTTCGTCCCGGACGGCGATGGCGGCCTGTTCAAACATCCCTATGAACCTCAGGGGCTAAAGCCCTGTCTCTGTCTGTGTGCTCACGGCACGACTAAAGTCGTGCCCTTTCAAAGCCTCTCTACACTCAAAAACCCGGTGCAGGTTTTTCAAAGCTTCTCTTCACTCGAAGACCCGGTGCAAACTCTGGAGCGGGAGACGGGACTCGAACCCGCGACCAACAGCTTGGAAGGCTGTGACTCTACCACTGAGTTACTCCCGCAAAAGCAGCTCTTAGCTTTCAGCCGTTAGCTTTCAGCTCGATCCTGATGCGGCACGTTTTCGCGTGTAGCTTACGCTTCAGAAGCTGAGAGCTAAAAGCCAACGGCTAATAGCTGATTTCTGGAGCTGATGACCGGGATTGAACCGGTGACCTCTCCCTTACCAAGGGAGTGCTCTACCAACTGAGCTACATCAGCCCTCAAACCTGTCCGCGGCGAACTTCGCTGCCTTCTGCATCCGTGCCGCGCCGGATTCTTTCTGCATGTCGCGCCACCACTGTCTTGACCGCCATGGCGCCGATGACGATGAGTGGAAGCAGTCTTAAGTCTACCGGTTTTCCGTAGATCGGGACTTTACCCGCATCCATGGTGAACCAGACCAGCAAAGCCAGAATTGCATACAATGCCAGGGCTATCCAGTATTTCCGGTCCAGTTCGGAACCGGTGCTGCGCAGCCCGTCGGTCATGTGCTCGCGGGCCAGATCAGCACCCGAATTCTCGATTGAGCGCATTGCCCTACTCCAAAACCTGGTGCACAGGGGAGGATTCGAACCTCCGTAGCTCGCAAGGAGCGGCAGATTTACAGTCTGCTGCCATTAACCGCTCGGCCACCTGTGCTCAACTTCCCCATCTTCCATTTTCGCCTACTTTGGCGCATCACGCACCGTCCGGAGAAGGATCCGGAAATCGATTGCAAAGTGCACCTCAGTGGGATCGCCGCGGAGGATGAGAGCGGCAGCGGAACCACTCCGCGGCCGGTGAAAAACTTTGCCGTTCCGAACCCCGTTTTGCGTTTCCTTTTGAGTGGAGCTGGCGGAGGGATTTGAACCCCCGACCGTCTGATTACAAATCAGATGCTCTACCAGGCTGAGCTACGCCAGCCCATCTCACCCGGAAAGCAGCCCGGACGATCGAGGTAACGCACGGACACACTACCATTCCGCGCGTACTCGGCACAGAAATCAAGGTTAGCATAGGCGTGCGGGGGGAGCAAACGGGGTGAAACAGGGAATAGGGAATAGGGAATAGGGAATAGGGACTGAAGGACTGAGGGACGGACGAATCGATGCCTGAAGCGCTGGTGGAAAACGGCACCTGGGCTCTTGTTGTTTTTCGGTTACAGCTTTTCGAGGCGTCTCTTCGCGAATGGGGCTGGATGCTGGCTAATTTGCAATCTCTCCATTGGCAGCGACGCGGACGAGAGCATCGGATTGAGGAGAATGTGCCGGGGCCTTCCGCCAGGTTATTTCGGAGCCGGGGTACCGTCTGACCAGTGGCGCGCCACGACCATAAAAACCGTGACCCGCGCTTCGGCATCATGCACCGCGATCACCGGCGAGCCGGGCAGGTTCGCGCCCCAGCTCTTCGGCACATCGCCGGCAACATAGAACATCAGATGCGGGTACCAGCTCTTGCCCGTGTCGTTGAGGTATTGCCCCTTCGACGTCATGTAGCACATCGCGCCAGGGGGCAGCGCGGGCAGTTGCTTACGATCGAAGGCTGTTGCAAGCGCCTGCTCGATCTCCGGCTTCGATTTGCCTGCCAGCACCAGTTGCGTCTTCATCAGATAGACCTGGGCAACGCTCTTCGCGGCGAGCGAATTGAAGCAGTTGGGGGAATGAATTTTGGGATTCCAAAACTGGGGATCGTCCGTGGGCACGGCCCAGGATCGCTCAACGTAGCAGAGAAAGCCGTTCGTACCCTGCACGGCGGTGGTGTATCCCTGGCGCCCCAGCACCATCACGGTGGCCTGGTTTGCGATCGAGGCCGGCGCGGCGCTGCGAGCCAGAGCAATCTCGGCGTCCCTGGGCATCAAGTATTGTTCCAGAGGCGCCATGGCCGGATAGGGGGCGGCCTGCGCTCCCGCCGGCCGGCTGAGTCCGGGCAAAGCGGACAGGGCGAGGGCGATAAGAACCGGGAGCATGACGGTCTTTCGCATGGGGATCTCCTGCGTCATTGTTGCATACGGGAAGGACGCAATCTCGAAACTGGCTCCGCCCGGCCTGGATCGCCCGGGGGGAGATCGTCCAAATTCAGGCGCGTGTTGTTTACCAGGAGGTTGATGAAGAGTTGGCGGTTAGTCGCCCGGAACTGATCAAGGCAGAACGCGCGTCCCTTAGACTCATTGTCATGAGCGCCTCCGATTCCATTTCGACTGTCGTCGTTGTTGCGTTTGTCGGTTGCATTTTCGGTTGGGAATGGTGGCGAAGTCGCGTGAGAACACGTGAGATTCGTTCTTTGGCTGAGTCTTGCGGATTCCACTTTCTTGGCGACGCGCTGCCTCGCAGCGTTCCGCTCAGAGGCTCCGATCTGGATTTGATAACAGAGGTGCAGAACGTAATTGACGGCGAACCGCGTGGGAAGCGAATCGTGGCGTTTGATTGCCGGTTCGGAGTTGGAAAGCGAAGCTGGCGACGTACCGTCATAGCGATCAATGCGGACGCCGGAAACAGGATCGGCCCATCGTTCGATCCAACGTTTCGGGTCGAGCAGATGAATGATTGGACCTTTATTTACCGCCCAAAGAGCTTCTCTTTCATTCGGGTGCAGCTAACGCCCATCTCAGAATTGCGGGGCTATCTTGAAACAATTTAGCGGCTAGTTTAAGGTGACGGGCCGATAGGTCCCGAGTTGTCGGGAAGTGGGAAGTATGCAGGTTTTGGAGTGCCAGGAGCAACCGCGGATCCTTCACTGCGTTCAGGATGACAGCGGGTTAGAGTAGCGGAATCGGTGCTGGAATTGAGATCGCGCCCGGATCGTCGGCCCCTTCCCTTTGGAGTTTTTCACTACCGGGGTCCGCTTTCGCACCTGCTCTGTGTCATGCACTCCTGTTGCCGGCAATGGCTGCACTGCGGATGGAAAGCAGATGCGCGTGGACGAGTGGTCGATTCCTGGTGTGCTGAGGCTAGCGGATCGTGTCCAGGAGCCTGCGGTCTTCTTCGCTGAGATTGGCGTTTGCCAGCAGGTCGGGGCGGTTGCGGAGGGTCTTGCGTAGTTGCTGTTCGCGGCGCCAGCGGCGGATTTGCTGGTGATCGCCGTTGAGAAGGACGTCGGGCGCGCGCAGGCCGCCGAACTCGGCGGGTCGGGTGTAATGCGGGTAGTCGAGCAGGCCTCCGGAGCCGTGCTGGGAGCGGGGAACGCCGTCAGTATCGGTGAAAATCTCTTTGTCATCGATGCCGAAGCTTTCGAATTCGCCGGAGGCCTCGTTGCCGAGGACGCCGGGGATGAGGCGGATGACGGCGTCGGCGACGACGGCGGCGGCAAGTTCGCCGCCGCTGAGGACGTAGTCACCGATGGAGAGCTCCATGTCGCAGTAGAGCTCGTTGATGCGCTCGTCGACGCCTTCGTAGCGGCCGCAGATGAGGACGATGCGGTCGAGGCGGGAAAGATCGCGGGCGACGGCCTGGGTGAAGGGGCGGCCCTGAGCGGAAAGGAGGATGACGCGCGTGGCCTCAGGGGCTAAAGCCCCCTTCTTTTTTTCGGCGTTGTCGGCGCCCTTCGGCAAGTTCAGGGCAGGCTCAAAGTCGTGCCCTGTTATAAAGCCTTCCGGATCTCGCTCCGATTTGGGCTTGATGCGCAGCGATTCGAGGACTTCGGCGAGGGGTTCCGGTTTCAGCACCATGCCTTCGCCGCCGCCGAAGGGGCGGTCGTCGACGGTGCGGTGACGATCGTGGGTGAAGTTGCGCAGGTCGTGAATGCCGATCGTCACCAGGCCTTCGGAATGCGCGCGGCGCACGATGCCGTGCTCGAAGATGCCCGCGAAAAATCCGGGAAAGATGGTGACGATGTCGAAGCGCATATCTTGAAAGCAGCTTTCAGCTCTTAGCTCTTAGCTTTCAGCTCTCAGCTTTCAGAAGTCTGATGGACGGATTGAACGAGCTTGACCCCAATTGCTAAGGGCTGATAGCTGAAAGCTGACAGCTGAGAGCTTGCTTGCCCCTCTGGCTCTGATGATATAGGCGTGGCCCGGCCGCCCTGATCGACACAGAACTATGCTTTAATGATTGCCAACTACTATGGCGGACATTGAGAGCTTGCTGAATCGCTGGCAATCGGCTGGCGCGCTGGACGCCGAGGCTGCGGCGCGCATCCGCGCTTACGAAGCCGGTCAACAGCGGCCGGCGGGATTGCGCTGGCAGGTGCTGGTGGCGCTGATTCTCGGAGCCATTCTGCTGGCCTGCGGTGTGGTGCTGTTCGTCAATGCGCATTGGGACGATCTGAGCCCGGGCTGGCGCTATGCGCTGGTCATCACCATGCTTGCCGTGTTTCATATCGGCGGCGGGTTCGCGCGGGAGAAGTTTCGCTGGCTCTCGACTACGCTGCACGCAGTGGGGACAGTGTCGGCGGGCGCGGCGATTGCGCTGGTAGGTCAGATCTTCAACATCCAGGAGCACTGGCCTGCGGCGGTGCTGCTGTGGGCGGTGGCGGCGCTGGCGGGTTGGTCGCTGCTGCGCGACCAAGCGCAACAGACGCTGGCGCTGCTGCTGGTGCCGGCCTGGATGCTGTCAGAACTTGAATTCCACATGACCGGACACATCGGCGGCGAAGTGTACACGGGCCGATTTCTGTTTGTGTGGGCTCTCCTGTATCTGACGTTCTTTGTGGGTTCGAAGCGCAGGGCGGTGCAGGGGATTCTGTTTGGCGCCGGCGCGATTGCCGCAGTGACGGCGATTGTCTTCCTGCTTATGGGGTGGCGATCATGGTGGTATACCCAGACCTTCATCCCGTTCGGAGTGCGCGTGTGGGCGTGGATTGGGATTGCCGCGGCGCCACTGATGATTGCCGCATTCAAGGGACACAAGGGACTAATCCCGATCGCCGTCGCCATTGGTTTTGCGGAGGCGCTGCCGTGGTGTCTGCACATCAGGATCTGGTACTACACGTACGGCAATGGATCCCGGGCAAGCTATAGCACGTCTGAGCCGAACCTGGCGGCGCATGCGCTGGTGGCGGGCTTTGCCGTGTTCCTGATCTGGTGGGGAGTGCGCCTGGCGAGCAAGGCGCTGGTGAATTTCGGGATTGTGGGATTTGCGGCTTCCGTGGGCTGGTTCTATTTCAGCAACATCTTCGACAAGATGGGCCGGTCGCTTGGGCTGATCGGGCTGGGCATTTTGTTTCTGGCCGGAGGATGGGCACTGGAAGTGGCGCGGCGAAGGCTGCTCAGGCGCATGGGACAAACCGAGGCGGTTGAGGTTGTTTCATGAAGATCATGAAGGCCTCGTTTCCCGCGGTTTCGCTGGCGATTCTTATCGTGCAACTGGGGCTGGCGTCGTCGGTTGCGGCGAAGTATCTTTACGAGCGCTGGAAGTGCCCGCGGGTGTGGACGCGCGCCAGCGGCTACGATCCCGAACTGGCGATGCGCGGCCGCTACCTGAGCCTGCAACTGACGGTGGATGGATGCCAAAGCACGCTGCCATCGGCGGCGCAGGCGGCGTTTCCGCGGGATGCGAGCGGAGCAGTCAAATTGGGGCGTTACTCGATCGGAACACAGCCGATTACGTTTTGCGCGAACGTAAGCGTGAAAGACAACACCCTGAGGGCAATGCGAATTACCGGCGATGAAACCGGCACTGAGGGGATGGCAGTTTCCGCTGTGCCGGGTGCGCAGTGCAACGCGATGCGGCTCGATGACCCGGTGGACTTTTACATTTCTGAACATGCGCAGGACCCGCTGCCGCTGAAGAAGGGGCAGGAACTCTGGATCGAAGTGACCGTGCCGCCGGCAGGGCCGCCGCGGCCGATTCAATTGGCGCTGAAGCAGGATGGCGGGTGGAAGCCGCTGGCGTTTGAGTAGAGGTTTTTTCAGAAAGCTGTTGGAGGCGTCCGAGAACGCGCCCCTCAGAGGCTGAGGCCGAGATTTTTAGGATGCTGTTTTGGCACGGCTATCGGTGCCTGAAAGGAATGTCCTTGCGCCGTCCCTCCAGGACTGTCGGGTGAAATTGCGAAATCCCTTCCCCACGCTGAAGCGCGGGGCTAACAAACGTTGCGCCTCCGGCGCGCTCGCAGGGCTTTACTTTTTGCGAGCCTCTATAGGGCCGTGTCTCTGTTACAAAGCGCTTCCGATTGCGTTTCTCCGCAGCCTGTGAAGCCGCGCCTTTCGAAGCGAATATTTGATTTACGCTGCAGACGTGGATTTCGCGGTCAGTCGGAGGTTGATTAATTCAGGTCGACCAGGCCTTCTGGCAGGACCATCTCCACACGTTTGGCATCGAGATCGATTTTGCGCAGATAGTCTCTGGCGAAGGGAACGAGGATCTCGCCTGTGGCACCGCGCACGACGAGCAGAGCCACGGGGCCGGCGCTGCGGTCGACATCTTCGATTTCGCCTACGTTCACTGGCGCGCCGCCGGCCACATCGAAGAGCGCGCAGCCGACAAGGTCGCTGATGTAGGCTTCGTCTTCGCCGAGAGAAATGCGCTCGGTTCGAGGAATGGCGACAATGAGGCCGGTCAGCTCTTCTGCGGCGGAGATGGAATCGACGCCTGCAAAGTGCAAGACCATGCTGCCCTTGTGAGGCCAGTGGTTGACGAGCTCAACCTCGCGAGTCGCGGCGGTTTGATCCTGCCGGATGAGCCACAGCCGCCTTCGTTCTGAGAATTTCTCAGGGAAATCGGTAAGGATTTCGGCGAGGACCTCGCCTTTGCGTCCCTGCGGACGGCGAATACGGGCCAGCCACGCCCATGGTTCCGGCACACTCATCCCCGCGACCTGCGGCGAACGCCTGACCGCTTAGTGACCACGTCAGCCTTCGTCGTCCTCTTCCAGAATGTCGAGCGTGTAGCGGTGGTGCAGCTTCATGCTAACAGCGCCGAGAATGGTGCGGACGGACCGTGCGGTGCGTCCCTGTTTGCCAATAACCTTGCCCACGTCCTGGGGAGCGACGCGGAGTTTGAGGATCGTGTTTTCTTCCCGCTCCACCGTCTGGACTTCGACAGCGCCGGGTTCATCGACCAGAGCCCGCGCGATCTCGCGGACCAGGTCATCAACTGCGACCATACCTTGTTGGGTCATGCTCTTGCCTCTGACCGGTGCATTCCGAAAATGGCGACCATTGTCTGTGCGCGAATAGTATCAGCACTCGGGCCTCGCCGCCAGCAAAATCCATGTGGCGCGAGGGCCGCCGTGGGGGGAATGGAGATCAGGCTGCGGCCGTGTCGGCAGCGGCCTCAGGAGCCGGCTCGGAAGCCGGGTTCTCAGGCCGAGGCGTTGAGGGGGGTGCGGACGGCGCTGAAACGGGTGTTTTGGCCACGATTTTTGCGACGGTGGGCGAGAACTGGGCGCCGACGCTGCGCCAGTAGGCGATGCGTTCGCGCTTCAGATCGACGGTGGCCGGATTGGTGCGCGGGTTGTAGGTGCCCACAACTTCGATGGAGCGGCCATTGCGGGCGCGGTCCTTTTCGATAACCACGATGCGATAGTACGGCTGCTTACGGGCGCCAACGCGCGCCAAACGAATCATCACCACTGCAGTAGGGTTCCTTTCAACATCCAAAGCTCTGTTGCAATTTCTGGGGCTGCCCGCCGGCGGCCGCATTTCCTGCTGCGGACGGCCAAACGAAAGGCCAGGACTTGACGTCCGGCCTTAGCAAGACTCAACAACCAAGTATCGCCGAAACAGGGCATTTGAGGCAACTGGGAAACGTCTCATTTTCTTGCCACGATCGAGACGCCTTCGCCTTGCAGATGACAAAAACGTAATCTTTCGACTTGCCAGCAAAAGTATTTTCGGCACCGCACCCGCGCCGGATTGTGGAACGCGCTTATTCAAATTTTGTCAAAAGTTTTTGTGAAAGCGGTAGTATCCTGAGACATTCCCGGGGAACCGCAATTCACATGGAGGTCGCAATGAAGAGGACTCTTATCGTTTTCTCGGCGGTGCTGCTGACTGCCGCAGCAGTTCAGGCCGCCGGAGGGCTCCAACCGCTCCACGTCAGGCTTGGTCTTTGGCAGTCGACGGTGAACAATCAGCTCGGCGGAGGGCTGCCGCCGGACATGCAGGCACGGCTGGCGGCGATGCCACCCGAGCAGCGCGCCCGGATCGAGGCGATGATGCAGAAGCAGTTTAACGGAACGCCGCAAAACAGTACTTTCAAGTCGTGCCTCACACAAAAGGACTTGAATGAATCGGCGCCGTGGGGCAGCGGGACAAAATGCAACTGGACGGTCATCACTTCCACCAGCAGCGATCTGGAGGTGAAGGGGACAGGGTGCGACGCGGGCAAGAACCAGGGAATGAATTCGGAATTCCATATCAAGATCCATGTTGTGGACTCGGAACACGTGAAAGCCACGTTTGACGGGACGATGAGCGGCAACGGCCACACCATGACGATGAATGGCAACTACACGTCAGAATGGGTAGCGGCGACCTGCCCGGCAGACACTCAATAAGGGAAGGTGCTGGGCGTGGGCCGCTGTCTGATTGCGACCGGATGGTATGGCCTGGAAGCTGGGCTGCATCGAGCGCGGATTTCGAGCGGCCGCGGGTTGCTGCGAGATGGCTGGCCGGAGATAATGAGACGGTACCGCATCCCGGATCTGGTTTGGCCGAGGATGTCTGCGGCGGCAGAATCGCAGTTGCATGTGTTCGTTGACCCCGCCGAGGTTTTCTTGTTATTGTTAGAAGGTTCCGCAAGAACGCCGCTGCGGGTGTGTTTAACGGCAGTGGCGTAGGGGCAACCGGTTCCAGCTTCAGGGGATAGGTTGAGTCCCGGGCAGGGCCAGAGGGCCGGCCAGACAGGTCACGGTAATCGCTCTTTCTTGCGGGGGCGAGTGAATCATTCGCATCGGCGCCCGCGCGTTCTCCCCCTTGGAGGGCTATGCGGGCCGGGACAGCGATACGGAGCGGGCTCCGCAGTAAGGACGACCTGCCACCGTCGCGGTTCTCGTCTGAGAAGGGAACGAAAGCAGACGCGAAGCAGCAGAAGAGGGCTTCCGTGCGCCAGGCGCGAAATGCGCAACTGCCGCGGAAAACCCATGGTTGCGCGCGGCTGCCGGAAGCAGTAGTTGAGAAGGATTTGGGGTAAGGAGTTTCAGTTTGCCAACGTTTAATCAGCTTGTCCGCAAAGGGCGCACCGCCCCCCGTTACAAGACGGCCTCGCCGGCGTTGCAGGCTTCGCCGCAGCGGCGCGGCGTGTGCACGCGCGTGTACACCCAGACGCCCAAGAAGCCGAATTCGGCGCTGCGCAAAGTGGCGCGCGTGCGGCTGACCAACGGCATCGAGGTGACCACGTACATTCCGGGCATCGGCCACAACCTGCAGGAGCACTCGATTGTGCTGATCCGCGGCGGCCGTGTGAAGGACCTGCCCGGCGTGCGCTATCACGTGGTGCGAGGGACATTGGACTCGGTGGGCGTGGCCAACCGTAACCAGGGCCGGTCGAAGTACGGAGCCAAGCGCGCCAAGGGTGGGGCAGCGAAGAAATAGGAAGAAACGAGCTTTTAGCTGTTAGCTCTTAGCTTTTAGCCTCGGTCGCGGCAAGATTGGCAACTTGCCCGCTGGATGCGGGAAAGAGCTAAGGGCTAAGAGCTAATAGCTGATTTTGAGGATTTATGCCGAGAAAAGGGCACATTGCGAAGAAGGAAGTGGCGGCGGATCCGGTTTACGGGTCGACGCTGGTGACGAAATTCGTGAACTCGATGATGTGGGACGGCAAGAAGTCGACGGCCCAGAGCATCTTTTACGAGGCGATGAAGAATCTGGAGACCAGGGGCGGCGGCGAAGAGGCGATCAAGCTCTTCAAGAAAGCGGTAGAGAACTGCAAGCCGCTGCTCGAGGTGAAGACGCGCCGCGTGGGCGGCGCCAACTACCAGGTGCCGATCGAGGTGAATCCCGAGCGGCGCACTTCGCTGGCCATCCGCTGGCTGATTACGTACGGCCGCAGCCGGGGCGAGAAAGGCATGGTCGAGAAGCTGTCGAACGAGTTGCTGGATGCAGCCAACGGGCGCGGCGCGGCCATGAAGAAGAAGGAAGACGTACACCGCATGGCTGAGGCCAACAAGGCGTTCGCGCACTACCGCTGGTAGTGAAAAGCAGCCGCTAGCTTCTAGCTTCTAGCTTTTAGCTGCCGGCAGATTAAGAAGTACCTGGACCGTTTGAGACGGTTCTGAAGAACACAGAGCTAGAAGCCAGGAGTTAGAGGCTGGCAGCTAGTAACAACGGCGGGCGCAGTAGCCCGCAAGGATGAAATCACCGTGCCTCGCGCTATCCCCCTCAATCGCTGCCGGAATATCGGCATTATGGCGCATATCGACGCCGGCAAGACGACAGCGACCGAGCGAATCCTGTTTTACACCGGCATCACGCACCGCATAGGCGAGGTGCATGAGGGCACGGCGACCATGGACTACATGGAGCAGGAGCAGGAGCGCGGCATCACCATTACGTCGGCCGCCACGACCTGCATGTGGCGCGACGTGCGCGTCAATATTATTGATACTCCCGGCCACGTGGACTTTACCGCCGAGGTGGAGCGCAGCCTGCGCGTGCTGGATGGCGCCGTGGCGTTGTTCGACTCCGTTTCCGGCGTGCAGCCGCAGACCGAGACGGTGTGGCGGCAGGGCGATAAGTACAAGGTCCCGCGCATCTGCTTTGTGAACAAGATGGACAAGAACGGCGCCGATTTCGAGCACGTTCTGGAGACCATCCGCAAGCGGCTGGGCGCAAGGCCCGTAGCGTTGCAGATTCCTGTGGGCGCTGAAGCCGGCTTCAAGGGGGTCATCGACCTGATCGAGATGAAGGCGATCATCTGGCACGACGAAACCATGGGAGCCGAGTTTTCCGTCGAGCCCATTCCGGCCGAGCTGCAGAAGAAAGCGGAAGCTTTCCGAATGCAATTGATCGAGGTCATCGCCGAGACCGACGACGTGCTGCTGGAGAAATTCCTGGAAGGCGAAACGCCGACCGTAGAAGAGCTCAAGGCCGGCATCCGCCAGGCGACCATCGATCTGAAGGTTTTCCCGGTGCTCTGCGGAAGCGCGTTCAAGAACAAGGGCGTGCAGACGCTGCTCGACGCAGTCGTCGATTACCTGCCCAGCCCACTGGACAAGCCTCCCGTTGAAGGCATCGATCCCCACCATCACGCGACCATTCTGACCCGCAAGCCTGACGACAGCGAGCCGCTTTCTGCGCTGGGCTTCAAGATCATCAACGATCCCTTCGGCAAGCTCTGCTTCATCCGCGTCTATTCAGGTTCCATCAAGACCGGCGATACGGTGCTGAATCCGCGCACTGGCAAGACCGAGCGCGTGGGCCGCCTGGTGAAGATGCACGCCAACAAGCGCGAGGACGTGACCGAGGTATACGCGGGCGACATCTGCGCGTGCGTGGGATTAAAGGACCTGAAGACCGGCGATACGCTGTGCGCGCCGCATCATCCGATCGCGCTCGGCGCCATCACTTTCCCGGATACCGTGATTTCGGTGGCTATCGAGCCGAAGACCAAGGCCGATCAGGAGAAGATGGGCATTGCGCTGGCGCGGCTGGCCGATGAAGATCCCACCTTCAAGGTGCGTACGGACGAGGATTCGGGCCAGACGATCATCAGCGGCATGGGCGAGCTGCACCTGGAAATTCTCGTCGATCGCATGAAGCGCGAGCACAAGGTCGAGGCCAACGTGGGCGAGCCCAAGGTGGCCTTCCGCGAAACCATCCGCAAGGTGGCCGAAGCTGAGGGCAAGTACATCCGGCAGACCGGCGGCTCGGGCAACTACGGCCATTGCTGGCTGCGCGTCGAGCCCAACGAGCCGGGCAAGGGCTATGAGTTTATCAACGGAATCAAGGGCGGCGTGGTGCCCAAGGAATACATCAAGCCCATCGACCAGGGCATTCAGGGCGCGATGGAGCTGGGCATTCTGGCCGGCTTCCCTGTGGTCGATGTGAAGGTGACGCTCTTCGACGGCAGCTATCACGAGGTGGACTCGAACGAAATGGCATTCAAGTTTGCCGGCTCGATCGGGTTCAAGGAAGCGGCGAGGAAGGCCTCACCGGTGCTGCTGGAGCCGGTGATGGCGGTGGAAGTGACCGTGCCCGAGGAATTCATGGGCACAATTATCGGCGACATCAACTCGCGGCGCGGGCGCATCGAGGGGATGGAGCACGCGGCGGGGTCGCAGGTGATCAAGGCGATTGTGCCGCTGAAGGAAATGTTCGGTTACGTGAACGATATCCGGTCTTCCACGCAGGGACGGGCGTCGTACTCGATGCAGTTCGCGCGCTACGAAGAGGCGCCGCGCATGATCGCCGATGAGATCATCGGCAGGGCGCAGGGGAAGTGAGCCGGTAGCTTGTAGCCGGTAGCCAGTAGCTCTGTGGGTGACGAGCTTCGGGCTACAAGCTAAGGGCTACAGGCTGCAAGCTGATTTTTGGGGCTGGAGCCCGCAGCGGCGGGCGCCCCGTGGTGAAACAAGCAGTACGAGCGATGAAAGGGATGTTGAGGTCCTATGGCGAAGGAGAAATTTGATCGTTCGAAGCCGCACGTGAACGTGGGCACGATCGGACACATCGATCACGGCAAGACGACGTTGACGGCGGCGATCACCAAGGTATTGTCGAAGCATAACCCGAAGATCCAGTTCCGGTCG
>DASYWU010000035.1:0-64864 GCA_035935755.1 Occallatibacter sp. | reverse complement strand
CAACGACCTGACCAAAGACGAACTCAACGACCTGATCGAATACCTGAGGACCCGATGAACCGGAGGCGCGAATGAGGCTCGCAATCCACAAGCTTCTCTGCTGGCAGCAAAGCCGCCCCGTGCCCCATCCTTGCGACTTTTTTCTGTCGCAAGGGTGGGAAAAAGCAAAGCTCGCGCCACGCCCCGTGCCCCATCCTTGCGACTTTTTTCTGTCGCAAGGGTGGGAGTTCGCCAAACGCGCGCATAAAGTCCTTGCGATCGCCCTGTTCGGCTTAACACTCTCCCTCTCTGGAGCGGTTTTCGCCGCCGCTCAGCCCGCGCCGCCCCGCATGCCGCATTTCCGCTTCGTCAACTACACCACCGCCAACGGCCTGCCCGACAATCACGTCTACTCCGTCCTCGTTGACGGCAACCGCATCTGGGCCGGCACTGACAATGGCCTCGCGCTCTTGGAAAACGGCGTCTGGAAAACCTACAACACCCAGGACGGTCTCGCCCACCGCGCCGTCCTCTCTCTTGCCCTCGACAAGCACACCGGCGACGTATGGGCCGGCACCATGGGCGGACTCAGCCGCATCTCCGGCGGCCGTATTGACTCCTTCACGCAATTCAATTCCGGCCTCAGCAACGACATCGTCTACGGCGTCTCCGTCGAAGGCGAAAACGTATGGGTCGCCACCGCCGCCGGCGCCTGCCGCCTCAACCTCTCCACCGGACAATGGGCGCTCTACAACGAGCGCAATACGCCCATGGAAGAGATCTGGGTCTACGGCGTCTCCGCCGCGCCCGACAAGGTCTATTACGCCGTCTGGGGCAGCGGCCTCCTCGAATACAACCAGCAGACCGGCGCGTGGGACAAGTACGCGGATCCCGATCACGAAACCGAAATGGTCCTCTTCAAGGACCAGGGCCTCATCCACGACATCGTCTCCTCCGTCAGCTATGTCGACAAAATCGTCTGGGCCTCCACTTACTTCGGTGACAGCCGCTACGACGGCCGCTACTGGCACAACTTCATGACCAAAGACAGCGGCCTGCCCTCCAACTTCACCAACTTCGTCAAGGGTGTCGACGCCGACCACGCCTGGTTCTGCACTGACAAGGGCCTCGCCTTCTACGACGGTGTCAACTGGGCCGTGTACACGCCGTCGCTCACCACCGGCAAGCCCGAAATGACCGTGCGCGACGCAGCCGGCAACGTCACGCACATCCCCGTCACCACCGCGCCGGCCAACAACTACATGCTCGGCATCGACTTTCAGGGCCGCGACATCTGGGTCGCCACTGCCGGCGGCCTCAGCCACGGAATTTATGTAACGCAACCGTAAGGAGCCATCATCATGAGTACATTCGCCGAACTGCTTGAAACCATCGCCCACGCGCCAATTGAAAAACACGCCATCACCAACCACGGCGTGCTCAACGAGGCCTTCGCGTACGCCAAGCCCAGCTCCTTCTCACGCGGCATGCGCATCGACCTCGGCGGCGTCACCATCCTCCTCATCTCCGGCACCGCCTCCATCGACGAGTACGGCAAAAGCGTGCACATCGGTGATTTCCGCGCCCAGATGCGCCGCACTCTCGCCAACATCACCGGCCTGCTCGCCAGCGAAGGCTGCACCTGGCACGACATCGTTCGCACCACCTGCTATCTGCGCGACATCGAGCGCGACTACGAAGCCTTCAACGAAGAGCGCACCGCGTTTTACAAGGATCAGGGCCTCGATCCTCTGCCCGCCTCCACCGGCATTCAGGCCATTCTCTGCCGCCCTGAGCTCCTCATCGAAATCGAAGCCATCGCCATGTTCCGCAATCAAAAGGTAGCAAATCACCAGGAGTAGCGGCCATGCGTAGAGGATTGTTGTCACCGTCGGTCTGCCTTTGCATCGCGTGCATCGCGCCGATTGCTTTCTCGCAAAACACGGCCGATTCCGCACGTGTCTGCCAGTGCGGCGCGCATCCACCCGCTCCTCCGCCAACGCGCACCGTCGAGCCCTACGCCAACGAGCCGGCCGACATGAGCCCCTACGCCAAATTCGTCACTCCCTACTACCTCAACTACACGCAGCCGACCATCTGGAACGGCCCCGGCCGCAACCAGCCCGATCCCCAGGACATCACTGAAGTCCGCATCGGCTTTCTCGGCCCCGTAGCAAAAGAAGACCCCGATTACGTCTTCGGCCAGCGCATGCTTCACGGCGCCCAACTCGCCATCGAAGAAGCCAACGCCCGCGGCGGCTACGGCGGCAAGCCCTTCCGCCTCATGCTCCACGACGACTACAACAACTGGCAGGAAAAGGCACTCTCCGGCCCCGAGCAGCCAACCGAGCCCGGCATCTGGGGCGCAGCATCCGATCAAACCGTCAAAATGATCTACGACGACAAGGACTGGGCCATCTTCGGCTCCATCAGCTCCGAATCCACTCACATCGCCATCCGCGTCGCGCTCAAAGCCGAAATCCCCGTCGTCAACTCCGCCTCCACTGATCCCACCATCCCCGAAACTTCCATCCCCTGGTACTTCACCGATCTCCAGGATGATCGCGTGCAGTGCTACACCCTCGCGCGCCGCATCTACACCGAGCTCGGCCTCAAGCGTGTCGCCATCCTGCGCATCAACAACCGCTACGGCCGCATGGGCGTGCCCAAATTCCGCGATGCCTCGCGCCGCCTCGGCCACCCCGTCGTCATCGAGCAGAAATTCATGGCCGGCGACACCGACTTCACCCGCCAGCTCCGCGTCATCCAGGAATCGCGCACCGACGCCATCGTCCTCTGGACCGACGAAATTCCCGCTGCAGCGATCCTCAAGCAGATGCGCGCCCTGGGCATGAAGCAGCGCGTCTTCGGCTCCTACCGCACCCTCGGCTCCGAACTCCTCTCCAACGCCGGCGCCGCCGCCGAAGGCTTTGAAGCCGTCTTCCCCTACGATCCCACCCGCAACGATCCGCGCTGGCTCGCGTTCAAGCGCCACTTCGAAGACCGCTTCCACGAAAAACCCGACCAGTTCTCCTCCCTCTCCTACGACGCTATGAACATCCTTCTCGACGCCATCTGCAAAGCGGGCCTCAATCGCGTCCGCATTCAGGACGCGCTCGACGACACGCTCCAGTACGACGGCGTAACCGGCCACATGATCTTCGATCCCAACATGAAGAACGTCTCGCCCATGTACATCGGAGCGGTCCACGATGGCGCCATCACCTACCGCCTCGCGCCCATGGCGAAACAACCCGAGGCAACGCAATCCGCAGTCACCCCGCAAACACCCTACGCGCAGATCACCGCCGCTGATGTCTCTTACGCCGGCCCGTCTCGTCCCACCATCCGCGCAGGTCCGATTCGTGTAATCCTCTTCGGCCCGCAGGCCGCCCAGCTCGCGCAATCCGCCGCTATCCAGGCGCAACTCGCATCCGCTTCGCAAACCGGCCGCGCATGGACGCTGGTTCCCGTTAATAGCGACCAGCAATGGGGCGCCGCCTCCACGCAACTCGTGCACGCCCTCTGGAACGATCACGCCCTCGCCATCATCGCTCTCGATCGCAACGCCGCCCATCTCTCCGAGCAGCTTGCGCTCAAAGCCTTCGTCCCCGTGCTCGCCTTGAGCGACGACAAAACTCTCACCTCTGCCGCCGTCCCCTGGATTTTCCGCCTCCCCGCCGAAGCGTCTCCCACAGCAGCCCTGCATCTTCTCGAAATCGCCGAAGCCCGCACCGGCCCCAACCCCCAGCAGCTAAGAAATGCGCTTGCCTCCGGCTCTCTCATCTCCGGCTTCGCCTTCCTCCCCACCGGCGATCCGCGCGTGAAATAACCAAGCCGGTCACAACCCAATTCGCTTCGAAAAAGAGACGTGTCATTCTGAGCGACCAGAGTCCGCGGCTGCGGACGCAGGGAGTCGAAGAACCTGCGGTTGCCGTTGGGAAGCCGAAGATGCAAAGCCATAAATTCCATGCCACCCGAATGCTATCGTGTTCTCAAGCCGCTCCACCGGCCCTTGCATCAAAAGACAAGTCATGAATCCACTCGAATCCCAAGTCGCCGTCGTCACCGGCGCCGCCCGCGGAGTCGGCGAAGCCATCGCCCGCCGCCTCGCCTCCATGGGCGCGCACGTTCTCCTCGTCGCCCGCAGCGCCGATCAGCTCAACCGCGTTCGTGATCAGATCACGCGCGATGGCGGCGCCGCCTCCGTCCTCCCCTGCGATCTCACCGATGCCTCAGCCGTCACCCAACTGGGAGAAGCCGTCGCCCGCGACCACAAGCACTGCGACATCCTCGTCAACAACGCCGCCATCGGCCTCGACGGAAAATTTCTCCACGAAGTCACCCCTGACGAGTGGGACCTCCTCTTCAATACCAACCTGCGCGGTCCGTACCTCATGATCCGCGCCTTCACCCCGCTGATGATCGCCGCGCGTTCCGGGCACATCATCAACATCTCCTCGCTCGCCGGGCGCAACCCGCTCCCCAATGGCGCCGCCTACGCCGCATCCAAATGGGGCCTGAACGGCCTCACCTACTCAGTCGCTGAAGAGCTCCGCCAGTACAACATCCGCGTCAGCGTCATCGCTCCCGGCTCCATCAACACTGATTTCGCTGACCACTCCGGCCGCGGTGCCGCCTCCGGCAAAGACCCGAACAAAAAGCTTCAGCCCGGCCAGATCGCATCGGTCGTCGCCATGCTGGTCACGCAAGAGGCGCAGTCCTTCATCAGCGAAGTCCAGATCCGCCCCACGCAAAAGCCCTGACCATTGGCAAGCATCCACGCTTCACGGAATGAACGGACTGTTCGCAGCCTCCTCCCGGTAAGGCGAGTACCAGTTGTGCTCCTTCGGCCACTTCGTTTGATACTTCGCGTTCTGAGGTCCGGTAGGCAGCGAATCCTGCGACCGGATCGTCCACATCAGCAATTCAGCCATCAGCTCCTGCTGCTTTGCAGCGACACCCGGATCGTTGAACCGGTTCCTCAGCTCGCAAGGGTCAGAGGACAAATCGTACAGTTGCCCGTAGCCCATCATGTCGTAGATGAGTTTCCAGTCACCCATGCGTACCATCTTCTGCAGTCCGCTCTGCGTCACCTTGTTCAGTTCGTCCCATCCCACGCCGTATGTGGAGTCCATCTTTTCGCGCTTTCCCGCCACCAGCGAAGCTGAGCTGTACGGAATGTTGTCCTTTTCCTGGTAGTAGAGCCCACCCAGCCCGACCGTGGAATAGATGCTTCGAAATTCGTCCTTCGGATACTCCTGGCCGAGCAGCAGCGGCCACAGGCTCCTCCCCTGCACTCCGTGCGGAATCTCAGCGCCAATGGCTTCGCAGATCGTCGGCAACACGTCAGCATTGGAGACGAAAGCAGTAGCTCCGATCTTTGACGGCGTGATTCGTCCCCCTGACCACACCATCGGAATCCGCGTCAAGCATTCGAAGAGCCCAACACCTTTGCGCGCCAATCCGTAGTCCATCAGGTAGTCGCCGTGGTCCGCCAGGTAGATCAAAATCGTGTCCTCGACAAGCCGCTTCTCTTCCAGGTGCCGATGCAGACGGGCAAGCTGGTCATCGAGCAAACGCAGCATGCCGAAATAATTGGAGTTATAGCGCCTCCAATACTTCTCAGATTGAAAGCTGCTGTTCTCCAGGCCATACAACCATCGCGCCCTGAATCCCAAATGCTGTAGCGCCTCCGGGCCGGCGCAGCGCTTCGGGAGCGAGTCGGGCGGAAACATGTCCCAATACGGCTTCGGCACCTGTTCCGGGTCGTGAGGTTCAGGGAATCCCACCTGCAGGATGAACGGCGCGTCTCCGCACTGGTCGACGAACTCAATCGAGTCCGACACAATCCGGTACGGGTACTGGATCTCGATGGGAAACGGAGTCGGCGTCAGTGCGGCATTAGCCTGCAAAGTGCCCAGCCACTCGTCATACTCCCTGTACTCCTTCGGCGCACCCGGCGGTTGAAATCCCTCCCAGTGACTGTACGGCCGCCAGAAGTCGACGTCTCCCTCTTTCAGATACGTGTGGTTTTTCCCGGCCAGACCGGTCTTGTAACCTCTTGCCTTCGCAACCTGGTACAGATCCTTTTCGAAGACGGCGTCGTTCGCGGCCAGGTTCATGCGCACGCGATGAGCATCTGGCCAGCGCCCGGTCAGCATGCTCGTGCGGCTGGGAACGCAAAGCGGAGTGGTGCAATATGCATGCTCGAATCCGATACCCCGGTCAGCCAACCGGTCCAGCATCGGGCTGGTGTCCAGCGCGAAGCCCGAGCGCTTCGTCAAACCGGCCCGATGCTGATCGGAGACAACAAAGATGATGTTCGGTGATCGCTTTGCTTCGGGCTCCGTCGTTTGTCCCACTCCGCTCGACTCGAGCATCGCTCCAACCGCGCCAAGCGAAGCAGCCTTCATGAAATCTCTGCGCTCCATAGATTCGCTCCTCACGCTATAAAAAGCCCGACTTTCTCTCGCTCTAAAGAGTTAGTCTGTTTGCGCCGCCTGTCAACTGTTGCGGAAAATCTGAACGCAAGTCCAGCGTCCCGCCGTGCTACGTTGAAGTAGTACATGCGCTCCAGGCTCCCTCATCTTTTCTTCGTCTTGATCCTCTCCTGTGTGGCCGTCTACCTGTATCGGGTCAGAACCTCCGCGTCAATCTTCCAAACCAGACCCAGCCCCGAGCACTATCGCGAAGAAACTCGCTCTGGCCGCAATCATCACGAGGGTTCGCGCCACCAGCGGGAATCACCCCTCACATGTTCGCAGTTCAACGTCACCTGCGCCTCGCAATACTTCCACTCGTGGCGTCGGCCGCGTAACCAGGCCTGCTCCACCAGCCTCCGGCGCGGCTATCCCGTTCCCGATCCGGATTGCACGCCCGGCGGAATCGATCCCTCCGTCACGGCCGACGTGCTGAGAAGCTCCGCCTGGCGAACCGGCTGCATTCGCGACTGCTCCACCAGCGAAGCGGAGAAGCATATCGCCTACCGCTGGTACGGCCTTCACACGCCGCGCAAAAACTTCGGCGAGCACCAGGTCTGCGAGCTCGACCACCTCGTCCCCCTCGAGCTCGGCGGTGCAGACGGCCTGGGCAATATCTGGCCGCAATGCGGTCCGTCCGACACTGTCCTCAAAGACCGCTACTTCAAAATCAAAGACCGCGTCGAGAACTACCTCGCCGACGAAGTGAAAGCCGGAAAAATCCCCCTCACCGAAGCCCAGCGCGGCATCGCCACCGACTGGACGCAATATCTCGACGCGGCCAATCGCTATTGCGCCGCCGGCGGCCGCTGTGACTAAGCGATCGGACGCAGCCGAAGTGCCGGACTCCGTACCCGCTCCAGGAAAAGCTCGTCGCCGGGTTTGTCGCGCACCCATGTCAATCCTTCACCGGCACCCACCTTTTCTGAATCGCCGAAAATTCCCCCCTGCGATTGAACTGCCGCGTGCTCGGCTCCGTACAACCATGCAGGCCCCGTCGACGGGCATTCCCGTGCTGACCGGCTGCCGCGGAGGACTGACAAATGTCCCGGATGCACGACCAGTTCAAGCAGCTAATCAGGAAGTTGGGCAAAGCGCCGATGTTTACCGCCGTAACCCTGATCACGCTGGCCATCGGCGTCGGCGCCAACACCGCGGTATTCAGCGTCGTCGAGGGAGTGCTGCTGAAGCCCCTGAGCTATCCCCACGCCGACCGGCTGGTCGGCGTCTGGTACCACATCCCCGGCATCGATATTGAAAACATGCCCATGGCGCCATTCCTTTACTTCATCGAGCGCGAGCAGATCACAGTTTTCGAAGATATCGGCGTTTACCAGGGCGATTCGCTAAGTGTCACAGGAGCCGGCGAGCCGGAACACGTGCAAGGGCTCGACGTCACCGATGGCGTGCTTCCCATCCTTGGCGCAAAGCCGGTTCTGGGCCGTTTATTCACGCGCCACGACGACAGTCCCGGCGCTCCACAGACGGTTCTCCTTTCCTACGCATACTGGCAACGCAAATTCGGCGGAAGTAAATCCGTCATCGGCCGTCCCATCATCCTCGACGGAAAAACGCGCGAAATCATTGGCGTCCTTCCGCGCGGCTTTCATTTTCTCGATCGGGAAGATGCCGCCCTCTACCTGCCCATGCAGTGGGATCGCAGCAAGACAAGATTGGGTAACTTCAGCTATCCGGGCGTTGCCAGGCTGAAGCCGGGAGTCACGCTGGCGCAGGTCAGCGCGGATATGTCGCGTCTCGTTCCCATCGCCATGCGGAGCTTCCCGGCGCCTGACGGATTTCCGCTCAGCCTTTTTGAGAAAGCAAAGATGAATCCAACCCCGCGCTTCCTCAAGCAGGATGTGATTGGCGACATTGGCAATGTCCTGTGGGTGCTCATGGGATCGATCGTCGTGGTCTTGCTTGTGGCGTGCGCGAACGTGGCCAACCTGCTGCTGGTGCGCGTTGAAAGCCGCCGTCAGGAGCTGGCCATCCGCTCGGCGCTCGGGGCCGGACGCAGGCGCATCATCGGCGATCTGCTCTTCGAGAGCCTCTTCCTCGGGTTCGCAGGATCGACTATCGGCCTCGCTCTGGCTTTTGGCGCCTTGCGGCTCCTCATTGCCATGAAGCCTACCGGCCTACCCCGCCTCAGTGAAATTGGCATTGACCTTCCGGTGCTGTTGTTTACGCTGGCCATGGCGATTTTTGTCAGCCTGGTCATCGGTCTCATACCCGTGATCAAGTACGCGGGCGCCGGTTTGCATAGCGGCCTTCGCGAGGGAGGACGTGGCCTGAGCCAAAGCCGCGAGCACCACCGCGCGCGCAAGGCGCTGGTGGTCATTCAGGTGGCCCTCGCGCTTGTCCTGTTGATCTGTTCCGGGTTGATGATCCGCACTTTCCGCGCTCTGATGCACGTCTCTCCCGGTTTCACCGACCCTGACACTCTCCAGGTCTTCCGCCTTTTCGTCCCGCAATCGCGCGTACCGGACACGCAGCGGGCCGAAGTAGTCCGCATGGAGCAGGCGATTGAAGACAGGATCGCCGCGATCCCCGGCGTCACGTCCGTCAGCTTCGGATCCACCGTCCCTCTGGAAGGTTGGAGCCAGAACGATCCCATTTTCGCGCAGGACCACACCTACACGCCGGGCGAACTTCCGCCAATCCGTCGTTTCAAGTACATCGCGCCGGGCTACCTCGCCACCATCGGCACGACCCTGGTCGCAGGCCGCGACCTCACCTGGGCTGAAACCTACCAAAAGAGACCCCTCGCGATTATCTCCGAGAGCATGGCGAAGGAGCTGTGGCAAAATCCCGCTGCGGCTGTCGGAAAAAGAATCCGTGTGGGCACTACTGACGATTGGCGGGAGATTATCGGCGTCGCCCGGGACGTGCATGACGATGGCGTCAACAACCCATCGCCGCCCACCGTCAATTGGCCTGTTTTGCAGGATCGCTTCGAAGGCCAGCCAGAGACTGTGCAGCGGAATTCGGCCTTCATCATACGTTCTCCGCGCGCGGGCTCCGCGGCATTCATGAATGAAGTGCAACAGAAAGTATGGTCGATCGATTCCGATTTACCGCTGGCCGGTCCCACTACTCTCGGCCAGTTGTATACAAAGTCCATGGCCCGCACCTCATTTACCTTGATCATGCTCTGCATCGCGGGAAGCATGGCGCTCCTGCTCGGAATCGTCGGGATCTACGGCGTCATCTCCTATTCGGTTTCGCAACGCACGCGGGAGATCGGCATCCGCATGGCGCTGGGCGCGCAACAGAAAAAACTGGTTGCGCTCTTTGTGCGCCAGGGCCTGCTGCTCGCCGGAGTTGGTGTCATCGCCGGCCTCGTCTCGGCATTCCTTACCGTTCGCCTGATGTCGTCGCTTCTTTTCAACGTAAGCCCGATGGACCCCTGGACATATCTCGTCACCTCCGTGTGCGTCGTGGCCATCGCGTGGCTCGCCTGCTATTTGCCGTCCCGGCGCGCCGCTGCAGTGGATCCAACCCTGGCCTTGCGATCGGAATAGCGCCACCCGACCACCGCCTCCACCAAAAGGTTGATGCCAGACGTCACACCCGCCAGCTAGTATTCTTGTGCCGGATCAGATGCGAGGTCTTGAGCGAGGTCAACTGATCCGCACAGCCACACCAATCTGCCCTCGGAGGCGGGACTAGGCGTCGATGAGACGATTCCTGATAGCTACGGCCGTCGGCCTGGCGGCCAGCGCGCTCTACTTATTCGCGTTCCCCTCGGCCACCATCTTTTACGAGTCGATCGTCCTGCTCCACATCTTTGCCGGCGCAGCCTTCCTCATCTTTGCCCTCCCCTGGATCACCCACCTCATGCGCGGCCGCAGCCTCTGGGAAAAGCTCGGATGGGCCGTCCTGCTTCTCGGCGGAGCCTTCGGCGCCGTCATCATCTTCACCGGCGCGCGCCGCAACATGTGGCCCGTCCTCTACACGCATGAACTCGTTTCCGCGGTTGGCGCGGCAGTGCTTCTCTTCATCTGGACCGGCAGTCGTGGCTGGTCCGCTCCCCTGCGCGGTTCCTCAATCCGCAGTTCCGCCCGCCTCGCCTGCTGCCTCGGCATTGCCGCAGCCGTCTCTGCCGGCGCCTGGTGGGTGCGCACTGTGCCCTGGCAGGATTCACACACCATCCACAATCCCGACATCGCCCCCGCCTCCATGAACCAGGAAGGCGCCGGCCCCAAAAGCGAGTTCTTCCCCAGCTCCGCAGAAACTTCCACCGGCAAAACCGTCCCCGAAGACTACTTCCTCGACTCCTCCGCCTGCCAGCAGTGCCACGCCGACATCTATCGCGAGTGGGAAAGCTCCGCCCACCACTTCTCCTCCTTCAATAACCAGTGGTACCGCCAGGCCATCGTCTACATGCAGGACGTCGACGGCGTGCAATCCTCAAAATGGTGCGCTGGCTGCCACGACGCCGCACTCTTCTTCCCCGGAAATTTCAACACGCCCATCAAGAACCGCATCTTCACGCCCGCCGCGCAAGCCGGCATCGGCTGCATGGTCTGCCATTCCATCCGCGCCGTGCGCAGCACCATGGGCAACGGCGACTACACCATCGAGTACCCCGCCCTCTTCAAGCTCGTCGACACCAAAAACCCCGTCCTGCGCAAAGCCATCGACTTCCTCATCGAAGAGAACCCCGAGCCCCACCGCCGCACCTTCCTCAAGCCCTTCATGCGCAACGACCCCGCGGACTTCTGCTCTGCCTGCCACAAAGTCCACCTCGACGTGCCCGTCGATCACTACCGCTGGCAGCGGGGCTTCAATGATTACGACAACTGGCAGGCCAGCGGCGTCTCCGGCTTCGGCGCGCGCTCGTTCTACTATCCGCCCGCGCCCAAAAACTGCGTCGACTGCCACATGCCCATGGCGCCCTCCGACGATGCCGGCAACGTCCACGGCTTCGTCCACTCCCACCGCTTCATCGCCGCCAACACAGCCCTCCCCTTCGTAAATAAGGACAAGACCCAGCTCGACGACACCGAGCATTTCCTCCAGGATCACCAGATCAGCGTCGACATCTTCGCCGTCTCCCCTGAAACCGCCGCCAACAAAATCATCCAGGCCTCCGCCGCCACGCCCATGCAGGCGCAAACCACCTTCGCCGTCGGTGAAGAAGCCGAGCACGAAACCACCGGCATGACCGGCGAAACCAACGTTGCCCCCGTGACAGCCCCCCTCGATCGCGTTCAGGGCGCAGTCGTTCCCGGCGAAACCGCCCGCGTCGACGTCGTCGTCCGCACCATTGGCGTGGGCCACTTCTTCCCCGGCGGCACTGTCGACGCCTTCGATTGCTGGGTCGAATTGAAAGCCACCGACGACGCCGGCAAAGTCCTCTTCTGGAGCGGCATGGTCCAAGACCACGGCAACGGCCCCGTCGATCCCAGCGCCGAGTTCTATCAATCCCTCTCCATCGACGCTCACGGAAACCCCATCAACAAGCGAAATGCCTGGGCTGCCCGCGCCACCGTCTACGTCCACCTCATACCGCCCGGCGCTGCCGACACCGTTCACTACCGTCTGCAAATCCCCAAAAACGCCCGCGGCCACATCCACCTCACCGCGCGCGTCAACTACCGCAAATTCGCGCTCGTCAACACGCAGTTCGCCTTCGCCGGCAACTTCCTCCCCACCGGCCCGCACGACGTCACTCCCTCCTACGACGATCGCCGCATGGCCCTGACCGCCAGCACCGCCGAGGTCTCCGGCAAAATCAAATCCATCCCCCACCTCCCCATCGTTGTCATGGCGCAATCCACCGCCGAGCTCACCGTCCTCCCGCCCGGCTCTCCGCTGCCAGCCGCCAAAGCCGTCACTGAAAAGGCCGACTGGCATCGCTGGAACGACTACGGCATCGGCCTGCTCCTTCAGGGCGATCTCCGCGCCGCCGAAACCGCTTTCACCCGTACCACCGAAACCGATCCCGCCAACCCCGACGGCTGGGTCAACATCGGCCGCGTCCGCCTCCAGGAAGGCAACCTCGCCGGCGCCACCCAGGTCCTCGACAAAGCGCTTCAGCTCTCCCCCAACCTCGCCCGCGCGCACTACTTCCTCTCGCGCGTCCTGCGTCAGGAAGGCCACTATGCCGCATCCATCGCGCAGCTCCAGCTCGTCGTCGTGCAATATCCCAAAGACCGCGTCGTCCGCAACGACCTCGGCCGCGTCCTCTTCCTCCAGCGCAAATACGCCGAGGCACGCGACCAGTTCCTCCAGGCCATCGCCATCGACCCCGAAGACCTCGAAGCCAATTACAACCTCATGCTCTGCTACACCGGCCTCGGCGACGACAAATCAGCCGCCGCCTACCAGGAACGCTATATGCGCTTCAAAGCCGATGAGGCCTCGCAAACCCTCACCGGTTCCTACCGCGAAAAGCATCCCTTCGACAACCTCGAGCGACAGCCCATCCACGAACACGATTCCATCCCGCTCGGCGCAGCCAACGCCAACAACGGCGCTGAAGCCAACCTCGTCCCTCTGCCCTCCACCGCGCCACCTAACTCACCTGCGCCGCAGCCGCAGCTCGCGCGGCTCGCCGGAGGTACGCATTGAAGCCTTCCCCCAAAGCTTCCATCGCCCTCTTCACCGCATCCGCCCTCGCCCTCTTCGCCGCCGTCTTCGCCGTCTCCGCCCCGCTCGCCGCTCCGCCAGAACACATCCACTTCGCCGACATCACCCACACCGCCGGCATCCGCTTCGACCACAACGACGGCGCATTCGGCAAAAAATATCTGCCTGAAACCCTCGGCCCCGGCGTCGCCTTCATCGACTACAACAACGACGGCTGGCCCGACATCTTCTTCGTCAACGGCACCAACTGGCCCGGTCATCCCGGCCGCGTCACCACGCCCGCTCTCTACCGCAACAACCAAGACGGCACATTCACTGACGTCACCCGCCAGGCTGGCCTCGCCATCCCCATGTACGGCCTCGGCGTCGCTGTCGGCGACTACGACAACGATGGCCGCGACGACCTCTTCGTCACCGCCTACGGCCAGGACCATCTCTTCCACAACAACGGCAACGGCACCTTCACTGACGTCACAAAAAAAGCCGGCCTGTGGGGACCCAACGAGCTCAGCACCAGCGCCGCCTGGGTCGACGTCGACCGCGACGGCCATCTCGACCTCCTCGTCGGCAACTATGTCCAGTGGTCACCGCAAACCGACCTCTACTGCACCATGGACGGCGTGCACAAATCCTACTGCACGCCCGAATCCTACAAAGGCGCCTCGCTCCGCCTCTGGCACAACAACGGCAACGGCACCTTCTCTGACATCACCAAACAGGCCGGCCTCGACGACCCCACCTCCAAGAGCCTCGGCATCGCCATCCTCGACGCCAACCAGGACGGATGGCCCGACATCGCCGTCAGCAATGACACCCAGCCCAACAAGCTCTACATCAACAAAGGCAACGGCACGTTCACTGAAAAAGGCATCCCCGAAGGCATCGCCTACAGCGAAGATGGCGTGGCGCGCGCCGGCATGGGCATCGACGCAGCCGACTACAACCACTCCGGCTATCCCAGCCTGCTCATCAGCAATTTCTCCAACCAGATGATCGCCCTCTACCAGAACCAGCAGAACGGCCTCTTCGTCGATGTCGCGCCTACTTCATCCATCGGCCAGAGCAGCCTGCTCACACTCGGCTTCGGCTGCTTCTTCTTCGACTACGACCTCGATAGCTGGCCCGACATCTATGTCGCCGACGGCCACATCGATTCCGCCATCCAGGCCATCCAGCACCGCGTCCGCTTCGCTGAGCCGCCACATCTCTACCGCAACCTCGACGGCAAAAACTTCGCCGACGTAACCGCGCAGATGGGCGCCGCATTCGACTCGCCCCGCGTGGCTCGCGGCGCTGCCTATGGCGACATCAACAATGATGGCGCGCCCGACATCGTCATCACCACCAATGGCGGCCCGGCGCAGCTCTTCCTCAATAAGGGCGTCACCAACCATTCCCTGCGCATCAAGCTCGTGGGAACCAAATCCAATCGCGACGGCATCGACTCCGTCGTATGGGTGCAATCCGGCGCCACCAATCAGAAGCAGATGCTGCGCAGCGGCTCCAGCTATCTCTCCTCCAGCGAGCTCGTCCTTACCTTCGGCCTCGGCACTGCAACCCAGGCCAACGAAGTGAATGTCTACTGGCCCAGCGGCGCCGTCACCAAGCTCACCAACATCAAAGCCGACCAGACCATCACCATCCAGGAAGGCTCCGGCATCATCCACACCGACCCCTTCCACAAGCGCGCATAAAAGATCAGGTGTCAATCTGAGCCGGGGCACCTTCCCAAAAAATGAACGTGTCATTCTGAGCGACCGGAGCGCAGCGCAGGGAGTCGAAGAACCTCGAAAAAAAGTCGTGTCATTCTGAGCGACTGGAGCGCAGCGCAGGGAGTCGAAGAACCTGCGGTTGCTTTTGAGAAGCTCCGCATCCAAACGCGAGCTGCGCATAAAAATCACGTGTCATTCGGTAGTGAAATGCGCAAGAAAACAACGTGTCATTCTGAGCGACCGGAGCGTAGCGCAGGGAGTCGAAGAACCTCGAAAAAAAGTCGTGTCATTCTGAGCGACCGGAGCGCAGCGCAGGGAGTCGAAGAACCTGCGGTTGCTCTTGGGAAGTCAACAAGTCGCGCCTCAACTTCCCTCACCCGACCCCTGGTTTCGACTCTCCTCCATAAAAACAATCGTTTGTTTCCAGCCTTGTCTCCACCCCGCCTGATGACTTACCATGTGTTCCGTCCAACGAGGCCCCAATGAATCTCACCCGGTTCGCCCTGCCCGCACTCGTCCTCGCATCTGTCCTTCCTCTCTCCGCCCAATCCGCATACCCCACCCGCCTCGACGACCCCGAAGCCATCTACCTCGGCACCGCGCAATTCCCTGCCCACGCCGACGGCATCACCGACGACACCGCCAACATCCAGGCCGCCATCGACGCCGCCGAAGCCGGGCACGTGCAGGGCATCGTCTTCGTCCCCCAAGGCCGTTATCGCATCACCCGCACCATCTACGTCTGGCCCGGCATCCGCATCATCGGCTATGGCGCCCGCCGCCCCGTCTTCGTCCTCCCCGACAATACTCCCGGCTATCAGAACGACCTCGGCTATATGTTCTTCTTCGCCGGCGGCCGGCCAGACAGCACTCACGCGCACTTCCGCTTTCCCTCTCGCCCCAACCAGCCGCCCACACCCGGAACCGTTCCGCCCAACAACACCATCCCCGACGCCAACCCCGGAACCTTCTACTCGGCCATGAGCAACGTCGATTTCGACATGGGCGCCGGTAATCCCGCCGCTGTCGCCATCCGTTTCCACGTTGCCCAGCACTGCTATCTCTCCCACATCGACTTCCACATCCGCTCCGGCCTCGCCGCGCTCAAAGACATCGGCAACGAAGGCGAAGACCTGCACTTCTACGGCGGCCAGTACGGCATCGTCACCGTGATGCCCTCGCCCGGCTGGCAGTACACGCTCCTCGACTCCACCTTCGAAGGCCAGAGCGTCGCCGCCATCAAAGAGCACGAAGCCGGCCTCACCCTCGTCCACGATTCCTTCCGCAACGTTCCCAAGGCAATCGAGATTGACGAGGGTCTTCCCGATGAGCTCTGGGTCGAAAACTCGCGCTTCGAAAATATCACCGGCCCAGCCATCACCATCAGCGACGAAAACAACGCGCGCACCGAAATCAATGTCGTCCATTCCACTTGCCGCAATGTAAAAACCTTCGCCCTCTTCCGCAAAAGTGGCCGCTCCGTCGCCGGACCAGCGGAGACGTACGAAGTCGCTTCCTTCACCCACGGCCTCACCATGCGCTCCACCGCAGACACCGGTGAAATTCGCACCAGCTTCATCGCGCAGCCCCTCACCTCATTTCCTGCATCCGGCGCCCCCGCCATTCCGTCACTTCCCCCGGCAAACTCTTGGGTCAACATCCATTCGCTCGGCGTCACAGGCGACGGCACAACCGACTCGACCGCGGCCATCCGCAACGCCATCGCCGCGCATCGCGTCCTATACATCCCCATGGGCCGCTACATCGTTACCGGCCCCATTAATCTTCGCCATGACACCGTGCTCATCGCCCTCCATCCCAGCATGACGCTCTTCGAAATCCCTGACGGCACGCCCGCATTTCAGGGTCCGGGCTCGCCGGTTCCGCTGCTCGAAGCACCCCAGGGCGGCCACAACATCGTCACCGGCCTTGGCCTCTATACCAACGGCATCAACAGCCGCGCCGTCGGCGCACTTTGGATGGCTGGCGCCGATTCGCTCATGGACGATGTGCGTTTTCTCGGTGGCCACGGAACCGACGCGCCCGACGGCTCCCGCATCAATCCCTACAACAACACCCACACCGCCGATCCTGACATCAATCGTCGCTGGGATGCTCAATATCCCAGCCTCTGGGTCACCAACGGCGGCGGCACTTTCGCGGATATCTGGACCCCTAGCACCTATGCCCAGGCCGGAATGTATATCTCCGACACCGACACTCCCGGCCACGTCTACGAGCTATCCAGCGAGCACCACGTGCGCAACGAAGTGAAACTCGTCCGCGTCAAAAACTGGGAGATCGATGCCCTGCAAACCGAAGAAGAACGCGGCGAGAGCGCCTTCGCGCTCCCATTGTCCATCGCGCAATCATCCAACATCACCATCGCCAATTACCACGGCTACCGCGTGGTCAGCAGCTATCAGCCGTTCCCCAGCGCCATTGCGGTTTCAGATTCGACCGACATCCGCTTCCGCAACGTGCATGTCAATAGCAACAGCAAAGTGCCTTTCGATAATTCCATCATCGACGCCACGCATCGCATCCAGGTCCGCCCCGAAGAATTCGCCTCGCTCAACTTGCCCGGCGAGCCGGCCCCACTCGCCCCGGATCATCCCGCGTCGACTCTCGCCGCCCGCGCACGCCTCAAGAAACTTGCCACTGGATTCTTCAACATCAACGGCGCCGCCGTGGATCCCTCCGGCCGGCTCTACTTCGTCGACGCCTACCGGCAGCGCATCTATCGCTGGTCCGCGCAGAACTCCGAGGCCGTAGTCGTTCGCGATAACCCTCTCGATCCCGTCAACCTGGCCTTCGATCGTGCCGGCGATCTTCTCGTCGTCTCGTACCAGGGCAAAGGTACCGTCTACACTTTCCGCCCCGGCTCGCCGGAAACCGAAATGACCCTGCTCAAGGCCGAGCCGGCGCAACCGCGTTCAGGCGCAACCGCTTTTCTTCCGGTCGACGTGTGGTCCAGCCAGGATTTGTCGCAAAAGACTCTGTGGCAATACGTATCGCCCGACGGCAGCATCTTCATCCCCGCCGGCGACGACTTCGTCCGCGGAGAAATGCGCTGGGGCACAAAGCTGGCCAACATCCTGCACGCTTTTGGCCTCGAAGCCGCGATCCCCGGCCATCCCGTCTACATCACGTCCGAGTCCGATGAGAAAACCTTCAAGATCGACATCAACCCCGATGGCTCTCTCGGCGCGTCAACGCTCTTCGCCGAAGATGGCGGCGAATCGGTGGCACAGGACAAGGCCGGCAACGTCTACCTTGCCGCCGAACAGGTCCTCGCCTACAGCCCCGAAGGAAAACTCCTCGGCAGAATCGACGTTCCCGAGCGCCCCATCGATCTCATCTTCGGCGGCCCCGATCATCGCACGCTCTACATCTTCACCCACACGTCTCTCTACGCCATCCAAACCCAAACCCCCGGCCTCTGAAATATCTGATCCAACACGCGCTGGAGGGAGCAAGGATCTTCAGGTCCCTGAATCGAAGCTCCCATCGAGTGCACCTTCAGGCCGCGGTCCTTTCATCCTCCATCGGAAGGAGCAGGGACCTTCAGGTCCCTGAATCAAAGCTCGCTACAGGTGCGGCTTCAGCCGCGGGCCTCTCATGCGTCTTCAAACCGTCACCAAAATTCCCGCGCTAAGGCCTTTGGCCTGATCCTCCAAAACTCGTCAAGCCCCTCAGCTCAAAATATTTTCTAAGTCACTGAAAACAAACGCCAAAATTTCCGGCGTGATTTGCCGATTAATTCGCGCACTCCGGTAGTCTTGAATCATGCCATCAGAAATGCACAGACTCCGGGTGAACGTCGCGAACTGCGCCGTCCAACTAAATACTACGAACTACGATCTTCGATCTACCAACAGCGAACTGCAATTGACGCGCACGCCGCTACCCCCGCTCCGCCAGATTTTTCCCGCCGAAAGTGGCCCGCTGAATTTTGAAAGTAAAACTGTAAAGCGGTAAAACAGTAAAACTGTACCGCTGTAAAACTGTGAAACTGGCGCACGAAACCACTCCGTTCACCCGTTCAGCACCATCTCAATCGTCTCAATATCGACCAGCCCATTGCACCCGTAAATCGCCGGCAGCACTCGCTCCGCAGGATACGTCCTTCGCAGGCGCGCAACCTTATCCGTTCCCGCGCGGTAAGCGGGCAGATACATCCGCCCCAGCAGCGGATGCCGTCCCCATGCGCCCGAAAGCTTCGAGGCCCGCTCTTCCGTAACCAGGTAATCGCGCCGCAGAACGGTTGCCACTTCCTGCTGCGGATACCCTTCACCCCATGTCATGTACGACGCCTGGTTCTTCGCATCGTCCTGCAGCAGCGCCAGCAACACGCCGATCTGCAGGTCCTCATCGGGAAGCTCGCTTACATCTTTCACTCCATGCGCCATCAGAATCGCGTTGTTCGCGAGCCCCTCAAACAGCGTCGCCGCGCGCGTGTTCATCGTCAGCACCGACGCCTCAAACCCGGCCTTGCCGCGAACGTAAAGGTCCTGAAGATACGCAAAAGTAGTCACATGCCCGGGAACAACTTCGTGGCTCACCAACTGCTCAAACTCCGGATAAGAGATCTGCAGCGACGCGTTGATCTCGTATGTTGCCTCGTACAACGGCGCGCCCGCATTGGTCCGCGCGCGGCCGATATAGTTCATCGAACCTGAAAACCACGCTTCTTTAATCGGTAGAAAGTTGATATTGGCGCGAGGCACCGCCGCCAATTCCCGCGGAAGCATCGGAAGCAGATTCCTTGCGCTGAGCGCATCGAACCGAGCAATCACCGCAGCCCCCAGCGATTGCACGGAAGCCATCGGTGTGACGCGGTCGCGGCGCCATGCATCCACCGCACTCAGAATCCCGTCACTCTGCGCATAGCCCGCGCGGCCCAGCAACTCCGCAACCCGTTCGCGCTTCGCTTCAGGATGCGACGCCTCAGGCGGCTTTCCCGTCGAAGCTTCTACGCAACGCTGGTAGGGAACAGGATCGCCCTTATCCAGAACCTCCATCGCCAGATCCCACATGACCTCGACGCACAGCGCCAACCCGCTGAGATAAGCGCGGCGCAAATCCGCGCAGTGAGCGACCTCATCGCGCAACCCCGCAATCGTGCGCGGCAGACTCACGTCCCGCAGATATGCTTCGACTGCTTCGCGATCGATTTCTTTCCCGGAAACGCCTCCGCTCTGTCGCAGGCGCGCGGCGGCCGGATGCGTGTACGCCTCCGGCAGCGGCTCATCAGAGAACCACGAGTCTGCGATGAAGCGCCCCGTACCCGAAGGGCACATCACATCGCCGCCCCAGATTGTATCGATCCCCAGCACCGCGTCGGCGACATACAGATCGAGTTGATTCATCAGTCGTTCTTCTCCTTCTTCAACGCGATGAGCCACACATACAAACAAAGGCTAACAAAAAGGAGCCCGGAAACGGATTGTGATACGGGATCGTTGGAATAAAACGGAGTCTGGATCCAATTCTCTCGAAACGACGGAAATAATCTGAGGACCGCACCCAACACTCCGCCAAGCGCTCCACCCGCCATAAGACCCGAGGCGAGAATGATGCCTCGCTCGCGGATGCGGCGGCCGTGCTCGCCTCCGGTCTTTTCAGAACGTCGATTCACGAAGTGCGAAAGAAAGCCGCCGGCAAGAATCGGCGTCGTAAGGCTGAGTGGGAGATAGATTCCGAGCGCAAAAACGAGCGAGGACTTGCCGAGCATCTCCAGCACCACGGTGATCATCCCTCCTATGCCGAAGAGCAGCCACGTCACAGGCTGGCGGCTCATGAATCCGACAACAAGAGCCTTCATGATCGCGGCCTGTGGAGCGGCAAGCACGGGACGCGAATCGCCATACGCCGCTTCTCCGAATTGAAACGTGTGCGCCAGCAAAACGATTGTGAGCCCAGCCGCAGCAGCTGCGGCAACCACGCCCACAAACTTGATCTTCTCCTGCGCCGCGGGTGTATTGCCCAGCCAGTACCCGGTCTTCAGATCGGTAATGAACTGTCCGGAAACACAAAGCGACGTGCACACCATGCCGGCGATTGCCATAACAAAAAACATGCCGGTCGTTCCGGACAGGCCGAAGTTCAACAGCACAACCGCGGAGATGATCACTGTCAACATAGTCATGCCGGAAGCGGGATTGTTTGCCGTGGTAGCAATGGCGTTGGCCGCTACGGATGCGAAGAAAAACGTAAACAGCAGCGTGAGCACCAGGCCCCAGACAAGAACCGTCCATGAAACTTCGAGGCGCCCCAAAAAGATAGCGACAGCGACCGCCGCCAGGAGAATACCGAGAAGGATCGTAATCATCGGAATATCCCGGTCGGTGCGCTCCTCATGGCCTGTCTCATGACGTTGAAAAGTGCGCAGAGCGATTGCGAACGAGCCCGCAATCACGCGCAGCGATTTGACCACGCCCACGATGCCCGCAGTGGCAATGGCGCCTACGCCGATGAATCGGACGTAGTTGCTATAAATCTCCGCCGCGCTCATTCCAGAAACGCGCACAGCACTGGGATAGACGGGCAAATTCATGTGGCTGCCGAGGAACCAGATCAGTGGCACGAGCACGAAGTTGGCAAGAATGCCGCCGGCGCAAAAAACAAGCGCGCTTCGCAGTCCCATCACATATCCCAGGCCGAGGATGAAACTGAGAGCGTCAAAGCTGAACACCATGCGGCCGCGGCCGGCAAGCGCACGCATGAAGGGGATGAACTGCAGGTTCAGAACCTCGCGCCAGACATGAAAGGTGCTGACAAAAAAATCGTAGAGTCCTGCGACGACGGTCGCCTGCAGCAACAGCTTGGCCTGCGATCCACCGCGTTCGCCGGTAACCAGCACCTCGGTGATTGCCGTTGCTTCAGGGAATGGAAACTGGCCGTGCATCTCGCGCACAAAATAGCGCCGAAGCGGGATGAGAAAAAGCACGCCGAGACAACCGCCGGCCAGGCAGATAAAAACTGTCTGTACCGGATGCGGACTCAGCCGGAGCATATAGAGTGCGGGCAAAGTGAATACCGCACCGGCGACAACCGCGGCCGACGCTCCGCCCACTCCGGTGATGATGACATTTTCCAGCAGGCTTGAGCGGCGCCTGAACGTGCGCGCCAGGCCGATGGCGAGAATGGAAATAGGAATTCCCGCTTCCATTCCCTGGCCCACCTTCAGTGTTGAGTACGCGGACGCAACCGTAAAAATGACGCACAGCAAAGCACCCCAGAAAACGGAACGCGGCGTCAGTTCCGGCGCCTTCATGTGAGCGCGGACAATAGGAGTGTAGACTTCGCCCGGCTTCAGAGGCTGATAAGCGTTTTCGGGAAGAGATGTGATTTCCTCTTCGCGGGCGATTCCTGTCGCTGGTTCGCTCATTGCATGTATCCCCCCCTTGGCGCTGCGACGCATTGCGGAATAGATTCGACAACTTCTTCCCCGCATCGCGAATAAAGCTGAAGCGGTTCACGCTCTTCGCGTTTTCTGAAGCCTGCGTAGATGAGACGTCCGCAATAGTACCACCGGCTGCTGTTCTCCTGCCCTGGTGCCCGGAAGAAATCATCATCTTCACAATTACTGCTCCCGGCCCTGATAATGGAAAACCGGCATTCGCTCATCGGATCGTCGCAGCCTGGGAGGAGATGATCTGCGAGTCGAATGCCACTGCAATATAGCTTTTAAAAACAGCTCGGCAATTTCACACCAGCGTTCACGGAGAAATCCTCGATGGGTTCAAGAGTAGGGCACAGCGCGATTTTGGCGTCTCTTCTGATGATTTGGCATGTCGCTTCGGCCATGCCCAATTCGCCCTCGGTACGGAACAGACGAGTTCTCAACATTTTGGATTTCGGTGCCCGCAACGACGGCACGGTCATGGCAACTGACGCGTTTCGCGCCGCCATTAAGGTGGCGCAGAAGGCTGGAGGCGGAACGGTCTATGTCCCCGCCGGCACCTATGTTTCCGGGCCTATTGAATTGGTCAGTAATCTCACCCTGTATGTGGCTGCGGGGGCGACGATAAAATTCCCGGCTATGAAGCTTCCCTTCACTCCCGGCCGTCAGCAGGGAATCGAAACGCTTACACCGGTCCCGCTGTTCGATGGCCACGATTTGCAGAATGTCACTGCCGAAGGGTGGGGAATCCTGACCAGCAGCAATGCCGACTGGATGAAGCTTCATCCAAGGATCATGCCCACAATCGGCGACCCGGGTAGCGCGAACGGGGCGCACTGGGAACATCTGCTTCAGGCGCTTGAAGCACATCGGCCGGTCACACAGGCAGAATATCGAGCGGTGGCTGCTGAGCTCCGGCCCTCCTTCATCCGCTTCATGAACTGCAAAAATGTGCTCGTGAAAGGCCTCCGCATCATAGGTTCGCCGATGTGGACAGTTCACCTGCTCTACACGGAAAACGCGACCGTCGAGAGCATGGTCATCGAGACATATCCAGGAGTGCACACAGACGGCATCGTCATCGATTCCAGCCGCCTTGTGCGGCTTTTGAATGATTATATTGATACTGGCGACGACGGAATTGTTATTAAGTCGGGGAAAGATGCCGACGGCTTGCGCGTGTTCTGACGAGATGAAGACAATGCACCTGAGCGAGAATCTTCTGCAAGGTGCACGCCAGGCCGAACAAGAATCAACCGGGTCGAATTGAATATGTCACGACCCGACATAAGCACCGGGAGGAATTGAGAAATGAAGACACTCCGCACCATTCTTACTTATGCTTTGCTACTCGCGACTGCTTTCGCGACCGCGCAGCAAACCCGCTGGACGAAAGTCAATCCATCAAAGAACCCGACAGACGACTCGAAGGCCAATAGCTCCGCGGTTCCGGACGTCTATTCGCTGACCGGACATTTTGATCGAATTGTAGTTCTGCGATTCAAGTATAAGGTGGACCTGCTTGCGGAGATGGAGAAGATAGTAAAACAGGAACATATCCAGAATGGGGTGATTCTGTCGGGCATCGGCTCCGTGCGCGGTTACGAGGTTCATCAGGTCTCGAATCGCACTTTTCCATCGCACGACACCTTCGTAAAAGATCCAAGTAAGCCGGCTGACCTCGTCAGTATGAATGGATATGTAATTGACGGAAGGATCCACGCGCACGTGACACTGGCGACGCCAGATAAAGTAATTGCCGGCCACCTCGAGCCCGGAACGCAGGTGTTTACATTCGCTATTGTCACTATCGGCGTAATGAACGGAACTGATCTCGCGAAGATCGATGACAAGGCTTATCGATGAAATGAGAGTTCGCATCCGTAGATTGGAAGGAGATTATTTGCCTTTCCGGAGCGATGCTTGAGCACATACTTCCGGATGGTCAGAAACAGCCCTCCACGCTTAAAGCTGGGGAAATTGTCTGGCGCCCTGGCGCCACGCACGCAGGCCATAACATGGGTTCGACGGATCTCTGGGTTATCGTCGTAGAGCCCAAATAGCAAAATGCACCCACCCTCAGGTTTCAACCCGTAATTAGAGAAAGAGGATTTTGAAGTGCTTTCCGTTGACACATCGATTATTTGCGAACCGGCAATGCCGGGATGCCGCGTCTGAGCTGCGTCCTTCTTTTATTTGCTTTATCATTCACGATAATTTCGCTTGAGGTCCGCAATGTCTGAAAGTCGCCTAATCAAAATAGGAATGTCTCGACGGCAGTGGACTGTCGTACTTTTGCTTACTGCGTCGGTAATCGTAAACTATGTCGATCGAAGCAACCTCTCCATTGCCGCGACGCTCGTTCAGCGACAGCTTGGGCTTTCGCCACTGCAAATTGGCACACTGCTATCGGCATTCTTTTGGTCCTATGCGTTCCTTCAACTTTGCGGGCTAGTGGGATTCATCACGGACCGGCTTCCGGTCGGGTGGGTTATGGCTGGCGGTTACGCAATCTGGTCCGTCGCAACAGTGGTCATCGGGCTCATGTCGAGCTTCACTACGATGTTCCTCGCCTTGCTTTTGCTCGGCGCAGGAGAGTCGGTTGCCTATCCTTGCTATTCACGAATATTTGCCAAGCTTCCTGAGCACCAGCGAGGAAAAGCAAATGCGCTAATCGATGCGGGCACGAAGTTAGGACCAGCGGCGGGAGCCTTCGTGGGCGGTCTTTTGCTGGCGCATGTTGGCTGGCGAATGCTCTTCATCGCCCTCGGCGCCGGTGGATTGCTATGGCTCGTGCCCTGGCTTCGATTCATGCCCGGCGACGAAAGCCGCGATCACGCAGCCACCGCCGCCGAGAGCGCATCCTTTGCAAAGATGCTGCGACTTAGATGCGCGTGGGGAACATTCTTTGGTCACTTTTGCGGGAATTACTTCTTTTACTATCTGTTGACTTGGCTTCCTGTGTATTTTGTCCACGAACAAAAGATGTCAATAATTTCCATGTCCAGGATTACCTCCTCTCTATTCCTCCTCATTGCTACGTCGACGGCCACTGCGGGATGGATTTCTGACCGGTTAATTGGACGCGGGGTCTCCGCAACCTGTGTTCGCCTGTCAGTCGCGTCGGGAGGACTTGGCCTGGCATCCTCGCTCATTGCGCTCGCCTTTATTCATCACAATCGACCGCTTTCCCTCGCTATTCTGGCGGTGGCTTCCATCGGCTATGGTGCCTTTGCCTCCAACCATTGGGCGATCACTCAAACGCTTGCCGGCCCCACTTTTGCGGGAAGATGGTCGAGCCTGCAAAATGGCGTTGCCAATCTTTCCGGGATCATCGCGCCTTGGACGGCTGGGCTCATCGTGCAACTCAACGGCAGTTCGCGCATGGCCTTTGCGGTCACGGGAGCTGTCGCTTTGGCCGGAGCGCTCGATTGGGGACTGATCGTCCGCCGCGTGGAGCCGGTTCGGTGGAACACTCTACGTTGCACAACCGCCCCCTGACCCGTTTGCATTGGGCCCGGGCGTGGCGACGACCGGCCTAGATTGTAGAATCTGATTACATGACGCCAACCCCCGGTATGTTTCCCGGATCCGCAGCAGGATCCTGGGACGCGGTGATTGTAACGGCCTCGTCGGCGCGGCAGGCCGAATTGTATCGTGAAGAAATTCAGCGCCGCAGTTCTTCGGGAATGGTGCCTTCGTCGACCGAGTTTCTTGTCGTCCCCGATCCGGAGAACCGTCGCCTGGGTAGTGGCGGAGCAACGATTAACGCGCTCGGCGTGTTTGGAAAAGACCGCGAGTGGTGGAACCAGCACAAAGTCCTGCTCGTTCACTCTGGCGGAGATTCGCGCCGCTTGCCGCAATACTCTCCGGTTGGCAAGCTCTTTGGGGTATTACCTTCGCGAAGTCTCCAGGGCGGCACGACCACTGTTTTTGACGAAACCATTTCGCTTTCCTCAGCCTGGGCGGAAAACATTCCCAACGGCCTGCTGGTTGGTTCCGGCGACGTCGTTCTGCGTTTCGATGCGTCCCGCGTGAGATGGGATCGGCCGGGCGTGACAGGTCTGGCTATGCCCCTGGATGTCGAGACAGCGAAACATCACGGAGTCTACGTCATCGGCGCCGGAGAGCAGGTTTACACATTCCTGCAAAAGCCCACCCCGGCGGAGTTGAAGGCCGCCGGTGGCTTGCTCGCCGACGGGCGGGCAGCCGTTGACATCGGGTTGCTGCGCTTTGATCCACAGCTCACTTCCGCACTGGCGGAGCTTTCCCAATTCAAATCGCTACCGCAAGTCGATCTCTACGACCACGTCACCAGAGGTCTCACGGGACAATGGAAAGCCGACGGTGATGCGGGCCTTTTCTGGCGCGAACTAGGCAGGATTCTGCGTGACTCCGGTTCACCCGCGCCATTCCATTGTTCGATCGTAGCTGGCGAGTTTATCCACGTTGGAACGACGCGATCCTTCCGATCCCTTGCCGCCACGTCCGGCGGCGTCCTCGACAGCGCTCTCGTGGGTCCCGTCAAGATCGGCCATGGTGCAGTGGTACTCGAGTGCGATCTGAATGTTCCGGTGTGTGCAGGTCGAGGCGCAATCCTGCACGGTCTTACTGGATTGCACGAGGCTGTCGATGTTCCTGAAGATGTAGTGGTTCATCAATTGCCCGTCCAGGACGCGGCCGGCCCTGGTTGGGTTATCCGCGCTTATGGCGTGGAAGACGACCCGAAGCACACTTTCGAAAACGCAACCTGGTTCAACCGTCCCATTCTGGAGACCCTTTCACCACTGGGTTTGCGGCCCGATGAAGTTTGGAAGGCAGGAGGGCCCCGCACGTTGTGGGATGCTGCTCTCTTTCCTGTTACCACTCCGGACGAGGCGTGGGCGTGCGCCCGATGGATGATGGGCTACGGCGGCGGCTATGACTCGGAGAAGTGGCGGCGCGCCCGGCGCCTTTCCCTGGCCGAGAGCGCACGATCTGCGGATGGCAAGTCTATTGCAGAAGCGCGCAGTCGCCGGCTGCAAAACATCTGGCAAGGCGCGGCCGTGGAACTAGCTCAGGCCGGAGCGGATTTGCGTCCCCTGCTCGCAAATCCCCCTGGGGTGGCTCCAGCAGCGGCAGCGGGCCGGGCGCTGATCGCCCACGCCGACCAGATCCGCAATCATGGCGTCAAGGACCTCACGCAGGCGGCGAGCTACCTCATGCAGGCTGCCCGTTTGCTTGAACGCGCTGGAGCATCCGCGGAAGCTGAAAGGGCGGAAAACCGGGCATTCGCATGCATTCAGGGTTCAGTGGCGGAAGGCGATGGCCCGCTCGCAGATCCCGCGCCTGCCCGGTGGTGCTTCGAGCGCGTGCATGTCTCCGCACCGGCGCGTGTCGACCTCGGCGGGGGCTGGTCCGACACCCCGCCTTTCTGCTTTGATTGGGGCGGCACGGTGCTCAATTGCGCGCTTGAGATTGACGGCGAGTTCCCCATTGAGACGGAGGTCCGGCGCATTAGCGAACCCGTCATCCGCTGCCGCATTGACGGACAAAATGCCGTTGCTGAATATCGAACTTCCGCGGAATTGCTGGAACCCTGCGCACCTGGCTCAGTCTTTTCCATTCCTCGCGCCGCGATTCAGCTTCGCGGAATCCTTTCAACTGGCGAGCCTCTGGACCGGATTCTGGCCAGACTCGGCGGAGGGCTTGAGATTCGCTGCCGCGTCAGCTTGCCGATCGGCTCCGGACTGGGCACCAGCAGCATCCTCGCCGCCACAGTCGTTCGTGCCCTGGCAGAAATTGCCGGACACGCACCCGATAACCACGCGCTTTCCGCCACAGTGATGCGACTCGAACAGCGAATGACCACCGGCGGCGGCTGGCAGGATCAGGCGGGCGGCATTTTTCCCGGCGCCAAACTCCTGATTACCGGCCCGGGATTGCGACAGCGCATCCGCGTGCAGCCCGTCGCCTGGAACGAAAGCCGCCGCTCGGATTTCTGTCGCCATCTGCTGCTCTACAACACTGGAATTCAGCGCATGGCCAAGGATCTGTTGCGCCAGGTCGTTTCTCGCTATCTCGCGCGCGAAACTGCCACCGTCCAGGTGCTGCACAGCATAAAGACCCTGGCGGTGGAAATGTCCTACGCCATGGCTGAAGGCGATTGGATGCACCTCGGTGAATTGCTCGATCGCCATTGGCAATTGAATCAGGTGCTCGATCCCCACACCACCAATGCGCCTATCAACGCCATTCTCGACTTGGCGCGACCGTGGATTTACGGAGCGAAGTTGGCAGGCGCGGGCGGTGGCGGTTTCCTGATGCTGCTTGCCAGAGATCCCGAAGCTGCCGATATTCTGCGGACGACCCTGGCCCGCGAAGCGCCAGGTTCCGGGGGCTTCACTCGGTACCGCATCGCCGAAGATGGGCTTCGCGTTCAAGCTATGGGCATCGCCCAGAATCAGGAAAACGAAGCTCAATTCATTCCGCATCCAGGAGTGTAATGTCTGGCACATCGCGGCCATCAATACCGCCGCAACATTGTCACAAGGAACGCATGAGTCTCCTTCGAATCGGCCATCGCGGCGCCGCCGGGCACGCACCGGGGAATACTCTCCTTTCATTCGAGGCAGCGCTGCGATTCGGCGTCGATCTGATCGAAATCGACGTTCAGCAAACGTCGGACGGACATCTCATCGTTCTGCACGACCGAAATCTTCGCCCCTCAACTAACGGAAACGGCCCGGTTGAATCCAGAACTTTGGAGGAGATCCGCAAGTTGCGCACGGTGCCCGGCGACCTTTCCATACCGACTCTCAACGAGACCATCGCCTGCGTCAATGGCCGCGCGGGCTTCATGGTCGAAATCAAAGTTCCCGGAATCGCCGGGCAGACTTTGCAGACCATTCGCAATGCCGGATTTCGCGGCTCGGTGTATTACGCTTCTTTTCTGCACGAAGAGCTTCTCGCCATCCGTGAGCTGGATCCAGGCGCTCCCACCATCGCGCTTCTCGAAGGAACACCGGTCAACATGACCGCGTTTGCCCTCGATGCCAGGGCCACTCACGCCGGCTTGTCCATCCATTCACTTTCGCGGCGGTTTGTCGACACACTCCACGAAGCCGGCATTCAGGTATTCACCTGGACTGTCGACGAGCCGGATCAGATTGCGTTCGCAAAATCGTGCGGCGTCGACGGCCTGATCTCGAATTTCCCTGATCGGCTTTAAGTTGAGCACGCGCCGGGATGATGTCGCATCGATCCGTAAAACACTACCGCGATTTCCGCTCGCGCCGTAACAAATATTGCAAAGTCGTAACCCGTATGCGATAACAAGGCGACGCGGCGCAGATTTGAATCATCAGAAAGCGAACCCAATGAAACTCGGTATCGGCCTTTATCGCCACATGCTCAACGAGGACTACTACGCCTTCGCCGTGCAGGCGGGATGCACGCACATCATCGCGCACCTGGTTGACTACTTCAAAGGCGGAGATCGCAACCCCAGCAACAACCAGCCGACGGGAGAACGAAACGCGCCATGGGGATTTGCCGGCGACCCCAACAAGCTATGGTCTCTCGAAGAACTGATCGCGTTGCGCAAGCAGATCGAGGCCGCGGGCCTGCGTCTCGAGGCGATCGAGAATCTCGATCCAGCGCACTGGCACGATATTCTTCTCGACGGTCCCAAACGATCTCGCCATATCGAAAACGTAAAGACGATCATTCGCCGCATGGGCGAAGCGCAGATACCGATCCTCGGCTACAACTTTTCCATCGCGGGGGTGACCGGGCGCGTTTCCGGACCCTTCGCGCGCGGCGGCGCGACCTCGGTTGGCATGGACGGCCCTGAAGATACGCCCATGCCGGATGGCGTGGTGTGGAACATGATCTATGACGCGTCGGCTTCAGGCGTCGCGCTCGCACCCATCACGCATGAACAGCTCTGGAACCGGCTGCAACGCTTCCTCGAAGAGGTGCTGCCAGTTGCCGAATCGTCTGGTGTGCGCGTGGCCGCGCATCCTGACGATCCGCCGATGCCCACCATGCGGCAGCAACCGCGGCTGGTTTATCAGCCTGACATGTATCAGCGCCTCATCGACATCAACCGCAGCCCGAGCAACGGCCTCGAGTTCTGCCTGGGCACGCTGGCGGAGATGAGCACCGGCGACCTATACAAAGTCGTCGATCGCTACAGCCGGCAGCGGCGGATCGCTTATGTTCACTTTCGCAATGTCAGCGGGAAAGTGCCGCACTATCACGAGACCTTCATCGACGACGGCGACATCGACATGCTGCGCATTATCGCCATCCTGCACCGCAACGGTTATGACGGCGTGCTGATTCCCGATCACAGCCCGCAGATGACGTGCTCCGCGCCGTGGCATGCGGGCATGGCGCACGCGTTGGGATTCATGCGCGCGGCAATGATGGCCGTCGAGCGTGGGGTGATGGAGCCAGCAAAAACGACCGCACGGATGGAACACCCTCTATAACGGGAAAACGGAAAAGCGTGGGCCGCTCAACCGCCAACCCTACTGCGCACGGCCACTGGTCCACTCTCGCCAGTGATCCAGGTACTTTTGCTCGTGTTCCCGGAACTCGCCTTTGCTGGGGCCTCCCCAGCCGTACTCGTTTGCGATGTCGGCGAGACCGCGAACGGCGTAGAATCGCACCATTTGATCAGAGTCCCATAGCATCCGTGCCAGCGGTGGAACAGCAGCCTCGCTGCCTATGTGCCACAAAGCCTCGACGGCTGCTTCGCGAACATGATCGTCGGGCGAGCTCAGCAGCGGTTGTAGCTCTTGAACGGCGCGGGGGTCTTTTACGCAATTTCCAATGACATAAAGCAACCACCCTCTCCCGTTCTCGGTCGCCAGGCCTCTGGATAGCAGATCGACGACTTCGGCTAATTCGTTCATATCACCGACACGGACGAGTTCTCCCCGAAGTCTTTCCCTCAACTCGCGATCTGCAGTGGCGTCGACAGCTTTCCGCAGAGCAGCAATCGTCATTTCGTTGCTGTGCAGGGCGTAGTCTACTCGGAGGATCTTACGTTTTTCCGATACTGATGCAGTAGGAGAAGCGAGCACGGCGAGCAAGTTGCTCCAGACCAACCCCGAAACGTCCAAACCGGATTGTTCTTCAGGGGGCTCACGAGTGGCAGGGAAATTTGAGTAGTAAGGGTCGGAAAGATCGTATCGATCTTTGTTTCGATGCAGGAATACAAGGCGAGTTCCTCGCGCCAGGGAACTGAACCCGACGAAATCAATGGGAAATGAATAGGACACCGTAAGCTTGTCGAATATCGGACCTTTTAGCGTTCTTAGAACGAACAACTCCGCTGAATATTCTCTTGCCTCAAAGATGTATTTCCCAAAATGAACAGGCGCGGTCGCGCCGAGGTCGCGAACGTCCGTCACATCCGCGACGACGATCAGATCGGCAGAGTCAGCGATCTTCTCTACGCTGAAGTGCGGAAGTCCTCCCGCCAACGCTCGGCTACACCAGATGGCTCCTAATGCCAGGAGTATCCATTTACTGCCCGATGAGCTCATCGCTACTTGGCCTCGCCGCCAAGGTGGAGGAGAAACCCGAACTGCCCCGTGCGCGGCTGGCCCAATGTGGTTAGCGGCGTCTTGGAAACTTCGATCTGGCGGTTGGTCAGATTTTCACCGGCCCCAAAAACTTCAATCCGGCCGAACTGGTGCGACGCGTACGCATCGAGGCGGAAGTATCCGCTGAGCGGGTATTGATTTGCATCGTCGTCATACATGCGGCCGCTGTAACGGCTCTGCAAGCTGAGCACACCCAGCGAGGGTCTGAAGGCGCGCAGATTCAGCGTACCCATGTTGCGGGCGACCTCCGGAATCCAGTTGCCGTAATCGAGACTGCCGCGCGAAACCACCGCGTGCGCGTACTGGTAGCCTCCATCCACAGCCAGCCATCGCCGCGGCGCCAGCTCGAAATCCGCCGAAACTCCGCGGCTCTCAATCTGCCCTAGATTTTCGCGCACCAGCAGTATCGGCGACGAGTTCGGATTGACGGTGAACGCGGTGATGGGCCGGTTCACCTGGGTCAGAAAATAACTCACGCGCACGCTGCCCCATGCCTGCGTGGTGTCGACTCCCGTTTCCCAGCCGGTGGCGCGCTCGCTCAGCAGGCTGCCATTGGGCTTGGTCAGTTTGTTACCCACCTGCGTCGAGCGATAAAGCTCGCTTGGCGTGGGCGCGCGGAAGGCGCGAAAGCCCGAGGCCGACACCGCCCAGCGCGAAGAAATTCGCCGCGAAATGCCCAGGCGCGGATCGAAGAGCCGCTCATCCCGCTGCGGCGGCTGCGTAGATGAGGGAAGCCACGCCGAGCCATTCCACTGCACCTGGTGTCCGTCGTAGTTCTGGAACCAGTCCATGCGGCTCGAGGCGGCAACGGTCCATGCATTGCGCACCCACATCAGTTCCGCCCACGCGGCGGAGTCGCGCTGGTGATCGTGCAGGTTGGTCAGCGATCCCGCGCCGAAGAAGCTTTGTTCCAGGTCCCACACGCGCACATCGTGCGCGTCGGCTCCGACCACCAACAGGAAGCCTGCGCCGAACGGGCGGCTTCCCCGCAGCGCGCCACCAAGCTCGTTATCGGAAGTGCGCGTCAGTTTCGTCGCTGATTCGGTGCAGCGATACGAGCATGTGGGGTCGCTAGCGCCCGGCGAATTCAAAATCGAAGAGAACGTCTGCCGGTAGCGCTCCGTAGATCCGTAAAGGCGTAGCGCAACCGTGGCGCCTTCGGGATTCTGCCAGTCCGCGCCCGTTGCATAGCGAATGAGGCGCGTTGCGTTCATCTGGTACGGCGTGCCATTGTGGCGCGAGTCGTTGAATCCGCTGGCGCGCGTAAAGATGCGCAGCGGGCCGCGCTCGTGCTCCGCCAGCACGAGCGCATTCTGGCCGTGCACGTTGCTGGGCTGATCGATGGGCCCGCGCTGATCCGGAGCGATCTGAATGTAGCCGTCGGTGCCGATCAGCCCTCCGGCTCCAAGCAATCCCCAGGCGCCGTGTTTCGTCTCCGCCAGCAGGCTGGTATGGAATGTGCCCTCGCCGCCGTAACTCGAGCGCAGTTCGGCTTCAGTGGAAGTGGGGCGAACGGGGATGATGCTGATGACGCCGCCGATGGCGCTGGAGCCGTAGAGATCGCTGGCTCCGCCGCGAACCAGTTCCACGTTGCGGATGGCAAGTTCCGGCTCTTCCTGCCAGTGAATCCACCCGCCCACGGGATCGTTCAGGGGCACATCGTCTTCCGTCACCAGCGTGCGGCTTGCGGCTGTGGAGCCGAGGCCGCGCAGGCTGATTCCCTGCGAGGTGGGGTTGGCCACCAGTGAGCTGGAACGGCGGAAGAGCTCCACACCCGGCAACTGCCTCAGCTTTCCATCGAGCGTAACGGCGGCAGTGTGGTTCAGCGTCTGCTGCGAGATTTCGCGCGTGCTCACCGGGCTTTCCAGCGTGCCCAACGGCGCGCGATAGGCAGTAACCGTAACCTGTTCGCTGGCCTCTGCGGGCTTGAGCCGGACGGTGGTGGCGCCAACAGCGGAAACACTCCGCGTGGCAAAGCCGGGTGCAGAAATCGCAAGCGAGCATGGCATCTGGCACTGGACGGTGGCGCTGCCACGGGCGTCTGTTGTTCCCAGCTCAACACCCGAGGGATCAGTTACCCGTGCGCCGGCGAGGGCCGCCCCGCTGGTGTCCTGCACGGTGACCGTGATTGCCGCGGGCGCCTGCGCGGAAAGAGATGCACCCCTTCCGGTGAAGCCGGCGAGCATCAGCGCAAAGGCGGTCAATATCGTTATGGGTTTGATTGTCCGCATCAATTCGGAGGTAGTTTCAGAATGGACCCTGGAGAAAAGAATCCTGACTCATTATGACTGACGCACATCACGCGCCTCGGTTTGGAAATGGTGCACTTGGATTGGCACATCCCGGCAGAGGCCGAAGCCCAGGATCCTCTAAAGGCGCTGGCGCGGCACGACTCAAATCGTGCCCTGTTACAAGGCGTTGTCAACGATACAGATCAGCAGAACACGATTCAGTTACGAGGAGAGGGGAGCGTGCGGAGACGTTGGTGATTCTGGCAGCGCAGAGAAAAAACTTAGACGCCTGATCGCAGTGGCCATACAGCGATCGCGCAGTTTGTGGAAATCAACCCACGCCCAATAGATCACTGGGCTTTTGGCCGCATTCTTACGTTGTGCTTATCCCGACATAACGACCAATTTCGGGTGCAATCGAGTAAGTGAAACTGGCAAGTGCAACGGCAAGGGCCCCAAAAAAGACGTACCTCATTCTTCTGCCTCCCTTTCTATAAGTTCAGATGAGCGAAGTAGCGTCTGGTGTTGTACTTGAGTCTCTGTCGCGCACGTATCGCTTTTACCGGCCGCAGCATTTCTTTGTTTTTTTGCCGCTTCCGCATGAGCAGGGAGCATTCGGCCCTGATTTGCCATTGCCACCGCCGTTGGGCGCAGCAGGACCGCGGTGAGGGGTCTCTCCCGGCCGCCCCACGATCTGCATCACGTTGGCCGGCGCGCGCCCCGCCCTAAATTCCGCGGCCATGAAGCGCATGTAGGGATCGATGTGATTGAAGAAGAGTTTGTATCCCGCACAGAGATAGTTCAGTCCGGGCTCGCCATCCGGAGTCCGGTGGAAGCGGTGCTTGGGACATTCGCCGTTGCAGGCAAAGCGCACGGTGCACTCGCGGCAGTAGCGCGGCAGCGTGTCCAGCTTGTCGCGGCCGAATTTCTTCTGCTGCGGCGATGTGACCATCTGTGCAAGTTCCGTTTCACTGATGTTGCCGAGCTTGTGTTCGGGGTAGACGAAGTGGTCGCAGGAATAGAGGTCGCCTGTGTGCTCCAGCGCCAGGGCCGCCCCGCATGTACGGCGGAAGACGCAGAGGCTGGCCTCCATGCCCAGCCAGCTTTCAAGGGCCACGTCGAAATGCTGGACATAGTATCGCCCCACGTCGTTGCGGACCCATTCGTCGAAAATGTACGCCAGGAACTCCCCGTAGGCGCGCGGCTCCACGGACCATTCGGTGACTTCGGCGCTGCCATCGAAAGTGGGCTGGATCAATACCAGACCATCCGGACCCGGCGCACTGGTCTTCCGCTCCACGATGGGAATGAACTGCATGAAGCCGCTGCCGATTTCCTTGAGGAACCGGTAGACCTCGATCGGGTGAGCCGAGTTGCGCCGGTTCACCACCGTGAGCGTGTTGAAATCGACACCATGCTGTTTCAACTTAGCAATGCCGCGCATTACGCGGTCGAAAGTGGGAGCGTTGCCTTTGTCGACGCGGTAAAAGTCGTGGAGTTCCCTGGGGCCGTCGATGGAAACGCCAACCAGGAAGCGGTGTTCGGCCAGGAATTCTGCCCATTCGTCGTTGAGCAGGGTGCCGTTGGTCTGGAGCGCATTGTGGACCGCTTTTCCGCTGGCGTACTTCTGCTGTAGCTTCACCACGTTTCTGAAAAAATCGACGCCGAGTAGTGTCGGCTCCCCGCCCTGCCAGGCAAAGTCAATGCTTTCAGCGGGCTGCGCTTCGATGAATTGGGAAATGTAGCGTTCCAGCACTTCTGGATCCATGGCCCAGTGCTTGGTGTTCGGGTAGAGGTTCTCCTTTTCCAGGTAGAAGCAGTATTTGCAATCGAGATTGCAAATCGGCCCGATGGGCTTGGTCATCACGTGGAATGGGGAAGCCGCCATGCGCAGGACCTGCTGATTCCCCATGATACGCGGGCGCCGGCCGCGCACCTTCGCAGATCGCCCCGAAGACCCGCGCTGCTCAGCGGTTACCTGGTTGGGCGAAAATCCGGTAATTGGCTGTTTCGCCAAGCCAAATGACCTGTAGAATCGTCTTACAGTGTGCGGGCTGCTCCTCGGCTGTCCGCGCTGCCTTGTGGCCGTGTGGCGCGGAAAGTCGCGCAATTCAGGCCTAAAGGCGTGGAATCCCCTGCATGATGAAACCATCCCGTGCTTCGCTGCCTTCGTGGCTCCCGTTCGCTGCCGCTATCCTGCTGATTACACCCGCCTTGCCTGCCTGCGCCCAGGCTACTGCAGGAGCCGACACTGCCGCCCCGGAGGCGCACTCCACGGCACCGGCGCAGCCTGCAACCACTGGTCCGTCCGGCCCCGCGACGAATCGCGCGGAGGCGTATTATCACGACGCGCTGGCCGCTATTTATGAAGACGCGGCGCTGAATGAAGGCCGTCCGGACGACGTAACGCGCGCCATCGAAGAATACAAATACGCGCTCAACGACGATCCCGACTCCGCGGAATTGCAGAACGGTCTGGCGGACCTCTATTTCCGCGCCGGCCGCGTGCAGGATGCGCAGTCCACCGCGGAAGGCCTGCTGAAGAGCCAGCCGGATGACATTCCCGCGAACAAGCTGCTTGGCCGCATTTACCTTCGCCAGCTTGGCGAGCAGGACATGTCCTCGAACACGGGTTCGAATGAGGTGCTGAAAAAGGCCATCGCCCAATTCGAGAAGATCGTTTCGCTCGAGCCGCGCAATGTGGACAATCACATGGTGCTGGGGCAGCTCTACACGGTAAACAAGCAGCCCGATAAAGCGGAAGCGCAGTTCAAGACGGCGCAGGCCATCGAGCCGGATTCGGAAGACGTAGTGCTGAACCTGGTTCGCGTCTACGCGGAAAGCGGCAACATCAAGGAAGCGGCCCAGGTGATTCAGAATGTCCCCGCGGAGAGCCGCACGCCGAAGATGGAGTTTGCGCTGGGCGCGGCCTACCAGCAGATGAAGGATTCCAAGGACGCCATTGCCGCCTACCAGCGTGCGAATCAGATGGATCCTGAAGATGCGCGCACGCTCAGCGCGCTGGCGGAAGCCCTGCTGACCAACAACCAGTTGGACGAGGCGCTGAAAGAGTACAAGAAGCTGGCCGCGGCCGATCCCGAGGAGCCCGGTCCGCTGGTGCACATCGCCGAAATTCAGCGTAAGCAGGGGCAATATGAAGACGCGCTTGCCACCATCAAGAAGGCGCGCGGCATCGATCCCAAGGATCCCGAAGGCGGTTACAACGAAGCCCTGCTCTACGACATTCTGGGTCAATTCGACCAGGCGGCTCACACCTATCAGCAGATGGTCGATCTCACATCCCATGCCAACGGCGCTTACACACCCGAGGAGAAAAACAACCGCAGCTTCTTCCTGGACAAGCTGGCGGGAGTTTACGTGGAGCAGAACAAAATCGAGGATGCGGTAGCGGAATACCAGAAGATGATCGACATGGGCGGCGACGATGCGGTCCGCGGTTACGAGCAGCAGGCGGAGGCTTACCAGGGTGCGCATGAACCAGATAAGGCGATCGAGGCTCTGCGCTCCGGCGTGGCAGCGCATCCCAAGAACACCGATCTCAAGCTGATCCTGGCCGGCTCCCTCGCCGATCAAGGGGGCGCAAAGAACGATTCGGCGGAAATCGACCAGGCGTTCAACATGGTGAAGGCGCTGCTGACCAATAAGTCTTCGGACCTGAATATTTGGGAATCGATGGCGCAGATGAACATCCGCCTGAAGCGCTGGAAGGATGCCGAAGACAATCTGGACAAGGCCGAGCCGCTGGTGACAAAGCAGGACGACAAGATTTACCTCCTGTTCCTCCGCGGCGAGTGGGCCGAGCGCCAGCATCACGTCGAACCGGCAGAGCGCTTTTTCCGCCAGGCTCTGGCGCTGGATCCGTCCAACGCCATGACCCTGAACTATCTGGGATACATGCTCGCCGACAAGGGAGTTCAGTTGCCGAATGCGTTGCAGTTGGTTCAGCAGGCGGTAAAGCAGCAGCCGGCCAACGGCGCTTACCTCGACTCTCTGGGGTGGGTCTACTACAAGATGGGTGATTATGAGCGCGCCGAAGACAATCTGCGTTCGGCAGCGGAGCGCGATCAGGTCGATCCCACCGTGCACATGCATCTCGGCGACCTTTACGAAAAGACCGGGAGGATCCGTCAGGCCGCAGCCCAATGGCAGCTTTCGCTGGATGAATTCTCGAAGTCCAATCCTGCCGATGTGGAGCCGGGCGATGTAGCCAAGGTGCAGAAGAAACTGGAGAGCGCGCGGGTAAAGCTGGCCAAGGAAGACAGCCAATTCAATCAGCCGAAACCGCGGGAGTAAGGCGCCCGCGGCCCGGCATGCACCCCCAAAATCCGGAATCAAACAAAAAGACGGCGGCACGCTTCGATGCGTGCCGCCCTCTTTCTTTGGTCGCAGATTCCAGGGAAAGGCTTACTGATTCATCCGTGCCGCATCCGCCAGGTAGGCGTCAACGTTGGTCTTATCCACGATAGCCGTGCCGGTGTCCACAAATACCGGGAAGTGTGAGAATGAATCTGCGCTCCAGTTCTGGTCAAGGGGCTTCGGCGGGTCATGAAAGACCATATCGAGTTCCTTCAATCCCACGTAGCCCATGGAGTACGGCTTCTGCGCCACAGTGGCGTCGATGACTCCGGATTTGATCTCGTTCAACGTGTCGGGAACTACGTCCCAAGCCACCAGCACCCGGTCCTTGGCGCCGCTTCTGCTGATCGCATCGGCCACGACTTTCCCGCACGCGGAATCAAGGCACACAAACCCGTTGATCTTCTTGTCGCCGGTCTGTGCCATGTACATCTGGGTCTTATCGAAGGCGATCAGCTCATTGGTCTTGATATCGACCACATCGACGATCTTGATGCCGGGACTGTTGGCTAAAGCGTCCTTCAAGCCTTTCACCCGTTCCTCGATGTTGGGCTGGCCGGTGATGCTGTAGATCACCACGTTTCCCTTCCCGCCCAGTTTTTCCGCGATCCGCCGGCCGCCGAGCCGCCCGGCTTCGAGGTTATTCGTGCCGATAAAGAACAATCGCCGGCTGTTCACCGCATCGGAGTCTACGGTGATCACCGGAACGCCCGCATTCACCGCCGAAGTAATTGCATCTCCCAGTACGGAGGCATCGGAGACTGCAACCAGAATGCCTGCGGGCTTGGCGGCAACCGCTTTTTGAAAATCGGCCAGCTCTTCCTTGGGGTCGTAGTGATCCGGTCCGTCGACTTTGGCCGTCACCCCGTATTCGGCCGCAGCTTTGTTGAATCCCGCCGTAACCGTTTGCCAATAAGGCAGGCTCGAATTCATCACGATGAGGTCGTAGGCCTCACTCTTTGAATGCCGTTGGCACCCAGCAATGCATACGACTGCCAATGCCGCAACCGCAAACGCCGTCAACCTTTCCGCTCTCATGATTCCCTCCATTCCGAGGCGTCCAATGGTTCTCCTCCGCTCGCAGCGCAGCCAACAGTGCGCCGCGTATGAAAATAGAAATTCGGCAGGATGGTACTCCTCGACAGTTGTGCTTGTCTATGTTTTGCGCCACGTCTCAGATGCTAACCGCGTCGCGCGTCTCGAAGGCCATTTCAATTCTAGTGCGCCGAAGCGGTATAACCAATGTGAATGCTGCGCGACTCCTCCATCGCCGAGTTGCAGACCAACGCACCCGCTCCTCTGCCGTCCGCCATCGCTGTTCCCGGCGGGGAAGCGCATGAACTCGCAGGCCGCGCATGGCCCGAGCCGACGCATCCCTACCGTTCGCCTTTTGCCCGCGACGCCGCGCGCATTCTCCACGCTCGCGCCTTCCGCCGCCTCGCGGGCAAAACCCAGGTCTTTACCCGCGTGCCCGCCGAATTTCTCTCCGACCACTCGCGCAGCCGCCTCACGCACACGCTTGAAGTCTCGCAGATTTCGCGCACGCTGGCTCGCGTGCTTGGTCTTAACGTTGAACTCGCCGAGGCGCTCGCCCTGGCCCACGATATCGGCCATCCGCCTTTCGGCCACGCCGGCGAAAAAGCGCTCGATGAAGCCCTCCGCGCACACGGGCTCGGTTTCGATCACAACCTGCACGCCCTCCGCATCGTCACCTGGTTTGAAGAACGCTATCCTGCATTTCGCGGATTGAATCTCACCCTCGCGGTACGCGAAGGCATCGTCAAGCATTCGCGCGACTATTCTCCGGCCGCGCATCCGGAACTTGCGGAATACTTCCTCGATTCGCGTCCTCCGCTGGAAGCGCAGTTGATCGATCTGGCCGACGAAATAGCCTACCTCACCGCCGATCTCGACGACGGCATTGACTCCGGCATCCTCGCGCTGGACGAGGTGTGCGAAGCCCTGCCGCTATTCCGCAGCTTTCACCAGGCCGCCCGCGCCCAGCATCCGGCAGCCGCGCCGCGCCTGGCCACCTACGACGCGCTGCGCCGCCTCCTCAATGCCCTGGTCACTGACCTCGCCTGCGAAACCGCTGGCCGCGTGTGCGCGCTCGGCGCCAAAACGCTCGATGACATTCGCCGCGCTCCTTTGCGCCTCGCCGCGTTCAGCCCGCGGATGGAGACCGCCCGTGCGCGCGCCAAGGACTTCCTTTACGCACAGCTTTACAACTCTCCCGGCATGGAAGAGGAGCACGCGCACGCCGCCGAGGTGGTTCAGGGAGCTTTCAAAGTACTCCTCGCAGATCCCTCTCTGCTGCCCCCCGATCACCAGGCACAGATTTCTTCGCAGGGCCTCGCGCGCACCGTCGCGGACTATATCGCCGGCATGACAGACACCTACATCGAACAGCTCTGGTCGCGCTTCCGCCAGTAAGCTGCAGGCCAATAATTTTGGTTTTCATCGAAATTTACATCGACCTTACGCAAACAGATTGCATCCAATTGATTTCAGACGGCCGTAAAACCGGATCGCGGAACAGCAGAAAACCCTTCCCGCGATGACAGCGCATCAAATTCCTAGAACGAGTTAGAGATGAATACTGGGAGATCTCCGGTCCGGAGGGGACCGGCGACTCGAGGTTTATAGTGGTTGGAATTACGAGAAGTGCTCGCTTCAGGGCAGCCGTATCAACCGTGTTTCAGGCTCTGCAGGATAGCTTTGGTGTGAATGTCACACCGTCGCACTTTTATTTTCCTATACCGAAACTCAAATCGTTCGATGGCAAAGACTGGAACGCCTGCCAGCCATGCAGAGGGCTGGATTTCCGCATTGAAGACCAGGTAAAGCGACTCCACAGCGATGTGCTGCCGTTCGCGCAGGAATGGCATTTCGCCGATCACCAAAATGGTGACTGGCACGAGTTTCACTATAACAACGGATTTTTCGAAGGTGTCGACGCAGAGGTTGCCTACTCCTTCGTGCGGCGTCACAAGCCGCGGCGCATCGTCGAGGTGGGCAGCGGAAATTCAACCCTTCTGCTGGCTACTGCGGTCCGCAAAAATCTTGCCGAGGGTTTTCCCTGCGATCTGATCTCCATCGAGCCGCACCCGGCGCCATTTCTCTTGGATGGAGTGCCTGGTCTGACGCAGCTCATCGCCGGTCCGGTGCAGAGCGCGCCTCTCGAACTGTTTCGGACCCTGCGCGCCAATGATGTGCTCTTCATCGACTCAAGCCACGTGGTCTCGATCGACAGCGACGTGGTATACACCTGCCTGCGCGTGTTGCCGGAGCTCGCCCCCGGGGTCATTGTCCACTTTCACGATATCTTTGCGCCGCTCGACTATCCGGAAAAATTCGTCAGGACGAACCTCTGCTTTTGGGGCGAGCAATATATGCTAGAGGCCTTTCTCGCCTTCAATTCGGCTTTCCGCATCCTGTGGGCATCGAGCGCGATGCAGCAGTTCCGGCCCGACGTGCTTCACGCAGCATTTCCCTCCTGGGAAGGCAGCTTCGCGCGCCTGCCCTCTTCGCTCAAGCAGTTCGTGCCCACTCGGGATGGCAATCGGGTGTGGCCCTGCAGCTTCTGGATGGCGCGCAACTTTGAATTCACTGAGCGGGTTCTTGCGCCTGCAGCCTGAGCCAGCCGCCTAGGACCACTTCGGTCGCTGCATATCAAAGCGGTCGTGCGTGCGCACATAAGTAGGCCCGCCCATGCGGCCGATGGCGTTCAGCTTGTCGGGATCGATCTTGTGCGCGTCAATGAGAAGGTCTTCGCGCACGTGAAAACGCAGCACGTCACCCAGCACCAGGTTGCCGCCGCCCGGCTTCTCGCTGACTCGGATGATCTGGCGTAGACGGCACTCCATGTGAATCTTGCTCTCCGCCACACGCGGCGCACGAACCAGGTCACTAGGCAGGGGCGTCAAACCGGAATATGCGAATTCGTCCACGTGCGGCGGTGCTTCAGCCGAAGTGATATTCATCTGTGCCGCGAATTCTTCCGACACCATGTTGACGACGAATTCTCCGGTAGCCTCGATGTTCAGCAATGTATCTTTCTGCGCTTGCGGCCCTGAGCGCACCGCGCAACAGAAGCAAACAACCGGCGGATTCGTGCTGCAGGCCGTGAAGTAGCTGAAGGGCGCAAGATTCCTGACGCCCGCGAGATCTACCGTCGAAACGAAGGCGATCGGCCGGGGAACAATGATCCCGATCATCAGCTTGTATATGTCGCCGGCGGAATGTTCGGCGGGATCAATGGTGTGCATGGCTCTCTCGCAGGAGCATTCTCTCTTCCGCAAGAATATCGCTTTTCGCCGTCGCTAAATCTGGGCCTTGCGCCGATCTTCGCGATTTACACGAATGTGTTGCGGTTATCCTGCTCGCGGGTCGCGTGAATGGTGCGGCCAGGACCGCGCAGAGTATCCACCACTGCCTTTGCCGATGCCAGAAGCCCGGCGATGCGCCGGATTGGCCGTCCCACTGTATCGGCAACCGCCGTGGTGGTGCTTTCTGCTGTGTTCATGAGGCTCGACAGCAACTCGTCCAACCGCGCTGTCTGACGCTTGATACGCGCCAGCGCATCGGTACTTATCGACTCGAACGCGGAAGACTGCGAGCGTACGCTATGGAGAATCGCAGAGACGTCATCAGCCGTCGATTCGATCTTGGGGCTGATGCTGGTCATCAGCTCGCGCAGGTCATAAATCATGGGCATCACCGACGTGCGAATATCCGCCAGCTCGTCCTTCATCATCTTGGCCATTTTGCCCACGCCGACCAGAATGACGATGATCAGCACTACATTGGCCAGCAAGGCTACGGAAACCACAGCCAATATGACGATCTGAATGGTCTGAAAATTCGGCATGGAAGTCGTTCTCGCTTCGCAGGCACCCCGGCCCGCGCCAGATTTTGTAATGCGCTTTCCGGCCGCAGGAAGCGCCTTATCCAAAGCCGGGCGCCGCGCAATGCGTCACGCAGCCGCCCAGCCAGGAAACAAATAGAAAGAAAACAACAACGATGCGTGTGGTTGGTGGCCCTGGTGTGGATCCCGGATCTACTCTTTGGTGGGCTCCGAGGTCCCCACGGTCGTCCGGTAGGCCTGCCGTCCAGCGTCAACGGCGGTTGAAACCCGGTTGGTCTGATCGTTCACGAAGGTCTTTCCCCGTTCCACAAAGTCTTCCCACTGGGCGCGCCCACGGTCCACGACTTCACGGCCACGTTCCACGTATTGGTTCACCTGCTCCCGGCCGCGATCGACCAAATCGCCCATCTGCTCGGCGGCCTGCCGGGTACGGTTGCGGAGATATTCGCCACCTTCGCGAGCGCTGTTGGCAAGGTCCTCGCGCGTTTCCCGGCCGCTCTTGGGAGCATAAAGAATTCCCACCAGCGCGCCCACACCTAATCCAGCCAGGAACCAGGCAAGTCCATAGCTTTTTGATTCGTCTGCCATGATTTCTCTCCTCTCAGTGAACTCAAAAAATGACCAGGACGTCTTCAAACCGCCGGCACGCCTTCCCCCATCTCGCGTCGAAGAGGATAAGCAACGATGGCGTCAGCCGGCATCGATCCTTCAATTCACCTCGACCGCATATAAGACGCGAAGGCCAGACCGCCAGTCGTCCCGCAAGCCTTATCCGCAGTCACACATCTATTGTCGCTCATAACCCCGAATCTGCACGGTTACCAACTGTTTTTTCCCTTCCGGACAAGCGTACCCCGAGGACCGGGTTCGAGCTTTATCGGAAGGTTACTCGCAAATCCCGGGCTGTGCAACGGCCGCCGTCACAAGGGGTATCGTATTCGAGGTCAGCCGCCGCACCCGCAGGCGTGCGCCAGCACCTCGGCAAAGTGCATCGCCTCGCGGCCTCCAAGCTGTTCGATCTGCTCCCGGCAACTGAAGCCATCAGCCACGACGATTGTCATCGGACCGGCGGACCGCACCACGGGCAGCAACCCCTCCTCGGCGATGGCCTTGGAAATGGCGAACTTCTCTGCCTCGAACCCGAACGGTCCTGCCATGCCGCAGCAGCCGGCTTCGATCGGCTGCACCTGCGCCCCCGCCTCGCGCAGTACCGCGATTTCGCCCCCTGGCCCTCCGAAATCCGCCTTGTGGTGACAATGCCCATGGATGAGTACCTGCGCCCCGTCGAGCCGCCCGGCAAAGGCGCCCGGAGCCTTTGCGGCGAGCCAGTCCGCCAGCAGCCATACTTGCCCGCTCAACCTCTTTGCGCGGTCGTCTTCAGGGAACAGCTCCAGCAACTCATCCTTGAATACGCTGGCGCAACTCGGCTCCAGAAAAATGATTGGCCGGCTAGCTTCGATCTGCGGCCCCATGAGGTCCAGCACCCGCGCCAGGTACTTCCGCGCTGCGCCCAGGAAGCCGAAATCGTAGAGCGGACGGCCACAGCAGATGTGCCCCTGCGGCACGTCTGCCTGAAAGCCCGCCTGCATAAGAACCGTCTCCGCGGCGGCCAGCGTTCCCGGGTGGTAGTAGTTGTTCCAGGTATCCGGCCACAGCACCACCTGCGTCTCCGCATCGCAACCTGAAGCTCCCGTACTCTTTCCGTATTTAGCGGCGAATTGCTTCTGAAAGCTCTGTTTTGCCAGGCGCGGCATCTTGCGCTCTGTCGCGATCCCGGCAATGCGCTTCACCAGAGCGCCTGTCGCGGAGCCGGTGAGCATGGCGTTGGTAAGCCACGGCGCTATCGATCCCCATTTCGCCAGCCGGTCGGCAAATGCGAACGCGTAATGATGCAGCGGATGCAAGCGGCCCTTGTAATACTGCGCGAGAAACTCGGCCTTGTATTCGGCGATGTCCACCTGCACGGGGCACTCCGTCTTGCAGGCCTTGCAGCTCAGGCATAACGAAAGCGCGCCGTGTACGGCCTCGCTCTTGAAGCCCTCTTCGCGCAGTGCGCCGGCCGTCATTTCCCAAAGCAGCCGCGCCCGTCCGCGCGTCGAGTGCTTCTCTTCGCGCGTGGCCCGGTAGCTGGGACACATGACGCCGCCCTTGGTGTTGCGGCAGGTACCGACGCCAACGCAGCGCTCGGCTGCTTCTTCCAGCGAGCCGTGATCCGCGGCGAACGCAAAATGCTTCCGCGGTTCGTGCGTGCCGGGGTGATGGTCAGGCGTTTCCAGATAATGCCGGATGTTCTCAATCGGGTCGTAGACACGTGCGGCGTCCGACAGCTTGCCTGGATTCATCCGATTATCCGGATCCCAGAGCTTCTTGAATTCGCGGAACGCCTCGACCAGTTCCGGCCCGAACATCTTCGGCAGCAGGGCCGCGCGCGACTGGCCGTCTCCGTGTTCTCCGCTCAGCGAGCCGCCGAAGCTCAGGGCAAGATCCGCCGCACGCTCGATGAATTCGCGGTATTTGCGCAATCCTGGCTCGCTGCGCAGATCGAAGTTGATGCGCAGATGCGCGCAACCCTGGCCGAAGTGTCCCCAGATGGGGCTGCGATAACCAAATTCCGTCATCAGCGCCGTCAGGCCACGCAGGTAGTCTCCCATTTTTTCCGGCTGCACAGCGGCGTCTTCCCAGCCCTCAAGCCCATTCGGTTCTCCGGGAATAAAAACATTCCCGGCGAGCGCCGAATCGCGAATATGCCAGATCCGCGCAGCATCTTCCGTCGAGTAGATTGTCGCCGTCGGCGCACCAGGCCACGCGGGAGCCTCACGCGCCAGTTTTTCCCCTTTTGCCTGCGCCTCCTCGGCGTTCCACGCGCCCATTTCCACCAGCAAAAAGCCTCCGGCGTCGGGGAGCAGAGGGATATCGCGGAGGTTGATACCCTTGCGGCGCATGAAGCTCACTAGCAGCGCATCGAAACCCTCGAGACCAATGGGCCCATGCTCCAGCGTGCGCATAACCGCGTCGGCCGCCAGAAATGCATCTGCAAATCCCAGCACGACGAGCACGCGATACGGTGGGCTTGCGGCAAGGTTCAATGTGGCCGAAAGAATGTTGGCGCAGGTTCCTTCCGATCCCACTAGCGCGCGCGCCACATTGAATCCGCTATCGTCGACCAGCTCGTCGAGGTTGTATCCGGAAACGCGCCGCGGAATGCGGGGATATTTCTCGCGTATCAGCGCGGCATACTTGTCGCGAATTCGCACCAGACCGGCGTAGATTTCACCCACGCGCCCGCCGCCGCGAATCAGCGCCTCGCGCTGGTCTGGAGTCGTCCGCCCCACCGTCATGCGCGTGCCGTCGTAGAGCACCACGTCCAGCGACTCGACATTGTCGACAACTTTGCCGGCCAGCAGACCGTGCACGCCGCAACTGTTGTTGCCGATCATGCCGCCCAGCGTGCAGCGGCTATGCGTCGCCGGATCGGGACCATACGTCAGGTGATAGACTTCCGCCGCATCGCGCAGTCGGTCGAGCACCACGCCTGGTTGCACGCACGCCAGCTTGGCGTCCGGATCAATGGACTCGATCGCATTCATGTATTGCGAGTAGTCGAAGACCACGGCTACATTCGCGCACTGGCCTGCGAGGCTGGTTCCTCCGCCTCGCGCCAGCACCGCCGCGCCTTCGGCACGGCACTCGGCCAGCGCCACTTCCACGTCCGCTGCATCGCGCGGCAACACCACGCCCACCGGAAGCTGACGGTAATTCGAGGCATCCGCGGCGTAAAGGGCGCGCGATCCCCTGTCGAAGCGCACTTCGCCGCGCACAACTTTTTTCAGGCGCGCTTCCAGCTCGCGATGCGCGGCAAATCGCTCGTGCTCCAGCCGCGGCAGGTTATCGAAAACAAAAAATTGCGGATTGCTCACACTGGAATCGTATCGCGTCAGAGCCGCGGTACGCTGTGATCACCGATGAAGTCTCAAACGGGAAGGTAGGTTCGCGGGAGGAAACTCTCAGCGAACCAGAAACAGATGCCACCTACCGAGAAAATCAACCAGCACCGCGCCGCCCACGATCCCCCACAGAAACCAGTAGGGGCGGCCGCGATGCTGCAGGAAAGCGACAAGAAAGAGCGCGGTCACCACAACCACGTCGATGACCGTCAGGCGATGAGGCGATGTGCAGACGATAAAGACCAGCACACCCACTATCGTTATTACGTCCGAACGACGCGCCCAATAAGGGTACTTCCTGATACGATTCGAGATCGTCGCGAGGCCGACCATTTTAATTTACCCCCACTACGTCGATACGCGAGAAGAATCCAGGGAAATAGCGATTGGGTAATTGATCTTTTATCGCGCTGGCCACTCTTCCACCACCACGCCCAGGTCATTTAATTGATTGATTACGCCTTCCAGATTGCGCCGGATCTGCGCCCGGTCTTTGCGGCTGGCCTCGGGCGACTCCGCCACTGCGATCACCCGCCCGTAGTGCCACGCACCGGAAGGAATGGCCGAGACGGCTTTGCCCAGGTCCGACATTCGCACCTGCATCTCCTGCCGGCGCGCGCCCGGCGGCCGCAGCATGGAGCCCTCAGCAAAGCTTCCCAGCGGCTGATCGGCAAGCTCGATGCGCAGGTCGAGCATATCCGCGTCGACCGTCAGAAACGGATTCTGCCACTGGCTGGGGTCGTGCACATCCACGTACATGCTTTTGGTCGGTACGGGAATCTGGTCCAGCTCGGCTCGTTCTTTTTCCCGCTCCGTGGCCGTCACCTGTGCCCGATGCTCGGCATTTACAGCGCTTTTCGCCACGCCCTCCACGGCCTGTTCTCCCCTGTGACAGGCAAAGACAGACCCTAAAACGAGCAGAGATATAGCGGCTACTCCACGATTGCGCCAGTGGGAATTCACCTCTCCAGAATATCAGGAGTGCAGTTTTGAATCGCGTCAATTGCGGACCGCGAAGATACACTTAGGTTTACAATCCTGCGGGGCCGGGGAGGTTGAGGCGGCTTGACCACGCCGGCTTCAGCCACGGTTTCGGTCCTGTTGACGTGTTTCCGGCCCGGATCTCACAACACAAGACGAAGCTCTGGCGTGAATGCCATCACAGCGCCCATTCCCCATCCATGTCACCCTCAATTCGGAAGATGGGAGGCGGCATGGTTAAACATATCGTCGCCGTGGTGGGCAGCTACCGCCGCGGAGGCGTCATCGACACCGCCGTAAACACGATCCTGGAAGCCGCACGCGAGAACGGCGCGGAAACACACGTCATTCGTCTCACCGAGCAGCACATCGAATTCTGCCGAAACTGCCGCCAATGCACACAGGAGTCGGGCGAAACCTGGGGCGAATGCGCCCAGGAAGACGACCTGGTAGACATCCTCGAGGAAATTGAAGCGGCAGATGCGGTCGTGCTCGCTTCGCCGGTTAATTACTACAACGCCACCGCCGTCTTCCGGCGCTTCTTGGAGCGGCTGATCGGCGCGGCCTACTGGCCGTGGGGTCAGAATGCGCCCGTCATCCGCTCCAAAAAGCGTCCTCGCAAAGCCGTCCTGGTGGCCTCCGCAGCTATGCCCGGCTTTCTCATCCCGTTTGCCACCGGAGCAGCCCGCGCTCTGCGCATTACCGCTTCCATGCTGGGCGCGAAGCCCGTTGGCCGGTTGTGGATAGGCCTCGTCGCACAAGCGCCGTACCAGCAACTCTCACCGCGCACGCTCCGTCGCGCACGCCGCCTCGGCCTCAGCCTCGCCGCCTGAGATCGTCTGCGCCAGCAATGCACTAACGTTGCTTTAAGCACCGGCGGTATCTTCCGCGGGGAGAAGGAATGACAATTGATGAACTGCTTGACCGGCTTCCAGAGCGGCATCAAGCATTGACCGGAAACATGGAGGTTCTTACTGCGGACCTGGCGCAACTCACCGGCGCCGTATCAAAGATGGGAAGCAGGACGGATGACCTGATGACCGGGTTTTCAACCCTGCTCGAACTGGCAAGGAGCGATGAGGTAAGAATCGGACGCCTTGAAGGCCGCTGATTTTCCGTCGGATGCCCCAAGTCCGTCTTTGACACCTGGGACTGAGCTGACTCGCTATATTGCTGACTTGCCGACTCACTTCGGCAAGAAGCTTCGCGCAATCGAATCCAGCACCCCATTCAGAAAATTGATCGACTCCGGGCCAGAGTAGCGCCGTCCGATCTCCAGCGCCTCATTGATCACGATCGGGAACGGCGTGCCCTTGAACGCCAACATCTCGCCTACCGCCATGCGCAGCAGGCTGCGGTCCACGCCCGACATGCGTTCCAGCCGCCAGTTGCGCGCGTGCTCCACGATCAGCTTGTCGATCTGCTCGCGATGCGACATGGCCGCGCGAAAGAGGTCTTCGGCGAATCCGCGCACCTCCGTGTCCGCCTCCACGCCCGATTTCCAGAAGGTGGCGCGCACCTCGTCGGCGGTCTGCCGGCCCATATCCGATTGAAAAAGCATCTGCATTGCCAGCTCGCGCGATTTGCGTCGGCCGGAAGCATGTCCTGAACTGTGGTGTTGTCCCGGGCTCAAGCGGCGCCGCCTGTCGCGGCAAGTTTGTGGCGCAGGCTCACCATCTCAATGGCAGCCGCCGCGGCCTCGAACCCTTTGTTCCCTGCCTTGATGCCGGCGCGGTCCAGCGCCTGCTCCAGCGATTCGCAGGTCAGCACGCCAAAGCTGTGCGGAATCCCCGTCTCCTGTTGCGACTGACCGATGCCCCGCGCCACTTCGTTGTAGATCGCCTCGTAATGCGCCGTCTCTCCGCGCAGCAGCACGCCCAGAGGAATGATTGCGTCCACGCGGCCAAGATTCGCAATCGTCCGCGCCGCTGCGGGAATCTCCCATGCTCCCGGCACGCGGACTACTTCTATGTCAGTCCGCTTAGCTCCGCTCCGCAGCAACGCGTCCAGCGCGCCTTGCAGCAGCCGCTCCGTAATCACCGCGTTCCAGCGCGAAACCACAATGGCAAATTTCATTCCCGCCGCGGAGAGATCGCCCTCGAAGGCGACCGGTTTGCCTTTCACTGGATCGCTCCAGGCCCAAAAGGCAAACACGAAGCCGGGCTCCGGCTCGACCGTAAAGATGCGCGATTTCCAATGAGTATCCGTGACCGGCGAAACTCGCGCCGCGGCTTCGTCGCCGCCGTTCGCCCGCAGCCATTCTTGCGCGGCCTGGTGTACCGCATCGAGAGCAGTCACTTCCACCAGCACGTCGGCCGGCGCGGCAAAGCGCCCATCGACAAATTCGAGATTGCCCAGCGGCGCCAGAAACGACGCTCCGCGCGAATCGCCTTCCTGCCATCCCTTGCCCGGCTCAAAGCCGAGCGCCGAGAAGAACGCCGACAGACGCTCGTATGCGCCCGCGCTTCCCGCCGCACGCAGAAAGGAAATCCCCTTAATCATGAATCGATTCTATCCTGCGGCATTGAGCGAAAAGAGCCGGCGCATGGCCGGCCCTCTCCGCTGGCTTGCCCGATCCTTACGTCGTCGCCCTCGGCACCACCGTGATTACCGTCGCCGGCACCGTGGTCGAGGTCCCCGTGTAGGTGCAGTCGGCATCCACGCCGCCCGCCGAAACCGGCGTGCACGCGGGCAGATTGGGGCTGATCTGCTGCGTATCGGTCGGCGGATTGGCCGTGGTCACGTTCTTGGGGATACTGATGATGTGGACCTTGTCGTCGCCGGCCGTGGAGACGAAGAACGTGTTTTCGTCGGGACTGAAGGCTCCCGCAAGCGGCGCGGTGATCAAAGAGTTACCACTCAGCGGCACGTAGCTCAGTGACCCCGCCGATCCTGGCGTGGTTGGCAAATAGTAAGGCAGTTGCGCGCCGGTCGTGGCCCCGTTGTAGAGCAGGAATGCAAGATCGGAAACCGGCGACGCCACGATCCCGTTCAGCGCGGTGGCGCTGATGCTCACCGGCAGGCTCTGCACCGGATCGTGATTGATCAGCAGCGGCTGCATGGTCTGCGTCGATCCGGACGTATTCACAGTACAAGCCGTGGCGGGGATGGTCACCCCGGTGTCATAAAGCGTCACCGCTCCGCCGGCCAATCCCGCACCCAGGATGTGCTTGCCGCCGGTGGTCGCAGCCAGCACGTTGGTCTGTGCGTCGATCGAATCGCCCTGCGGGTAGAACGTGATGCTCGACGCGTTGCCCACCGTGCCCGAAGGACACCAGGTGTGCGCCACCGTCTGGCTCCCGCTCATATATGCGCCCACGCTGGGCACTGTGATGGCCACGTTCGTCGAGCCGCCGGTTGCGTTCAGGCTGTAGGTGCTCCAGCCGGTGTAGATGTTGTAGATATAGAGCGCATTGGTATGCCCGGTGATGCCCTGCGCCGGGTTGTTAGCCGATGCGCTGTCCACGATGTAGAGCGTCTGCGAATCCGGCGTCCATTGCGCCGCCACGCCCATGCCGCCAAAGCTCGTGGAGCTGCCACCGGTGACGCTGTACAGGTAGAACAGTTGCCGGATCTGGTCGTTGACCAGCACCTGCGCGTTGTTTGGCGAGATTGCCAGCACTACACCGGGCACGCTGGTGTCCTGCTTGGTCAAAGAGCCAGTGAGAGTGTTATAGATCATTAGCTCGCGCAGCGACCCGAAATAGAGGCTGGTGCCCTGCGCGTCCATTACCGCGGAGTTGGGCACATAGGGTATGCGCACGGTCGAACTCAGCGTGTTGGTCACCATCGCGTATTGCACAAAGTATTGCGAATTTCCCGGCGATGCAAAATAGACGTAGTTGCTGGTTGTTCCCGGCGTGGTCACAGTGACAGGACCGGAGGAAATGGGCAATCCCGTGCTTTCCAGCCCGATCTCGTTAATCGGCGATGGATTGCACGAAGGCGGCTGGCAGATTGCCGTGATCGAAGCCACGCCCGGAAACCGCGTCGATACCGCTCCGCTGGTGCTGGTCGTGATGTCAATCGGGTTGGTCGATTGATAATCGAGCGTCAGGCCCGTAATCGTGTTCCCATTGGTATCGACGACCGATGTGGTCAGGTTCTGCTGCACACCCTGGGTGATGGTGCCGCTGGTCGCGCCGTTGGGCAGGGTCACATTGATGGACTTCGGCGGGCAGGTGCTGAAATACCCCGCCGACGAGCCCGATCCCGCAATGGAGGCCGTGATGGCTGTCGTACCCGGATTCAGGGCGGTGATCTGGTTATTTGTGCTGTTGATTTTGGCCACGGAGGCTGTGCCAACGTTAAAGCTCATCACCCCGATCGCCGATTCGCAGCTGGGAACCTGCGACAGATTCATCCCCGACGTCACCGGGCAGGCCAGGCTGGGCGAGGCGGACGTGGTCACCGAACTGGGCGCGCAAAGCAGATGCTGTTTCCCGTCCGCTGCCGTGTAGCAAGCCTGCGCATCCAGTTGCGCCGTGTCCGTCTGCGACAGGCAACTTTGCGGCCCCACCAGCGATACTGAGGTGACCGGCGCATGAACATATACCGCAACCGGGTTTGAAGTCACGGCGTCGGCCGAAGCGGTGATGTAGGCAACACTGTAAGGCAATCCCTTGGTCGTGGGCGCCGGATTGGGGAAATTGCAGATGGTGTAGTCAGGAATGCCGCCGCCCGAATTGCGATTCCAGGTCCCGGCGCAGATGTTTCCCGAAGGCGAGATGTCGACCAACTGATTGTTGGTGGTGCCGTAGGAATAGGAGTTGGCGCCTACCGAAGCTCCAGAGCCGGTGCAGGTATAAGCCGAAGGCGCGGACGCCTGCCGCGTCTGCCCATAGGCGAGCGAAATGCCCCCGACCTGGGGCTGCAGGATGATCGATGTCACCGCAGTGATCGGCTCGCCATAGCCTGAGGTTACAGGACAATATTTTGCCGCCGGGTTTCGGGTACAGCCGGAGAAAGTAAGGCCGGCCGGAACCGCCAGCCCGAACATAACAACAAGCGTCAAAAACCGCCGCATGAATCCTCCCCGTCCCGCCCCTACAATCTGCGGAACGGTCTTTCCCAATCTTCAGAAAAGGTTACATTTAAGGCCTGCGAGCGCGCAGCAGCCGGCCGGAACAATCCTCGTCTGTCTAAAAAAGCAGTGTATCAGGACGGGCTCCGTCCCGGCACAAGCTCAACCTCATCATTTCCCTGCTCCCATAGACTCCCCGGCCGCAACGATGGAAGCAGCGAAGCTGGCCGCCGCGCCGTCGTTGCCGCAAGGACGCACTTGCTCGCGGGCATCGCGGATATGGCCGCAACCAGGCAGTTGCGAACAGCATTTCCAGACGATCTCCGGATCTGCTTTCTCAGGCCTTGGCGAGTGATTCTGCAGGCTGGCTCCGGAATCCCGGCGAAGAGCCCCCGGAGCTGACAAGCCAACCAGCTTAACTCGCAGAGTTGTATCTTCCTCCTGGTCACACGCTCTAATTCAGTCCTCACTCTTGCTTCCCCGAAAAGTCGCCCCAGGGCGTGCATCAGATTCCGCTTTAGTAACTCACAATCAGTTACCAATCACTGGGTACGGGATGACTATAGCCATTACTCTCTTCTCTTTGGTAGTGCTAAGATCAGCACCAGTTAGCGCATCGGATTTCCTCCCCAAAGGCGCATCTTGTCGCAGGGCACGCGCCGCATGACAGGATCCGGTGTCTTCTGACTGAAAGCCATGACTTGAATTGAGTCCACGCATCCACATCGGAAGCGAGTAAGCATTGTGTTCTTCCGTTCTTGCCACCGTCGCCGGGGTCGCATCATGCTCCAGCACCAGGAAATGAAGCAGTTCGATGAAGGGAGTATTTTGTGTCTAGGAAATTGAAACTTGCGTTACCACTTCTTGCCTTGGGTCTGCTGTTGCCTGTCTCCGCGATGGCGGCGGTCGTGAACCCCTGCAACAACATACTTGCGAGTCACGTCTACGTGAACAGCTTTAGCGGCCTGATTAATTATCCCCAGTACTTCGCGGGTCTGGGTGCACCGGTGCCAACAGGCTCGGGTCTCGAGCCGAACGCCGGCGGAGGAACGCTGACGTTCACATCCGGCAGCGCCTTTACTTACAAGGAGACCTTGGCCATCGCCAACATGGGCCTCTATCAGGATGTCGTAATCCAGGGAACCTACACGTTGTCGCCCGATACGAGCACAGGAGCGTGCACCGGTTCGATGTCGGGCGCAGGCAACCTCCGTGGGCTGACGTTGCCATTCACGTACAAGCTGATCGCCTCTAACGACACATACCGCGTCGAGCTGATGAATACCAACACCGGTCTGCTCATCGGCTTCAACGGCGAGGGCTTGACCCCGGGCCCCGCGGTTACTTGCAGCAACGCAAGCCTTAACAGCACAGGTTATTCTTACTCTTACGACGCAAGTGGCTGGACCATCGCGCCTGCCAACACGCCCTCCACTCAGATGTTCGGCGGCTATATTCCACTCGTAATCACCGGATCCATACTGTTCACTCCCGCTCCTGCCGCAGGGACGATTGCCGGAGCTCCGTCGAGCTCCGACCTGATATCAGCATCGGACACGGTGAGCATCAATGGCCGGATCGCCTCCAGAACGGTGACCGGATGGTACGTGGTCAACGCCAATTGCACCGGCACCATGGTGTTGCAGTCGCCTGGATACGCGAATATGACCTTCGAGATCTTCCCCAGCTTTCAGAACCTGACCGTCAGGGCGGTGGATATCGATCCCCAGGTCACGCTGCCCGGAAACGTCAATACCCCACCTGTGATCATCGGCGCAAAATTCACGCGGTCCGATGCCAGTGTTCCCATGTCGTCCAACTAGAAGTCGCCTTGTCTTGCGGTCCGCTTCGGCGGGCCGCTAAGACCTGGTATCTCCACTCCAGGACCAACGGCCCCTCTCCTTCTGACTCACTCTCCCGGCGCTACGTCTACGCGATGGCCCTGCGCCGCGGCCTGTAGCCTGTTATTCCGTAATAGGAAATGTAAAGGTAGCAGAGCATCGGCACGATGAATGCGTAGCTGAATCCAAGCTTGTCTGCGGCCCAGCCAAACAGCAGCGGAATCACCGCGCCACCCACGTTGCCGATGGTGATCACGCCCGAGCCGGCGCTGGTCAGCGGGCCCAGCTCGGCAATTCCCAGGGCAAAGATCGTCGGATACATGATGGAGTTCGCCAATCCGCAGAGGACCAGGCTCCATGCTGCTACGGATCCGTGCGAGAACATCGAAATCAGCAGCAGCACAATTCCGAAGAAGCCGAGAAATGAGAGCAGGACCTGGGCTTTGATCCAGCGCATCAGGACTGTGCCGATAAAACGGCCGAGTCCAATCAGAGCGTAATACAAGAATGCCATCAGCGCGATCAGTCCAGCGTTGAAAATGCCTTCCGAGTTGAAGTACTTGATGGCGTTGGTGGCCAGCGCAATCTCGATGCCGACGTAGAAGAAGATGCCCACCATGCCCAGCACGGTATGCGAATAAGTCCAGATGCTGGGCCTCTTGAGCGGTTCGTCAGGCTTCGCAATGGCCGGAGCTTCCTGGGGTTCGTCGGGTTTCGCGGGACGGATATCGCTCGCCGCCGTAATCGCAGGCAGGTGCATGAACATAATTCCCAGGCCCAGGATCAGCAGAGCAACGGCAATGGCCACATAAGGTCCGACTACCGTGTGTGCGGTGCTCGCGGCGGTGGCGGTTTTGGCCGAACCTCCCAAAATGAAGTAAACGACGACATACGGAGCGATCGCCGCGCCCAGGGAGTTGAATGCCTGGGCAAGCGTCAGGCGAGCCGGCGCCGTACTCTCAGATCCCAGAATCGAAACGTACGGATTGGCTGAGGTCTGCAGCGCCGTGACGCCGGTAGCCAGCACAAAACTCGCCGTCAGAAACAGCGGGAAGCTGACGGAATTCGCCGCCGGCACAAAGAGTAGGGCGCCTACCGTCATCACGAAGAGAGAAATCACCATGGTGCGCTTGTAGCCCACCGCCTCAATCAGCTTGGCGCTGGGAATCGAAAAGATCAGATAAGCAAAGAACCACGATGCGTCCACCATGTTCGCCCAGGCGTGGCTGAGATGGAAAAGATCTTCCAGCTTGGGCGACAGGTTGCTGTTCATGTTGGTGAGGAACCCGAAAAAACCGAAAAGGGCCGTCACGGTGATGAACGGAATCAGGTAGCTCGGGGCGCTCGCAGCAGCCGCGCCATTCGATCGAGTAGCCATAAAAACAGGTGCCTCGCTTCCTTTCAAAAAGAGACGCCGCCCGCTCCGCGCATTTCGCTGCCCGCCCTCAACTGCGGCCCTGGCAGCAAGCGGCGGAGGTTGTGCCCGGCGCGATCGCAATCGCCCGGAATGGGATCGCAACCACTCTACGCATTAGGGGGAAGCGGCGTCCAGTGGAATCTGAAAATGTTTTCATCTGCTGCACCCTATGCTTTATCGCCGTTTACACTGAACTTGCATGATTCCTACTCTCACCTGGACCGACGAAGGCGTTCGCTTCCTCGACCAAACCAGGCTTCCCCTGGAAGAAAGCTACGTGCTCGCCACCACCTATGAGCAGGTCGCCGACGTCATTGTGACCATGGTGGTGCGCGGCGCCCCGGCGATCGGCGTCTCCGCCGCGTATGGCGTCGCCCTCGGCGCCAGGGGATCACAGGCCAAAACGCCCGACGACTTCGCGCCCGAGTTCGACCGCATCTGTGCGCGCCTCGCCTCCACCCGGCCCACGGCCGTGAACCTCTTCTGGGCCATCGACCGCATGAAGGGACTGTTCGCCAGGCTTCGCGCCTCGGGCGCCTCTATGGATGAGATCAGGCGACGCCTGCTGACTGAAGCGCACGCCATGTACGAGGAGGACATCGCCGCGTGCAAAGCAATGGGAGCTTTCGGCGGCGAGCTCCTGCCCGACGAAGGCGGCGTGCTTACGCACTGCAATGCCGGAGCGCTGGCCACGTGCGGTTACGGAACCGCTCTCGGCGTGATTCGCTCCGCCGTAGAGCAGGGCAAGGGTATCCATGTTTACGCTGACGAGACGCGGCCCTTCCTGCAAGGCGCGCGGCTTACAGCATGGGAGTTGATGGCCGACGGCATTCCCACCACCGTGATTTGTGACAACATGGCCGCCAGCCTCATGCGCGCCGGACGCATCCGGGCAGTGGTCGTGGGAGCGGATCGGATCGCCGCCAACGGCGACACTGCCAACAAGATCGGCACATATAACGTCGCTATTCTGGCCAAAGAGCATCACATTCCGTTCTACGTAGCCGCGCCTTGGTCCACCATCGATCTGGCCACGCCGACAGGCGATGCCATACCGATTGAGGAGCGGCCCGCCATCGAGGTGACCCATCACGGCGGCAAGCAGTTGACACCGAATGGCGTGGATGTCTGCAATCCCGCTTTCGATGTCACGCCCGCAAGGCTGATTACCGCGATTGTGACCGAACGCGGGATCTTGCGGCCTCCATATACCGATTCGCTCAGGAAGATTGAAATGGCCGTCTGATGCAAACGGCATCGCCGCTTCTGGACTTTGGCAGCTTGGAGATTGTGCGCGAATGCACTGTTACTTCCGGCGATAATCCAGGCTTATTACGAGGTCAATAACAATAACCCCGGGGCTGCAACATCTCCCGGTGCGGGTCATCTCAAGGAGTAGCCTCCGCCTTAGAAGGGGCTGAACTTTCTGGGCCCGCAGGTTCGCCGATGGCGTAAAGTGTTGGTTGAGGTTGTGCGGCTTCCCCTTTTCCAATTGCGGCAAAAATGTCTCGTGCGAGGCGTCGGCCTGGCGTTATGCGCGTTTGCGGCCAGCCTGCTTCTCGCCGGCTTTCCTCATATTGCCAACCTGCACGGTTCGCGCTGGCAGGCTCTCACCATGCTGGCCGCCTGCTGGGGATTGGGCGAGACCGCCCGCTGCATCCGCCGGAAGTGGTGCTTCTACCACGCCGGGGTGGTGCTCCTGCTCTATTCCGAACTTATGATCCTCGTGCTCACCGTCTTTCTCACCTTTTATCCATAGAAGCGTAGCCTCCAGACGCCAAATCCAAGTCTCTGAGTTGCAAGACCTTTCCGCAATCCATGAGCCGATGTAGGATAGGTCAAAGCTCGAGCCGCGGAGTGCGTCCAACACGCGTCATCGCAGGCTGAATCGCAAGGGAGGAAGCATGCTCAAAGGATTCCGGGATTTCATTCTGCGCGGAAACGTCGTGGACCTTGCCGTCGCTGTGGTCATGGGCACGGCCTTCAACGACATCGTCAAGGCTTTCGTCAGCAGCATTATTACCCCGCTGATTTCCGCAGCCGGCGGCAAGCCGGATTTTCACAACCTCGTGGTTCATGTGCACGGCGCCGTTTTTACAATCGGCGATCTGATCAATGCCGTCATATCCTTCCTAATCATCGCCGCGTCGGTGTACTTCTTCCTGGTCTTACCCATCAATGCGCTGATGAAAAAATTCAAAAAGCAGCCCCCTGCGGCGCCGCCGAGCACCCGCCCCTGCCCACAATGCCTGAGCGAGATTCCCATGGCCGCCACGCGCTGCGCGCATTGCACGCAGCCCGTTCCTGCCGAGGCGCCCGCGCCGGCGTCCTAGGGCGCTGCGCGAACGGCCATGGACACGAACCGGCGCCAAGGCTGTCGGCGTGTGGGTGTAATCTGTGACGTATTGCGGCGCGCCGTGCGCTCTCGTGTTATTGCGCACAAGGTGGCCTGCCATTTCTGCACTCGAGGAGTGCCTTCCGGATGATTGTGCGCAAAGCGCTCGCAGTAGCTGCTTCGTTCCTTGTGCTGCCGGCGTCGCTCTCCACGCTACTGCAGGCACAGGCATCTCCGGACCAGAAGGTTCCCGGTTTTGCGGATTTCTCAACCGAGGCCCGCATCGAAAACGAGTTTCTTGCCGCACCCAGCGCCAAACAGGCGGGCAACGAGCTCAGGGTTCTAACTGCGGCGCCGCACGTTGCCGGTACGCCTGAAGATCACGACACCGCCCTTTATGTTGCCAGGGAGTTTCGCGCCGCCGGGCTGGACACCGAGATCGTTCCCTACCGCGTCCTCATCGATTGGCCGAAGGAAGAACGCGTGGAAGCCTGGGACGCGTCCGGTCATCGGCTCCTCGCCGGCCCAACGCGCGCGCACGTTAAGGGCGATCCTTACAGCGATGATCCGCGCATCATCATGCCCTACAATGCCTCATCGGCGTCGGGTGATGTAACGGCTCAGGTTGTCTACGCCAACTACGGACGTCTGCAGGACTTCCAGGAGCTTACCGCCAAGCACATCGACGTGCGCGGAAAAATTGTGATTTGCCGTTACGGCGGCAACTTCCGGGGCGTTAAAGTCTACCTGGCGGAGCAGCGCGGCGCCGTTGGCGTGCTCGTTTATTCCGACCCGCAAGATGACGGCTACTACAAGGGTGACGTCTGGCCGAACGGACCATGGCGCCCGGCTACTGCGGTCCAACGCGGCTCAGTGCAATACCTTTTCAAGTATCCTGGCGACCCGGAAACGCCGGGCTTCGCATCCACCCCAAATCTGCCCGACACGGAACGCAAACCACCTGACGGCAGCCAGCCACACATCGTTTCCATCCCCATCAGCTATCAGGATGCTTCGCCCATTCTGCAGGCGCTCCAAGGCCCCGGCGCCCCGGAGGGCTGGCAGGGAGCGCTGCCATTCAGCTATCACCTGGGGCCAGGCGGCGTCACCGTTCATCTGGTTTCGAAGCAGGATTTCGAGCGGCGCCTTATCTGGAATGTGATCGGCAAAATCGAAGGGTCGCAAGATGCCAATGACCCGGTAATCGTGGGCAATCATCGCGATGCGTGGACCTTTGGCGCCGTCGACCCCAGCAGCGGCACCGCTGTCATGCTGGAGGCTGTCCACGGCGTCGGCGCGTTGCTGAAAACCGGCTGGCGTCCTAAACGCACCATCCTCTTTTGCAGTTGGGACGGCGAAGAGGAAGGACTGATCGGTTCCACCGAGTGGGTCGAACAATATGCGCCGGTGCTTCAGCATGCAGTGGCATACTTCAACGTCGACATCGGCGTTTCCGGCTCGAATTTCGCCGCTGCGGCCGTGCCTTCCCTGAAGCAGTTCATCCTTGGAGTGACACGCGATGTACCCAGTCCCAAGGGCGACTCGGTCTACGACCAGTGGGTGGCGAGCCACAGTCACTCGATGCAGCATCCCGGCCTCGATTCGGGAGCAACCACGCTGCAAATCCGCATTGGCGACCTGGGCTCGGGTTCGGATTACACCCCGTTTCTGCAGCACATCGGCGTCCCCTCCACCGATGTCAGCTCCGAGGGATCTTACGGCGTGTACCATTCAGCGTCCGACGACTTTGCCTGGTTCACGCGCGAGGCCGATCCGCACTTTGTGTATCTGCAGCAGATGGCACGCGTCCTTGGTCTCGAAGCCGTGCGCATGGCCGACGCCGATGTCCTTCCGTACGATTACGTCACCTATGCACGCGAGATCGGATCCTATCTCGACGTGGCAAAGGCCAGGGCGAAGGACGAGAACCTTGCCCTCGATTTTGCGCCCGCCGTAGCCGCAGCCGCCCGTCTGGGTGCCGCGGCGCAGAAGGTACTGGCGCGCGAGAGCGCGCCGGCGGGCAACATCGCCCAGCTCAACGCTCAGTTGCGGCAAGTGGAAGCCGACTTCCTCGATCCCGCAGGACTTCCCAACCGTCCCTGGTACAAGCACCTGATCTTCGCGCCCGGCGAGTACACCGGGTACTCCGCAGTTGTCATCCCCGGAGTGAATGAAGCCATCGACGCCCACAACCGGCACGTCGCCGCAGAGCAGTTGGCGATCCTGACCCAGGCGCTGAACAACGCGGCGCGTGCATTGGAATCAATCCCCTGAGCTCGACGGGAGAACGAGCATATTAACCGCAGGTCGACTGGGTGGCGAAAGTGTCGAAAACTCCACCGCAATTCGAGCATTTCCAGTAAGCTCCAATCGGAGGCTTTGTTCCGCAGGCTGGGCAAGTGAAGTTTTCGCGGCGCGGCATCTTCTCCAGTTTCATGAGCGCCAACGCGCCTTTCATGCCTCTCCAGCAGTTCATCAGCATGTAGCCGGCGATAGCGACCAGCCAGATGTTCTCCCGCAAGAGGGCGACGACAACAAATGCGGCAGCGCCTACAAATCCCAGAATTGTGGCGGCGGCAAGACTACGCCCGCGGCCAAGAACAAACCATAGAAGTGAGCGGAGAATCTGTCCGCCATCGAGGGGATAGACGGGCAGCAGATTGAAAGCCAGCAAGCTGGCATCGATGAAGAGGACCATGAAGACGAACTCGTAGGCGTCGGGCCTGCTTTGCGCCCATCCCATATCTCTGGCGGCAAAATAGCCCACTATCAGAGGCGGCAGCAGGGCTACATTCACCAGGGGACCCGCGGCAATGCTCCAGAGGACGGCCGCCGGGCGTGAGGGCGGGCTCACATAGGCCACGCCGCCGAGAGGCCAAAGCATGATCTGATCGGCTCTGCCGCCCACCTGCCGGCATGCCAGCGCATGACCAAATTCGTGCAACAGCACAATCAGGAAGAGGGCAAGGTATTCCAGCAGACACCAAACGAGGGAGGAGTACCGGTTCCGCAGGTATTCGATCTCAATGGCAGCCACAACAAACCACGTCCAGTGCAGGTAAACGTCGATTTTGGCTACACGGAACAGGTGGAAGGCGCCCTGACGAGCATTTTGCATCTGCATTTTTCCTTTTGCACGTGAGTTACGGGGCAGTTGATCCGGGAATGCGATTCGGGCCACTTTGGGCCACTTTCCGTCACTGCGGGTGCGGGTTGCAGGAATTCTACCAACCCCCAGGCAGGGCATTCCAGGAAAACGCCTTTGGAGGATTCCGTGGCCCCTGTGCAAAGTCGGCTTCTGTCGGGTAGGATGTTTCTTCGATGCCGAAGCCGATTGATTTTCGCCCTGTGATACTTGCCGGAGGCAGCGGCACCCGTTTCTGGCCGCGCTCCCGTCGCGCCCGCGCCAAGCAGGTCTTGGCCCTTGACGGGGAACGCTCCATGATTCAGCAGACGGTGGAGAGGCTGAAGCCTCTGGCCTCGCTGGCGAAAACATGGATCGTGACTAACGAGTTTCTCGCCGGCGAGATTGCCGATCAATTGCCGGGGCTGCCCGCAGGACACATCGTGCGCGAACCGGTAGCGCGCAATACCGCGCCGGCGTGTGGGCTGGCTGCATTTATCATCGAGCGCGAAAACCCCGACGCAGTACTGGGCATCTTCCCTTCGGACCACGTCATCGCCGATGAACCGCGTTTCCTGAAAGCGCTGCAAAGAGGAATCGCCCTGGCCGCTGCGGGGGACAACATTATCGTGATGGGCATCGAGCCCTCGCGCGCGGAAACCGGCTACGGCTACATTGAAACCGGTGACTTGACCAAGGATGGCGGGGCGCTGCATGTGCGCCGGTTCATTGAGAAGCCGAACCAGATGCGCGCGGAGGAATTTGTGGCGGCGGGGAATTACTACTGGAACGCAGGCATGTTCCTATGGTCGGCGCGCACCCTGGCAGACGCGGTGCGCGAGCATCTGCCGGAGACGGCGCCGCTGCTGGAGACAATTGCTGCCGCTTATGGAACGCCGAAGTTCGACGAAGCATTCCGCGAAAATTACGCCAATTGCGAAAACATCTCAGTGGATTACGCGGTGCTGGAGCCGCGTTCGGCCAAGGGTGAGCACATCTCGCACCTGTATTGCCTGCCGGCGGAGTTCACCTGGAACGATCTGGGATCCTGGGCTTCGCTGTATGAGTATCAGCTTGAGTCGCGCCTGCGCGGCGACAGCGATGGCAACGTCTCCGATGCCGAGGGGCACATGGCCATCGACGCGGCCAACAACTACGTTTTCAGCCCACGCAAGTTCGTGGCGCTGGTGGGCGTAGAGAACCTGGTGATCGTGGATACGGAAGATGCGCTGCTGATCGCCCACCGCGACCACTCGCAGGATGTGGGCAAGATTGTGAAGGAGCTGAGTCTTACCGGCCGATCTGAGCTGATCTGAGGGCGTGCATCCTCCCTAACCGGCATTCACAGTGGTTCGTGTTGAGAGACACAGGTCCAGGGAGAGACAAATGAGCGGAACGAACTGTTCACGGCGGAACTTTCTCAAGACAGCGATGGCTGGTGTTGCTGCGGGGGCATCCGCAGGAGAGGCATGGGCTGCTTCAGGTCCAACTGGTTCTCCTTGTCCGCAGGCGGGCTCGAACTACGAACCGCCTCCCAGGCAACAAGGCAACAACCTGAACCTCATCGTGATCGTCAGTGATACCTTTCGCCACGACAATTTGGCCTGTTATGGCCCTAAGTGGCGCGAAGATCTCGAAACACCTAACCTGGATCGCTTCGCCGAAAAGGCAGTTGTTTTCAAGGACGCTTATCCGGAGGGAATGCCCACCATCGTCATTCGCCGGACACTCTATACGGGACGCCGCGTCATCCCTTTCTATTACTTTCCCAGCCGTGAGGCCGTGCAGCTCCCGGGGTGGCATTCGCTCTATTTCGAAGACGTCACCCTCAGTGAAACTCTGCTCGAAGCCGGCTACGTCAATGCACTCATCAGCAGCCTTTACCACCAATTCAAGCCGGGCAGGAACTTTCAACGCGGATTCCAGACGTGGAGGTGGATTCGCGGTCTGGAATGGGATTACTACGGCACCTCGCCACACGAACTACTCGACGTCAGCGACCTGGTTCCCCCCGAATACCTGGCGCGCTTTCCTGGTCTTCACGGCAATTTGAGTCAGTACAAGGCTAACCGCAACCTTTGGCGGCAGCAAGGAGAATCCATAACCCAGATCACCGTTCAGGACGCGATCCGGTGGCTGAATGACAATCACGGCCAACGCCCGTTTTATCTGCATGTGGAGCTGTTCAATTCGCACGAACCCTGGGATCCGCCGCGGCGATTCCTTGAGAAGTACATTCCTGGAGCGAAGGGCCCCAGCTTTATAGAGCCCCCATACGATACGGTACCTATCGAGGACGAGATAAAACAGCGATTCCGCGCCAACTACGCGGGAGCCGTGAACGACGTGGATTACTGGGTAGGCAATCTACTCGACACCATCGAGCAATTCGGCCTGTTTGACAACACAGTGGTGGTATTCATGTCAGACCACGGAGCCATGCTGGGCGAGCACGGACAGTTTTTGAAAGGGCCGGACAAATTACGCGGTCAGGTGACTCATATTCCGCTGCTGGTCCGAGTTCCCGGAGACAGACATGCCGGGAAGAAAGTGGATGGTTTTGTCAACATTCCTGACTTGATGCCGACACTGCTGCACCTGCTGGGGTTGAAACCTCCTTCACGAGTGACAGGAGCCAACGTCTGGCCACTGGTGACTGGAGAGTCTCGCGGAATTCATGATGACGTGATTCAAACCTACGGCTGGGTGGGAGCCGTGCGCACCAAAGAATGGAGCTATAGCGAGATATGGAAACCGGAAGCCCGCCAGGAGCAATTTCACGTCTCTCCCGGAGCACCTCTCAGCATCTACAAACCGCAACTTTACAATCTGCAGCAAGACCCGGGCGAACTGACAAGCGTTTTCGACCGCTATCCGGATATTGCGCGGCAGTTATCCACCAGGATGAAGGACTATATTGCCTCAGGTGAGGGGAGCACGTTCGGCAGCT
>DASYWU010000034.1:0-113141 GCA_035935755.1 Occallatibacter sp. | reverse complement strand
GCCTTTGCGGTTCTTATCCCGCCGGGCGGCACATCGTGGAAACCGGGCAGCCGAAGCTGTGGTTTGCTAAGGCCGCCAAGCTGCTGAAGGAGGGCCAGCACTCGGCCTCGATTCACGCATCCGCCGTGGTTGCTCCGGACGCGAAGCTCAGCTTTGGTGTGGCCATTGGCGCCTGCGCCGTCATTGAGCCCGGCGCGCAGGTTGGCCTTGGCTCGCGCATTGATGCGGGCGCAGTGATTGGCCTCAACGTGCATGTGGGCAAACACTGCCACATTCATGCGCGGGCGGTGCTTTATCCCGGAACCACCCTGGGAGACCGCGTGGTGGTGCATGCCGGGGCGGTGCTCGGCTCGGACGGCTTTGGCTACGTGCGTGACGAGGAGACCGGAGCCTACACGCAATTTCCGCAGCAGGGAACGCTGGCCATCGAGGACGACGTGGATATTGGCGCAAACACCACCATCGACCGCGGCGCGCTGAAGGAGACCCGCATCCGGCGCGGAGCGAAGATTGACAACCTGGTGCACATCGGCCACAACTGCGATATCGGCGAAGATGTGGTGCTGGCGGCACTGACCGGCATCTCCGGTTCGTCAAGCGTGGGCAAAGGCGCCGTGGTTGCGGGGCAGGTGGGCATTGGCGATCATGCGCACATCGGCCCGGGCGTGATTCTTGGCGGCCAGGCCGGCGTATTTACCAGCGCGAAGGTCACGAATGAGGGATTGAAACCGGGGACCGTGCTTTGGGGGACGCCGGCGCGCCCTCTGCAGCAAGTGCTGCGCGAGCAGGCCGTCGTGGCACGACTGGCAAAGAGAGCGCCGAAGAAGAAAGCGAAGCAAAAAAGCGATCAGACCGGTCTCTAAGGCGCTATAACTCAGCCGACCCTTTGAAGTTGAATGCGGCTTCAAGGTTACCGAAAAACCCAAGCGAAAATTCTTGAACGATCAGCATAGCCGACAATACGGTCACGACCTCATTCACGAGCCTGACAGAATTTCATCTGCCTGAAGCTATTGCGGACAATCACGATTGCGCAGACGACGATTGCAACGAGCAAATATAAGGAAAGTGTGAAGTCTTCGAGCTTTGGAAATAGGACCCTCCCAATGAACTCACATGGGTATTGGAGTACCGAGACACTGATGCCAAGGAAAAAAGCCAATTTGAGACGAGGAGAGTACCCCTTGAGATGAAAAAGGCTTCGCCCGAGAAAAACCAGAAGTGCAACTCCCGCGCCGATTATCAGCGTGAACAAAACGAACTTCATGCATAACCCTGCGAACGCTTCATTCCAGTGCCCAATCTGGTCCTTATCAACGTCGTGGAACACATAGACGGAGATGGCAGCAATCGAGAGAGCTGCGCAGAAAATACCCAGCATTAAGAGAAGAATGGCCCGCCCCATATCGTATGGGTGCCAATTCTATCAAATGCGAGCACTGTTCCCGAGTCACCAGCAAACCGGAAATTACCTAAACCTGCCTTGCAATCGCCCAGGCAGGGAATCATCCAGACGTTTTCCGCACGATTGAACAGCGCCAGGAAACACTCCACCCCTGACCGGCTTATTCCCAAAAACGAAACCTGATTTGCCGATTAATTCATCAAAGCGCGTATCATTGCAATCAAGAATCGAATCTACGCCCAGCCTCGGCTGGGCTTTTTATCTGCGTGTACTTCAGCGCATCGGGGGCGGCTGCTCCGCTCCGCCGCTAGGGCGGATCTGACTCCTTTTCATACACTTGCGCACGGATCCTCCGCAACTCGCTCGTTTTCAAACACTTGCACGCGAGGCAAAAAATAACTGCCCTGTTTACAAATACTTACGCGTCAAGCAGGGGAGGGAGTGTTCTAACATTGTGGCGCGAGTCTGGCTTCGAGTTGAAAGGTGCGACCCTAATCGTGCTTGTGGACAGGCGGCTCAGTGCGTTCCGGATTATGGCGCGTTTTCTGCCTGAACAGACGGCGCGGAGTTCGATGGCTGATTCCACCATCCTCCGCCGAGCGCTTCAAACAAAGTGGCTGAGTCGGCGTAGCGCGACGCCGCCGATGCTGTGCGGTCAAGCGCGGTCTGCAACTGCTGGCGCTCGGCATCGAGCAGAGCAAGCTGGCTGATGCCGCCGGCGCGATAACGATCGGAAGCGATGCTGTACGCGGCAGCAGCTTCGCTGGCGGCCTGATCGCTAGCCTGAAGCGCTTCGGCATCGTGCTGGATGGCGTAAAGCGTGTCCGCAACCTGCTGGAATGCGGTCAGAAATGTTTGCTTGTAGGCGCTGCCGGCCTCATCATATGCGGCAATCGCTTTGCGTTTTTCCGCGCGCAATGCGCCGCCATTGAAGATCGGCTGCGTCAAGCCGGCGCCGACGTTCCAGATGTCGCCACCGCTGGTGAAGCTGGTGCCCACGCTGCCGCCGTTTCCTGAGAGCACAATCTGCGGATACAGATTTGCTGTTGCCACGCCCACTTCGGCGCTTGCGCGGTGCAGCAGCGCTTCCGCCGCGCGAATGTCTGGCCGTTGGCGCGCCAGCGATGACGGCAGACTCACCGGCAAGTCCTGCGGGAGCTGGAGCGAATCGAGCGAGATGGATTGCACTTGTGCTTCAGCGGGCGATTTGCCCATCAGCACAGCGAGCTGATCGTTAACCGCGTCGAGTTGCTGCTGGAGTGCGGGGATCGTGGCTTGGGTTTGCGCGACGACCGTCTGCTGGCGGTGTATTTCGAGTTCGGTCGCACCGCCGGCTGCGCGGCGCTGTTCGATGATTGCTGTCTGCTGTCGTTCGGCCGCGAGCAATTGCCGCGTGATCTCAATCTGCTGCTGTAACTTCGCCTGGCGTATGGCGGCGGAAACGACGTTGCCCGCCAGCATGAGGCGCGCACCTTCCAGCTGCCACTGCTGGTAATCGATCTGCGCGCGGAGAGCCTCGATCTGGCGCCGGTTGCCGCCGAAGATGTCGAGGGCATAAGAGATGGCGACGGAGCCGTTGAGCAGCGTGAACGGCGACGGGTTGGGGAAGGGAACGCCGAAGGCGGCGAGATTGACCTGCTTCTGCTCCACCGAAGCGCTGCCGGTCACCGTGGGAAATCTGGTTGCGCCGCTGCGGGCGCGAAGTTCTTCCTGGGCCTGGCTGAGCCTGGCGGTGGCCTGAGCGAGAGAGGGACTGTTGGCCAGCGCCTCGCTCACCATGGCATTGAGTTGCGGGGAGTGAAAAAGTTCCCACCACTGCGCGGGAAGTTGCGCCGATGCGTCGAAGTGCTGGGATGTGCCGGAGGGTCCGTTGGTGTTCACTGTTTTTTCGGGTGGCGCAGGAGTGTACGTGCTGACGGTTGGCGGAGCGGGCGGATGATAGCGAGGACCGACGGTGCACCCTGTGACCCAAAAAGCCACCAGTGCGATCGGCGCCGCCATAGTCCGATTTTTTCGAAGCGATTGACGCATAACACACCTCAATCGAGAGTCCTTCGGTAGGTCATGACAGCGACACCCATAAGGACGAGGGTGAACGCGGCCAGGGGCCACACGCTTTGCCATGAATCCGCCCATCCATTGCCCTTCAAAAGGATTCCGCGGACGAGGCGATTGAAATAGGTGAGCGGCAGCAAGTTTCCAATTGCCTGTGCCCATCCCGGCATGCCTTTGAACGGGAACATGAATCCGGAGAGGAGAATGTTGGGCAGGAAGTAGAAGATGCCGAGTTGCACAGCCTGCAACTGATTGCGCGCAAGTGAGGAAAAGGTGATGCCCACGGTGAGATTGGCCGCGATAAAAAGCAACGACGAGAGATAGACGGCGCCCACATTGCCGAAGAAAGGAACCTGAAAGACGAAGCGCGCGGCCAACAGAATGATGGTGGCCTGGATCAGGCCAATGCCGATGTAGGGGATGAGCTTGCCGGACATGACTTCGATCGGAGTGGCGGGCATGGCCAGCAGATTCTCCATGGTGCCGCGCTCGCGTTCGCGAGTAATAGCGAGACCAGTCATCAGCACCATGGTCAGAGTGAGGATGACGCCCATCAATCCTGGAACCACGTTGTACTGCGTGATGTTTTCCGGATTGTAGAGCTGGTGAACGGTGACGCTGAACGGCGCGGGCTTGCCCTGCAGCAGCGTCAGCGGACCGGTGATTTCCTTTTGTGTTACCGATTGCACAATGCCGTTAAGAGAGGCGAGCGCATAGGCAGTCGCCGTGGGGTCGGTGGCGTCGGCTTCGATCAGCAGGACAGGGTGTTCGCCTCGCAGCAGCTGACGAGTGAATCCAGCGGGGATGTTCAGGACAAACAGAACTTTTCCGCGCGCCAGGGCATCACGTCCGGCGGCCTCGTCGGGCAGCGTGCCGACGATGTTGAAGTAGGACGAATCCTGCATGGCGCTGATGAAGGCGCGCGTGAGGTCGCTGGAATCGGCACTGATGATGGCGGTGTCGAGATGCTTGGGATTGGTATTGATTCCGTAACCAAAGATGGCCATCTGCACAATCGGAATGCCGACAATCATGGCGAAGGTGAGCCGATCGCGGCGAAGCTGGGTGAACTCTTTGAGCACGATGCTCCACCAGCGAACGGCCGAGAATCCGGGGTGCCGGCTCATGCCTTGCCTCCGGCGTTGCCGCTGGAATCGCTCATCAAGTGGATAAAGACATCTTCGAGGCTGGTGGCGATCTTTTCCGTGCGCCATGCGCCGGATGCCGCGGCGCTCTGCACAGAGCTCTGAAGCAAGTCCGCGTCTGTCCCACTCACGTGCAACACATCACCGAAGGTGACGGTCTGTTCGACGCCTGGGCGGCGCCGCAGATCTTCCTGGAGTTCGGTCAAGTGTTTGCCGTGGATGGCCCAGGTGGTGAGGTGCCGGCTTTCGATCACCTCTTGAGCCGTGCCCTGCGCCAGGAGTTTTCCAAAGGCGATATAGGCCAGCTTGTGGCAGCGCACGGCTTCGTCCATATAGTGCGTGCTGACCAGCACCGAGATTCCGTTCGCCGCGAGCATCTGGATCTCATCCCAGAAATCGCGGCGCGCGCGCGGATCGACGCCCGCTGTGGGTTCGTCGAGTAAGAGAAGCGCAGGTTTGTGGAGCATGCACGCGGCCAGCGCCAGCCGCTGCTTCCAGCCGCCGGATAAGTCACCGGCGAGTTGGCCGGCGCGGTCTGCGAGTCCCAGCTCTTGGAGAGTCGTGCGGACGGCGTGTCTGCGCTGAGGAATCCCATACATACGGGCCACGAAATCGAGGTTTTCTGCAATAGTGAGATCTTCCCAGAAGGAAAAGCGCTGCGTCATGTATCCGGCGCGCCGCTTGATTTCCCAGCGCTCGCGCACGATGTCATAGCCCAGGCAGGTTCCTGTGCCGGAATCGGGCTTGAGCAAGCCGCAGACCATGCGAATGGTGGTGGTTTTCCCGCTGCCGTTGGGGCCGAGGAAGCCGAAAATCTCGCCCCGTCGCACGCGCAGCGACACGTCTTTGACCACGTGCTTTGGGCCGAAGTGCTTGTTCAGGCCGCGCACGTCGATGGTGTATTCGGAATTTGCTATGCTTCTCATTGCAGAGTGACCTCGATCGGCTGCCCTGGATGGAGCATCGGCGCTTTGTCCAGTGGTGGTTTGGCGATGATCATGAACACCAGCTTGGCGCGGTTCTGATTGCTGTAAAGAACTGGCGGCGTGTATTCGCATTGCGGCGAGATATAGGTGATGGCTGCTGGAATATTCGAGGAGCATCCATCGCAATGCACGCTGATATTCTGTCCGACCTTCAGGTGTCCCAGAACCGGCTCGGGAATGAAAAACCTAAGCTCGATATTTTCTGGAGGCAGCATTTCGACCACTGGATTGCCGGCGGAGACCCATTCACCTACGCGGTAGAGTGTGTCAAAGACTAGCCCCTGCCGCGGAGCTGAAATCCCTTTTTGTTGCAACCTCCATTCCGCGTCGGTGAGGGAAGCGCGATCGGCGGCGACCTGGTTCTGCTGCGCTTTGATCTGCTGTTCGCGCGCAGGGAGGGCATCGACGGCGAGCGTGGCTTCGAGCTCGCGAACCCGAGCTGCGCTGGAATCGGCTGCGCCCTGTGCGTTGATCAAGTCCGTTTGCGGAATTCCGCCGGCGCGATATTGGGCCTGGTAGCTGGTCAGGATTTCGTTCGCCAGTTTTTGCTGTGTGCGGGCTTGCGCCAGTTGGGCGCGGGTTACGTCAACTTCCGCCGGACGCTTTCCGGTTTGCAGGTCGGCTAACCGCGATTGGGCGGTGTGCAAAACTTGCTGCGCCTGGCGCAACTCCGAGGCTTCCGGTTCACGATCGAGGGCGAAGAGAGGATGGCCGGGAGCGATCGTCTCGCCGCGCGTGACGGAAAGCTGCTCAAGCCGGCCGCTTTGGGGTGAGGCGACATAGACGAAGCGTCCTTCCACGTAGCCTTGATAACTGCTGGTTTGCCGGTGGGCGCAGGCAGTGATGATCGACGTGGCGCTAGCCAGACCCAGAAGAGTGAGTGTGTTTCGCGTTGGGTGAAATCGCACAATATCCTCCGATCTCACTTTTTCTTGCGGTGTTGAACGGCGGCTCTGCGGAGTCGGCGCTCGGCCGCTTCCGCAATTTCTGCCGATGCGGTCGAGTTAACGGTCGAAGGCTGGAGTCCGTGCAGCAGCAGCGCCGTAATGTGGCGGCAAATGGCATCTTTGTCGGGCGGCTCGCGGTGAAAGATTCCCGCGAAGAACTGAACGGTGGCCATGTGCATCATTACCAGGCCGAGCGTGGAGAAGACCATGAGCACAGGGTCGAGATCTTCGTTGGCGGCGTGTCTCATCTGCTCACGGGCGATTGCTTCGGTGACTATCCGCACTTTCTCAAAGGGAATGCAGCGCACGATCCGCGTCCGCAGCAGCCCGCCTTCGTTGAGAACTTCGCGCATCCACGTGGAGGGGACCCAGGGCATTCGGTCGATCCCGTCGAGCATGCGGTTCACAACTCCGCGCAGCATTTCCGCAGGCGGTGTGTCTGAGTCAACGTCGCCCCAAACCGATGCGACCAGCGGCGCCAGGCGCTCCGCCACTACGGCGTCGAGGAGATGGTCGCGGTCGGTGAAGTAGTAATGCATCATTGCCGGCGTCAGGCCGGCTCGCTGGGCGATGAGGGCAAAGGTGGTGGCTGCAACGCCGTTTTCGGCAAAGAGGCTGGTGGCGGCGTCGATGAGGCCGTCGCGGGCGGCAAAGTCGCGATCGCGGGCCGGCCGACCGGGGCTGCGCCTGGACCGAATTTGATTGGGAACAGCCATAATTAAATAATGTATTAATTAAATAATGGTTTTCGAAATTTTGTCAATGGCACGGTTCGGGCCGAGTCGGATTTGAATCCGGGCAAGACGACTCCACCATGCGATGACTCCATTGAAGGCCGGCAGTGAGGGCGTAGCTGGGGACGAGATTTGCAGGGTGGGATGGCCCGATTGCTGGCTTGGGAAACGTTTCCGTCAGGGCGGGAAGCGCCGGATACTCAGACCGGCGGACGCGACGGCGTCGCCGTGTTCATCCAGCCTTGAGAGTCGATACGCACACTCAGGCTGGATAGGTACCGGTTATGTAGCCTTGCAGCTCCTGGATGGCGTGTTCCTGTCCAGAGATGACCCATTTCACCAGGTCGCCGATGGATACCAGTCCGACGACTTCGCCGCGTTCCACCACCGGCAGATGGCGGAAATGGTGCTGGGTCATCAACGTCAGGCATTCATCAACGGTGTTCTGCGGGCTAACGGATGTGACCGGCGCGGTCATGATTTCACGTACCTGAGTTTCCCGGGTGGTGTGGCCCATGAGCGACACTTTGCGCGCGTAGTCGCGCTCTGAGAGGATGCCGACCAGGCGCCGGCCACCGTTAAGGACGAGAAGCGCGCCTATGTCGTATTTCGCCATGAGGGCGAGCGCCGCATAGACAGTTTCCTCGGGCGCGATCGACAGAATCCTGTTTTCGGGCTTGTTCTTCAGCACCAGTCCAATACAGTCATGAAACTTCATCGGTCCTCCTGAGTCGAAATACGACCTTTAATGCGAACTGCATTTATTCCTTGGAGCTAAAGCTGGCTGGAGCCCGGTGAAGGATTGCATCGCTCAGGCTCCGCAGAGCTTTGGGCAACCGGATATCGAGACAATATAGCCCATTTGGAGTAGAAGTGGACAGGGCGGAAGCGAATTTAGCTTTGTTTCTGCGCAACCCAGTCCTGTAGTGCGGGTGCCCAAGGAAAGCTCTTCGCGATCGCGATAGCGAAGTGAACTTGGTCTACGGCCCATCCCGCGATGGATTCGTGGGCGGCGCGCCGGGTTGCCTGTTTAGGGGAACTGGGGAACGAATGCAACCCAGCGCCGCCCATTAGAATTGACCTGATCATGGAACCAGTCAACCAGGAGCAGCCTGCGGCGGAGGCTCTGCTTGAGGGCAACCGCTTTGTTCGCGCGTGCCGGCGCCGCCCCGTCGACCGCACGCCCGTGTGGTTTTTGCGCCAGGCCGGACGGTATATGCAGGAGTATCGCGACGTTCGCAAGCATCACAGCCTGATCGACATTTGTAAGCGTCCCGAACTTGCTGCCGAGGTGACCATCACCGCCGCGGAAAAGCTCGGCGTGGACGCGGCGATTATTTTTGCCGACCTGCTTTTGCCGCTGGAGCCGATGGGGCTCGACTTCGAGTTCCAGGCCGGCGAAGGGCCGGTGGTGCATCATCCTGTCCGCACCGCGGAAGATGTTCAGGCATTGAGGACGGATCGAGCCGGCGAGCTTGGTTACGTGGCGCGCGCTATCCAGAAAGTGGCGGCGCATTTCAATCGAACCCTGGGCATCATCGGCTTTTGCGGTGCGCCTTACACGCTGGCCAGTTACATGATCGAGGGCGGCGGTTCGCGGAATTATGTCCACACCAAACAGATGATGTACAACGACGCCGCGGGCTGGCGCTCGCTACTGGACAAGCTCGTCATCGTGCTCGTGGAATATTGCCGGCTGCAGGTGGAGGCTGGCGCGGACGTCATTCAGATCTTCGATAGCTGGATCGGTTCGCTGGGAACGGCCGATTATGCGGATTATGCCTTCGACGCTTCGCGCCGTCTTGTTCATGCCGTTCAGGCGTTAGGAGTACCAGTGATTTACTTCGGGGTTGAAACGGCTGGCTTGCTGCCGCAGATGGCCGCAACTGGTGCCGATGTGATCGGTCTGGATTGGCGCCAACCGCTGGACGAGGCCTGGCGTGCAGTTGGCCTCGGTCACGCAGTGCAGGGCAATCTTGACCCGATCACGCTTTTTGCGCCGCACGAAGTGCTGGAAGAGCGCGTGCGCCAGATTCTTCGTGCTGCGGGCGGCCGTCCAGGTCACATTTTTAATCTCGGGCACGGAATTGTGCCGGGCACTCCGGTAGAAAACGTACAGGCTGTGGTGCGGATCGTGCGTGAATTCAAGCTGGAGGCGGCGCATGGCTAAACAGGCCGTCCTGCTGCTGGCGCACGGAACCCCGGATACGGCAGAGCAGATTCCCGAATATCTGCGCAACGTGGTCAGCGGGCGGCCTCTTCCGCAGTCTGTGGTGGAGGAAATTCAGCATCGATACGGGTTGATCGGCCGGAGTCCGCTCACTGAGATAACGATGGAGCAGGCGCGACTGGTTGAGGCGGAACTTGCCAGGCGGAAACAGCCTGTGCCGGTCTATGTGGGAATGAGGAACTGGCGGCCGTACATCGCCGATGTGGTCCGGCGTATGCGCGCAGATGGCGTGGAAGAAGCGGCAGTGATTTGTCTGGCCCCGCAAAACTCCCGGACCAGCGTGGGATTGTACCGGCGTGCCGTAGCAGCCGAGGCTACGGGTATTCGCATCGATTTCACCGAGAGCTGGGCCGACCACACGTTGTTGGCCGAAGCCTTTGCCGAGCGGCTGCGGGCCTTGCATGTGCGTCTGAGCGCGGAAACCGGTTCGGCCGTCCCCGTGCTTTTTACAGCGCATAGCGTGCCCCTCCGAACCATCCAGCCAGCCACGGAGCCGGAGACCGGCCCGCGCTTGTGGCCGGGGCAGGGCGCTGATCCCTATGACAGAGACGCGCAGCGTACTGCGGAACTTGTTGCTGAGCGGGTGCCGGAGATTCCGCGCTGGTGGTTTGCCTTTCAGAGCCAGGGAGCCAGCGGCGGCGCCTGGCTTGGCCCTACGGTAGAAGAAACATTGCAGGCGATCGCAGGCGAAGGCGTAAAGACGCTGATTCTTCAGCCGGTGGGCTTTCTCTGCGATCATGTGGAAATCCTGTACGACGTGGATCGGCTTTTTCGCGGCGTGGCCTCCGGGCTGGGCATTCGGCTGGAGAGGCCGGAGTCACTGAATAACTCGCTGACTCTCGCGAAGGCCATTGCAGAGCTGGCTGTGGATGGGTTAGCCAGGCTGAGTAGCTAAAAATCAGAGGGGTGATCGATCCTTCAGGCCGTTCTTTCAAAGCTGCGGGCGGTTACGCAACTAGAAGACTCAGCGATTGAACTAGCGTTGGAATCACCCGATGGTTTGCAAAGTGAGTACTTTTTGACCACTCCTGCCCGTTTTTTCAGTAGCAACCTAGATCGATTTCGAATACGATAAAGCTACTTTACTGCGAGCAGATTTTCCCCGCCTTGCGTCGGTTCGAGTAAGTTTTCCGTCGGCCTGAACCTTGTGGGAACGACCGATGTGGCAGTACGGTCGTTTGCATGCCGTGAGGCTTTGGGTGAAACAGAACTCAAGAGGTTGAGTGGTGGTCGATCGTGAAAGTGAAGTGAGATGCCCCAGGTGTGGAAGCGATCGGTTCGTCCGCGCTGAACGTGTAGGTTTCCTGCAGACCACCTTCTATCCCCTGATTGGCCTTTTTCCGTGGCAATGCAGAACGTGCAGATTATCGTGCCTTTTGAAGAGGCGGCGCCGTTCTGCGAGAACTGCTGCGCAGCGGGGTGCCGCAAGTCAAATTCAAGGTGTTCCGCTCGGATTACCCTGTTGCCTTACGAGCGGAAGAGATTCCGAGCCAGGAAGATAGCATTCGCCGGCCGCTCGGCCAACCTCCGCATGAAATAGGGGTACCAATCGCTGCCAAAAGGTACGTAGACCCGGACGGGATATCCCTGGTCGGCCAGTGAGCGCTGCAGGTCCCGGCGCACTCCATAAAGCATCTGGAATTCGAAGTGCTTTCGATCCACATGGTGGGTGCGCGCGTACTTTTTGACAGCTTCGATGATGGCCGCGTCGTGCGTTGCCAATGCATGATAGGCAGGGCTTTCGATCAGCTTGCGTGCAAGGTGCAGGTAGTTGGCGTCCACGTCGGCTTTGCGCGGGAAGGCGACGTCTGGTGGCTCCTTGTATGCCCCTTTACACAGTCGAACGGGAATGTTTTCGGTAAGCAACTGTTCGATGTCGGCCTCAGAGCGGTAAAGGTATGCCTGGATGACGACGCCCACGGATGAGCGTAGCTCGGCACGCGCATGAATGCGACGCACAATTTCCAACGTGTCGCGCGTACGGGCCGAGTCCTCCATATCAATGCGCATGAAGCTTCCCGCCTCATGCGCGTGATGCGCCAGCCCCTCAGCGATGTTGCGGGCCAATTCCGGACTGAGGTCGAGCCCCATTTGCGTGAGTTTCACGCTGATATTTGCGCTTGCCTTGCTGGATCCAATCCAATCCAGTATGCGATGGTAAGCTTCGGCGGCGCGGTGCGCCTCGACTTCAGAGGTCACGCTCTCGCCGAGCGAATCGAGCGTAACCGCGATGCCCTGCTTGTTGAGAGTTTCTGTGACTGAAATTGCATCGGAGATCTCTGTACCGGCGACAAAACGCGAAGACAACCGCTGCCCAGCCCGGGAACTTTCGCAGAAGCGGCGCAAGCTGCGGTTTCGAGACAGAACCAGGAAGGCAGAACGCAAGACAGGCATGGATCGATCAACCTGACCGGGAGATACGGGTCCAATTCCCGGCACGTTTTAGTTTCGCACAGCGAGTCCCGGGGGCTGCGGTGATGCACCTGTTCCTGGAAAACTTTAGTTCTTGTACAAATCCGGCGAGGCACAAAGATGCCCTCGCGAACCCGAAGATCGTTTCTGCATGGCCTGTGCTGCTGTTAGTCCCCGAGGCTGTAGATGGTGCTTCCGTGTGGTGGCAGAGTCACGCTGATCTCGCTCGATGTTTTGAGCCGTTGACCAGTCCAGACATCACGTGCGGAATGCTTTGCGCTTTGCAGTCCGAGTTGTCTCCAGGTGGCATGCAGTGTAGCTGGCGCGTCACTCACGTTGAAGAATGCAAGATACTCGCCGCGAGGATTCGTGTCCGTCTCTGAAAGCCAAAGACGCGCATTTTCGAAACCGGGAGGGAGATGCTCAATCGGGTGCGAATTGCGGGCGTGCTGGTCAATGGCGATCACTTCGCGATTGGTAATCAGCGAGCGGGTAAAGTCGTCGAGCCGCGTCAGGTTTGCGCCCAGGATCAGCGGCGCGCGGCCCATGCACCACAGTGTGAATTCGGTCTGCTGCTCATCGTGGGTCTCGCGTGATTGGCGCGGCCGGCCGAGGCCAGGGTTTGGTCCCAGCCACCCCCATGGAAGCATGTCGGGGTCGGGCCAGTGGCCTGACCCGGCGTAACGCTCCCATTCCGCGATGCGGTCAAACTCGTCTTTAAGGCCGAAGGGAAATTCGCCGGCTCCCGGCCTGTGCTCCGGCGCCCAAACGTCCCAATGGTCGTTGGTGATGCGCCACATCTGCGCGTACTTCGTAACTTCGGCTACATGGTCGAGGGCCGTGGGGCCCGGTGATAGGCTGAGCACGATCGGTCGGCCCGTTTTGCGTATCGCATCTGCGATCTGGCGAATCTCTGTCGGACGGTAGGGGTGGTCGGAGATGCAGTCGACCTTGATGAAGTCCACTCCCCAGTTCGCATAGAGCTTCAGCACTGAGTCGTAATAAGCCTGGCCGGCGGCATTGTCCTTTATGCCCCAGTTACCCTGGTCCCATGGGCAGGGACTGGTGGTGTCGGCGGCATCGCGCGCGGTGTAGTTTGTGCCGGAGATGGGGAGATTGACGTCGACGACCTGCCGTGGAATCCCACGGAGGATGTGGATGCCGAACTTGAGCCCTTGCTGGTGAACCCAGTCGGCGAGCGGCTTGAAGCCGGCCCCGTTTGCTGCCGAAGGAAATCGGTCCGTTGCCGGCATCAGCAGCCCGTGCGAGTCCCACGTGTATTTTCTTTCCGGAACCGTTCGCCCATTCGGATTGGCCAGGTACCATCCTTCATCGATGACAGCGTACTCCCAACCGTATTGCCGCAAGCCGGCGAGCGCAGTGGCGTTAGCCTTGAACTGAGCTTCGTCAATGGTCAGCCCATAGGCGTCCCAACTGTTCCAGCCCATGGGTGGGGTAGGCGCGAGTGTCTGGGCGGGGCAGCATGCCGAGAAGGAGAACGCTGCGACGAAGACAAAAGCCAGAAAGGGACTGAATCGATGCATGGCTAACCGTATATCACACCGGGGAGAGTGGCTCGGCGAAGTAGGGTTACTCGAATGATCGGTTATCCTACACGCATCGCGAGGCCGTTCCATCCTGACCAACGATCGAGGAGTTTCCATGCTGTGGAGCTGGAGAGCAGGAATTCGGCGCGGGTTTACTCTGGCTTGTGTGGCCGGCGCCTTATTTGGCGCCAGTGGCAATGCGGAGCAGCCTCCACAAGCGCGCGCTGGAAGGCCATTGGTGCGGGTTCTCATGGTCAGCGATATTCATTTCGATCCGTTTTGGGATCTGGAAAAAGTGAAGGAGTTGTTGCCCGCGCCGGTGGAGAAGTGGAGCGCCATTCTTGGCGGGCCGGATTCGCCGGACCGGGCTGACCGTTTCGCTGCCCTCCAAAAGATGTGCCAAGCCAAGGGAATGGATACGGACTACGCGCTGCTGGTTTCAAGCGTGCAGGCGCTGCGGGCTAATGCGAGCGATGCGCGATTTGTTTTGGCCAGTGGCGACTTGCTGGCTCACGATTTCTCCTGCAAGTACGAAGCAGCCGTTCCTCATGCGACGGCGGACGATTACAACGCCTTCGCCGCGAAAACGCTGGCGTTTGTCATGGATCGGTTGCGCAGCACATTTCCAGGGGTGCCGGTGTATGCGGCTCTTGGCAACAACGATTCGGGTTGCGGAGATTACCGGCTCGATGCCGGCGGCGCATTCCTCCGAACTATTGCGCCGACGCTGAGCGCGGATGTGCCGGCGGCGCAGCGCGGGCAGGCTCGGGGAGATCTCACAGCCGGTGGCTACTACAGCGTGGTGCTGCCAGCACCGATGGAGCGGACGCAACTGCTGGTTCTGGACGATGTATTCATGTCCCGCGAATACGCAACCTGTGGCGGCAAACCTGATGCGGCGCCTGCGGCGCAGCAGATTGAGTGGTTGCGCAGCCAGCTTGAACGGGCGCGCCGCGAAGACGAGAAGGTCTGGGTGATGGCGCATATTCCGCCGGGGATCAACCCATTCTCCACTATCCCAAACATGAAGAAGGTGTGTGCAGGTGCAGCGGCGGCGATGTTTCTTTCATCGAATGCGATTGCCGATGCGATTGAGGAGTTCGGGGATGTGGTGCGGCTCGCCATCTTCGCCCACACGCACATGGACGAGCTGCGGCTGTTGACCGCGAAGCAGCCGGGAGGCACGCAGAGGCCCGTCCCGCTGAAGATGGTGCCGTCCGTTTCGCCTATTCACGAGAATGAGCCTACGTTTGTGGTTGCCAGCGTGGATCCTGATTCGGCAATTCTGAAGGATTATCGGGTGGTGGCAGCTTCGAACGGAACCGGCGTGGCAACGGCGTGGCACGAGGAATATGACTTCGACCGCGCCTACGGTAAGAAGGATTTCTCGGAGAAATCTGTGGAGCGGCTGATTGCGGAATTCGGCGCCGATGATAAGGCGAAAACGGCGGCCAGCGAAGAATATCTCCGGTACTATTACGCTGGGGATCGGTCGGCGCTTCTCAAGCTGTTTTGGCCGCAGTACACATGCGTACTTGCGAATGATACGGCCGAGGGGTTCCGGTCTTGCGCGTGCAAGAGCGAAGCGGCGCAGTGAAGTCAGTGATGAAGGGTCGGTGAGCAGTTCAATATCCGTTGGCAACGAGCCAGCTTGCCGTCAGGTTGGATTCCGGTTTTTTCGCCTGCCCCTGCATGATCGCCAGCTTTAAGAGCACATCGGCTTCGATGTTTACCGGCGTGCCTACCTGGAGCGTGTGCAGGTTAGTGCGCCAGTAGGTGAGAGGCAGAATGGCGATGCTGATGGTTTCGCCATCGAAGTCGGCAATGGTCAGGCTGATGCCTTCGACGGCGACTGAGCCTTTGTGCACCATCCACTGCCGCACGTCTGGGGGGACACGGACTTTCAGCGTCCAGTCGGTGGTTTCACGATCGAAGTGCGGGTTCGAAGGCGAAACAACCGGTTCGAGTGCTGTCATCGTGCCGCAGCCGTCCACGTGCCCCTGCACGATGTGTCCACCGAGAGGGCTCCCGGCCATTGTGGGCATCTCGAGATTGACTTTGGCGCCGGCGGCAAGCGCTCCCAGCGAGGTACGATCGAGCGTTTCCTGGGCGAGATCGGCGTGAAAATATCTGGGGTCGAGATCGAGTGCGGTAAGGCACACCCCGGAGACGGCCAGGGAATCGCCCTCGCGCAGGCGGCCGGCAATCCCCGGTGCTTCGACCGTTAACCGCCGCACGCCGCCGCGGTCGGAAAGGCTGATTAGCGTTCCCGTCTGCTCAATGATGCCGGTGAACATAATTTCATTTTAAAGGGCTATTTGAATAGCGCCAGATCGATGCCTTCTCCCATGGCTTTATATCCGGCATCGTTGGGATGCAGGTGGTCGCCGGAATCGTAGAGCGGATTGAATTGCTGCGGATTCTGAGGATCGCTGGTGATCTTGTCGAAATCAACCACGCCATCGAAGGTTCCGCTAGTGCGAATCCAGTTATTGACTGCCTCGCGCACCTGCTCGCCTTTTTCACTGAAATAATTGGCGCCCTGGTAAGGGGTGAGCGTCGCGCCAAAGATCTTCATTCCATGTTCGTGCGCTGCGTCCACGATCTGCCGCAAGCCCTCCTCAAGTTGCTGCGCGTCGACATTGTCTTCTGGCGCAGTGAGGCGATGCAGGCGGCCGATATCATTGATGCTTTCGAGAACGATGACGTAGCGAGCGCCGTTCTGAGAGAGCACGTCGCGGTAGAGACGGGCGAGTGCGTTGGGACCCGCCTGGTCGTTGAGCACACGATTGCCGCCGATGCCTTGATTAAGAACGCCAATATGCGCGAGGGCGGGATCGTGCTGCAGCCGCACTGCAAGCACGTCGGGCCAGCGATCGTTTCCATTGTGGGTGGAGTGCGCGCCGTCGGTGATGGAATCGCCGAGAGTGACAATGGAACGCGAATCGCGAACCGCGTTGACGTCGACACCGTCGAGAAAATACCAGGAGTCTACGGTGTTGGGTTGCGCCAGGGATGCAGCGGCAGCTTGATCGCCGTCGGCGATGAAGTTGTCCTGGTCGGCGAAGGCATGGTAGGTCTCGTGCTGCATCACCTGCGAAGGCAGGAAGAAACTGATGGCGAGATCGGAGAGTGGAGGCACTTCGAGCCCGACCGGGTCAGAGTACATTTCGGCGCCTGGCGGAATGCTGATGCTCGCGGAGCCGCCGAAAGTGAGCGGGTGGTCTGAGCCGGGCTTTATATTGTCGCCACCGGCGCTGAGCGCAACATGTGCGTCGCGAATGATGAGTTGGTCGCGTCCGTAAGCGTTGGTGAAGCGGATGCGCACTTGCGAGCCGCCCGCCGAGATGTGAACGATCTCGCGCAGCGTGGTAGCGGAGAAGGGATGAACACTGAAGCCGAATTCTGCCAGCATCGGCGAACTGGCCCAGGTGCCGTTCCATTGCCGATGGGGAGCGGTTTGCGCCGGGCATGCGGCTGCGGTGGCGAGCGAAAGTACGAAAATCAAGACAAGGCCAGAACAACGCCTGAACATCGCTTGAATCCCTCCAGGTCGAATCTGCTTGCGTATGCAACCCGAAGTCTATCACGCAGAATGAGTGGCGCTTGCCGGCCGCGGCTGTGGAATGCGGTCCGCCAAAGCGGAAACGGAATATGAACCGCGAGTCAGGGAAAAATGTGCTTTACCGGCGAGGAATTCGAAGGTAAAGTTAGGCGACACTCCCAAACAAATTTGGAGGCAGGAATTATGAGCGTCATTCCGACACTTCCTCCCGGAATCAGTCTTCCGGACGTGATCATGGCCGTGGGCGGCTTAGGCACCGCTGCCTTTGGCGTATTGGAAGCAATCAAGCCGGTTTTCCCAACACTCAATCACATTGGATTCGGCGGAATCCGCAGAGCGGTCTCAAACCTGACGCCTGAGGTTGCCGGCGGAGGCGCGCCCGTGAATGCGTTGCCCAGAAGCAAGGTGCTGGATTCGCTGCTCGCTAACTGGGTCAACGGGAACGATCTTGGAAATCAGAAGACAATCGCGAAATCACTTATCAAGCTGCATATGAGCACGGGAAACGCAGCGGCGCTGGCTGCGGCAACAAACGTGGATGCGGCGCTGCTGATCCAGGCCGCAGCGAGCATCGAGGCCGGCGCTGCCCTCACGCAACAGCAGACAGACGCGTATTCGCGCTTCGACCTGATTGTGACGGCTCTACTCGACGAGGTATATCAGCACGCGGACGCGTACTTCCGCAACTGGATGCGCGGACTGGCAGCAGCGATTGCCGTGGTTCTGGCGGTGGCCGGCGGTTACGTTGTGACCGATGGATTTCGGAATTGGGGACAGCTCCTGTCCGCCGTTTTGGTCGGCCTGCTGGCCACTCCGCTGGCGCCCATTGCAAAGGATGTTTCCACCGCTCTGGCCACTGCGGTGAACACCATGCAGATGCTCAAGGGGAAGTAGGGCTGCCATGACGAATTTTCTCGATCTTCGGCTCCAGTCGGTGGGCGGCGAACTGTCGGCAAGCGTCGCCACCTGCCAGGGAACTAGCATCACGAATTACACGGGTTTGTTGATGAAGGATCTGCTGGCCGCGATTCGCGGCCGGCATGTGCTGATCGCCACCCACGGCTTTAACGTAAATCGCGCCGATGGCGTCGCATGCCTTTCGAACTGGGACAGCATTCTCCAGCTTCCCCAGGCTTCGGCGTTCCTGGGCCTGCTCTGGCCGGGCGACTCGATCTGGGCGCATGGCCTGGATTACCCTGCCGAGCCCAAGGTTGCCGATCGCGCGGGTGCACTGCTGGCGCCGTTCATTGACGCCAATTTTCAGAATGCTGCCAGCGTCTCCTTCGTTTCGCACAGCCTTGGCGCGCGCGTGGTGCTGGGCACCATCGCGGCGCTGAAGCGGCCGGTGCGGCGGCTGACGCTGATGGCCGGCGCCATCGACGACGACTGTCTTACAACCGAGTTCGCTTCAGCCACAGCCAAGGTGGAAACCATTTCGGTGTTGGCTTCGCGGAAGGACACAGTGCTCTCGCAGTTGTTCCCGATCGGCAATTTCGTTGCGGGCATCCTCGATGCGGGGCATCCATGGTGGCATGCCGCGATCGGGCATCTCGGCCCGCAACAGCCGTGGCCGGCCAATTTTCGGCCCCCCTTTGAAATTCCGGACCTCTGGGGTTTCAATCACGGCGATTACCTGTGCGTCACCCGGCCACCCGCTCCGGCATTGGCGATACCAACCGAGGTGCCGCCCCAAGGAACCGCAGAGCCAACGGTGGGCGGATGGCACGAAGCATTCTCGTCAGCTTTTGAGTCGACTCGCTTTCGGTAGACCTGCAGCGGAAATTTACCGAAATATTTATCGCTTTTTCTTCGCCTTTCCACAGGCATTGGAGTTATGCTGTCTCTCACACCAAGGAGGATGCAGAATGGACTGTCAAAAGGACTTGATCTCTGAATTCGATCGTGAAGCGGCCAAGACCCGCAAAGTCTTCGAAGCCATTCCCGACGGCGTGGACTTCAGCTTCAAACCGCACCCCAAATCGATGGCACTCGGCAATTTGATCGGGCATGTCTCGGATATGACTGGAGACTGGGCGATGATGACCCTGACTAAGGACAAGCTGGAGTTTGCAGCCGACCACAAGTGGGAGCAGTACATTCCCAAAAATCGCGCCGAGCTGCTGGAAAAGTTCGATCGCGAGCTGCCGGGTACACGCAAACAGCTCGAGGCCACCACGCCGGCGCAGTGGGACCAGCACTGGCAGTTCATCTTCGGCGGGCATAAGTTTGTGGATTCGCCGCGCCACGAAGTCTTTCGCGATATGGTTCTGAACCACATGATCCACCACCGCGCGCAATTAGGCGTCTACCTCCGGCTGGTCGGGGCCAAGATACCAGGATGTTACGGGCCTTCGGCGGACGAGATGTGATAAAGGCAGGGAACAGGGAGCAGGGAAAAGGGAGCAGGAAGTGCAGCTCGTGCCCATCTTCGCTTTTGCGGGAGTATGGGCACGGACTCGACTTTGATTCTTATCGCGAGGCGTAAAGACGGGCGGCTGTAATCGCGAAGACAGAGCCAGATGTCGCAGTCTACGCTTATCCCATGGCATTTTCGTTCCCAAAGATATATCCGATTCTCGATTCATCATTCATTTCATCGCCGAGGCGGGCGGAGTTTTTGCAGCGCCTCGGCAGCGAATTGGCCGATGCCGGTGTGACGTTGCTTCAGTACCGAAACAAGATCGGGAATGAGAGCGAGATCCTTGCCGATGCGGCGATTCTTCGCGCTGTCATGCCCAACTCGCAAGTCAGGCTGATTCTTGATGACCGGGCTGACCTGGTGGCGCAGGCCGGATTCGACGGCGTGCACGTAGATGCTGGCGATTTGCCGCCGGCAGAGGCACGAAGAATTCTCGGGCCTGACCGCATCGTGGGCACTTTTGGCGGTAGCTCGGCATTTTTGCCTGGCGTGCTGGATGCTCCGGTGGACTATTGGGCGGTGGGCCCGGTTTATCGAACTACGACCAAGCAAACGGACAGGGTGCCAATCGGACCTGAGGGCGTGCGCAAAATGCGCGAGTTGGCCGGACCCGATCGTGTGCTGACCTGCGCGGCCGGGATCACCTTTGAGACGGCGCCCCTTGTGCTTGCTGCAGGCGCCAGCACGGTGGCTGTTGCTGCCGCAATTTTCCGCGCAGCCGATCCGGGCGCTGAATTCCGGCGGTGGAAAACGGCGCTGGGGTCATAGGCACATTTTGGAAAACTAGAGACAAACTCGCAAAAATCAGATAGAACCGTTTCAATGCAGACGCCGGATCTTGCTTCCGCCCCGAAATCGATCACACCAGCAGAAGCGCCGCGGATGGCGCAGACTCTCGGACTGTTCAGCTCCACGGCCATCGTCATCGGATCGATGATTGGTTCTGGCATTTACATCGTGAACGCCGATATTGCTCGCGGGACCAACTCGCCTGCGCTTTACCTCGGCGCGTGGGTGATCACCGGCATTATGACCATGATCGGCGCGCTCAGCTATGGCGAGCTGGCGGCGATGATGCCCAGGGCCGGCGGACAATACGTCTACTTAAGAGAAGCGCTGGGTCCGCTCTGGGGATTCCTTTTTGGCTGGACCCTTTTTCTTGTAATCCAAACCGGCACCATTGCCGCCGTGTGCGTGGCCTTCGGCAAATTTCTCGGCGTCTTCTTTCCGTCGGTTTCACAGACTCACTGGCTCTGGCATATTGCGCACGTTCCGGCGTGGCGTGTGGGGCCGATGGAACTGGGCAATATGGAGATCGGCGTCAGCACGGCGAACCTTGCGGGAATTCTCGTTGTCGTCTTCCTCGCCATCGTGAACATCTTCGGCGTCAAGCTCGGAGCCATCATTCAGAACATCTTCACTTCTGCCAAGGCGCTGGCGCTCGGCGCACTGGTGGTGCTGGCGTTTGCAGTGGGACGGAATGCGGAGGCATGGGCTGCCAACTTCGGTCCCGGCTGGAGCGAGTTCTGGCGCAATGCCGGGTGGCACTCCCTGCATCCAGTGCAGGTGGGTGTTGGCGGGTCGATTGCGCTGGTCAATGTGGTGGTGATTCTTGCCGTGGTGCAGGTGGGATCGCTCTTCTCCGCCGATGCCTGGAACAACATCACCTTTACGGCCGGCGAGGTGAAAAATCCGCGGCGCAACATTCCGCTCTCTTTGGTACTGGGCACAGGATTTGTGCTGGTGGTTTATTTTCTGGTCTCGCTGGCCTATTTGCTTGTGCTGCCAATGCACGGCGATGCCAATGGAGCAACGGTGATGGCGCGGGGCATTCAGCATGCTTCGGAGGATCGCGTTGCGACGGCAGCGCTGGGCGCCATCTTTCACTCTGGGGGCGCATGGCTGATGGCTGCGGCCATTTTGATTTCGACGTTTGGCTGCGCCAACGGCATGACGCTGGCCGGCGCGCGGGTTTACTACGCTATGAGCCGCGACGGGCTGTTCTTCAAGTCCGTGGGCAAGTTGCACCCGCGCTACAAGACGCCCGTGGCCGGTCTACTGGTGCAATGCCTGTGGACGGTGCTGCTATGCGTTTCCGGTTCCTACAGCCAATTGCTCGACTACATCATTTTCGCCGAACTGGTTTTTTACATCCTCACCATCTCGGGCCTGTTTCTGTTGCGCTTCAGACAGCCGGATGCGCCCCGGCCTTATAAAGCGTGGGGCTATCCGTTCTTGCCCGCGCTCTACATCGTCATGGCTGCGTGGATCTGTTTGGTATTGTTGCGTTACAAACCGCAGTACACGTGGCCGGGCCTGGCCCTGGTTCTGCTCGGCATTCCGGTGTATCTGTTCTGGTCGCGCCATTCATCAAGGGAAATTGAGCCGAAACCATTTTCCTGAAGGAGCCGTCCATTGGGCGAGGATTGAATCCAGAGAAACGAACTGAATCGAAAGAAGAAGCAACAATTAGGAGTAGAGAGGAACTGAATGGCAAGTAATCTGTTTGCGACCAAGCCGATCAGCACGATCCTGGCCGAGGCCGAAGGAGCCGGCGAGCACACGTTGAGGCGCGCGCTGGGGCCCATCAACCTAATCACGCTGGGCATTGGGGCCATCATCGGTGCGGGAATCTTCGTGTTGACAGGCACAGCAGCGGCGCAGTTTGCGGGACCGGCCATCGTGATTTCCTACATCATCGCGGGCGTCGGCTGCGTCTTCGCCGGGTTATGCTATGCGGAATTCGCCTCGATGCTGCCCATCGCCGGGAGCGCTTACACCTACGGATACGCCACCATGGGCGAGCTCGTCGCCTGGATCATCGGCTGGGCACTGGTGCTGGAATATGCCTTCGGCGCGGCGACGGTGGCCGTGGGCTGGAGCGGCTTTGTCAGCAGCCTGCTGGCCTTTTTCGGAACAAAGCTGCCGTTCAACGCCACGCCGTCGGTTGCGCTTTCGTTCTTTGGCCATCCCTTCGCGGCGCAGGTCGACATCTTCGCGCTCTCCGCCATCGTGATCATCACGATTATCCTCGTTGTGGGCGTGCGCGAGTCGGCTAACTTCACCACCGGCGCGGTGATGATCAAGGTCTCGGTGGTGCTGATCTTCATCGGCCTGGCGCTGTCGTTTGCCTTCGGACACTGGCAGCACATGATGACCAACTGGCACCCGTTCATCCCCAAAAACCAGGGGCACTTCGGCCAGTTCGGATGGTCGGGGATCATGCGCGGCGCCGGCGTGGTGTTTTTTGCCTATATCGGGTTCGATGCAGTTTCAACCGCGGCGCAGGAGGCAAAAAATCCGCAGAAGGACATGCCGTTCGGCATCCTTGGGTCATTGATCGTTTGCACCGTGCTTTACATCTTTGTTGCCGGCCTGCTGACCGGGATCAAGCCATATACCTCGCTGAACGTGGCGGCTCCAGTGGCCGACGGTGCGGCGGCGATTGGCGTGCAATGGGGCGTGCTGCTCATCGATCTGGGCGCTATTGCTGGGCTTGCATCGGTGATGCTGGTGATGCTGCTCGGCCAGTCGCGCGTGCTCTACACCATGTCGCATGATGGATTGCTATGGAGCTGGGTGGGCAAGCTGCATCCGCGCTTTCGCACACCCCATATCACCACCATCGTCGTTGGCATCTTCGCGGCCGCCCTGGCGGCATTCTTGCCTATCACTTTGCTGGGCGAATTGGTGAGTCTGGGAACGCTGTTGGCGTTTACCATCGTCAGCCTGGGCGTTTGGGTGCTGCGCGTCAGGCAACCAGAACTGCGCCGGCCATTCCGCACGCCTTGGGTGCCGGTCGTGCCCATTTGTGGAATGATCGTGTCGCTGGCGCTGATGTTTTCATTGGACGCGCCGGCGTGGATCGGCTTCGGAAGCTGGCTGGTTATTGGGCAGATTATTTATTTCGCGTACAGCCGCAGGCACAGCAAGGTGCAGCGGGTCCTTGTTGCGGGCTCGGCGAAGCCGGATGCGCGCGTGGAGCGGTAAACGCGAGACAACGGAGGGCGCGCCGCGAAGCAGCGCGCACTTAATGATTGCTGAAATCTGTCCTTACGCTGCCGTCTTTGCGCAGAACTCGTCAAAGGCGCGGATCAGCTCGCCGGCAATTTGCTGCGGCGTGGCCTGCTCGATGACGAAACGCTGCATGAGGTAGACGAGCTTGCCATCGCGAATGATGGCCACAGCCGGCGAACTCGGCGGATTGCCTTCGAAGTAGCTGCGCGCGCGCTCCGTGGCTTCGCGGTCCTGGCCAGCGAAAACGGTGATTTTGCGATCGGGCTGGTTCTGGGCGTTGGTCAGGGCCAGGCGCACACCCGGGCGCATTCTGCCCGCCGCACATCCGCAGATGGAATTGACGACCACGAGCGTGGTGCCGGGTTGGGTCACCGCCGCATCGACATCCTCGGCGGTTCGAGTCTCATCAATGCCGGCGCGAGTCAGTTCCTCGCGCATGGGAATCACCATGATTTCTGGATACATTCAGGTTTGCCTCCGGCAGGGGAACTGCCTGATTCCATTTTAGCGGAAACGCGTTGGTGTAGCCTTGAACCGATGATCGCGAAAGAAAATGAACCGCTTGCGTCGCTAACCACGCTTGGTGTCGGCGGGCCGGCGCGGTGGTTTTCTGAAGCTGCGAGTGAGGCAGACGTTGCCGATGCGGCAGCCTGGGCGCAAGATCAGGGATTGCCACTGTTTGTGCTTGGCGGGGGCAGCAATTTGCTGATCGCCGATGCGGGATTCCACGGACTGGTGCTGCACATTTCTTTGCGCGGAATTGCGGCTGAGGATGCCGGAAGAGAGCGCGTTTATCAAGTTGCCGCAGGCGAGGATTGGGACGCGTTCGCGACTCGTGCCGTGGGCGAAAATTGCGCGGGCATCGAGTGTCTGGCAGGAATACCCGGGACGGTGGGCGGCACGCCGGTGCAGAATGTGGGCGCATACGGTCAGGAAGTGGCTTCAGTAATCGAACGGGTGCGCGCGTTCGATCTGGAGCGGAGTGAATTTGTCGAGCTATCAGCCGCGGAGTGTGGATTTTCATATCGGCGCAGCCGATTCAATTCCGAGGATCGCGGGCGCTTTGTAGTGACTCGCGTGGATTACCGGCTCAAGCCCGGAGGTACCCCGACGATTGCATATCCCGATCTGCAGCGGGCTTTCGTTGAGCGGAGCGTGGCGGGTGAACCGAGCCTTGCAGAAGTTGCAGATGCTGTGCGGCGAATTCGGCGCACGAAGGGCATGCTGATTGTGGAAGGCGATCCGGATTGCCGCAGCGCGGGAAGCTTCTTCAAGAATCCGGTGATATCGGCCGAGCAATTCCGCAAGATTGGCGAGCGCGGAGCAACCCCGGCGAGTTTTCCGGCGGGGCTGGGGATGGTGAAGGTCCCGGCTGCCTGGCTCGTCGAGCAGGCGGGATTCAGCAAGGGCTACGCGTCAGGCGCAGCGGGCATCTCATCGCGGCACACGCTGGCGCTGGTGAATCGCGGCGGCGCGACGGCGGCGGAGATTCTCGGATTGGCGCAGCAAATCTCAGCACGTGTTGTTGCACAGTTCGACATTCGGCTGGAGATGGAGCCGGTGATGCTCGGATTCTAATAGGGCGCGGAGAGCCGGCCTACGAGACGATTGCGCTCAGCGATCAGCACATCATTTGCCGGTCCTTGTGCCACTATGCGTCCTTCGCGCAGCAGGGCGACTTCCGCGCCGATGGCAAACGCGTCGGCGGCTTCATGCGTGACCATTACGGTTTGCACGTTGTGCTTGCGCAGCCAGACCTGCAGGCGCGAGATCAGCGCGTCGCTGGCTGTGCCGTCGAGCGCGGAAAAGGGCTCATCCAGGAGAAGCAGTCGAGGGCTTGGAGCGAGTGCGCGAGCCAGCGCCACGCGCTGCGCCTGTCCTCCGGAAAGATACTGCGGGCGATGGCCGGCGAGTTCCGTCGCCCCGGCAAGCTCGAGCATCTCCTGCACGCGGGTGGACCGAGCTGCGCGATCGAGACCGGCCAGCCCATAAGCAACATTGGCGGCAACGCTGAGGTGAGGGAAGAGCGCGGGGTGCTGCGTAACCAGCGCGGTATTGCGGCGGCCTGGCGCAGTCCATGCGTGATGCGCGGAGTCGGCGAGCATGGTTTCGTCGAGCACGACGCGCACAAATTCAGCGCCCTTTCGCGCCCGATCAAGTCCAGCGAGCAGCCGCACCAGGGTGCTCTTGCCTGAGCCGGAGGGGCCGAAGATCACGGTCCAGTCCGAGGCGAAGCGGCATTCCACGTCCAAGTGAAAGCTGCCGCGGTGAGCGCTGAGGGCGAATTCAAGCACGGCGGCCCCCGCGTGAGACCTGGCGTGCGTACCCGGTGGCGTAAATCGCCGCCAGCGCCACAACGCTGAAGGAAAGCAATAACGCGGCTGTACGATAGGCAGCGGCGTAATCGAAATTCTCAACCTGGTTGTAGAGCACGATGGAAAGGGTCCGCGTGGCGCCGGGAATATCGCCGCCGAGCATCAGCACCACACCGAACTCGCCCACGGTATGCAGAAAACTGAGCACTACGGCGGTGAGCATGGAGCGCCGCGCCAGCGGCACCAGCACGGTGGAAACCAGGCGCACGGGCCGGGCGCCGAGCAGGCGTGCTGCATCGACGAGAGATGCATCGACAGCCGCGAATCCGGCAACCAGAGGCTGGACTGCAAACGGCAGGCTGTAAATGGCCGATCCAACGACCAATCCTGAGAAGGAAAATGCCAATGGGTGGCCGAGCACGACGATGATGCCGCGACCAAACGCGGTGCGCGGGCCCAGCAGCACCAGCAGAAAAAAGCCAAGCACAGTAGGCGGCAGAACCAGCGGCAATGTGGCCAGAGCTTCGAGGAGAGCAAGCCATCGGCTGCGGCCAAGCACTAGCAACGCTGCCAGAGGCACGGACACGGCGAGCAGAATCGCCGTGGTGAATGTCGCCAGCCGGAGCGTGAGCCAGAGAGCTTGCCAATCCATAGGTTCTGGTGAACAGGGTAACAGCGGAGCCAGCAACCATCCGGCGAAGATCAGGATTAGGGGAGCGGATATTCGTGGATCCAGACCTGAGATGTCTGATCACTGGTGACTGGATGCCGGTGTCAGCCCGCGCTTAGCCAGTTCCTTCTGAACCGAAGAGGAAAGCAAATAATCGAGGAGCTTGTGGGCTGCAGCTCTCTGGGCCGAGTTTTTCATGACTACCGCGCCCTGCTGGATTGCCGGATAAAGATGCCGCGGAATCACGAAATAGGATCCGATCGATGAGAGCGCAGGCGTGAGCACCGAAGTCAGCGAGATCAATCCGGCCTGCGCGTTGCCTGACTCCACAAATTGCGCCGCCTGGCTGATGTTTTCTGCGGTCACAACGTGCGGCTCAAGCGACTGGTAGACACCGAGGCTCTTGAGTACAGCTATCGCGGCGCGCCCATACGGCGCCTGGCGCGGATCGGCGATGGCTAGCGTCTTAAGCGCTGGATTGCGCAGCAAATCGATCGACGGCGGAGGTAGATGCGAATCGTTGCGGGTCCAGAGGACCAGCGTGCCCTTGGCGTACACAATCGGCGCGGCGGAGTCGGCCATGCCCGCAGCGACCAGCTTTTGCGGATAGCCGACATCGGCGGAGAGAAAAAGATCGAAAGGCGCGCCGTTGAGGATTTGCGTGGCAAGCACCGCGGAAGATTTATAAGTGACTACTGCGCGGATGCCGGTCTGGCGCTGGAACTCGGAGAAAATCGGCGGGAGCACGGGCTCTAGATCGGCCGCAGCTGCCACGCGAACTGTTGCTTGCGCCTGCAGCAACGGCACGCAGGCTGCGGCGACCAGCAGGCACAGAACGGTGCGCGATTTGAGCAGGATCAGCCTCCGCGGCAGAAGCAAAAGTCGCCGTACACTGGTAGGCTAACACCAGGGATGAACGACAACTTACACCAATTACGCTGTATCGGATGCGGTGCGCAGATCCAGGGCGCGGAGGCCCTGCCGGACTTCCGCTGTGTGACCTGCGGCGAGCTTTTTGAAGTGGAATTTCCGGGCTGGGGCCAGCGGAAGGGACCGGACAGGCCCAATGCGGGCGCTCTCAAATGGCTGTGGCGCGAACGCCGCATGTCGACCGAGGCGCTGGATCAGTCCGGCGTCTGGCGTTTTCGCGAGCTGCTGCCGATCCTCAACAACTTCGGCAACGCCGTCAGCTTGCGCGAAGGCAACACGCCGCTCTACCACTTGCCGCGCGCTGCGAAGGCGTTGGGCATTGACCAGCTTTACGCGAAGCACCAGGGCATGAATCCCACAGGCTCGTTTAAAGACACCGGGATGACTGCCGCACTGAGCGTGGCGCGCGAGCGCGGATTTGAGTGGGTAGCCTGCGCGTCGACTGGAAACACTTCGGCATCGATGGCTGCATATGCCGCGCGCGCCGGAATGCGCAGCCTGGTGCTTATTCCCGACGGCAAGATCGCCTGGGGCAAGCTCTCACAGGCAATGGACTACGGCGCCGCGACCTGCCAGTTGAAGACGGATTTCGATGGCTGCCTGAGTTTGTTGACGAAGATTGTGAAGGAAGCGCCGATTTACCTGCTGAATTCGGTGAATCCCTACCGGCTGGAAGGGCAGAAGACGCCGGCATTCGAGATTGCGGAGGCTTTCGACTGGAACCTGCCCGATCACCTGATCGTGCCCGGCGGGAACCTGGGAAACAGTTCGGCGCTGGGCAAGGGGTTCCGCGAACTGCGCGAACTGGGACTCACGGCGCGCATGCCGCGGATTTCCGTGATTCAGGCGGAAGGCGCGAATCCGCTCGTGCGCAACATGCAGAACGGCGAGGGCGCGGCCCTCGTCCCGGTGGAGGCGCATACACGGGCAACGGCTATCCGGATAGGTAACCCGGCATCCTGGCGCAAGGCGGCGCGAGCCATTCGCGATACCGGCGGATGGTGCCTCGACGTGACCGAGGCGGAGATTGCAATTGCCAAGGCCGAAATTGGCGCTGAAGGGCTGGGCTGCGAACCAGCCTCGGCAGTGACTCTGGCCGGCTTGAAGAAATTACATGCGAAGGGCCTAATCGCCTCCGGCGAAACCGTGGTGCTGGTACTCACCGGCCACACCCTGAAGGACGCCGATTACACGATTGATTTTCATCGCGGTACGCTTCTGAGCGATGAGGAGAAGGCCGGTGTCGTAGCGCGAATTGATACTTTGCGCCGCAACGCCGTGCAGATGAACGCCTCTGTAGAGGAAGTGCTGGCAGCGATGAATGAGAGTGCACGATGAGCGGCGCTGTGAAAAACGGTGATCGCGTGCGGCTGCGGTTGCCGGCTACATCGGCTAATCTCGGGCCCGGTTTTGACGCCCTTGCGGTAGCTCTGGATTTTTTCCTCGAGGTTGAGGCGGAACCGGCAGCTGAGTTTTCCATTCGGGCTACCGGTCGTGACTGGGAGCGATGTGCGCTGCTCCAAGACAATCTCATTCTGGAGGCGTATCTCGGGATCCTCGCGGCCCAGGGCAAGCGGGCCGTCCCTTTGGCTATACGTATGGCGAACGGGATACCGTTGGGAATGGGCTGCGGGTCGTCTGCAGCGGGCCGGCTGGCGGCCATCGCCCTTGCCGATCACTTCGGCCAACTAGGTTGGAGCTCGGAAAGAATTATCAACGAGGCTCAGCGCCTCGAAGGCCATCCCGATAACGTGGCGGCATGCTGGCTGGGTGGTTTTGTGGCAGCCGCGTGGGACGGCAAGGGCGTGCAAGTAGCCCAGGTCGACCCGCCGGAGCATTGGCGGGCAATCGTAGTACTTCCTGCACGCCCGCTTGCGACCAGCGAAGCGCGCGCCGTGTTGCCTGCTGCGTACCCGCGTGAGGATGTGGTGGCCAACATTCAGGCCGCGGCGCTGCTGGGCCTGGCCTTTGCGCAGGAACGGGCCGATTTTTTGCGGACCGCGATGAGCGACCGCATTCACCAGCCCTACCGAGCGCCGTTTTGCCCGCTCCTCGAACCGCTCTTGCCTCTAGTTGGCTCCAACGGAATCCTTGGCGTTGCGTTGAGCGGTGCGGGACCGGCAGTTCTTGCGGTCATCGAAAATGAATCGCTGGTTGCCAGTGCGTCTGTTACCATCCGCCGCGCCGCGCAGCAGGTGCAGGCGCCAGAGTTGTTGATCTGCCGTTTTCTCCGCGCCGGTGCGATTAACCCGATTGAAGTGCGGGGAAATGATGCCCTGGAAGTAAGCGAAGCAGCGCAAACTAATGCGGATTAAGGGGTTACGATAGAGGGGATCGGCACGATTATTTAGGTAAGGTCCACCTTTGGGTTACCCTTCTGTTACCTAAGTTTACTTGCCATTCATCTCATAAGTCCTTAAATTCGCACCGTGAGCAGTTCTGGGGGAGGGCTGCTCTAGGCGCCCGTGATCCTTTCAGGATCCGGGCGCCTTCTCGCGTTTAAAAGATCGCGGGCCGCACTCTACTCGAACAGAATGAGGAAGTTATTTTATGCGGTTAAGCAGGCCTGCGAATCAGGGGGTGCACAGGCTGCCGTTTGCGACCTTCAATGCGGCCGGCGCATCCCATGAGAGCGGGCTGTGGTACTACAATCGTGAAGGCGTACGAGCCGCAAGGAGGAGCATGGCGGGAGCAGGTGTTTTGGAAGTAAACGATGCCAATTTTGATGAGGAAGTGCTGCGCAGCGAGCAGCCGGTGCTGGTGGACTTCTGGGCTGCATGGTGCGGCCCCTGCAAGGCGATCGGACCGGCAGTTGATGGGGTAGCCCAAAGTTACGCTGGCAAGCTGAAAGTTACAAAGGTGAATGTGGACGCGAACGGCGCCACCCCCATGCGCTATGGAATTCGCGGAATTCCCGCGCTGCTGTTCTTCAAGGACGGCAAAGTGGCCGATCAGATCGTGGGCTACGTTCCTCAAGATGTGATCGAGGAGAAGGTGAAGCGCCTGCTGGGTTAAGCCGGTTGAAAACGCATCTGTAAAGGAATGGCGAGAGAAGAACCCGGCCGATGCGCCGGGTTTTTCTATGCCTGCGAGCCCGCCTCTCTTTCAGTTGGAGGCACTCCGTGGCGAGTTGGGGGGATCTTTCTAAATGTTCCATTATGGGACGGTCATTTTGCTGTCCCGTTTTCGGACTCTCTGCTCAATCTTCTGTTTTTCCAATCTTGAGTTTTCCACCACGCCGCGCAAAGGTGGAAGAGGCGGCTGTACATTAGCAAAAGCTAAGCGGCGGCCATTAGAAAACGACGGCGCATCCGTTGGCAGAGACGCTGCCGCGGCACCCGGAGAAAGGGTTCCCATGAGATTGCTGGTGGTTGAAGACGACAAGGCGCTGGGGCAGTTTTTGCGGCGGGGTCTGGAATTGGATGGGCATAGAGTACGGCTGGCGCTCGATGGAGGGACCGGGGTCGACGCATTCCGCGAAGACTTGCCGGATTTGACCATTCTCGACCTGAACCTGCCGGTAAAAGGTGGAGAGCGCGTGCTCGAGGAAGTGCGGCAGATGAACGTCGAGCTGCCGGTGATGGTGCTGACCGCGCGGCACGAAGTGGACACCAGAGTGCGCTGCCTCGACCGAGGCGCCGACGACCTGATGATGAAGCCGTTCAGCCTCCACGAGCTGCGGGCACGCTGCCGGGCATTGTTGCGTCGCACGCAGGAAACGCGGTTGGAACTGCGAATCGGCGATCTGGAGCTGGATCGGCTGCATCACGCCGTCCGGCGCGGGGGACAATCCATTGCGCTCACCAACAAGGAGACTGCGCTGCTCGAGCAGCTCATGCTCAATCGCGGTGATTGCGTTTCGCGGACAGAATTGCTCGACTCCGTCTGGAATATGGAACCGGCACAGTCCACCAACATCGTGGACGTTTACGTGAATTACCTGCGGCGCAAATTGAACGATCCGCCGCCAGGAAAACTGATCAGGACGGTTCGCGGGCGCGGTTACATGATGCCTTCGGAGAAGGAACTTGCGCTGGAGGGAATCACTGCCGGAAAAATTGCGACTAGGGAAGCTGCCGGCGCGAATCAAGATTCTGAAACGCACGACTACGCGATGACCAAAAAAGGCACGGGGAGAACTCAATGCAGCCTCTAGCGTCTTGTGTTCCGTCTGTTTCGAATCGGATTCGGCCGAGAACAGCTTTGGTGGCGAGTGCTGATTGCGATTTCCGCCGTCGCCTGGCGCAGGTTCTTACCGGATTACGCTGGCAGGTCCGCGAAGCCGAAGGCGGCGCCGAAGCATGGTACGCAGCCGAAGCTGCAACTCCAGAAGCAGTGATCGTCGATTCGTGGCTGCCTGATCTCGACCGTGAGGAATTCCTCAAAGACTTTCATGGCAAATTCCCGCAGGTTGACCTGGTGGCGACCGATGGCACTTCCTCACATGAGAGTCGGCCCGGACCACATCGTCATGAACTGCTCCATGCGCTGCGCAGAACCCAGGAGACGGACACGGCGGCGTGGAATTGCGCAACCCCCATCGACGATTCCGACCGTGCGCCGAATTCAGCCGATGCGTTCTCCGCTACGGTGCGAGTCTGCGGGGATCCGGTTCGAGCCAGTGGCAAAGTAGATCGCCTTCCCGAACTTATCGGTGATGCGCCGTGCATGATGGAAATCAGCCGCCGAGTACGCTTGGTGGCGCCCCGGTCGACGCCGGTGCTGATTGAAGGCCCCACCGGTTCGGGCAAGGAAATTGTTGCCGAGGCACTGCATCGACTTTCCCAAAGACGCCCCAAGCCGCTCGTCGCCATCAATTGCGCGGCAATCCCGGAGGCGCTGCTGGAAGCCGAGCTATTTGGTCATACTCGTGGCGCTTTCACAGGGGCGGTGCAGGGACGTGTAGGCCGTATCGAAGCCGCCGATGGAGGCACGTTGTTTCTGGACGAGATTGGCGAGATGCCTATTGCCTTGCAGGCCAAACTATTGCGCTTCGTCGAGTGTGGCGAGCTGCAGCGCGTGGGCGACAATGAGTCGATCAAGGTTAACGTGCGCATCGTGGCGGCCACGCACCGGCCGCTTGCCCGGCATGCCGAGGTGGGTTGTTTTCGATCCGATCTCTACTATCGGCTGGCGGTATTCCTCATCCGGACGCCGCCACTCAGCGAACATGCCGCGGATTTGCCGCAGCTTGTCGAGCACTTTCTCAGTCAGATGGCCAGGAATGCACCCGAAAAACGTTTGGCACACGGAGCGATGGCCAAGCTGGCCCTGCACGCGTGGCCGGGGAACGTCCGCGAATTGGAGCATGTTTTGGAGCGCGCCGCGATTCTGGCCGGAGACGAGCCGGTCATCACAGAGAATGAAATCGATTTCGGACTGGTGGTGAACTGAGCGGAGTGAACTACATCGCTGACCGGAAAAATTGAGAATGGTTCGACACGCGTTGCGGAGCCGTTCAGTTTTCCACAGGTTCCGGGTTCCCGGCGGCGTCGCGCTGACGCACTTCGATAAACAGCCCCTTCGCTCTCGCGAGAATGTCGCCATGACCATTGAGAATGCGTGCTTCGGTGTGGTGCTTGCGTCCGTCGCTCTGGACCGCGCGGCCCTCGATTCGGACCTGCGCCCCGGATGGAACCGGCTTCAGATACTCGACCTCGAGATGCCGGGTCATCGCCGTGAATCCTTTCACGCGCACAGATTTGCTCATGGCCTCATCCAGAAGTGTGGCAACGATGCCCCCATGCAGGAACCCGCGCGGTCCCTGAAAGTCCTCAGAAACGACGGGCAGAGCGACGACCGACCCGTCGCCCGCGACAAAGAATTCCAGGCGTAGACCGGTTGCATTGGCGTGTCCGCAGCCAAAGCAGCGATTTTGTGCGGTGTGATCAAGCGGCTTCAACTTTTCTGGCTTCGTGAGCGACATAAATCAATTATCTGTCAGTGCGACCATCGCCTCACTTGCAGCTTGATCCGTTGCGGCCCGTGGCTTGACCCCGTGACGGCAAGCCGCTCAGACTGAAAGGGCGGGGCCTTGCAATAGGTTTTGCGCTGGAGTTTGCGACCGAAGGAGAAAGCTTTCCCGGAGGAATTTTTCCTATTTCCACACTCATTCGCCTCTTTGCGGCGCGAAGAAGCGCCTGCTACGCTCGTTTTGCCGCGCTCTGGGCTGTTATGGCATTGACGATGGCGGGATGCCATCATAAGCAGGCGCTCACTGCGCAGCAAGCGCAGGGAAAGACACTCTATGACGTGCGCTGCGCGCATTGCCATGAGAATAACGACCTGGGGCTCAAGAAAGTTCCGCCGGATCTACACGGAGTATTCAACCGCACGACGCTCCCCAGCGGCGCGCCCGCTACAGACGTGCAGGTGGCGCAAACAGTGCTCGCGGGCAAGGGGATGATGCCGTCATTCGCGGGGCGATTTACCACCGCCCAGATGGAAGCTTTGCTGGCATACTTGCACACAACTCAATTTGCAGAGGAGAGCAGGCCATGAAAATCGGAGTTCTCGGTTCCGGTACCGTTGCGCAGACGTTGGCCGGCGGATTTCTTAAGCACGGCTATGAAGTAATGGTGGGTACGCGCGATGCAGCCAAACTGGCGGAGTGGCGCGCCGCGAATCCCAAGGCGCACGTGGGCAGCTTCAGCGAAACCGCGGCCTTCGGCGAGGCGCTGGTGCTGGCTGTGAAGGGCACGGCTGCGGCTGACGCTCTGCGTGCCGCCGGCGAGGAGAACCTGGGGGGAAAACTGGTGATGGACGCCTGCAACCCCATCGCAGACCTGCCACCGAAAAACGGTGTACTGCGCTTTTTCACCACTCTTGACGAATCGCTGATGGAGCGACTTCAGGAGGATTTTCCCAACGCGCGCCTGGTGAAGGCCTTCAACTCAGTTGGCGCGGCGCGGATGATCAATCCTGAGTTCAAGGCCGGCAGGCCCACGATGTTCATCTGCGGTGATGACCCGAACGCAAAGGCGAAGGCAACCACCATTCTCGCCGATTTTGGCTGGGAAACTGCGGACATGGGCGGTGTGGAGGCGGCCCGGGCGATCGAGCCGCTGTGTATGCTGTGGTGTATCCCCGGTTTCCTGCACAACCAGTGGACGCATGCTTTCAAGCTATTGAAGGAATAGGCGCGTGGCGGGGAAGTGCCTTCTGAAGGTGGCCACCGCGGACGCAGGCCCACCGCAAAAACCCGTATACTCGGAGTTGTGATGGCAACCGAAAAGACATTTTATCTGGAGACCTTCGGCTGCCAGATGAACGCCCACGACTCCGAGAAGGTGATCGGCACGCTCCAGCAACAAGGCTACCGGCAGGTTGATTCCGAGGAGGGCGCCACCCTTATCCTCTACAATACCTGCTCCATTCGTGATAAAGCCGAGCAGAAGGTCTTCCACCGCCTCAACGATTACAAGGCTCTCCACAAGGCGGGCAAGCGCTTTGGTGTGCTGGGCTGCGTGGCACAGCAGGAGGGCGAAAAGATCTTCGAGCGCGCGCCGTACGTCTCGCTGGTCTCCGGCTCCGCTTCCTATCGCAAGCTACCGGAAATGCTGGCCCGGCTCGAGGCAGGTGAGACGCGCATTACCGGTCTGGACGATTGCCAGACTGACGAGACGTTTGAGACCGAGTTCACCGCGCGCCAGAACCCCTATCGCGGCTACATCACCATCATCGAAGGCTGCGACAAGTTCTGCGCCTATTGCGTGGTGCCGTACACGCGCGGCAAGGAGCGCAGCCGCACATCGACATCTGTCCTCAACGAAGCCCGCCGCATCGCTGATCTCGGCTACACGGAAATCCAGCTTCTCGGCCAGAACGTGAACAGCTACCGGGATCCGGAAGGCAAGCGCAGCTTCGCCGAACTTCTGTCCGCAGTAGGCGAAGTGCCCGGCATTCGCCGCGTGCGCTTTACCACCAGCCATCCGCGCGATTTCACCCGCGACATTGTCGAGGCCATTGACGCTGTCCCTACTCTCTGCGATCACGTGCACCTGCCCGTTCAGTCGGGCTCCACGCGTGTGCTGAAGATGATGGCTCGCGAGTACACGGCCGACTGGTACAAGGAGCGCATTGACTGGATCAAATCGGCGCGGCGGCCCATCTCTATCACCACCGACATCATCGTCGGCTTTCCCGGCGAAATGCCTGATGATTTTATTAAAACGATGGACCTTCTCGCGTGCGTCCAGTACGATGGCGTCTTCGGATTCAAATACTCACCGCGGCCGAATACGCCGGCGCTGACCATGATCGATTCGATTTCTGAGAATGAAAAAGCACACCGGCTTCAAGTCCTCCTTGACCGGCAGCGCGAGATTCAGCGCGCTAACTACGCCAGGCACTTGGGCGATATTCTTGAAGTGATGGTTGAGGGGCAGAATCCCGCGCGAGGGCAGATCGTGGGCCGCAGCAGCCAGAACAAGCCGGTGAACTTTACAAGCTCGCAGCCGATTGCGCCGGCTCCCGGCAGTTACTGCCGGGTCAAGGTGACGGCGACGTTTCCCAACAGTTTGGTGGGCGAGGCCATCTAAGGGGGAGGGGGCCGTATGGACATCGAGGTCAGAATTCGCGGGCTGATGATGGACCCGGCGAGCAATATGCCGATCATCGTGCTGAAAGATATCGCGTCGGAGACAGTGATGCCCATCTGGGTGGGAATTTTTGAAGCCAATGCCATCGCCATCGAGATTGAAAAGATGGCAGCGCCGCGCCCCATGACGCACGACCTCACGCGAAACCTTATCCGCCACCTCAATGCGCAACTGGAGCGCGTAGTGATTACGGAGATCAAAGACGAGACGTTCTTCGCCGTGCTCTGGCTCAAGCAGGGCGAAGACTCGCTGGCTATCGATGCCCGGCCCTCGGATGCGATTGCGCTGGCACTGCGTGCGGATTGCCCCATCTATGTGGACGAGCGGGTGATGCAGACCGCGAAGCTGAACACGACGGGGCCGCCGGAAGGACCGACCGCGGAGCAACTGCGCGGCTGGCTCGAAGGGCTGAACGACGAGGATCTGGGGCGCTACAAGATGTGAGCGCCGAGATGCGTCGCTGAATACTTTGTTCAAGACAAAGTCACAGAACCGGCTGCCGAACTTGGCAGCCTTTTGTGTTTCTTGGCCAATCAGGATTTCGCCGCTTTTCTTTGCGCACCGAGTTGCCCCGCAATGTGCAGTAACGATTCATCCGCATCGCGCGCGGCGGCAAGCTGCATGCCGCCCTGCGAGCGGGGAATTGTCAGAGCGGGCACGCCGGCGAGACTAAACGGCATGGTGTAACGAAGTAGCCGGGGTCGCGTCTGGCTGTGATCGGCACCGACTGCGAGTCGCGCCACGGGTATGGCGGGCAGCAGCAGCAGTTCGTGCGTGGCGAATAGCTCGTCCATTCGCTCGCGGAATTCGTCGTGGCGCCGTCGCAGCGCTTTAATCTGATCGCCGCCGATGCGCGCTCCCCGTTCCAGCCGCTCGCGAATCTCCGGCTGAATGCGATCGAGATTCCCGGCGTGAATACGCGCCGATTCGGAAGCCTGGATGGGCACAAAGATATTGGTCGCGTCGGTCCACCAGTCGGCATCGAAGGTGTGGCGTTCGAGGCCAAGCGATTCAAGATCGCGCGCGGTGGCTTCAAGATTTGCCACGATCTCCGGTTCGCAATCATGCAGGAATTCGCTGCCGACCATTGCAAAGTAGCGAAACCGCCGCACCGAAGCCGCGTTGGCGGGTGCAAATGGTGCTGCCAGCAGCGGCGCATCTTTGAGATCACGAAACAGCCAGCCCATGGTGTCGAAGCTCTCAGCCAGATGCGCTCCGCCGCGCCAGTCGCCGCGTCCGAGTGTCGCACGGTATCCTGCAAGCCCGGCAAGCGCAGCCGGCGCGCGAACCGATCCGCCGGTGTCAGTTCCAATTGCTGCCACCGCGGAGCCTTCCAGCACGCTGGCCACGGCGCCGCTCGACGAGCCGCCGGTGAGCGCGTCCGGTTTACCAGGCAGAGTGCAGTCGCCAAACTCCGGATTCTCGCCCGTGATTCCATAAGTAAGCGGATGCACATGCGTTTTACCGATAATCACCGCGCCAGCCGCGCGAAGCTGCTCGACGAGCCACGAATCGCGCGCCGCGTTCCCATTCATTTCGGCCAAAAATCGTACGCCCACGGTGGTCGGCGCACCGGCCAGATCGAAGCAATCCTTCACCGATACTGGCAGTCCCCACAGCGCGCTGCGCCCGTCGCCAAATGGCCCGCCCTCGCCGCGCGGAATGGCCTCGGCCCGTGCTGCTTCGGCGCGCGTCCACTTCGCATCCTGCCAGAGATACGTATTGTGGCCAGCATTGCCGTTGCTTCGCGAAAGCGCCTGCTCAGCCAGTTCTGACGGCCTCGCTGTACCGTCGGCAAGGGCAGCGCGCAGCGCGCGGATCGTCCACTCAGGGGCATTCATATTTCGATTGTAGGGAATTGCCCGTGCCCCCACGGATATCCTCCGTCAACCTGCGCAGCGCCGCCGGCAGACTCATCCTCCCTCACGCCTTGACTCGCACCGTCATCTGCACTTCCACCAGCGCATTGCGCGGCAGGGCGCTCACGCCCAGCGCCGCGCGCACATGCCGCCCTGCCTCGCCGAAGACTTTCGCCAGCAGATCGGATGCACCGTTGACGATGGCCGGCGAATCGCCGAAACCGGGAGCCGCACTCACATAGCCGTTAACGGCCACGACTTCAGCCACCCGATCGAGCGCGCCCAGATCGCGCTTGAGCACGGCCAGTAACGTCAGCGCGCAGGCACGCGCCGCGGCATAACCTTCTTCGACGCTGCGGTCCAGGCCTGCCGTACCGGTGATGACGCCATTCGCATCGCTGGAAATGACGCCGGACAGGTAGAGGAACTCGCCCACTTGTTTCGCGGAAACGTAATTTCCGGCTGGCGAGGGCGCAGGTGGCAGCATGAGTCCGATTGCCGCGAGGTTTGCTTCAGGGGTTCCTTGATCGGCCATTTGCATTCGACTGTAGCATACGGAGTTTCGGAAAGATGCGATACTTTCTCCGGTACTGGAGAGCAAGAAAGCGGGCGTGCCTAGCAAGCCAAATCCGGAACTGATGCGCCGCGCCATCGCTTTGGCCACTGAAAACGTGACCTCCGGCAGAGGCGGTCCATTCGGCGCGTTGATTGTGCGTAGCGGCGAGATTGTAGGCGAAGGTGCAAACACCGTCACAGCAACCAACGATCCAACCGCGCACGCTGAAGTGAACGCGATCCGAGCGGCGGCAAAAGTTCTTAATACCTTCACACTCGCCGGCTGCGAGCTCTATACCAGTTGCGAACCCTGCCCCATGTGCCTTGCCGCGGCTCACTGGGCGCGCATCGATGCAGTCTACTTTGCCGCCGACGCCGCAGACGCTGCACGCGCCGGTTTCGACGATGCGTTTCTCTACGGCGAGTTCCGAAAGGACGCTAACCAACGCGCGCTTCCAGAAGCGCAACTGCTGCGCGATGAAGCGTGGGCCAGTTTCGCCGCTTGGCTGGCTTCGCCTGTCAAGACTCCCTATTGACGAGTTGACCCGTAATCTGCCGCGCCGTCGCCGAAGTTACCGCTCCCGCATTGTTCACCGCCACGCTGAATGTTCTGCGCACGAACTTGCAAATATCTTTCGCGCATAGACACGGATCCAAATGCCAAGGAAATCAAGTAGAGATAAGGGGCAAAAAGTTGCGCGCGACAGCTTCCCGCTGGCCGTTATAAAGTAGGAGTCGCCCGCATGCAGAAATAATTGCACCATTGAAATCGCGGCGGGTGGAGTAGAAATCGTGCGACCGCTTCTTGCCTTTCTTCTGATAGCCTTTGCCCAACTTGCCGCCTTATCTGCGGCGCATGCGCGCGACTTCAATGTGAAGGACTACGGCGCCAAAGGTAACGGCTCCCGCCTGGATACGCAGGCCATTCAGGCGGCAATCGACGCGGCGGCAAAAGCCGGCGGCGGCACCGTCCTCGTACCTGCTGGCACATATCTCAGCGGCTCGATATTCGTAAAATCGAACACCGTTCTTGACGTGGAGAAAGGCGCGACCATTCTGGGTTCAGAGAGGCTGGCCGATTACCCCATGATGCGTACGCGCGTAGCCGGCATTGAGATGACATGGCCCGCCGCGCTCGTCAACGTGTACGAGCAATCGAATGCAAAGATCACAGGGCAGGGAACCATCGACGGCGATGGCAAGGTCTGGTGGGATGGTTACTGGGCTCTGCGCCGTCAATATGATCCGAAAGGCCTGCGCTGGGCCGCCGATTACGATTCGCGCCGCCCGCGCCTGATCCAGATCTACAAATCCACGAACGTGACACTCTCAGGTCCGCTGCTCACGCGCTCCGGCTTCTGGACGGTGCACATCTGCTATTCCAGCAATGTGAACGTGAACGGAATCACCATACGCAACAACGTTGGCGGACGTGGCCCCAGCACTGACGGCATCGATATTGACTCGTCAAAGGACATCCTCGTTGAGCATGCCGACATTTCCGACAACGACGACGCGATTTGCTTTAAGGCCGGGCGCGATTCCGACGGCCTGCGCGTGAACCGCCCCACTGAAGACGTCATCGTGCGCGATTCCGTGGTTCGCGACGGCGCTGCTGCGGTCACCTTCGGCAGCGAAACCTCAGGCGGCTTTCACAACATCCAGGTCTATAACATCCACGCGTTCGGCCATGTGCCCAACGGTATTCTCTTCAAATCTGCGCGTACCCGCGGCGGATGGGCCGACGATATTCAGATTCATGATCTTCAGCTTGATGGCGTGCCCATTCCCGTCCACATCGGCATGAATTGGAATCCGAGTTACAGCTACGCCAGGATCCCCACTGGTCTCGCGGACGTCCCGCCGTACTACAAGATTCTGGCCACGCCCGTGCCGCTCGATAAGGGAATGATGCACATCCGCAACGTGCACATCTGGAACATCCACGCCACAGGCGCGAGACGCGCATTCGATGTGAGCGCATTTAAGCAGGCGCCGCTTCAGGATTTCATCCTCGATCACATTACTATCGAGGCGCAGGCGGCGGGCACGATCGCGGATGCGCAGAACTGGAGGCTTTCGCAAGTCTTCGTCGACGCAGCTGACAGCAGCAAAGTCACTTTCAGCGATTCATATGCGATCACGCTGAAAGACGATTCGGGGTTGGAGCCGCCGGCGCAACGATAACGCGGCGCTCCATTGGGTTGCAATTCGAGGTTCGCTGAATCTCGTCGATGAGATCGCATGATGAACAGCGCACATCAGCGCGGGGGAGCTGACGCTTTGAAACTCGAAATCGCGAGCAGGCATTTTCTCGCAGGACTCTGCGGCGGAGCGGCACTGGCTTTTTCCTTCGCCGCTCACGCACAAACGCCCAGGCAGCACGTCGCGCAGGCAACGGAACTGCGCAACATCGCCGCGGCATTCAAGTCGCCGCCCAATGGTGCCAGACCAATGATCCGTTGGTGGTGGTTCGGTCCCGCTGTTACCAAGCCAGAACTCGCGCACGAACTGGAGCAGATGAAACAGGGTGGTTTTGGCGGCTTCGAGATTCAGCCTGTCTATCCACTCGCGCTCGATGATCCGCAGACCAGATTTCATAACTTTCCCTTTCTCTCGCCGGAATTCCTGGATGATGTGCGGTATGTGAATCAACAGGCGCACACGCTCGGACTGCGCGCCAGTCTCACGCTGGGCAGCGGCTGGCCTTACGGTGGCCCGCATACACCGGTCACGGAAGCATCATGCCAACTCAAGCTGGTCACCACGCCGCTTTCTGCATCAAGTGAATCCGCTGCAGTTCCATTCCTTGAGAATGGCGAATCGCTCATCGCTGTCTTTGACGTAAATTCCGATTGGCAGACCGACGCTAACGGTCCGCAGCCGAAGATGCTCGTGCTTCCCGCTGCGGGCGCTACGCGCATGACCTTACCGGCTGGAGCTCCGCGCGAAGGGCACGAATTGCTATGGTTCATCTCCAGCCGCACGGGCCAGCAGGTCAAGCGCGCCGGCTTCGGGGCTGAGGGCTTTGTGCTCGACCACTTTTCGCACAAGGCTGTGGCCCATCATCTCAAAGATGTCGCCGAGCCGGAACTCGCGGCCTTCGGCGATCAACCACCCGATTCCGTTTTCAGCGACTCGCTCGAAGTTTATGCTGCCGATTGGACACCGGAGCTTCCGCAGGAATTTCTCCAGATTCGAGGCTACGATCTGATTCCGCATCTGCCCGAACTCCTTACTCATGCGCCAAGTGAGCGGGCCATGGAGTTTCGCCACGACTGGGGCGTGACGCTGACACAGCTCATCGACAAGAATTATCTTGAGCAGATCAATGCGTGGGCTCTTGCGCATCACACCCGGTTCCGCTCGCAGTCTTACGGATTTCCGGCGGTCTCGCTCTCCAGCAACGCGCTGGTTTCGTTGATCGAGGGCGAAGGGCCGCAGTGGCAGCAGTTCTCTTTCACGCGCTGGGCCACATCGGCCAGTCACGTCTACGGACATGAAATCACTTCATCTGAGACCTGGACCTGGCTGCACTCGCCGCCGTTTCGCGCCACACCGCTCGACATGAAAGCAGAGGCCGATTGCTTTTTTCTGCAAGGCATCAATCAGCTCATGGGGCACGGCTGGCCTTATTCGCCGCCGTCGGCAGGCGAGCCCGGCTGGAATTTCTATGCCGCCGGCGCATTCAATGCACATAATCCGTGGTGGATCGTGATGCCCGACGTAATGGGCTATATGCAGCGTGTGAGCTGGGCGCTGCGACAAGGTCAGCCTGACAACGATGTCGCAATTTATCTGCCCGAAGACGATGCCTGGGCAAAGTTCGCGCCTGGGCGTGCTTCCATCACTGTGCTGATGCCGCGCTGGATTACGCCGGAATTGACGCAGACGATCGAAGACTCGGGCCACAACTTCGACTACATCGATGCTGCTGCTATTGCCGCACGCGGTATTCATTATCCCGTGCTCATCATGCCCAATGTCGATCGTATCTCGCCCGCGACGCTCGAGCTGATTCAGAAATATGCGGCGCAGGGCGGCAAAGTGATCGCGATCGGCAGGATTCCTACGCATGCGCCTGGATACGAGAACAACGCGCAGGAGACGGCAAAGGTTGCGGCGGAAGCAAAGGCGCTCTTCAGTAGTGGCGGCTCTCATGAAAACGCGCGACTAGTGCGCGATGTCGATGCGCTCGCCAGCGCTCTCAACGCGAACGTTCCGCCGGACATGCATCTGGCGCAGGCGGAACCGCAGGTCGGGTTCATTCATCGCAAACTCGAAGGGGCCGATCTCTACTTCATCGCCAACACGGGCAATCAGCCGGTGAGCACGCAGGCGACTTTTCGCAACGCGCGGTCGACAGCAGAGTGGCTCGATCCTGATACCGGCGCGATTAAGCATGCGGCGATGAATGGCGGCGCGGTGCAATTCAATCTTGCTCCGTATGAGTCGCGTATTTTGCTGCTGCATGACGGAGCGGCGATCGGCGCACCGGAGATTGCGGAAGCAGGTGGCGAAGGCAAAGTGCTCGCAGATCTCAGCCCGGGATGGCGCGTGCGCTTCAACGGCAATGGCGTCGAGGAGAGCATGCCGAATCTGGTTTCGTGGACGGAGAATCCGAAGACGGAGTACTACTCCGGCGTGGCGACTTACACGAAGACCTTCGACTTGACTGCGAAGCCCGCTGCGGGGTTGCCGATGCTGCTCAGCTTCGGGCAGGGCACGCCGATAACGAATCCGCCGCGGCACATGGGGATGCAAGCGCTGATTGATCCGCCGATTCAGGTGGCGGCGGTGGTGTATGTGAACGGAGAGCGCGCGGGCTCGCTATGGCATCCGCCGTATCAACTCAACGTCGGCGCGCTGGTGAAGCAAGGGAGCAACACGATCGAAGTGCGCGTGGCCAACACCGCGATCAATGAGCGCGCGGGGCAGGCGCTGCCGGATTACCGGCTGCTGTGGAGTGAGTACGGGCGGCGCTTCGAGCCGCAGGACATGAACCATCTCGAACCGCTGCCGTCGGGGCTGTTGGGGAAGGTTCAGCTCATTTCGGGGAGAACGCGGTGATACAGGCGCAAAACTGTAAAACTGGTTTTCTGTATTTTGCCGATCCAAAGCAACCCACTTAGATTGAAGGAGATACGCGAGGCTCCACAGTTTTACAGTTTTACAGTCGAAAAATTTTTGGCCTCATTTTGGCCCTTTCGAGTGCGTTTTTCTGCGGAGCGCTGAGCGAAGGTGTGCGGGAAAACGCAGGCGTGGAGCGGGGATTTGCGGCTTCCGGTTTGGAGACGCAAGGGACAGAGTCGAAATTCGCAGCCGAATATTTGCTCGGCGAATGTGCGCAAGAGAGTTGGCGATGAAGCTTGCAGCGGCAGCAAACCGGGCAAGAGCCTGGCTTCGCCGGCGGCTCGATTGTGGCTGGATCTCTTTGCATGATTCAAGAGTAGAGGAACCTGGGAATTAATCGGCAAAAGATGTGGAAATATTCGCATCGTGTTTTCAGCAGTTTGCAACTATTTGTTAAAGTGAGCGCTTGACAACTTCAGGTGACTCCTGGGGGACCAGTGGAAGGCTGTCCTGAAAAGTTTCCATCGTCGGCTGCGGAGACAGTCCGAACGGAAGCCTAAGTTGCGAAAGATGAGTTAAGCAGGGGCTAAAAGCCCGCGCACATTTCGTGGTGCTCACGGCCCGGCTAAAAGCCGTGCCCTTATTACAAAGCTCTTCGATTTTTCGCAGCCTTTCAGGTCGTGTCTTTGGTACGACGCCTTCCAATTGAGTTCTCCCGTTGGGTGGCCCTTGACACTCCGGAGGGTGCGCGTCGCCCCGGCATGCGCAGCGCCGGCTCCTATATGCTTATGCGGCTTTCGGGGTCTGGGCTTCGGGTGGAACCACGTCCTCTTCGGGGCGGACGTGCAGGAAGAGTTCCTTGACCAGGACGACGCCGGCACCTGCCAGCGGCGCGGCCAGAGCGAGGCCGAGAATTCCGGCTACGCTCCACATGAAATATTGCACAAGGATGGTGAGCACGGGCGGCAGGCGCACGGCCTTGCGCTGAACGAGCGGCGTGAGTATGTAGCCTTCGGCCAGGTGCAGCAGCGTGTAGACGATCAGGACCCACAGGGCCGTATGCGGGCCGCGCTGCAGAGCGATGAGGACGGAAAGAATCCCGGCGAGGATAGTTCCCGCATAGGGCAGGAATACGGCGACGCCGGTAATCAGGCCCAGCGTCCACGCCAAAGGCACGTGCAGCAGCGTCAGGGCGATTCCGCTGGCAATGCCGATGGCAGTCATGGGAACCAGTTGTCCCAGCATCCACCACTTGAGCTGGTGTTGCGGATCTTCCGCGAGCCGGCGGGTTCTACCGCGTCGCCGCTCGGGAAAGAGCGCCAGCAGCCCCTCTTTGTATCCGCGAGGGTTGAGGGCGGCGAAGAAGCCGACGACGAGCACTACGATCAGGTCGGTAATGGCGTCGGTGACCGAGGAGGCGAACTGCTGCACCTGGGCGCCGGAACCGCCTTGATGCACCGCGGCGTGGACTCGCTGGAGCAATTCTTTGCCCCACGAATATTTCTCCAGGGGCTCTTTCAGCCGGTGAATGGAATCCGGCAACGAGCGCATGAGCTCGGCGATCTGCTGACTCGCGCGGGGCACAAGGAGGTAGCCGATTCCGGCGAGCACAGCGGCGATGAGGAGGACCGTGGCCAGATAGGCGATGACCCCGGTGAGCCGCGTATGGCGGTCAACCCAGGAGGTAACGGCATCGAGGAGGACTGCTACCAGGATTCCCGCGAATGCGAGCAGGAGCAGGTTGAGCTGGAACCAGACGAGGAGGAAGACGAGTATGGCGAGGCCCGAATAGACGAGCAAGCGCGCCGGACTGTGTGGTTTCCCCTGCACTGGAACCGTTAATCGAGGGCCTGCTCCGGCTGGGCGCAACAGAGCGCGGCGCCGGGAAGCCTCTTTCGTAAGATGCCGGGGCACGGGTTGAGTGTTTGGTCAAGTTGCCGCCGCGGTGGCTGTCAGGTTGTCCTCAGTGGCGGACCGACGAGTTCACAGCCGTATTTACGGAAAAGCGCAGCATCCCAGACGACTGGCTTGCCGATAGCGACGTCGCGGAAAAACTGCTCCATTTTTCCCGCCGGCGAGTAACCGACGACCATCTTTGCGGGGGTGGCGCCGACTGCGGTGAAGGCATGGGGAACTTTGCGGGGCGCGAGCATGGAATCGCCTGGTTTGAGTTGAAAGCGTTTTTCCCCAATCTGAAAGAGAATTTCGCCTTCCACAATGTAGAACCACTCTTCCTGATCGTAATGGAAGTGCAGAGGCGGGCCGCCGGGGAGGAGATGGGAATGCTCGAAGAGGAAGAAGTTGCCGCCGGTCTCCTGGGTGGAGATTTTGAACGAGATGCGGCTGAAACCGAGCGAGCGCTTCTGGTTGTCGATGTCCTCGTCCGCGAGTACGAGGTGGGCCTCTTTTATGGGAAACTGCGATGCCTCGCTGCCCAGAGCGAAGGGCAGAGAGAGCGCGAAAGGGAAAGTGGAAGCAGCGGACTTGAGAAAATTGCGACGCCTCACGTGAGGTCTCCTTGCTCGACGGGGTCCAGTTTTTTGCGAAAGTATATCGCACGCCTGCCAGTGCAGGGCTGCACTTTAGCGGAACGCCGATTTTCATTGTGCTTTTGATCGACGCAGGATTTGCGCAAGGAGGCGGTGGTCTCGTGGATTCGTTCCGGACGTGTATGCGGCAGGTCGGTAATTTGGTTTTGTTGGGGAAAAAAGGTCAAAGTTCCGGGTAGGTGGTCATACGACCGCAACGTCGTCAGTGGCTCTGTGAGTGACTCGGCGATTTGGCACGCACTGCCGGTCCTCGCGGCCGTTCGTTGCCTTAATCGAAGTATTGAGGAATTGATTGTTCTTTGCCCATTTACTATAAAAAACTGGTGCAGAAAGCAGCCCGCTGCCCTTTCGGTGTCGGAGCACCTCAGGTGTCGCATGGCCAAGAAACACACGACCGAGTCTGCCCCGCCAGAGACTCTCACTGACTTCATCGAAGAATTTGCGCGATACTTTTCCGGATCCACCCAACTGAAGTGCTATCGAGGCCAACGCGATGCCTCGTGGCCGACTGTGCCGGGCATATTCCGACCTGAGCTCAAAGGGCTTCTTGAAGATGAGAAAGCGGCGGTTCGGAAACTAATCTCAGTTCAGCCTCATGAGTTCACATCCGACGAAACCATGTTCGAGAAGCTTGTCCGGATGCAGCATTTTGGACTGCCCACTCGATTGCTCGATGTTTCGCGGAATGCACTGGTCGCGCTTTTCTTTGCAACCGCTCCCGGCCCTCGTGGCAAACCGACTGACGGCATGGTGACCGCTTTCGCAATTCCGCCGCAACTCGAGAAGTACTATGACAGCGATTCCGTAAGCTGCATTGCCAACTTGGCGAATATGAACTTTGAGGAAAAGACCGAGATTTATCGATTGATAGACTCGCTAGATGGAAATATATCGGATAAGGCAAACATTGCCAAATTCAATAAAACCGATGTTATAGAACGACTTCTTCAATTTATCAGGGCAGAAAAGCCATATTTTCAGCCAATTATGGATCCCCTAGATCTGCTTGTGCCCTATTATGTTCATCCCAAGATGAGCAACAGACGAATCCTGGCGCAATCCGGTGCATTTATCCTTTACGGTGTTATTCCGCCCAAGACGAGATTCTTCCCATACGTCATTGAAGAGACACCGTTCGTTGTTTCGCAAGCAGAAAAGAGCCGTATTCGAGAGGCCCTCGATAACATTGGTATCAATGAAAGCACACTCTTCCCTGAGATCGACCGGGGTGCTGCCCGGATCAAGAATAGTTACACCAAGTAGTTACTGCGTCGACTGAAAACTACGCAATGAGCGGAAACTCAAACCGAGATGGTTCGGGGCGGCCGGGCCGTTCTTTAAAATGACGTAGTGACGCAATTGGCCCTTAGGGTTTCCGCCACTTGTCCCTGCCGCCAACTTTGGTATCACGGACGCGCTCAACGAGAACGGCTGCGTCCGGATCAATCTCGCGAGCCCGCTCAACGGCCTCGGCTTGGGTTGGGAGTACTGCACTGGCCCTCTCGGAACCGGGTTTTCTTACCGCGTAATCTCCCTCTTCGCGCCTTTCAATGAAGACTTCTCTTTTGGCCATGCTACCCCTCCACGTCTGAGACTAGGATACATCCAAGAAGATCGCTAAATTGGGTGCCTCTCTCGACCAATCATCGGATGCACGACGAGGAGAGTGGTCTTCCACGCTTACCTCTGGAAGATCAAGCATCTAGATTCCCGCTTGTCTCGCTTGACGACTGCCGGAGGTCGGCCAATTCCAGCGATCAGTCCTCGGCTCAAGGATGTCCTTTGACGAATTCACGTCTCAGCACTCAGGACCCGCTAAGCGCCACAGTACCCCGTCTGGATGTGATCCTCCGCGATGACTCGCTCTTTGAGCGCCCCAAGGCAAAATTGCATGATTGGGTCGGCACAGACTGAAGTAGTGTTGTAGGCTTCGCACCCAGAGGTCCAAAACCGGGAGACCTGGGATACCCCATACAAGTTTTGTGCCCAGTGGAGAAGTGGACCACCCGTTTCTTTTAAACCTCTCCCAGGATCTGCCAGATGGGACTTGCTCCGTCCGGTCGTACCCGCACATCAAGTGCCTGTGAAGGGAGAAGCGAGACAGGCACGTTTTTGGAGCCTTCTCCACCTTGCTCAAATGCCATGAAGACCCGGAGCCACAGTTGAGCAGTGTTTCCCTTTTGCGCCCCATGGTTGAACCAGTTCTGTATCTTTCGGTTATCAAGGCTGGCTATGTAGTGGGTAGGTTCTCGCATGACGCAGGAGCCGGTTCCATAAAGTGTGCGGTTCTCATCCAACATGTCGATATGCGTGAGCCTTACCGATATGTCTTGGAGAGAAAGGTGAACTTCCAGGGGTTCATCTTGAAAGCTTCGCCCTTCGACTGCAATGGAAACCCGATTGGCTGCGGCGTTGAGTTCTTCGCGTTGACTCTGCTTTTCCAAGTGACGTGAAGTAGTGGCGGCGTGTGTCTCCAATCCGATGAGGTCCTTCTTGCTCAGTGACTTTCTTCCGTAGTAGAGAGTACCTACCGCGGCCATGCAGGCTGCAAACGTCCCCACCAGAACGAGCATGGCTTGAGTCCCGGTCTCCTTGAGCCAGTTGAAGAATGGATTCATTTGATACCCGGATTGTATCGTGCCGAGTCAATAACCTATCCCGAACTGGCTTGGGCAGTACACTACTTGTCGATCGGTGTTCAGCTATCGGGCCTGATCCCGATGGTCAACTGTCGACTTCAGGCCAATGCACTCATAAATGACGTTCCGCCCCGGTGCAAGCAGCCATCGCATCCCGCGAGGTGGAATTGCCGTGCCGGCGGGCGAGTATGAATAATGAATAAGCGCGAACGCGATTTGCGCGTGACGCTTGCACCTGAAGCAGTTCTTTTACTTCCTCATATCAAGGAGAGATCCGTGCGATTGCTGGGCTTGAAACAGCTCGTCCTGATTGCCGTCGCGCTGGCCGCGTTCTCGGTGGCCGGCACTGTAGTGGCTCATCAAACCAATTCCGTGCAGACTGCGGAAGGGACGAGTTCCGCATGTTCTGCCGATGACAGCGGGCTGAAGCTGCCACCGGGATTTTGCGCCACGATCTTTGCGGACGGGATTGGTCATGCCCGTCACCTGGTTGTCGCCCAGAATGGCGTGGTGTACGTGAACACCTGGTCCGGCAGCTATTACCCGCCAAACCAGCCGTCGCCGAGCGGCGGTTTTCTGGTGGCGCTGCAGGACAAGACGGGCTCGGGGAAAGCGGATGTGATCGAGCGCTTCGGAGAGACGGAGCAGACCGGAGGACACGGCGGCACGGGCATCGGTCTGTTTAACGGGTCGCTCTACGCGGAGAACAACGACAGCATTCTTCGCTATGCACTGCCTGCCGGCGCGATGGTTCCTTCGGGTCCGGCGGTGACCGTGGTTTCCGGGCTGCCGCTGGGAGGCGATCATCCCATGCACCCGTTCTTCATCAGCTCAGACGGGCATCTCTACGTGGATGTGGCTACGGCGACCAACTCGTGCCAGTTGAAGAATCGCACACCGGGATCGCCGGGCGCCCAGCCATGCACCGAGCTGAAGACGCGGGGCGGCATCTGGCGGTTCGATGCCAGGAAGACAGACCAGAAATTTTCTCCGGCCGAGCGCTACGCCACCGGAATCCGCAATGCCGAGGGTTTTGGCGTCGATCCGGTGCATGATCGCGTGTACATAACCCAGCAGGGCAGGGATCAGCTCCATGCCAATTGGCCCGCGCTTTACAAGCCTGAGGAGGAAGCGACGCTGCCCTCAGAAGAGGTGATGCTGCTGAAGCAAGGCGGCGACTACGGCTGGCCGGAGTGCTACTACGACCCGTATCAGAGCAAGCTGGTTCTGGCGCCGGAGTACGGTGGAGATGGTGGTCACGCGGTCGGCGTGTGCGCGAGCAAGCTCGGGCCCGTGGCAGCATTCCCCGCGCACTGGGCTCCCAACGGAATGACTTTTTACGACGGGAAGCAGTTTCCCGAGGCTTACCAAGGCGGATTGTTCATCGCCTTTCATGGTTCGTGGGACAGGGCTCCTTACGCGCAGGGTGGCTACAACATTGTTTACCAGGCGCTTTTGCCGAGCGGCACTGCCGGCCGATGCGAGATCTTTGCCGATGGCTTCGCTGGAGGATTGGTTTCGCCGGGCGAGGCGCTGCATCGTCCGTCTGGCGTTGCGGTGGGACCGGCCGGGTCGCTGTATGTCGCAGACGACGTGAGGGGGCGCATTTACAAGATCACCTACAAGGGCGGTGCGCAGGCCGCGTCGGAGCAGGCTGCGTACAGGCCATGCCCGAGCCTGACGGCGTCGCCGGAAGAGGGAGCGCAAGCGCAGGCCACACCTCCCGAGGGCACTCATCCTGAAGCGGGCGCCGCGGCGCTTCCGGTTCCTCCAGGCGCAACGCACGAGATGGTGGAATTGGGCGACCGGATCTTCCACGGCCAGGCAGCGATGGGGACTTGCATAGCGTGCCACGGTCCTAACGGCACGGGAACGCCGCTGGGCCCTGACCTGACGAAGAACAAGTGGCTGTGGAGCGATGGAAGCTGGGCCGGCATCACGAAAACTATTGCCGATGGCGTGCTGAAGCCCAAACAATATCGCAGTCCGATGCCGCCGAATGGGGGCTCTCAACTTACGGACGAAGAAACTAAAGCGGTGGCTGCGTACGTGTGGGCGCTCAGCCACCAGTAGCGCAGCCTGGGAGGGCTCGTCTGCTGATTCAGGACGGGCCCGGGCACCGATTGCGTAGACGTGATGGATTTCAGAGATCATTTACGCACCACGAGCGGCGCGCTTAAACATTGGGCGATTGGGCAGCTCCAGGACTCGCTTGCCGTGGGAGTGCTGTGGCTGATCGGGCTATACATTCTGCACGTGCCGCTGGCGCCGATGTGGGCGGTGATCGCAGCGGTGCTCCAGATCGTGCCGCACTTCGGGCCGGTGCTGAGCTTGCTGGGGCCTTTTATCGCCGCAACCATTAAGTGGATGGATTGGGAGCACCCGCTGGGCGTGCTCGCACTTTATGCGGTGATTGTGGTGATCGATGGGCTGTTGCTGCAGCCATACATCATGCGGAGAACGGCGAAGGTGCCGATTTGGGCGTCGATTCTGGCGCCGATTGTGCTGGGAATCATCTGGCCATTCTGGGGAGTGCTGGTGGCGCCGCCGCTGCTGGCGGTGGTGTATGCGTACCGGGCGAGGGGGAAGGGTTCAGGGATGCAGCGGCCGCAAGACGGAGGATAGAGAACTTTTCAATCTTAGGTTCAGGCCCGGTCTGCAGGCCGCGGACGGGCTAGCGATGGTGGATGAAATGACCGAAATGACCCTGTCCCGGATGGGTGGGGGGCAGGGTATCGTGATGGCCGGGTCCGTGAGTTGTGAATCCCGGCAGCACGAACTCACGGAGCAGATTCGTGCCCGCCATGCCGCCGATTTCGATGAGGGCGTTGGTCGCGATCAGGCCTACTCCTTCGTTGGGCTCGGGGTAGTAGATATTCGCCAGGCCGCCGGCGGCGAAGTCCCCAAGAATATGGGAAAAATCGAATTCATCGTGGCCGTTATCGCCACGGCAGATGAAGGCCGACTTGATGGCGTAGAAAGCGCGCGAGCGGGTGCTGCCGGTGCCTTTATAGAAGTAGCGCGGGTCCTGGTGAAACAGCGAGGGAAGGACGGCGCTGCCGATCATCCGGCTGCCCATGTCGTTGGCGTACTGGGCGCCGAAGCGCTTGCCGAAGCCGCTGAAGCCGGTGCCGTATCCGGGGTACATGTTCTGGTATTCCTCGGCGCCAGCCACCGCGGCAGCGCCGACAAAGGTGATGGGATCGATCTCAGAACGAAAGGCGAGGGAAAATTTCTGGCGCGCATTGAGAGACGGCGTGTTCCAGTCGTATGCCGAGTAGAAGTTGGGGATGACGCCGAGGACGCGCTGGCTCTCCTCGATGTGCATTTCCGCTTCCGCGATCTGCACCTGGGTGTCCTGGCTGGCGGAGACGTGCACTGCGGTCACGCCGGCGGTGAGCGCAAGCACCACATTGGGCATAAAGTGCGCTTCGCCGGGATGCAGCACAATCACCGGCGATTCAAACGGGCTCACGCTGGTCCCGGTGATCTTGATCCTGTAGTTTCCTGGCGGCAATCCGGAGAAGGTGAATTGCCCGTCTGGCCCGGAGTCAAGGGCGCGCTGGCGCACAGGCCCGACCAGGACCACGTGCGCGCCCTGCAACACGTCACCATTGGTATCCAGGATGGTGCCGGAGATCGTCGCCGGATTGGCGGGCTGAGTGGGGCTTCCGGCGGCGTCCTGCGCGGGGATGGCCGGGGAATCGAATCCGGGCGCGTCGGGCCGGCTTTTTGGGGTGAGCTGGGCGGACAGAGGCGAGGACCAGCCGGCAAGGAGGAGGGCGAGCACGGCGCCGCCGGACAGTATCAACCGCAGACGATCTGAAACGCAAAGAGGGAAACGCACTCGAACTCCCCTGAAAGGTCTTCGGACATATGTTAGTCCAGAAGATCCGCCCCAGCTCCCTGTGGGGGTGATGCCGGTTTCTATAGGACGGTTGCCAAATGAGGGAGTAATCGGCTCTGGCGCAGATGACTGATTCTTCATCCTGGCTGAATTTCGACTGAAGTTTGCTCTGCGTTGCTTCACGAACAACTATGTACGAGTCGAAAGGTAACCAAGCCTGACGAATTTTGATTGTAGATAGATTATTGACGGGCTATATTTCTCCTGTGCCGAACTCAGGCCGGAAAATCCCCATTCTGCAATACGGTCGAATCTTGTCCGGGCTTCTGATCTTTTCCACCATCAGTTTCCCCCAACATGGAGCTGCGAAAGGCGGCACCGCGCCCGCGGCGAAGTTGTCGGCGAACGGAACGCGAGATCTTCAGCGACTCAGGGCCGAACGATTCTTCACGCGCGGAAATAACTCTCTCCCGCGCTCGCTCGGCGCCCAGGAATGGGCCAAGTTACTGGAACAGAGACGAAGTTATGGTGCGCTCCGAAGCCGAACGAAACCTCTGGCCGCAGCAAGTTCATCCACCCAATCTCCTGCCGAACTTCCCGGGTTTCAGCTGCGCCCTACCATCCGGACAGGCGCGGTTCCAACCAGCGTTGCAGTCGGAGACTTCAATGGCGATGGAAAGCAGGATATGGTCATAGCCAACGGCTACGACAACAACCTGTGGCTCTATCCAGGCAAGGGCGACGGCACCTTTGGCGTTCCCACCATTATTCCCCTGACCCAGGGCCTTTCTCCGGATGCGGTTGTCGCGGCCGATTTGCGCGGCACGGGCAAGCTGGACCTGATTGTCGCCGACTATGACAGCTGGTCCATTAGTGTTTTCCTGGGCAACGGTGACGGCACCTTCAGCCACGAATATAACTATCCGACAACATATCCTCCGACTGCCGTGGCCGTGGCGGACTTCAATGGAGACGGACACCTGGACGTTGCTGTGACCCTCGATGATTACTCTTACCAGGAAGTTAGTCAGGCATACGATCTGGCCATTTTCTTCGGCGACGGGAAGGGCGCATTTGCGCCGGCCAAGCTGGAATCGCTGTACGCCCTGTGGAGCGCTCCGTGGAATCTTGTTGCAGCAGACCTCAATGGCGATGGCCACCCCGATCTGATCGCGACCGATCCCTCCACCGGCGGCCGAGTTTGGCTCAACGACGGAAACGGAAACTTCAGCGATGAGGCCGGTGGCGGGGAGAACGACCTCGCGACTGCGGCATACACACCAACGTGGACTGCGGTGGGCGATCTGAACGGAGATGGCTGTCCGGACGCTGTAACTACCTTTACCTACCTCAGAGGCTTTGCCGCATGGGATGCGCTCGCAGTCCGGCTGGGAGATTGCCACGGAAACTTCGGGGCAGAGCAAATGTATCCAGTGGGTGCGACGCCCTATAATGTCGAACTTGCCGACGTGAATGGCGATGGCATTCTCGACGCCATCACCACCTCGTTTCCAATACTAGGCAACGGACAAGATACTGGCGACGTCGTCTCGGTGCTTCTCGGCGATGGCAAGGGCGGTTTTTCGGTTCCGCGCGTTTATCGCATCGACGGTCCTTCGCCGGCGCTCGCTCTCGCGGACTTAACCGGCGACGGCCGTATCTCTGCCATTACAATCAACCCCCTTCAGGATGCGGCTACGGTTTTGCCTCCCGACGGAAAGGGAGGTTTCGGTGACCCCCAAGGAGTTTTCTTCTGGACTCCTGGAGGCGCATCTGGACAATGGGCCATCTACGGGGCGCCGGTTTTTCAGGATCTAAACGGCGACGGCAGCAAGGACATCCTCATCACGATGCTGGCCGCGGGCCTGCAGATCGCAATTCTGCTCAACGATGGAACCGGCCATTTCGTCACTCCCCCGAGCGTCGATTCAATCACGTTGCCCAGCGCTGTCGACATAGGCGGCTATCAACTCGGGGATTTCAGAAACCGCGGCAAACCGGACCTAGTGATCGCCGGTGGGAGCACTCAGTACCTGATGTTTGTTCCCAATAACGGCGACGGCACCTTTGGAGCGGCGACCATCACCAATGTCCCAAACGCTTCCGGTCCACTGGCGGTGGGTGATTTCAACCGGGACGGCAATCTCGATGTTGCCACCGTGCACCAGGTGTTTCTCGGCAATGGCGACGGCACGTTCCGCCCCGGCGCAATGCTCAATTACACGACTACGGTGGACGCGCTCGGGAGACTTCAGGCGGTAGACGTAAACCATGACGGCAAGCTGGACCTGATCTCGACTGACGGCAACTTTTCCACGCTCCTGGTTCTACTCGGGAATGGGGATGGCACGTTCCAACCTTCTTTGGTCGAAACCCAACCCAAGCCCGGCACTCAGGACGTGCTTGCCGACATAAATAACGACGGCATACCGGATCTTCTCTCCTACTATGACCAACTGCCCAACTCTAATTCGGGCATCCAGTTGTATGAGGAACTCGGCCAGAACACGGGTCAGTTCGCGGCAACCACTACTTTCGACACTGGCTACGCTGGCTACTCCTTTTTTCCATATTTCCAATTTGCCGGACCACAGGACAGCTTCTCTACGGCAGCTCATCTGCGCGGCTCTCAGCCTCCCGACGTCATTGTGTTCCAAAGAGCGGCAGAGGGAGGTGAGGTTTACGCGCAGATACTCGCGAACAACGGGGACGGAACTTTCCTGGCGACAAATGACATTTTCCCTCTCGGTCAATCGTCAGCCCCTCAGTTTGCCGTTGATCTGGACGGAGACGGCAAAGCCGACCTTGTGGAAGTAGATCAGTTCAACGCGTCGCTCAATGTGATGAAAGCCGTGCCTGCGGCGGAATTCCAGATCGAGCTGGATCCCGGGCCATTCTCCGGGTCCTCCGGTGGCGGAACGGTTTATCTGAATTCGCCCACTGCCGGGGGAACCGTCTCTCTGTCCACTACAGCCGCGGGCGTGGTGCTGCCCGCCTCAATCACCATTCCGCCCGGGCAGTCCTCGGGCCGGTTCACCGTGCAATTTGAGAGCGGATTCAATCCGCTGCAGGCTTTTGACGTGACCGCCACGATGGATGGACAGTCGGCTACGACCTTCGGCAGTCATAGCTATTCAGCAGGATTTACGGCGCAGTTTTCCGGGCAGATGCAGCAGTCAATCTACGAAGGCCAGAACACGAGCGCGGTTACCATCACTCTCTCCTCGGTGAACGGTTACTCGTCGACGGTAGACCTGGACTGTCCGCAAGCGACCGCGGCAATAACCTGTTCGTTCAGTCCTGCATCGGTTACGGTGCCGGCCGGCGGATCGGCGACAGCGACCCTGACCCTCACCACCAACTCGTATTTGTGGGATCAGCCGGTGATGATTCGCGCGACCGACGGAATCTATGCGCAGTACGGCACGTTCACGATCAGCGCTACTTTGCTTCGCCTGTCCGCAGGCTCAACCAAAGTCTTCTCTCCCGGGACAGCCGTGTTCCCGCTGGAAACAAGCGCGTTTCAGCCTTTCACTATGAGCTGCAGCGGTCTGCCTCCGGGAGCGAGTTGCACATTCAATGGGGATCAAGGCGTGACAGTGCAGGTTCCGAACGGAATCGCCCCCGGGGATTATCCGTTCACGGTCGGTATCTCGAGCCTGGGCCTTACCGCAACTTCTCCGGCCACTCTGTCGGTGATCGATTTCAACCTTCAGCCGCTGGATGCGGCAGACTCCTGGGCCCCGGCAGGCGGAGATTCGACTCGAACGCTCATGGTGCAGTGGGCGAATACCACCCCGCTCTCCCAGCAGTTTTCTTGCGTGACCAGCTGGGGAGGCGCCTGCAATGGGCAGGGAACAGCGCCGAGTGGCGCAACCGATTTTGTCGTTACTGTTCCCGCTGGAACTCCGACAGGCAGTGGAACCATAAGTTTCCGGGATGAGGTGGATTTGTCGTCGAATCCGCCGGAAGTCCGTTCCGCTACGCTGCCGTTTGCGATTGCCAGCGTCAGCGGCAAATTCTCCGATGCCCAGCTTTCGGTGTCACGAGGCGGTAGTGGAAATGCCACGCTGATGCTTTCTGCCGATGCGGGTTTTAGCGGCGCCGTATCTCTCTCCTGCAGTGCTCCCGTGCAGTTACAGTGCGCTTTGTCTGCAAGTTCAGTGAATCTGACAGCGCAATCGCTCTCCTCGTCCGTGACGGTGAAGGTGACGGCCGGGGCCTCCGCGCAAAACTTCCGTCCCATTGTGTCCCGCGGGGATCGTTTGTGGCTGGCGATTCTAGGTATTCCGCTCCTGTTGGCAACCAAGCGCCGGCGCCTCATCCGCTCATTGTGCCTTGTCTTGCTGGTTATCGGATTGCTGCCACTTTCATCGTGCGGCGGCGGGGGCAGCACGGTCGCAACCGGGACAACTGGGAATGGTGGAGGGGGAGGCGGAACCCAGCCATCGACATATCAGGTGACTGTGCAAGGCAGTCTGCCACGCAGTTACGTCAGCGTCAATTTGGGGACCCTCAGCGTAACTGTGGACTGAGCAAGTCAGGCGGGGAGAGGGCAGATGGACTCAGGGCCAGGCGAGGAGAGGTGGTTTTTTCAGCAGCCTCTTTTGCAGCGTTCCATGATGGCGTTGTGGAGGCGTTCGCGGAGGTCGGTGGGGAGCTCGTAAATCTCGTGGGAGCGGTAGATCTCGATAGTTTTGCGCGTGGTGTTGAAGACGACCTCGCAATGGCCGCACTTGTGCATGTGCTGCTCGACTTCGGCGCGCATTTCCGCGGCTACGTTGTCGTCGATGAGGTCGTCGAGTACTTTAAGAAACTCAGTGCAGGTCACTTTTCAACTCCGTCTCCCTGGGAAGGCTCTTGGCCTCGCCTCCTGCGGAAGTAGCGGGTAAGGCGCTCGCGCAGTTGCAGGCGGGCGCGCAGGAGCCGCGATTTGACGGCCGGCACGCTCAATCCCAGCGTCTCCGCCGTCTCCTCTGTTGATAATCCTTCCACGTCGCGCAGCACAAAAACGACGCGGAAACCGTGGGGCAGGCCCTGAACGGTCTTGCGCAGAATCTCGGCCAACTCCGACTGCGTATAGTTTTGCTCGGGATCGGGGGCCCAGTCGGCAAGGTCGCGAGGGACGCTGCCTTCCTCGGTCTCGACGTCCTCGTCGATGGAGACCATTTTGCCGGTGCGCCGCTTGCGCAGGCGCATCAGGCTTTCGTTGACCGCGATCCGAACCAACCATGTGTAGAACTTCGAATTCCCCTGAAACTGGTCGAGCTTTTCGTAGGCCTTGAGGAATGCGTCCTGGGTGACGTCTTCGGCGTCTTCGCGGTTTTGCGTAATGTGCTGCGCAATCCGGAAGACCTGGCGCTCGTACTTGCGGACGAGCTGGTCGTAAGCCGAAACATCCCCGTTACGCACGCTTTCGACCAGCGCGACGTCAGGATGCGGTTCGTTTGATCCCGCTATAGGTTGGATGGTCGACATGGGGGTTGGTTGCGGGAATTCCTTGGGGGACCGGAGCGACCCGCAATCGCACAGGCCAAAAGAAGAGTGTAAAGGACGGCGGGGCGGGGAACCAAACCGGGGGCAGGGCGGCAGGGAGCGGGACACGAAGGTAATGGAACAGGTAATTCGGGAAAGGATTCGACTTAGCGGATCTTCCGGCTAACCTCTGCCACCTCTGCGGCGTCGTAACAATCATGGTTCCGGTGCCCAACGGCTGGGCGAAAACGGCATAAAGTGAGAACATGATGGTTGTGGCTCCTTGCATTTTTTCGGCCCGGCGCGGGTTGCGCCGCACGGCTGGAGTGTTGTCGCTGTTGCTGTTCGTGCCCTGGTTAACTGCGCAAACCCCGGCGACGCCTCCGGCGCATTCCGCGCATTCGGCGACGGCGTCGACCACTGCCAAAAAATCCACTGCAAAAGAATCGGCTGCGACGGGGAAAACGACGCCGGGGGGCAAGACGGCCCGGTCGCGGACGACGGCGCATTCGCGCACCTATGCGCGGTACCGGAGGCACAGAACGCATCGGCGGAGGTATAGCCGGGCGGCGCGCATTGCCCGCACGCGGCGGATCCGGAGTGCTTTTGTGGCGTCGACCGAACTGCGGCCCATGGCGCAGCAACTGGCGACGATGCGGACGGCGGCAGCCTATGCCGGCGTAACGGCCTATGCGCACAGCCATACCGGCGAGGCCGCAGCGGCGGCTTATCTGGCGCTGGGGCACGCTTATCTGCTGGACCGGAAGTATCACGACGCCGAAACCAGTTTCCGCGAGGCGCTGAGCCACGACAGCGAGCTTGGCGACTATGCCGACTATCTTGACGCCGAGGCGAGCCATGCGGCCGGCGACGACGCTGCCGCGGAAACGCTGCTGCGGGGATTTGCGACGCGGTATCCGGACAGCGTTTTTGTCGACCAGGTGCCGGTGCTGCAGGCCAACGTGCTGCTGGCTCTGAAGAATGCTACCGCGGCGCAAAAGGCGCTGGCTGCGGCGCAGGGAACCGACGAGGAGAACACGGCGGCTTTCCAGCTTGCCAACGCGCAGGTGGCCCTGGCGCTGGGACAGAAGGATACGGCGCAGGGACTGTTCAAGCAGCTTTTGCTGGGGCATCCGCTGGCTGCTGAGGCGGAAACGGCGCGAGATCAGCTCAGACAGATGGGCGCCGAATCGAGCCTGACGGTGGCGGAGCTGCGCAGTCTTGGCGACGCGTACTTCCGGGCGGGGCGTTACAGCGCGGCTGAGGATCAGTATCGGGCGCTGGAACATAATCCGGCGCTGAGCAGTGCCGAGCGGCAGGGGTTCGAGGTGGCTGCGGCGGCGAGCAAGCTGGGCCTGAACCGGCTTACGCTGGCTGAAGCCAAAGCTTTGCCGGACACCAATGATGAAAGTGGCGCGCGCCGGCTCTACCTGCTGATGGAACTGGCCCGCGACCGGCAGGACACAAGCGCCCAGCAGAGCATCGTGGCGGAGATGGAGCGCCGATTCCCGCAAAGTCCCTGGCTGGAGGAAGCGCTCTTTTCCAGCGGCAATATGTACCTGCTGCGGCGGGATTATCCCAACGCGATCGAGTATTACGGCTATCTGGCGGACCACTTTCCGCACGGCGGGAATGCAGCGGCGGCCAACTGGCGCGCCGGCTGGCTGAGCTACCGGCTGGGGCAATATCCCGCGGCAGAACAACATTTCGCACAGGAGATCAAGCTGTACCCCGATGCCAACGAAAGCATCTCAGCGCTCTACTGGCGCGGCCGGCTCCTGGAGACGCAGGACCACATTCCTGCGCAGGCTGCGGCCAGTTATCGCGACATTCTGCTCGCGCACCCCAACTACTATTACGCGCAGCTTGCGCGCGTGCGCCTGACGGCCCTGGGCCAGCAGGAGCCGGCTACGGACATGGGTTCCAGCCGATATCCGCGCCTGCCCCAGCCACTGCAAATCGACGCATTCCCCAGCGACAAAACGCATCTGGCGAAGGCACGCCTGCTGGCTAATGCCGGGCTGAATGAGTATGTCGCTGCCGAGATTGCCGCCGATTCCGACTGGGCGTCTTTTGGTTCGCTGGGCGAGGCGCAGCTTTACGCGTCCTACGGGGAGACGTTCCTGGCGCTGCGGACGATAAAGCGTGCGATACCGTACGAGGCGTCGGTGCCGATTCAGACGATTCCGCTGGCCTACTGGCGCATTCTCTACCCTGAGCCGTACTGGGAAACGATCAAGACGGAATCGGCGCGCTACAATCTCGATCCATACCTGGTGGCATCGCTCATCCGGCAGGAATCGGAGTTCAACCCGTCGGCCATCTCTTACGCCAACGCGTGGGGACTGATGCAGTTGCTGCCGAGCGTGGGAAGAGTGATGGCGCACCAGATCGGCATGCGCGATTTCCGGACCTATCAATTGCTGGATCCTGAGACCAACATCCGGCTGGGCACGCGCTATTTACGGCAGATGCTGGACAAGTTCGGCGGCGTGAAGGAATACGCGCTGGCGGCCTATAACGCCGGCGACTATCGTGTCGACGACTGGAAGACCGCAGGGCCGTACACCGGCATGGACGAGTTCGTAGAATCGATACCGTTCACGCAGACGCGCAATTACGTTGAGGCGATCCTGCGCAACGTGCAGACCTACAAGCTCATCGATGGCTACGAGCGCAATGAGGCGGCGGGAGTGGAGAAGACGGCGCTGCGATAGGAATCGGGTTCAATTCCGGGTTGGGGAATCCGCATCGGTAACGCCTTGTATTCGATTCCTGTTGACTATTGCGCCAAGTGCGTCAAAACTGTCTGCAATCGGAGCGCCGTCAACCTGAGACGCCATTCAGCCTGCTGTTGTTGGACAAAAGGGCCTTGCCGGAAGGGAGGCATGGCTCGGGAAGCATCAACCCAGGGGAGGGTAGGATGTCAGCCGACTTGCAGTTTCTGGAAGAATGGATTCCCGAAAGAATGGACCCCGGAACAGTTTTTGTGCTGGAAAACCAGGGCAAGCTGGGTCACGCGCAGAACCCCTACGTGGCCGTTATGTCTTGCCCGCGCTGCGGCACGATGGGGCTCATCACCCGGCGTCAACTCTATGCGGGAGAGAACATGATCTGCGGCGGCGAAATGTGCTCCGCCGAATACCGTCTTGACGGCGACAACATCTGTTTCCGGTCAACCCAGTAGCCGGGACAGCGGCGGGGCGGCTCTGCGCCTGGGGCAGCGCTCAAATGCGGTGCCGGATTTGACTCCGGCACGGGCTGAAAGCGTATTCTGTGCTGTTCTACATTCCTGAAGAGCTCTGGAGCTTGGACCTCGGATGAGCCAGGTACCCGAATCATCTGCCCCTATCGACCCCGCTGCGATTCCCAAACGAAAACTCAACTCGGGCGATCGGATGCCCGCCATTGGCCTGGGCACCTTCGGTTCCGATTCGGTTTCCGCCGCGCAAGTGGCGGAAGCGGTGAAGGGCGCAGCGGCCGTGGGTTACCGGCACTTCGACTGCGCCTCAGTCTACGGCAACGAGCGCGAAATCGGCGCCGCGCTTGAGGACGTAAGGAAGTCCGGCATCAAGCGCGAAGACCTGTGGATCACCTCGAAGGTCTGGAATGACAGGCACGACGACGTTGCCGGCTCCTGCCGCCAGACGCTCGCCGACCTGCGCCTCGACTACCTCGATCTCTTCCTCGTCCACTGGCCTTTTCCGAACTTCCATCCGCCGGGCTGCGACGTCTCTTCGCGCAGCGCCGATGCCAAGCCCTACATTCACGAAAACTACATGAAGACCTGGCGGGCGATGGAGAAGCTGGTCAGTGAGGGCCTGGTGCGGAACATCGGCACATCGAACATGACCATCCCCAAGCTGAGGCTGGTGCTGCGCGATGCACGCGTCAAGCCGGCCGTGAACGAAATGGAATTACACCCGCACTTCCAGCAGCCGGAGCTGTTCCAGTTCGTGGTGGAAAACGGGATTCAGCCGGTCGGCTACTGCCCCATCGGCTCGCCGGGCCGCCCGGAACGCGATCGGACGCCGGAGGACACATCGCCGACCCAGGATCCGGTGATCCTCAACATCGCCAAAAGCCACGGAATTCATCCGGCGGTGGTGTGCATCAAGTGGGCGGTGCAACGCGGGCAGATTCCCATTCCGTTTTCGGTTCATCACTACCGCGCCAACCTGGCAGGCGTTATCAGCGAGCCTTTGAACGAGGACGAGATGCGCCAGATTGCCGGCATCGACCGCGGCTGCCGGCTGATCAAGGGACAGGTTTTTCTGTGGAAGCCGGACCAGACCTGGGAAGCGCTATGGGACCCCGGCGGACAGATCACCCCGCCGTGAAGACGAGCTTACAGCCGTCAGCATTCCGTTCTTTTTCGACTGAGCGCGGTTTATCTCTTTCTCCCAGAGAGGCCGGCCTACGAAAGCTGATAGCTTAGAGCTAAAAGCTAAGAGCTGAAAAGCCGGAGATCGAATCATGAACGACACCATGTCCGCGGCGTACCTGCCCGGAGATTCCACCGTTGAAATGCGCACCGTGCCGGTGCCCACGCCCGGCCACGGAGAAGTGCTGCTGCGCGTTAAATCCTCCACCATCTGCGGTTCGGATATTCGTTGCATCTACCACCAGCACCTGGGCAAAGGACCTGAGGGGTACCAGGACGTGATTGCGGGACACGAGCCGTGCGGGCAGATCGTCTCCACCGGCCCGGGATGCCGGCGATTCAAAGAAGACGATCGCGTGATCGTTTACCACATCTCCGGCTGCGGCGTGTGCAACGACTGCCGGCGCGGGTACATGATCTCGTGCACCAGCGAGAAGTATCGCCGCGCCTACGGCTGGCAGCGTGATGGCGGCATGGCGGAGTACATGGTTGCCGAGGAAAAAGACCTGGTGGCGCTGCCCGATGAGCTTTCCTATTCCGATGGAGCGCAGGTGGCTTGCGGCTTCGGGACGGTCTACGAAGGCCTGGAGAAAATCGGCATCAACGGTAATCATTCCGTGCTTATCACCGGTCTGGGGCCAGTAGGGCTGGCAACGGCCGCGCTCAGCCGCAAACTCGGCGCGCAGAAGATCATCGGCATCGACGTCATCCCGGAGCGCATGAAGATTGCCAGGGACATGCGGCTTTGCGACGAGGTGCTCGCCTCCGGTCCGGACAACGTTGCCGAAGTAAAGAAGCTCACCGGCGGCAATGGCGTGGAGCGCGCAGTCGATTGCTCCGCCAACAAGCTGGCACGCGCCACGGCGATCCGCGCCACGCGCAAGTGGGGGCGCATCGTCTTTATCGGCGAAGGCGGCAGCGTGGAGATCAATCCCTCGGCCGACATGATTCACGATCAAAAAACCGTATACGGCTCTTGGGTGACTTCGATCTGGCTGATGGAAGAACTGGTGGAGCGACTGGTGCGCTGGAATCTGCATCCGGCGGACATCATCACCCACCGTTTCCCGCTGCGGCTGGCCTCGGAAGCTTACGCGCTGATGGCATCGGGCAAGTGCGGCAAGGTGGCTGTGTGCGCTGACGAAGAGCTGGTGTGAGACGCCGCGGCACGACTTCAGTTTCGAACGGAAAGCATCCCTCAGTGGCTAAAGCCGCGTCCATTTTCGGCCTGTTACGGCACCAATGAAGCCGTGCCCTTTCAAAACGAATTCTCACCAGAGGCTGCTAAGGTGGAATCAGGGAGACGCGATGCCTGCTTCGAAAAAATCCGCCGCTGCCTGGGAACAGCGCCTTGCTGAACTGCTGCCGCTTTACGGCCACCGCAACTGGATCGTGGTCGCCGATTCGGCGTATCCGGCGCAATCGAGGGCCGGCATCGAGACGATCTTCGCGGGCGGCGATCAGCTCGAAGCCGTAAGCAAAGTCTACGAGGCGATCACCGAGTCGACGCACGTGCGCGCCAACATCTATCTCGACCAGGAACTCGCTTCCGTTGCCGAGCACGATGCGGCCGGCGTGCTCGACTACCGCGGCCAGCTCGAGCGGCTTCTGGGCCGAGACGTGCGCCAGATCCCGCACGAGCAGATCATCGCCAAGCTGGACCAGGCGGCGCAGGTCTTCCGCGTGCTGATTATCAAGACATCGATGACGATCCCTTACACGACGGTGTTCTTCGAGCTGGACTGCGGATACTGGAGCGCGGAGGCGGAACAGCGCATGCGCAACGCGATGAAATCTCCGAAGGGGAAGAAGTGACCGGCGGCGCAGCAGCAGTAATTGCTGGCTGCTTCAGTTCTTTGTTCGCTCAAGCGGCTGTGGCTTGCGCGTAGATGGAACAATGGGCACAATCAAGTCAGCACCAGGCCCGGATGGCGAAACTGGCAGACGCAGCGGACTTAAAATCCGCAGGCCGCAAGGCCGTGGGGGTTCAAGTCCCCCTCTGGGCACCAATTAAAATCAACAAGATAGCAAAGAAAAGCCCCTCTGCTCTGGAGGGGCCTTTTGGTGGTGGTGTCAGTAGTGGTGTCAGTTGACTCCCACGGTGTCAGTCCGGTGTCAGTGTTTGCGTTTCGCCTGTGGCTTGGCTGCCGCTGAGATGCGCTCGATTACAGACAGCTTGTGGTCCGGGGACAGATGCGCGTAACGCGCACTCATGGTGATGGTCTTGTGTCCGGCCAATTCTTGAATCTCTTTGATGGACGCACCGGCCATTGCAAGCCATGAGCAGAACGTGTGCCTGTTGGAGTGCCACACATAGTCTGCGATCTTGGCTTCCTCAAGGCACGGAACAAACCACGTCTTTGTGGTGTGGTCTGCCGTGTCGGAAGGGAACACCACGGCGCTAGGATTCGGCTTTGATGGTCTGATGGATTGGATTGCAGCCACGGCGTCAGCGTTCAAGACAACTGTCCGGGCGCTTCCGTTTTTTGTGTCCTCAAGGCGGATGGTCCGGGCGTCCAGGTCCACTTGCGACCACGTAACCGTGAACTGCTCTGACAAGCGCATCCCGGTATTCACACTCACGATGAATTCTTGCAGGTGCTGCGGGCACCACTTCTGAATCACGGCGCACAGCTTGTCATATTCGGCGCGTGTCAAGAATCGCAGACGTGCATTGTTCTCACGCTTCTGTGCCACCATGCGTGCAACGTTGACCGTCACCTTACCGTTGCGCATTCCCTGCCGGTAGCAGAGGCTCAGAAAGGCTTTGTAGCGGTTCCGTGTTGCAGGTGTGCTGCAATGCTCGTCCAACCACGCCTCAAGCATCTGAGGCGTAATGTCTGAGGCCGGACGGTCCCCAAGAGCCTCATTGACAATCTTCGCCTTTGAGACGTAGTTGCGGGCGTCCTTGTGGTCCCGAGTTGCATCAATGGCGAGCTGCGTTAGGTCCGACACTGTGACGCGCTTTGTGTTTCGCAGCACGGGGACAATGACACCGGCCCGTGCTTCCTCTTTGTGTTTGCGGTAGGCCGTGATTGCGGCAGACTTGCGGCCCACCTTTTGCCGTCTCAACTTGCCTTCACCGTCTGTCCAGCGCACCCACCACTCATTTGAGCCGGAGAACTTCTCATAAACTCCCCGCTCCCGCTTTTCCTCGTTTAGCTTTCTTGCACGTGGCATCTTTCTCCCTCGTGGTGTCAGTAAAATCGGATTACGAAAACATTATAGTCCGAAAAGACTGACACCGGCAAGAGCTAGAGTGCTGCCGGAGATTCGTAGTGGTTGCCCTGTGCAAACTGGACAAGGGACCGATGCGTGACTAAAACCTTTTTCCCGATTCGGCGCGTGTCCAGCCGCTTGGCCGCTATCAGGTAATCCAAGCTACGGACGCTGATACTCAGCATCCGGGCAGCGGTTTTGCGGTCATACAAGAGACGGGCTTCCATGGTGCAAACCTTTTGCTTTCCTAGATTTGCGAATGCGATTGGCGAAGTGTGTCTAAAATGCCACAGAATGATGTAAAATTTACACATTTCTGAGAATTGTCCGTCTATGTAAATAAAAGGATTGCGGCGCTCTTCTGAGGGGTTGTTGCGGAGATTTACCCCTACCCCATCCCATTCACTATCAATGAGTTGCAACCACAGGCGCACAGGCGGCACAGAGCGCCTATATATGACACACATCTTCCGTTCTCATACTTACCACCCCATTGAGAGGATAGGATTCGACCGAGCGTGAGCGGAGGGAGAATACTTTCCTCTCTCTCTTATGTTAAGGAACTTATTTTGAAAGCCACAAAGAGCAGCAACATGCACATTCCATTGTTGTTAACTGTGATTTTGGTGCCGAATTGCCATGAAAATACGGTGCACGCACTGCGCACTGCATTTGATGTGGCGTCCACGTAGCTGTTTGTGAATCCTCCAGGACGGCTCACCCATGTGCTCTCTGACAAACTGAATGGCACGCGGATCAACACCCTTGGGCATTGACGGCACCTTGAAAAGCTCCCGGCGCTTATACATCCATGTCTTTGGGTGCTCTTGATGCGGACCAACTGCCTCAAGCACGGACTGCAATGTTGGAACGGACGCATCAGGGTTTGCGGCCATCAACAAATAGGCAAAGCCGGGCGTGTCCCTGAATGCCAGAATGTCCGGGATGCGCGTCTCAACGCTCACCGTCTTATTCTTGGCACCACCAAGGCCGCGCCCGTCTGTCACGTCAACTTTGATGAGTTTCGGTCTGCCCACTAGACGCCCCGCACTTGACCCTTCTTCCATGCCCGCACACGTTTTGGTTTCAGCTTCACAACCGTGGCACCATCCATGAGCACGTTGCCGCTTGTGCGGCCCGCGTCCTTGCCGTCTTTGCGTTGAATGCCATAGATGATTACGTCATCCTCCCGCCCCTGATTGACCCGCGCCAAAATCTCTTCATCACCTATGAAAGTCAGCCCGAGCTGAAAGGCGATTTCAAAAACGCCCTCCACAGTCACGCCGGGTTCAACACGTCTGGCGTGCAACATGGCGCGGTGAAAGCGCAGGGCATTTGCTTCTGACCACCCCTCATTGAAAATGACGGCAAGCTGCTTTTCGTCACTCTCACACAAGTCCGCTTGCTCTTCAGTGAGGGACTTCATAAAAACTTCCAGGTCCAACGTTTGGTTATCCATTTCTTTGGCCTTTCGGCTAGTGGACGGTAAAAGCCGTCCGGCTCATAGAACGCCCCCGCAAGCGCATTTGCAAGGCCGTAGGCGCGTTTATTGCAATGCGCTAGTGGGATGGGTTGCTAAAAAGCGCCCGCATACGCCCGCTTGATGAACTGTCCGCCGCGCTTCCGTGTTGCCCGTGCAAAGGCGGCAGGAGCACCGCTCACCGGGCTTCATTCGGTGTGCATGGTGGGGCATGGCGTCCGGGTTGTTGCACCACTTGGATTGAAAGCGGTCGGGCTTGGTGGTATTCATGCGCCATCCGCATACACAATGCGGTTGAGTCACGTTCGTGTGCATTGATTCCCTTTCTCAACCACGGTGCCCCGCTGTCGATCTACAGGGCACGTAGGCGCGTTTGCTGCAATGTGGTGGTGGGATACCAGCGTGGATTTTGAGAGGCTCATCACGCTGAATTAGCGCCCGGCTGCAACGGTGTGCTCACATCAGAGCCGGGTGAATGCCGCCCCGCACACAGTAGACACGCGGCGCTTGACATCGCCGCTGCGGGGCTGTGTGCGGGATTTTCCCCGCGATTCAAACTTGAAAAAATCCGCGCATAGTGGAGGTGGGCGAGTGAAGCCCGGCAGGGTCTATGCGCGGAATGGTCCCCGCCTTGGAAAACCTAATCTCTCGGTACTCCGGCCCCAACGCAACGCTCCCCACGCTGAGGCCGTTTCCCTGAATGAGCGCGTACTGTCCAGGTGCTCCCCACACCGGGACGCTGTGCCGCTCTTGCTGCAACCGTGAAACCCGGCTCCGCTCCCCACAGAGCCGGGCTTCATTGTTTAGCTGTGTGACACCTTGATGGCTTGGATTGCCTCAGAGCGGCGGACTACTCCGTCAACTCTGCGGTATGCCAAAATACCAAGCTGCCCCTGATTTGCCCACGGCTGGTCAAGCAGCTTGATGTTGATGCCGGAGCCACCACGAATGCCGATGAGGTATCCGGCATTGAAGTCACCGTACAGGATGGGGTACACGCCCGCATTGGTTGCGGACGGAAGCGCCGGAGCATTGGTGTCAAAGAACACCGGGCGGCCAAGAATGCGCGTTGTGCCGTCCGGGTCCACGGTGACCACGGGGTTGAACAAGTTGGCCTGTGATTGCGCCTTGCGGATAGCAAGCGCAGTAGCTCGGGCCATCACCCAAGAGGCATTGGGTTGGTATGCCGCCTTGAGAGACGCAACAACGTCATACAGCGAGTTGATGAGTGTCACCGCGTCTGTTGCCGCAGTGCCCGTCAACTGGTATGCCGTGCCGGTGCCCGTACCAACGTTCCCAAAGACGCCCTGTGGCTGGCTAGACCCGCTGCCGCTGCCCGTGGCAAAGAGCTGGCCTTCCAAGATGCGCTGTGAACGGATGAGGTCCTCAGCAATGAAGGACTGGAATACCGGGACATCTTGCAACAGTTCCCAAGAGCAGAGACGGAGTGCCCCTGCCATCCAAGAGCGCAGCTCGAATTGCTCATTCGTGGCGTCATTGCCCCCGAAGGTCGCAATAGTGCCGGTGCTCTCTGCCTTCAGCGTGGATGTACCAAAGGCCGTCTGCCGGGGAATTTTCAAATCGGTCGAGGTGGGAATCACCATCGCCGCATCGAAAATGCCCAAGTCCGGCATTGCCAAAGGAACAACTTGCTGGACGGTCGGAATGTTGATGAATGCACCCGCGTTTCCGGCTCCGTCCGTGCCCTCATACTGACTAGCCTGCATTCCCCGCATAGAGCCATTAGCAAGACGCTGCCGCGTGAATGCGTCAGCACCGGGAAGGCGGAAACCACCAATCCCATCAGCTCCGGCCTCCAGGTCGGCAGAGATGGTTTTCCCGCCGCTCCGAAGGTATGAAAGCAGTGCGCCCGAGTTTTCAGGAGACGCCGCAAACGCGCCCTTGATGGGTGCCTCAAACTGACTGAAACCACTTTCCGCATTTACGGTTGCTGTGAACGGCGTGCCGTCTTTTCCGAAGAATTTATGCACGGTGTTCAAAGACTCCCGGTTGCGGGCAAGTGCGGTCAGTTCCTTGTACTTGTCCATGTGCTTGGTGTACTTCTCATCTTCATCGGCTGTCATTCCACGCCGGGCCTGCTCAGCCGTTGCAATGACCCCTTCAGCGGCGGTCAACTCTGCCTTCTGTGCCTGCTTGATTTCCTGTAACGTCATGTGAATATCCTTTGGATGAAATTCCCGGCGTACCGGGTCCTGCATCCGAAGTCACACGCACCCTCTGATTGGTGCGGCTCTTGCGGCCCGCCGAGTCGCTTAGGTTCGGCAGGGTTGGTGTTGACGTTGCGCACTTCCCGGCGCTCCCCTCGCCATTGGTGCATACCGTGTCTCAAATCCGCAGTACAGCGGCAGCTATCACGGGCGGCCCGGTGCTACTTCACCGGACAGCTAAAATTTGGGAGCAGCGCGGACGCCTGTGCGCACCGCTCCCCACGGCGTAATGGAGACAACTACGCCGCAAACTTCTTGGCGATTGTTCGGAATCGAAAGGCGAGAATCGAAGGCGGGTTAATTCGTGCGTGAGTCAGGGAGCGCATGGAGCGCAGTCAACCAAGTCACGCTGTCATCAAACTGTGGTTCACTCGCCTTGAGTGCTTCACAGCGGTTGGTAAAAGCCCGCAAGAGCGCGGCAATCTGGAGGTGGTCAAACGGTACTCTCAAGGCCATGCCAATGCCGCCATCCGCAAGGCGGCCAATCACGCCAACGCCTTGAAGTCCACGTCCAGACCAACGGGCAGCAAGGCTCTCACACTCTGCGTCTGAGGCCATGCAAGGCTTCAAGGGCAGTATTTCAATCTCCTGTGCATCCGGGCTTGACATGATGTATGCCGCAATCTGTGCATCCGCCGCTAACTGTGCCATGTGATTCATATTGCCCCCCCGTTTTGAATCTGCTCTTGCAACGCGGTCACAGATAGATTGGCAAGCGCGTTCTTGAATATGAGCAGCTCGATTGCGGTGCGCTTGTCTCCCGGATTAAACTCCTCAATCCACATTGGGACCTTGCCGCTTTCGTCTGCCGGAGTTTGCCACCAAAGCAGACCCAAGTAGTCCACGTCTCCCATCTGTTCAAACCTAGCGAAAAACGGCGCGGTCTTCCCCGGTGGCGGCAACGTGCTACTGCCGATCACGCCGTCATTTCTCCGGTACACAATGGCAACGTGGATGTCGTCCGGGTTGAGGGTGTATTTCCGCATGAGATTCCGGCCCATGTCAGCGCGGTCAGCCAACCGCGTGAACGCCTGAATGAAATCAAGATGCACACGGCCTTTCGGCTTCATTCCAGACTTGAGCTGACGGCGAACTTGCGCGGCGGGTGTGATTGTGCTTTGGCTTGGGTCATCCTTGTTCCACCCGCCGTGTAGCTTTTTGGTGTTGGTCATTGAGCTGCCTCATCATGGTTCTGGCTCCACGCCGTCTCACGCCTTGAATACTCCAAATCAGGAATGTCATCTCCGTCATCGTCCGTGAGTGCGGCAATCGCCTGAGCGTGGCTGGTAACTGTGACAATTCTCTTTTTCTCTTCCATCGTCTTCGTGGCAATCAATACGCGCTCCCCCGTGACCGGGTTGACGGACCATATCCGGCTCTCAAACTTCTCTTCAACCGAAAGGACCGGGCGCGATGGTTCGCCCCTGCGGTCAGACAATCCTGAATTGCGCAGCTTATGCTCATTGAGTTGACGGACGGCCTCTACCTCGTTTGCCCGCAGTGGCCTGTAGTACCTGTCCGCAAGTTTCAAAACCTTGGCGAGAGAGATGCCGTTGTAATGAGACTTGAGTTTGGTTGTCTTATGCCCTCTCGGGGCCGGAGCACTCGGCTTCATCCAGAACGCATCCTTGTGCCCGTTGTCCGCGTCTTTGCGCCTCCGTGGGCACTTATGCGGTATTGGCGACATCAGGCAGGCACCGCATTTAAGACAGTGACCGTGATGAGCGTGTCCAGGTTCAACAACCAAAACCGTCTTCACGTAAGTCCCAAAGGTTAGCGTCTTGAATTTCTGCTGTGCCATGCCGTTTTTCTTCCCTTTCACATAACGCGGATGTCGCCACCACATCATTGATTCAACTGGACTTCACATCCAAAGCTATCCAATAAAATTCAAACACTTTTTTAGAATACCACGTACACTAAATGAAGCCGCCACGTTTATCTGTTGAAAACTGTCAAATGTATGATAATAAGTAACTTGACATTGGAAAATAAATTTTCAGAGGTTGCACTCTCTAACCGTGACTCGGACGGGGACGCTCTAACGTGACACATAAACGTGACGCCTTAACGTGACGTAAGTGTAAGATAATAAAATACTTGACACGGATTCATGGTGGGTGCAAACTGTCTTTTCCCCTACAACTGGAGGCCACAGCCCACGGAGGGGCCTTTCATCATGCTCTATATGCGTTTTTCGCCCGTCAGCCGGAACACATGGGAAGTATCCACGCCCGTCAAGTCAACCAAGCCAATTGCCACCATCACACGGAGCCGCAATAGACAGTGCTCAGTAACAGTCTGCTCAGACCACGCCCTCAGCCGGGAAGAGATGTCCTGCCTGTCTTCGTTCATGCAAGAGCGTGAGCGGGCAAACTGAGGGATAGGCGGGGTTGTCTACTCAAAGGGCCGCCCCGCATCCGGCCCGCCGTTTCGCTGTAGTCCAGGTCATTTAGAATCGACTGCAAATGACCCGATGCAGGAAACGGTCCTCATGCCAATAAATGCAGACAAGCCGCACCTCTGGAAAGCCGACACCCGAGCGTCCGTTGACCAGTTCAATGAGTGGTTCATGGCTTACGCTCCCAAGGCTTACCGGGACACGCGGGGCAAAACAGTTGAGCACGTAGAGCACGGCTTGATTGCGACTGAAGACCTCACCCGGATCACACCGGACATCATCCAAGCGTCCCCGGCCATTCTGCCAACGCTGCGTATGTCAACGTGTCCGCCGCTTGCGCGTGACCGGCTTATTGGGCTTGCCGATTCCAGCAAGAATCTAGTGGGCTGCTTGGAAGAGGGGAAACTACCGCCGCAACTCTCCACGGAGCTGCTCACGGAGCACTTGGGCAGAATCACGGGCATCATCTCCAGGATGCTAGACGTTGACATCTTCCCTTGGCTTGGTGAGAAGCGCCGTCCCACAGAGGAAGAGCGGTACAGGTCCTCTACCATTGTGGCTGACCGTCTGTGCGGTGCCGTGGCTGACCCCATTGTCAGAAACGCCCAAGAGAAACGGCAGCTTGCCTTGATTGAGAAGTACCTAACGGAGCGCGGCTACAAACTCAAGGCGCATACTCCGGGACAGCCTATTGACCAAATGGAGCCGGGCACCTTCACTTTCCGGCTCATCGTGAAGGTCAAGAACTCGCAGACGGATGGAAAGTCAGTCAACATCCCGGTTGATGCTGTAATCCAGCCGTTGACAGCCACACTCCCACATCTCCCTGTACTCATAGAGGCGAAGTCTGCCGGGGACTTCACCAACGTGAACAAACGCCGCAAGGAAGAGGCGGTCAAGGTCAGTCAGCTCCGGGCCGCGTATGGTGAGCACGTGGTCTTTGTTTTGTTCCTGTGCGGATACTTCGATGCGGCCTATCTAGGTTATGAGGCCGCTGAGGGGATTGATTGGATATGGGAGCACCGTATGGCAGACCTCAACCAACTAGGCTTTTGAGATGACAACCGCCGCACACATTGTCGAGAAAAAGCGCATGGTTGAGCAGGTGCGGCTTGACGCCCTCAAGAGCGCGGCAGAGCGTAACAAGTGGGGACAGTTTGCCACGCCTTCACCGCTTGCCGTCAGTCTTGCCCGCCATGCCCGTACCCTGATGGGAGATGAGCGCGTGCGCTTCCTTGATCCTGCCATCGGCACGGGGTCTTTCTATTCGGCGCTCTTAGATGTCTCCAAGCCGGAGGATATTGCGGAGGCGTCCGGCGTTGAGTTGGACCCGCTCTTTGTGAAGGCTGCCCGCGCTCTGTGGGAAGGACACGGCCTCAGCATTGTGCATGGAGACTTCACACGGCTGAGTCCGCCAAGTGCGCGATTCAACCTTGTGCTCACCAATCCCCCTTACGTCCGGCACCATCATCTCAGCGGTGAAGATAAAGACCGTCTGAAGGCGCAACTTGCTCAATCGCTGCAAATGTCAATCAGCGGTTTGGCCGGGCTGTATTGCTACTTCCTTTTGCACGCGCACGATTGGATGGAAGACAACGGCCTTGCCGTGTGGCTCATTCCCTCTGAGTTTATGGACGTGAACTATGGAACTGCCGTCCGGCGCTACTTGAGTGAGCGTGTGACGCTGCTTGAGATTCACCGCTTCTGCCCTACAGACGTGCAATTCACTGATGCGCTTGTGTCCTCAGCCGTGGTCATTTTCCGCAAGGCCGTACCGCCCGAAGACCACGCCGTCAGGTTTTCTTTTGGTGGGCCGATTGACGGCCCTCAGCATGAAGCAATGGTCCCTCTTGACGTTGTGCGCTCTTCCCACAAGTGGACGCAGTTTCCCTCCACTACCGCCGTGAGGGACCGTGACGTGCTCAACCTTGGGGACCTCTTTGCGATCAAGCGGGGCCTTGCCACGGGAGACAACGGCTTCTTCATCTTGTCTGAGGACCGGGTGAATGAGCTGCAAATTCCGCAAGCGTTTCTGAGGCCGATACTCCCCGGCCCGCGCCACTTGACCGGAGACGTTGTGGACGCCCTCCCGAGTGGCAGCCCGGATGTGTCACCGCGTCTCTTCCTGCTTGACTGCAATGAGCCGGAGGAAGACATCAAGGCCCAATGGCCCCGGCTCTATGAGTATTTGCAGCACGGCAAAGCGGAGAAAGTGGACACCGCGTATCTTGCCGCGCACCGTGCCCGCTGGTACTCGCAAGAGCAACGCCCGCCCGCGCCGTTCCTTTGCACCTACATGGGCCGCTCCAGGAATGGCAAGCACCCTTTCCGCTTCATCTGGAATCGCTCACAAGCTACCGCGCACAACGTGTACCTCATGCTCTATCCCAAGGGGCCGTTGTTGCACGCGCTCACAGCGGACCCGGCGCTTGCCGGGCGGGTGTTTGAGGCGTTGAAAGACATCACGCCCGCACAGCTCTTGTCTGAGGGCCGGGTGTATGGAGGCGGGTTGCACAAGGTAGAGCCAAAGGAACTAGCACAGATTCCCGCACAGCCAATACTTGACGCCATTGACGGCGCGGTGCAAATTGAGCAGCAACAACGGCTCTTTGCATAAGCCAAGATGGATGTTTCCGGTGTCAGTAGTGGTGTCAGTTGGTTCCCAACTTTCTGGCAACAATTTGCGACAACTTGCAACGATCTTGCCGGGCGTATCTGCTGATAATAATGGCGTTATGCTGTGTATGTTACTGAAAGTAGGGGACTAGGCGAAACGGCATTTTATGGACTTAAAATCCGCAGGAGCTAATCACTCCGTGGGGGTTCAATTCCCCCTCCGGGCACCAGGAAACGGCGGCTTCGCTCAATGGCTGAATTCGCAGAGCCGGGTGACGAATTCGGCTGAGCCGTCCCGCAACCAGCCGTCCAGTTGCGCCGGTTCTTTCAGTTGCTGTCCTCGCGCGCGGGGCACAACCACGTACTCGCTGTTCATCTGCGGCAGTGCGGTCATGTCTACCCATAGCTTTTCGAATTGAGTGACGGGATAGACGTCTTCCTGCCCTTTTCCCCAGCGCTTCTTCACGTCCTTCAGGGTGACGTAGGTGGGCATGCGGGAAGCCATGGCGCGAACGGCCTCGGCGGTCTTGGATTCATTCTGCAAATCCGATCTGGACAATCCGAATACCTGCAGAAGGGCATCAATGTCGATCCAAAAGGTATTGGAGTTGTAGTAGGACAAGCCGAACTCGGTTTCTTCCGAGGGCAGCGCCAATCCCTCCACGATGCGGAGGCGGCCATCGACGCTGGCGAGTCCTCCGCCGCGATCTTCGATGCGGCGCGTCATCATCTCGACCGTCATAGCAGCGCGCGTGGAGATATGGCGGCCGAGAATTCCCGGATCGAGATCCGCGCCGACCGTATCCACGTTATGAACCATCAGGTGCTGGAGATTCGGCCTTGCCTGCAGCATGGTCTGGAGAACGCCATTGCGGAACATGTTCGGCACCTCGTACCAGTGCCCCATGGGATGCAGGCATTGCAGGGGAAGATTGTCAGTGTAATTGCTTCCTTCACCGCACTGCTGAGCCCAGGTGATCAGCGCCGCCCGCGAGCTGTCGCGCACCTTTTGCGCCTGCTCGTCGAGCATCTGTTGAGGAGTGGCTTCCCAGGCAAACCTGAGATCGCGCACCATGGGGATGAGGCGCAGGCCCACGCTGCGGCTGGGCGAAAGGTAAAGCGGCCCTTCATAGCCGTAATTCTGTTCCCGCTGCAAATGCTGCTCGGTGGGCGTGTGCGTCAGATAGCTGGTGGTAATTACATGCGGCACCGCGCAACCATAGGTGCGGCCGACGCGTCTGCTTTTTGCCAAGTGGACTTCAAGAAACGACCGGTGCTTCCCTGAGAGCTTGCAGAAAGGGCTGAGTCCCTTCACTACTCCCGCGCCGCGGGTCCACCGGCTACCCGCGCCGCCGGCCAAGGTCACCACAGCGACAGTGCCGGAAGCAAGCGCATCCTCGCCTATGCGGCGGTACTTCGCATCGAGTTCCTGCCGGGCATCGAATACGCTTTCCGGCGAAACATCTTCGATGATGGCGGATGCGGGGATTCTGTTCTGCGCCAGCCCGATCTGGGCGGTGCGCAGTTCGGTTTGGATTCGCTCATGCTGGATAGGGTCGAATCCGTTTTGTGCCAGAAGTGCGCTAAGTGTTTCGCCCTGCTCCCCCTCGCCGCCGGTGTGCGGCAACAGGCGCTCGAGAAAGCCCCAGGTGCGTTCCTGGGAGCCGAGCTGGCCGGAACAGCGGGAACTGAAGCGCTCCAGGTCAGAACGCTCGCTGGCCGAAAGCAGGCGCTGATCTTTGCGCAGGACCGCCGGCAGCATCAGGTTGTAATAGCCGTCAGGAAGGATGGCCGCATCACCGCGGAGAACTTCGGCCGAGGTGCCGCGCTCATCGATAGCAAAGTTGTAGACGACGGGGTCCATGGCGAAGGCGACCCCGCCCGCAACTTTGCTGCCTGCTTCGCGCATCAAGGTTTCCAGGCGTGCCTGCGCTTGCGGACGCTGCGCTGGATCGAAGATAAAACCCATACCTCCACCGGACATGCCTCCCAGCATCCAGAAGCCCCAGAACGAGTCTCCGAATGCCGCGCGCACGTTGTCGATGAGAGTCTCAGTAAAGAGATTGCTGGCCCAGGGAATAATCGACTGCAGCGGCCCATCAAAGTTGCGCTGTGTGGCGCGGCCAATTGCCTTCACATCTCCCGCCTTTAGATCGGCGAGGATTTCGTCGAGGATTTTTCCCGCCTGCTGGCGCGCGACCCACTCGGGGCCGGAGCGCAGCAGGTATCTCTCAGTGACCATTTCCAGGATCGGGCCCACGTCCTGCGCCATGCCGCCGTGAACCACGACAAGGCAATCTTGCAGTCGTTGTCGGATTTCTTCACTCACGTCCGACTCGGTGAGGATGCGATGATTCGGCAGCAGCCTTCCGCGGCTGACGCCGAACTCGGCGTCCCCTTCAGCAGCGGCAACGCCTTCGATAAGCTTGATGCCCGGCCAAACGCCGCCTGAGTCCTGCCATCCCCCTCCCGAGCCTCCCAGCCACTCGCCAAGAATGGCGCGCGCGGCCACAAGGCGGCGCTCAGGTTCGGTCAGCGATCCTGTGAGCGACGAGGCCTGCCCCGTGGCGCGCATGCAGACAGAGATCAACGATGCCAGCAAAGTGGTGGAGACGGCGAGGCGGGAGCCCTTGGGAATATTGTTTACGTGACTCACAATTTCCAGGCCGAATCCGCGCCGGCCGGTAATTTGTCGCAACAAGTCGGAAAGCGGCTGATTCGATCCCTCAAGACCAGCGGGGACGATGCCGGATGCAATGACGGCGGCCTTGAGCAGGCCGAGGTAATCGCGACCGAAATCAAACAGCTCCTGCAATTCATGGATCTCTGTGCTCGCATCCAGATCGACGCTCACGAGGCGGATAACGGGCCGGTCAATGACGCGCAAGTACGCTTCCACGGGCGGTTTTGGTTCCGGCGCTTTGGATCCGTAAACAGCCAGATCGATGGAAACGTTCAATACACGGGCTTGTTCGGGAAGATCCATGCCCAGAAAAAAGATGTCGCTCCATCCGCTGTGCGTGAGGTCCATGCGAACCGGAGTGGATTCATGGAGCAGGTGAGCGGAGCCATCTGCAGATTGTGCGAAGAGTTCACGGCGAAGACGTAAGGCATAGTCTTCGGGATGCCCGGTGCGAAACATCCACTGATTGCCGCGCACCGAGCGAACACTTCTACGCACCTGCCTGGCCAGCGTCTCAAAAGCCAATCCGCGGTAAGCCGATGCCAGGGCGCTGGAGATGCCGTCGCTCGGACCTTGAGAAGCCTGGGCGGACAGAAAGATGCTGATTGCTTCCTCATAACGCCGATTTAGCAGCTTTTCAAAACCAGGGAAGGGGATCAGGGTTTTGCCGGCGGCGATTTCAGGCCGGGAAGGAAGATGGAAGCGATGGATGGCGTACAGGAAAAACAGCGCTCGAACGCGGTCATAGAGGTTTTCGCTGCAATGGCGCCTTTTTTCAAGATCGGCAGCCTCGGCCATCAATTCCGTTGCCGCAGCGCGCTCGCAAAAACTATCGAGAGAACGGTTGCGTGTTTCCGGATCCGAGGCAGTGATGATGTCCCAAAGCAAACTCACTGTCCCGCCTTCCTTTCGGCAAGCATCTCCCGGACGGCGAGGACCTGGATTAATTCGGTCAGGACCTTGCCCCGATCTTTTCCCTGCAGGGCAAGGGCGAGCTGTGCTGTGAAAAGGCCATAGTTTACGCCGACATCGAATCGCTGACCGTTTTGGATCATGGCCAGATACTTCTCGCGCTGGGCCAGGATCGCAAGAGCGGAAGAGAGACTGGGGCGATTCTGCGAGTTTTTGAGGACCTCCGACAGGATGGCGAAGATTGCCGGCGTGAGGACATGCATTCCGTAGAAGCAGAGGTATTGGCCGGCTCGCAATCCGGGAACAATCAGGCTCTGTTCCGCCTCGGTGGGCGTGGGTTTTTCCAGAACGGTTTCGACCTGGTAAAAGCCCGATTTTCCGGGAACGGGCTGGCCGCCGATTGCGCCGTAATAAGGCAGGAGACTCTCACGGGTTATCTGAACGGTCGAGATACTGCAGCTTTCGATGCTGGCCGCATCGACCAGCCGCTTGGCACTCCCGGCGGGATCCGGCGCTATATATATGTGGTCTCCGACAAAGTGGAGAAAGGGCTCGTCCTGAACGAACTCTCGCGCACAGAAGACTGCGTGAGCATATCCTCCTGGGACTTTCTGCTGCGCAAACGTCAGCCGCACTGGATCATTCGCCAAAAGCTTGGAATACGCGTCTTCATCTCCGGGGCAGACCACGATGCAAACGTCATTGATTCCGGCACGGACGGCTTCGCCAACGACAAGGCTGAGGACGGAGCGCTCCGCACTTTCCTGATCGATGAGCATCTGCATGGGAAGTGTCCGCTGTCTGGGGCCGGCCGCTGTGATGACCGCTTTCTTGATTTGCATATTGCAGAGATTTTATCGTCTCGGCTTTCGCCGGGTTCCTACCGACACTTTGGCTAGCCCCCGGTCCTTTCGAATTCACCTCTCCGGACCCGGAAAATCCGCTCGTCGGGTGACGGATTAGGACGCGGGGTTTTTACTTGCGTTTTGGTGCAATTTCGTGCAAAGTTGCCGGAAATGGACTTAGGATCCGCAGACCTTCAGAGGCATGAGGCTTCCTCTGCGGACGTCAGGTACCTGCGAATACAGTTTGGGGAGATGGTGCGATGCCAGGCAGAGTTGTGACTCCGGGGAGACTTTCCGACAAGTTCTGGAACTTTCTCATGAGCTGGACCGGCCGCATCACCGCGGTCGTGGGGCTGGGCGCAACCATTGCGGGCGGAGTCACCTGGGTCATCACGCACAACCGGGAGCACCGGGAAAGGACCGGGCAACTGGCGCTGGCGCAGACCCAGGCGGCGCAGGGCGATTACCAGGCATCGCTGGAGACATACGCCGCCATTCTCAAATCGGACCCGCTGGACCGCGCGGCGCTCGATGGCCAGTTGAACGCGGCCATGCTTTGGGCGGAAAACTTCAGCGTCAGCGCTCCCGAAGGCGAGAGTTCGACCGGGCCGGCGAGTCGCGAACTGGATGAGATGATGCCGGTTCTGGAGTCCGGCCTGACGCGCAGCAAAGGGACACGCGCGGCGGACGTGCAAGCGCACCTGGGCTGGGCGCACTGGCTGAACCAGAAGATTGCAGAACGCGAGTTTGGAACGGCCGCGGAAGACAATCTTCGCGCAGCTTTGGCCACCGATCCCGCGAATGTTTACGCAAACGCGATGCTGGGCGACTGGATGCTGCAGAACGGCGGAGATTTTTCCGATGCGGTTCAGCATTTCGAAGCAGCGGCGGCGACGGGCAAAGCGCGCCCTTTCGTGCGGCAATACCAGATCGCCAGCCTCACCGGCAGCTATGACCAGAAGGGCGCCCGCGCGGAGCTGATGGAGGTGGCCAATGCCATGCGGACCGGCGGCGAACGATTGAATGACGACGGCAAGAAGGATATCTTTAACGTTTGTTGCGACGTGATTACCAGCCATGCGGAGCTGGTTGAGTCGCTCTCTGCTCTTCCTCCCCACGATGCATGGCTGACGTATCTATGGCTGGAGGGCTCAGGCTCAGCCGATTCAGGAGAAGATTGGCTGCGAGAGCTTACGCACGAATTCGTGCAGGCGAATCTGCTGGAGATATCGGGGCAGAGGGTGCAGGCGCTCGCGCACTATCGGGCTATTCAGCAAAAGCTCCGTGGGCGGCCGGGCACAGTTCTGGAGAATGCGGTCGATGGGGCGGTGCGCAGGCTGTCTGGTTCATGACTCAGTGTGACTCGTACTCACACCCACCCTGCATCGATTACGTGACTCTGGCTGGTGATTGCGGCGCTGTCGTCGGCGGCAAGAAACAACACCAGGCGCGCTACTTCTTCCGGCAGGATCATGCGCTTGAGGGCCTGGTTGCGAAGAATCTCTGCTTTGTACTCTTCCGTGAACCAGAGTCTCTTTTGCCGTTCGGTGTGGATGGCGCCGGGCAAGATTGCGTTCACGCGGATGTTGTCGCGGCCAACTTCATGAGCCAGCGTGCGAGTCATGCCCACAATTCCCGCCTTGGCGGTGACATATACGGGCAGGCCGACGGAAGGAATCAGCCAGCTTATCGAGCTCATGTTGATGATGGAGCCGCGGCGGGCGCGCTGCATCACGGGAATAACCGCCTGGGCAGCGAAAAACTGATGTTTCAGGTTAACGGCGATTGCCTGGTCCCAGGATTCCGGAGTCACTTCGGAAACAGTGTGCCGCGTATCGTTGCCGGCATTGTTGACCAGGATGTCGACCGTGCCGAAGTCGTCCACGATTCGCTGGATAGTGTTTTGCACGGAGGCAATATCGATCAGGTCGCAGTGATAGTAAGCCGGGGCGTTGCGGCAACCGCGGAGGCGCTCTGCCAGGGAGGCCGCGGCGTCATCCTGCACGTCGAGAAAGCAGACCCTGGCTTGCTGATGAGCGAAGGCTTCCACGATGGATTCGCCGATTCCGCTGGCGCCTCCGGTCACGATCACCACACGGTCGCGCAGGCTCGGATAGGTGGCGAATTGCGTTTCGTCTTCCATATCTGATTTCTCCGGAATGGTGCTCTTCTTGATGGCACGTTTCGAGTGCCGTGAAATCTGGCCGGATGCACTATGCCGATTTCGCGCGGAGCCGGATTTTACTCCGGGCTGAAGTCAATCCATGCAGTGAGTGTAATTCTGTCCCGGTGGTCCGCATCTAATTTCATCGCAAGCTCACAATCCGGGAGAGCGATTATGACGAAGGAAACGGTTGTAGTGACTGGAGCATCGGCCGGGCTCGGCCGAGCGATTGCGATTCAGTTTGCCCGGCACGGCGCGCGCGTGGCGCTGCTGGCGCGAGGGCACGAGGGCCTGGCCGCCGCGGAAAGGGAAGTGATTTCCGCCGGAGGAGAAGCGCTTGCCATTCCTACTGATGTGGCGGATCCGGACGCAGTGGAAGCCGCTGCCGAAATTGCGGAGCGGCACTTCGGCCCCATTGACGTATGGGTGAACAACGCGATGGTGAGCGTCTTTTCGCCGGTCAAGCACATGCAGCCCGACGAGTACAAGCGCGCCACCGAGGTCACTTATCTGGGCACGGTTTACGGGACGCTGGCAGCGCTGCGGCGCATGATGCCCCGCGACCGGGGAGCGATCGTCCAGGTCGGTTCGGCGCTGGCGTATCGCAGCATTCCGCTGCAGTCGGCCTATTGCGCAGCCAAGCATGCGATTGTGGGATTCACGGACTCGCTGCGCTGCGAGCTGTTGCACGACAAGAGCAACATCCGGCTGACGGTGGTGCATATGCCGGCGTTGAACACCGCGCAGTTCGGGTGGGTCAGGAACAAGCTTCCTCACAAGGCGCAGCCGGTGCCGCCGATCTTCGAGCCCGAGGTCGGTGCGCGCGCTGTATATTGGGCCGCGCACCATAATCGGCGTGAAATTTATGTGGGTGGATCGACAGTGAAAGCGATTGTGGGCAACAAGCTGGCGCCGGCGTTGCTCGATCGCTACCTGGCGCGGAAGGGCTTCGATGCACAGCAAACGCCAGAGCCTGAAGATCCGTCGCGCGCCGATAATCTTTATGAACCGGTGGATGCGCAACAGGATCACGGTGCTCACGGGGATTTCGACAGCAGGGCGAGCGGGCGCAGTCCGCAGCTCTGGGCCGATCTTCATCGCGGCCTGCTGGGCAGCATTATTGGCGGCGCTGCGGGGCTTGCGGGCGCGCTGTTTCTTGTTGCCAAAAACCGCGCCGCACTTCATTGAGCAGGTTAAAAACGTGTGCCTGGCGCACCTCTCCAGGATGCAACGAGCGATTTGGGCAGTGCATCACAGCACACGTACGCCAACCAATCAGAGCGGAGATATATTATGAGCGTGAGTAATATCGAAAAGCTGTTTCATGAAGAGTTGAGCGATCTATATTCGGCGGAACATCAAATAACTAAAGCACTTCCCAAGATGGTGAAAGCAGCCAGCAACAGCCAGTTGCAAAGCGCTCTGGAGCACCACCTCCGGGAAACCGAGGGGCAGGTGCAGCGCCTGGAGCAGATTTTCAAAGCCGTGGGCGAAAGGTCTTCTTCAAAGACTTGCGAGGGCATGAAAGGCGTCATCGAAGAAGGCGAGCGGATGCTGAAGAGCACCGAAGAAGGGGAAATTCGCGACCTTGCGATCATCTCGAGCGCGCAGCGCGTGGAGCACTACGAGATGGCAGCGTACGGCACCGTCCGCACCTATGCCGAGCGCCTGGGCAAGCAGCAGGTGGTACAACTGCTGGAACAGACCCTGGAAGAGGAAAAAGCTGCCGACCAGAAGCTGACGAGCATAGCGGAGCAGGTTTATCATCACGTGGCCCGAGCCGCCTAACCGGTTGATTGTTGCCGGGCCCGGATAACCCGCGCCCGGCAGCAACGACCGTTTGTCCGAACGAGAAATTCCGGACAGATAACTTACAGTTAAGGAACCACCCTTCGGCCTGAAACCAGCCGGATGATGAGCACGATCAGGGCGGCGACGAGCAGAAGGTGTATATACCAGCCGATGACATGAAAGCCGATCCAGCCAATCAGCCAAAGGATGAGCAGGATTACGAAGATAGTCCAGAGCATCGCTGAGTCACTCCACAGCAGGCGTTCTGCTGCGGGGTGTGATGGCCGGCCCGTGCGGCGTGTTGCTTCAGCAGATTCCGCCGGCGCGAATAAAAGCAAGAAAAGCAACGGGGTGGCAGCACCCCGGCATCTGAAGACCTTAGGCCGTCGCAACATATGTAAAAAAGGGGGACGGCAGTAAGTTCTGGGCCTTACCCTCCCGGATTCCCTGTTCCGTTAGCGCTCGCACTTTACTTCGAATCTGCCATTCACTGGTTCCGTGGCTTGATGTTCAAGCAGCGGGTCTCGGGAGAGAAGAGTATCCGGAGACGATGTGAGTGCGCAAAGAATGCGTGCGTTGATCGGAAGATGGCGGGGAACTCGCCGGCAGACCTGGAAGCACGAGCAGAAAGAGACAATCAGAAACGACACGGAGGAGCCACTTGAAATCAGATTCCGATCGCATGCCCGCGAATCTCTTCGCGAATCCGCCTGAGAAGATCGTTGAAGTCCTTTCATCCAGAGAAGTATTTCCGCAAGGCGCAGCCTCGGGAATGCGTGTCCTGTGCTTTTATATCTCCCAATCGGGCAAAGGTCTCAGTCCGTCACGGCGGCGTAATCTGGAAAAGGCAAAACGGATGCTCTCCGTGCTTGTGGAGCAGGAAATGGCCGAAAACGACAGGGAAAGGTGGCGCCGTAAAGCCGCTTGACTTGTCACCGAGGCGTCTCTCAAACGCTTCACTACAGTTCCCGCCTTTTCGTTTTCGTCCTTGCATTACATCCCTGACGTTTGTCTGCTGCAGCAGCGGATTCCGCAGTGGTGTGTTGCGGCTCGCGCCTTCGGCTCCAGTTAAGAAGATGTCAGCTACAGGCTTTCTGCGGTAAGCTGTCCACTGTCTGCTTTTAACTGCGGACTGTCAATCATGAACACCAATGCCGTGGTGAACAATTCCCGCCCAGGAATGAAAAAGCTTTACCCCGATGCCCGCACGGCGCTTGAGGGTATCGTGCGCGACGGCATGCTTCTTGCCATCGGCGGCTTTGGCTTATGCGGAATCCCGGAGGCACTTATCGCCGCGCTGCGCGATACCGGCGCACGCGACCTGACCATCGCCAGCAACAATGCCGGGGTGGACCACTGGGGTCTCGGCGTCCTGCTGGAATCGCGCCAGGTGCGAAAGATGATTTCCAGCTACGTAGGCGAAAATGCTGAATTCGAGCGGCAATTCCTCGCCGGCGAGCTGGAAGTGGAATTTTGTCCGCAGGGCACTCTGGCCGAACGGATGCGCGCCGGCGGCGCCGGCATTCCGGGGTTTTACACGCGGACCGGCGTGGGCACGGTGGTGGCCGAAGGAAAAGAACACAAGGAATTTGATGGCATCACCTACATCCTAGAGCGCGGCATCCGCGCCGACCTTGCGCTGGTGAAGGCGTGGAAGGCCGATCTGCACGGCAATCTGCTTTACCGGCGTACCGCGCGCAATTTCAATCCGCCGGCCGCCACTTGCGGCAAGATCACCGTCGCTGAAGCGGAACTTATCGTCGAGCCCGGCGACCTGGATCCGGACGAGATTCACACTCCCGGCATCTTCGTCCACCGCCTCGTCCACAATCCGCATCCGGAAAAGCGCATTGAAAAGCGCACGATTCGCGAGGTCTAGCTGATGCCCTGGAACCGCCAACAGATGGCTGCACGCGCCGCTCGCGAAGTGCGCGACGGCTTCTACGTGAACCTCGGCATCGGCATTCCCACGCTGGTCGCCAACTTCATTCCTCCGGAAGTTACCGTCACGCTTCAATCGGAAAACGGGCTGCTGGGGATGGGGCCGTTTCCTTCTCCTTCCCAAGTCGACGCAGATCTCATTAATGCCGGAAAGGAAACGGTGACGTTCGTCGCCGGGGCTGCAACGTTTTCAAGCGCTGACTCCTTTGCCATGATTCGGGGCGGCCATATCGATCTGGCCATTCTCGGCGCCATGCAGGTTTCCGAGCGCGGCGATCTCGCCAACTGGATGATCCCGGGCAAGCGAGTGAAAGGCATGGGCGGCGCCATGGACCTCGTCGCCGGCGTCCGCCGCGTGCTCGTCATCATGGAACACAACGCCGGCGGCGGCAGCCCCAAACTGCTGCGCCAATGCACGCTCCCGCTCACCGGCGCGGGCGTGGTTCATCGCGTGATCACCGATTTATGCGTACTGGATGTGACGGAGTCCGGCTTCGAGGTGATCGAAATGGCGGAGGGAGTCACGCGCGAGGAAATTGAGAAACGGACCGACGCGCCTATTCGCTTTCAGGCGCAGATCGCTGATCGCTGACTGCCTTTCACTTTTTGCCGTTTCCCTGATTCCACGCCGGCTTCCTCTTCTCCAGAAATGCCGCCACGCCCTCGCGAAAATCTGAGGTCTCTCGCGCTTCCACGCTGGCCTCGACGGCCGCGACAATCGCTGCATCCAGCCAAGGCCTGCTCTGTGCCGCCAGCAGGCGCCTGGTGATGCGAGTCGCCTGTGGGCTGTTTCGAGCCAAAGTCTCGGCAAGAGAGCGAACGCGGTGCTCCAGCTCTTCGTGGGGAACGATCTCGTTTACCAGACCCAGATGCTTCGCCTCTTGCGCATCCACGATGCGGCCCGTGAGCAGCAGGTCGCGGCTGCGCTTTTCGCCGATCTGCAACGTCAGAAATGCCGAGACCACCGCCGGCACAAATCCGATTCGCGTTTCCGTAAACCCGAATTTCGCTTCCGGCGAAGCCAGCGTGAAATCGCAAATAACGGCCAGGCCCGCGCCGCCGCCCATCGCCGGTCCGTTCACCGCCGCAATGGTCGGCATTTCCATTTCGTGCAAGGCAAGGAACATGCGTGCCACTCGCTCCGCCTCGGCGCGCGCCTCCAGTGCGTTTTTGCCGGCTGAAGCCTGAAGACACGCGAGATCCAGCCCGGAGCAGAATGCGTTTCCTGCACCGGTCAGCACCAGGGCGCGGCAGCCGGTCGCCGGCGCGTCTTCCAGTGCGGCAATCAGCTCCATCTGCATCTCGGGAGTCATGGCGTTGCGCCGCTCGGGACGATTCAGCGTGACCTTTCTCAGTGAGTCCACTTCTTCGATCAGAATCGGCGATTTACTCAACGTTCCCTCCAACCTTCCCGCGTGCGTTCACACACAACCCCGATGCGAAGATTCTTACGCGCCGCCGACGGGAGCGTGCCTGCCGGTGAGTTCGGCGCTGCTCCGCAGCAGGTCATCGAGCCCTGACAGCGGCGGAAATTCCGCTCCACACTCCGCCAGCGATGCAATCACAATCTCGGTAGGAATGTTGCCCACCATCTCATCCTGTGCAAACGGGCAGCCACCCAGGCCGCCGATGGCCGAATCGAACCGGCGGCATCCTACGTCGAACGCTGCGCGGACATGCTCGGCCGCCTCGTCGCGCCGCGCATGCAGATGCACTCCAATTTCGATCTCCCGGTGCTCTGCAATGACGGCGTCGACCGTTTGTCGAATCTGCTGCGGCGTGGCCACGCCCACGGTGTCGGCCAGGGATATCTCTCCCACCCCGCACTGGGCAATCTGCTTCGCCGCATTCAGCACATCGGATGCGCTCCATGGCTCGCCATATGGATTTCCAAAGGCCATCGAGATATACACCACCACATCCAGATTAGCGATAGTGGCCAGCGCAACTATGTCTTCCAGAACATGGAGAGATTGCTCTTGCGTCTGGTTCTGGTTGCGCCGGAGAAACTCCTGCGAAATCGAGTAAGGAAAGCCCAGCGTCTTCACCGCGCCGGTTGCAATCGCGCGTTCCGCGCCCCTGAGATTCACGACGATGCCGATGATTTCTACGTGCTCGGGCGGTTTCAGCAATTCCAGCACGCGCTCGGAATCGGCCATTTGCGGCACCGCCTGCGGCGAAACAAAACTCACCGCGTCGATGTGGGCGAAGCCCGCGTTAATCAGGCTGCGGAGATACCCTGCTTTGGCTTCTGCCGGAATCACCGCCGGCAGGCCCTGCCAGGCGTCGCGCGGGCATTCGATGATTTTGACGGCGTTGTTCATAGAGAATCAGCCGTTAGCTCTTAGCTTTTAGCTGTTAGCTTTGCCCCCAACTTGCTGCCGCTCTCGGATTTATCACCATCAAGCTAAGAGCTAAAAGCTAACGGCTAGAAGCTGCAATTCACCCTCTCGACGGATACACATTCAGAATTTCGCGCGAGATCACCATGCGCTGAATTTCGCTGGTGCCTTCGCCGATAGTGCACAGCTTCACGTCGCGGTAAAACTTCTCCACCGGATAATCCTTGATGAAGCCATAGCCGCCAAACAGCTGCACCGCTTCATCGCAGATGTGCACCGCGGCTTCGCCGGCGAAGAGCTTGGCCATCGACGATTCGCGCGTGGTTTTGCGGCCCGCATCCTTCAACACGGCAGCGCGGAGCGTCAGCAATCGAGCCGCGTCGAGGTTGGTGGCCATATCCGCCAGCTTCCACTGGATGCCCTGGAATTCGGCGATGGCCTTGCCGAACTGGCGCCGCTGCTTCACGTATTTCACCGCCGCTTCCAGCGCGCCGCGCGCAATGCCGAGGGCCAGGGCGGAGATGGAAATCCTGCCACCGTCGAGCACGCGCATGGCGTCGATGAATCCTTCACCCTCGACGCCCAGCAGGTTCTCCGCGGGAATTTCGCAGTCTTCGAAGATCAGCTCGCTGGTGTCGCTGGCGCACAGGCCCAGCTTTTTTTCCTTCTTCCCCGGTCGGAAACCTTTCGTCCCTTTCTCCACCACAAATGCCGACAAGCCATGCGTGCCGCGGCCCTTGTCGGTCACGGCAATCACCACCGTCGCGTCGGCATAGTGCCCGTTGGTGATGAACGTCTTGTTGCCGTTGAGGACGTAGCGGTCGCCTCTTTTCTCCGCTCGGGTGCGCGCGTTGCTCGCGTCCGATCCTGAACCCGGTTCCGTGAGAGCCCACGCCGCCAGCCATTCGCCGCTCGCCAGCCGGGGAATGTATTTGCGCTTCTGCTCTTCGTTGCCGGCGACAAAAATATGATTGGTGCCCAGCGAATTGTGCGCCGCAACGGTGAGCCCGATGGATCCGTCAACCGCCGACAACTCCTCGACGGCAAGCAGGTAATCCACGTAGCCAAGCCCGGCGCCCCCGTATTCGGCTGGGATGATGACGCCGAGGAGTCCCATGGCGCCGAGCTTCTTGACCGTATCCAATGGGAACTCGTTTTTCTCGTCCCACTCGGAAACGTGGGGCGCAATCTCTTTCGCGGCAAATTCACGGATGGCGCGCCTCTGCTGTTCCTGCTCCTCGCTGAGCACGAATGGATACGCGCCAGGTGCGGCTGCTCGGTGGTTCTCCGTCGTTTCCAGTCCCGGTTTCATCCCTCAGGCTCCTTCGCTCTCAAGTGAAATCAACCGCCACTGCTGGATAGATATGATGCCGCAATTTTGCCCCGCATGCAGCTAATGTGCTGAAATCCGGGCAATTCAGGTCTGCAGGATGCCGGGGTTGTACCTGGGAACATCGGGATTCAGCGCGCACGCCTCCAGCGCCGCAATCAGCACGTCGCGGGTCTTTGCCGGATCGATAATCGCGTCGATCCAAAGCCGCGCCGCTCCGTAGCGGGCGTCGGCCTGGGCGTCGTAAGTGGCGCGAATTTCCTCGAAGATGGCTTTTCGCTCAGAATCCGAGAGCGTTTTGCCGCCGCGTTCCAACTGGCGCGCGCGCACCTCGGCCAAGGTCGTCGCCGCCGATGCGCCGCTCATCACCGCGTATCGCGCCGTCGGCCAGGCGAAGAGGAAGCGGGGGTCATAGGCCTTGCCGCACATGGCGTAATGGCCCGCACCGAAGCTGCCGCCGACGATCACCGCAATCTTCGGCACCACGCTGGTGCTGACGGCGGTGACCATTTTGGCGCCGGCGCGGATAATCCCCGACCACTCGGCGTCCTTGCCCACCATGAAGCCGTTCACATCGTGAAGGAAAATCAGCGGCACCAGGTTCTGGTTGCAGTCCATGATGAAGCGGGCAGCCTTCTGCGCGCCTTCGGTGTAGATGACCCCGCCGACTTCGATGCGCATGGTTCCTGCAGCCGGGCCCATGGCGACGGTCTGGGATTGATTCGTCTTCTGGTTGGCGACAATGCCAACGGCGTGGCCACCGATCCAGGCGTAGCCGCAGAGCACGGTGCGGCCGAAGTCGGCCTTGTATTCGTCGAACTCGCTGCGGTCCACGATGCGGGCGATGATATCCCGCATGTCGTAAAGATTGGTCGCTCCGGGCGCGGGATCGACGAGGGCATACAGGTCTTCGGCGGCATAGCGCGGGCCATCGTGGGCAGGATCGAAGGAGCGGCGGCGGAAGGATTCGTTTGCGCACGTGGGTGTGGGCCGTTCGCCGATTTTTGCGACGAGGCTGCGCATGCGCGCCAGGCAAAGGTGGTCGTTGGGCTCCTTGAAATCGACCGTACCGGAAATCTCGGCGTGCATGGCCGCGCCGCCCAGTTCTTCGGCGTCGGTCTTCTGTCCGATGGCCGCCTGCACCAGCGAAGGGCCGGCGAGAAAGAGGCCTGAGCCTTCCGTCATCAAGACGGTGTCGGTCATTACCGGAAGATACGCGCCACCGGCGACGCACATGCCCATGATCGCTGTGATCTGCGGGATATTCATGGCGCTCATCACGGCGTTGTTGCGGAAGATGCGGCCGAAATCGTCGGTGTCGGGAAAGACGTCCTCTTGCAGCGGCAGAAAGATGCCGGCGGAGTCGACCAGATAGAGCGTGGGAAGGCGGCTCTCCATGGCGATGGTCTGCGCACGCAGCACTTTTTTGGCGGTCATGGGGAAGAACGCGCCGGCCTTCACGGTGGCGTCGTTGGCGATGATCATGCACAGGCGTCCACTCACGCGACCGAGGCCTGTGACCACGCCGGCAGCGGGCGCGCCGCCGTACTCCTCGTACATGGCGCGCGCCGCCCAGAGTCCGAGCTCCAGAAAATCCGTGTCCTGGTCCAAGAGGAGCGAGAGGCGTTCACGTACAGTCCGGCGGCCTTTGCCGTGTTGCGCTTCGGCGGCCTTTTCGCCGCCGCCCTGGCGCATGGTGTCTTCTTCGGCGCGCAGGTCAGCGAGCAGCGCCGCCAGCGCCGCGCGGTTGGCCTGGCCGCGGGCCGATTGCGGATCAAATTCAGACTTCAGCTTGTTCTCGAATTTAGGTTCGTTGGCCATCGACCTCGCGCTGGCACACGCAATGTAGAGTAACGCATCGCGGGTGCGTTGGGCCTTAGCCCCGTGGCGGATTGGAGTCCGGGGGTGGTGCGAGCCAGTTCCAGAACCAAATAGTCTTACGGCAGCGGATTCGTAAAATCCTTTGGCGGCGTCAGCGATGCGCCGGGAATCACTACCGGCGTGACGCCGGTATCCTTGCAGGTCATCGCCGGCGGAAAGTGATTCACGATCTCATCCGAAATCTCCGCCTGTGATGGGGCAATCGGCGGCTTTGTCCCGGCCAGGCGCGCCGCATCGAAGCCGCCCAGCAGATCGGTCAACCGAGGATTGGCATCGCGCGGGCCCTGCGGCATGTAGGGCTTTTCATCGGGAAGGGAAGCCAGCGGCGGCAAGTCGTAGAGCACGTCGAGGAACTTCGCGAAGCTAACATGGTCGCCGGGATCAGAAACAATCCCGCCCGACCTCGCATAGGGCGAGATCAGCAGCAGGGGCACGCGCGGACCGTCGCCGCAAGGCTCTCTGTCCGGGCACATCTCGAACCGCGGCGGCGGAACATGATCGTAGAATCCTTCCGAATCGTCCCAGATCACGACGATGGCCGAGTCTTTCCAATACGGACTGCGCGCCACCGCATTGATCACCTTCGCCACCAGCGACTCCGAGAGCTGCGAATCGGAATAACCCGGATGATCGTCGTCGCCGACAATGTTCTGCGCCGCAGGATCGGCAGGCTTCCACCCAAAGGGATTCTCACGGCCGCCCTTCACAAAAACCACGCTCTGCGCGGGTAATTCCTGCTTCTCGATCACGGTGAAGAAATCTGTGAGATCGTGCTCGCCGCTCCACATGGATTGGTTCTGCCGGATATAGCCGAAATATTGCGGCGAGTTGTGGTGCGGAATATAGGCCGGATGGTTGTTGCCCTCGCCGTCACCGAATCCTTCCTGGTACCAGCCCCAGGAAACCGCCTTCTTGTTCAACTTGTTCAGCTCGCCAATGTCATCTTTCACGTCGTCGGTGTCCACTTTCACCTTCGCCGCGTTGCGCCCGCTCAGCGAGAGCATCAGCGTAGCATAGGTCTGATCGAGCTGGTGATCGCCGAGCGCCTGGTCGGGATGCGCATACGGCCCGAATGCGGGATTCTCATCGTTCACCACGGGATCCCCGACGCCGTAAATGGACTTGAATGTTTCGTCCGGATGCCGTGCGGCCTGAGTCTGCCCCGTCTGCCCCGCAATCAAGTCGATATTGCCCGGAGTCGACGGCCCGTACATCGCCTGAAAAATGTGATCGTACAAAGCGAAGCGATGGGCATACATCCAGAGAAAGGGAATGGTGGTGCAGTCCTCGTGCCCCATGGTCAGCATGCCCACTTGGCGCGCGAATTGCGGGCTGGTCAGCTTCACGTCCACCAGGTTCTTTTCTTCGTAGCCGATGAAATCGTCCATTTTGCCGTGATCGACCTTGGCCAGCAGCGCCTCGCGCGAGTGGTCGGCATCCACCGTGTCTGCTGCCTTAAGCAGAAATGGCGTGACCCACGTTTTGCCGAGGGCGTCCCACTGTCGAAAACCATGCGCGCGCGCCTCCGCCGTGGCCAGATTATCCGCACCAGGAAACGAGCCGAAGTAGGAGTCGAACGACCTGTTCTCCTGGTAGATGACGAAGACATGATGCACATGCGCGCGCAGATTGGCGATCAAATGCTGCTGCGCATCGGCCGGGCTCTTCGCCTTCTGTTCCGCCGTTGCCCCCTGCGCCTGGCCCACACTGCACGAAGGCGAAAGCAGCCCCAGAACAAAAACGTACCCCACCCATGCAGATCGATTCCGGAATATCCTCAACAGAGCCTCCAACACCTCTCCGGGCCGCCCTTGCTCGCCGTGCCCCGCGGAAGTGTCCATGTATGTTATACCTGCGCCGCCGCCCCTTGTCGTAAAGGCATCGTAATAAACTTTGAATTCCCGGTGAGCAATCTCCGCCGGCCATGGCCACCCTCTTTCGGAGCCGCTTGTCGTTGCGGGTATCTTGACGAGGCCGCCGCGCCATCCTAGACTCACTGAGGCCTGGAGAAAATTCGCATGTCGACCGTAACCCCCTCGTCCGCAGCCAATTCAGCCATCACCCTCGATCAGGAAATCAATCCCTGGGAGGCGCAAAGCGCCCGCTTCGATTTCGCCGCGCGCAAGCTCAACCTGGAAGAAGGGCTGTGGAAGCTCCTTCGCTCGCCCTCGCGTGAAATCATCGTGCACTTTCCGGTGCCCATGGACGACGGCCGCATCGAGCTCTTTACCGGCTTCCGCGTACAGCATTCCATTGCTCGCGGCCCTTGCAAAGGCGGCATCCGCTATTCGCCCGAGGTCACACTGGAAGAGGTCCGAGCCCTTGCCAGTTGGATGACCTGGAAATGCGCCGTAGTGAACATTCCCTTCGGCGGCGCCAAGGGCGGCGTAATCTGCGATCCGAAGAAGATGAGCCAGGGCGAGATCGAGCGCATGACCCGCCGCTACACCTCCGAGATCAGCGACTTCATCGGCCCGGAAAAAGACGTTCCCGCGCCGGACATGAACACCAACGAGCAGACCATGGCTTGGATCATGGACACCTACTCCATGCACGCGCGCCGCACCGTCACCAGCGTGGTCACCGGCAAACCGCTCAACATCGGCGGGTCGCGCGGGCGCATTGAGGCTACCGGACGCGGCGTGATGGTGGCCTGCGACGAAAGCCTGCGCTACCTCAACAAGCCCATCGAAGGCTGCCGCGTCATCATCCAGGGCTTTGGAAACGTCGGCTGCAATGCGGCGCGGCTGATGATGGAACACGGGTACACGATCATCGGCATCGCCGAAATCGATGGCGGGCTCTTCAACGCCTCGGGCATCGATATCCACCAGTTACTTGAATACAAGTACCGCAACAACTCCATCCTCGGCTTCCCCGGCGCCGATCCCTCGCCGGCTGAAGAGTTGCTCATCACCGACTGCGATCTCCTCATTCCCGCCGCCACTGAGAACGTGATTACCAGCCGCAACGCGGACAAGATCAAGGCGCGCATTATTGTCGAAGGCGCCAACGGCCCCACCACCGCCGTCGCCGACGAGATTCTCGCCGAAAAGCGCGTCTTCATCGTGCCCGATATCCTGGCCAACGCCGGCGGCGTTACCGCCAGCTACTTCGAGTGGGTGCAGGACCGCCAGGGCTACTTCTGGAAAGAAGCAGTGGTCAACGAGCAGCTGGAGACGATCCTTCGCGACAGCTTCGACGACGTGGTTCGCTACGCGGAAGCTCACAACGTGAACAACCGCATCGCGGCTTACATGCTTGCTATCGATCGGGTGGCGTTCACCATCAAGCAGCGCGGGATCTACGCGTAATTGCGGTGGGCAGCTCGACGCTCCCCGAACTGATCCGATTGGCCGAGCGTTGTGACGCACCGGCAGTCGCGCGGGTGCTCGTGGCATGCTGCCGGTCGGCCGCAGCTTTCCGGCACGTAACGCGCATTTTGCGGCGGCTGCAGCCGTGTTGTTTCAACTCCTGGTACTTCACGGCGCCTAACTCAAAGTAAACAAATGCCACCGAGCCGGCATCATAGTCTCTAATCGCAGCTTTCGCTCGACACGAGAGCAATCGAATACCTCGAGACCTATCTTAGTGAGCCAAATGCTCAAAACAGGCGTGCTCCTTTTTGTTGCAACCTCACTGCTCTTTTTCCATCCTCTCGCCGCACAGTCGACCGCTTCAGCGCCCTATCAGATCTTCGCCGGAGTCACGCGCCTCTCCAACTCCTTCGACGGGCTCCCCGGCTCGCGTCATCCGCTCGACGGCTGGGATGCTTCCGCGGCCCTTCGCTCCTGGCATGGGCTGCGCTTCAAGGTCGCTGTTTCCAAATTCAACGGGAGCAACCTGGGAGCGGCGCAGAACGCAATTTTCATCATGGGCGGCGGCCAGTACGAGCATTATTTCCACGGCGAAGGGCTCTTCGGCCAGGCGATGTTCGGAGATGGCGGATTAGATCGCAACTGGGCCCCGAACGGTGGCCCAGGCAACACCGCATCGTTTTCGACACTGCTCGGCGGCGGCCTCGATACGCCGCTCGGCCATCACCTTGCCATTCGCGTCGAGGGCGATTTCCAGTGGGCGAATTTCGCACTAGTAGAGCCCAAGCCGCTGAACGCTCCCTACGAAATACCGGGCCTGCCCAACTATTTTGCGCGCATCACCACCGGCCTGCTCTGGATGCCGCGTCTTGGTCGTCCCGTGGACAATTCCGCGCGATGGGGAACCTTCCCGCACAGATCGCCCGAGAGCCGGCTGGTCTTCGAAGGCATGAGCTCGTTCGGCCATTACCACATTTTCGCGTATACCTGGTGGAGCTATCTTCACGTCGGCGGCATCGAATACGACCGCAATTCCTGGGGCACTTTCATCGGCGCGCAGATGAATTACGTCGCCGAGATTCTGCCCGCCGTCTTCCTTACCCAGCCGCGCACCACAGATGCTTTTGGAGATGTGAGGGGGCCAGGGAAACGAACCATAGAGGGCCTGGAAATCTCGCCGGCAGGATTGCAGATGCTGTGGAACGCGCACGGCGCGGTCAAGCCCTACTACATGATCAAGGGTGGCATGATCGCCTTCACCCACAAGGCGCTGTCGAATTACGCGTCGTATATGGACTTCACGCTTCAGCAAAATGTTGGCGCGCAGTTCCGGCTCTCTCCGCGGTGGGACCTTCGCACCAGTATCGGCGATTTCCATTTTTCCAACGCGTTTATGGTGCCCAATAATCCCGGCATCGACGAAATGACCTGGGGTGGCGGGCTCAGTTATCGCCTCAACCAGCGTCGGGAATAGTTCAAACATCATTTTTCCATTGACAGGCTACCACCTTCGGGCTATACAGGTAGCGTGTCTACCGTAGAGAAGCTACCGGAGAGCAGCCGGCTCGAATTGCTGCAGGGAACCCTTGAAGTCCTGATCCTGAGGAGCCTCAAGCTCCAGTCGAATCACGCCTACGGGATCTCGCAGTTCCTCCAGCAGGAATCGGAGAACGAGTTTCTGGTCGACAACGGCTCACTCTACCCGGCTATTCAGCGCCTGCTGCAGCGCGGCTGGATTTCAGCGCAATGGAAGATTTCGCCCAACGGGCGGCGCGCGCGCTACTACAGCTTGACGTCGTCCGGGCGCCGGCAACTGCAAAAAGCGACTTCGAAGTGGGAGCGGTTCGCTCTAGCCATGGCAAAGGTGCTTGCGCCGGAGGCGTGAACGAAATGCGCGAATGGTGGCCCAAATTCAAGCGCGTCCTCGCCGGCCGGCAAAGGCTCGCGGGCGAATTGCAGCAGGAGATCGAAGCGCACCTGCAGTTCCTCATCGATGAGAAAGTGGAGCGGGGGATGACGCCGGAGGCAGCGCGCGCGGCGGCACAGTGCGAGTTGGGCAACCAGGCAGCGATTCGGGAGCGCAGCTACCGGGCGTGGCAATTTGCATCGCTCGAGTCGCTGCTTCAGGACATGCGCTATGCGATACGCGGCATCGTGCGCACGCCTGTGTTCTCCTTTGTGGTGATTCTGACGCTGGCTGTCGGCATCGGCGCCAATACGGCGATCTTCAGTGCCTTGTATGCGGTCCTGCTGAAGCCGCTGCCTTTTCCTTCAGGGGAACGCCTGGTGTGGCTGGGCGAATCGAATGGCAAAGCCACCGGCGTCAGCGTTACGTGGCTCAATTTCGATCATTGGCGAAAGGAGAACCATTCTTTCGATTCGATGGCCGGCTTCCAGAATGCAGACCTGACGCTGACCGGTCGCGGTCCTGCATTGCTCACTCATGCCGGCGAGGTTACCAGCGGCTTCTTTCAATTGACCGGTTCGCGGCCGATGATGGGCCGGCTGTTTGGTAAGGCCGACGAAGGCCCGAACTCGCCTGAGACAGTTGTTCTTTCGCCAAAGTTCTGGGCGCACATGCTCGGCGCCGATCCGCAGACAGTGGGCAAAACCATCACGCTGAACGGAAATTCGTATGTCGTGATCGGTGTCCTCGATCGCGATCCCGGATTTTATCTGCGTCCGGTCGATTTCTACCTGCCCATTCGCCCCACGCCGGCCCAGGCTTCCAAGCGCGACATGCACGGATCGATGCGCGTGCTGGCGCTGCTGAAGCCCGGAGTGACGCTGGCTAGCGCGCGATTGGATCTGAACACCATTCTTGAACGGCTGGCCAAAGCGGATCCCGGGCCGGAAGATAGTTTCCGCGCTTACGCAGAGTTTCTAACCCGGGAACGAACCGGAGACGTGAAGAGGCCGCTTGTCCTGCTCATGGGCGCCGTCGGTCTGATCCTGCTGCTTGCCTGTGCCAACATCGGCGGCCTGCTGCTGTTTCGATCCACCACGCGGGCGCGCGAGCTCGCTATTCGCACCGCCATCGGGGCCGGCTGCAGCAGAATTGCCCGGCAGCTTGTGACCGAGACGCTCGTCATCTGTTCCGTGGGAGGAGCGTTCGGACTGCTTCTTGCTGATTTCAGTCTGCGTGCAATGGAGAAACTGGGCCCGCGCGGGATTCCTCGCCTCCTGGAAGCAAACCTGAATGTGCCCGTTCTGATCTTCGCTGCAGCGCTGACCCTCGCCGTCGGGCTCGCATGCGCAGTGGTTCCGGTGCTCAGCGCACGCAGGGTCGCGTTTTCAGTGCTGCTGAAAGAAGGCAGCGCCGGCTCGGGGAGCAGCAGATGGGCACACATGCTGCGGGGAGGCCTCGTAGTGACGGAGATCGCGGCTGCAGTGATCCTGCTCTTCACCGCTGGAATCCTGCTGCGGAGCCTCTGGGCTGCCGAAAACGTGAATCCTGGTTTCGATCCCAATCACGTGCTTGCGCTCGAATTGCAACTGCCGCCTTCCCGCTACAAGGGCGACGGAATCATTCTTGATTTTTACCGGCGCCTTGAAACTGCGCTGCGAGCGCAGCCGGGAGTCGCGTCAGTGGGCGCGGTGGTGTGCCCGCCGGCGGCCGGCGACTGTGGAGACTGGTGGTATTCCATCGTGGAAAAACCCACACCCTCCCGTGGCGATGTGCCCCTTACGCTCACCAATGCTGCCGATTCCTCCTATTTCCAGACCATGCGCATTCCCATTCTGGCCGGGCGCGCCTTGTCCGAAGAGGATCGCGCCGGCGCGCCCGCGGTGGCGGTCATCAACGAAACGCTGGCGCGTAAATGGTGGAAGGATCCCCGCTCCGCCGTGGGCGAGCACGTAAAACTCGGCGGCCCGTACAGAGATGGTCCGGTGGTTGAAATCGTCGGCGTGGCCGGCAACGAGCCGCAGATGGGCCTGGACGCCCCTTCGTTTCCGCAGATTTATTTTCCGGCGGCACAAAGTGTGCAGGGCGCAATGGTGGTGATGATCAGGACCCTGGGCGCTCCGGAAACTGCGGCCTCGGCCGTGCGGCACACGCTGGCTTCGATCGACAGCAACGTTCCCATTCAGTCGCTGAAAACCGCGGATCAGTGGCTCGGCGCAACGCTGGTGCGGCGCCGCTTTATCACGCTGCTGCTGGCACTCTTCGCAGCCATTGCCGTGATCCTGGCCGCCATCGGCTGCTACGGGGTTCTGAATTATTGGGTCAACAGCCGGAAGCAGGAGATTGCCATTCGCATGGCGTTGGGGGCGGGAACTCTGGCAATCCTGCGCCGCACCGGGAATCACGCCGCGACGCTCGGCGTTGTCGGGCTTCTCGTGGGACTGGCCGGGAGCTGGTTCACCTCGCGATGGGTCCGCAGCCTTGTCTTTGGCATTTCTAGCCGCGACCCCGCCGTCCTCGTCACCGCCGCTTTGCTTGCGCTATTGATTGTCGCGTTTTCTGCGGCAGTGCCTTTGTGGCGCGCCACGCATGTCGACCCCATCGAAACGCTTCATGAAATCTGAAGGCCGGGTCGAAATCCCTTGATTGACGCTGACACCTGCCCGGGAGGCGGATTTGAGCTTCGCGTCTTTGTTCGCCAGAGGAAGTGGAGAAGAGGCAAGTTCACCGGCGCAGCATGGCGCGGCGTTCAGGAATTCCAGACATAAAGGAAATGCTCGTCCGTCGCGGTGGCAACCGACTGCTTGGCCTTGCGCGTGGCCCGGTTGAGCGCCGAGCGGATGTTCACCGTGGTGTCCGGCAAGTCGGAGAGAGGGATTTTGATGCAGCGGCCGGCCTCCAGGTCCTCGAGATCGTTCAGGATCCGGGACACGATGAGCTTATGCTTTCCGTTGCGCCCGGTGGGCACTTCAGAACGCGCAGCCGTTTTGAAGTTGGGCTTGTGCTCGTCTGCGCGCTTCGCCATGCGAGCCTCCGTTCGTTAAACTACCGCAATGGTACCAACGTATCGCAATCGTATCACTAAACTACAGAAATGTATAACCAGAAAGGAAAGAAAGCGCTCCTTAAGCGGAAAACGATCTGTCGCAAACAGGTAGCAGCTTTGCCGCAAAACCCCAGCAGTTCAGCGGCTTAAGAAAAAGTCCCCGTATAGCTTCTATGGGTATACGGTGGGGACAGGTGAAGTTATCGTGGTCAGAATAAAACTCAGGCATTTTGAGACCGTCCCGCTCGAACAGGTCATCGGAAAAGCGGACCTGCACGAGACGCAAACTACTCGCGACAGCTCCGCCGATAAAAAGAAACCGCGGGCCCATACGGCAGTCCTCAAAGGGCAGTTCCGGAACGCCGTCAGTTCACGCGAAAAAGCCACCGATCCAGAACTGAACTGAAACGAGGCGAACCTTGAGAATGCCCGCTGCCAAACGAATCCTCGTGGTCGACGATGAGGAATGCATCGCCGATACACTCGCGTTTATCCTTCGAAGTTCCGGTTATGACGCAGGCTCTGTGCACGACGGGAAGAGCGCCTTGCATGAATGCGAACGCTGGACTCCCGATCTGGTTATCAGTGATGTCGTTATGCCGGGGGTGAATGGAATCGACCTGGCGATCGCAATCAGAGAGCGCTACCCTGCATGCAAAATCCTTCTCATATCCGGCCTGGGAGCCAGCTTTGACCTTGTGGAGCAGGCCTCCCGCAAAGGCCACAGCTTTGAAATATTAGCGAAGCCCATTCGTCCGATTGAATTGCTGTCGAGGATCACGGCCGTTCTGACGGACGATGACTTTCCGCGGTTTACGGAAGAGCGCTACACGACTGGAGAGCGCCCCGCCCTTTCGTTCGGTGGCGGCCAAAGCGAGTTCAGAGACTTGAAAACCGGGACTTAAGCAGTATGCAGTCGAGGGAAGTGCTTCGGTCCCCGCAACGAGCCTGTCGCTCATCCTCTCATCAGCCGCTCAGTCAGTTACTCCCGCCCAGAATCATTTTGGCGATCGTCGCCAGTTGCATGAATGAAGTGCCCTCGTAAATGGAGCCGATCTTCGCGTCTCGATAAAGCTTCTCCACCGGCGACTCCTTCACAAATCCCGATCCGCCGAAGACCTCCACCCCGCGGCTGGCTACGCGCTCCGCGGCCCGCGACGCAAACAGCTTGCACATCGCCGCCTCTTTGCGGAAATCCATTCCCGCATCGCGCATCCGCGCAGCGTTATAAACCAGCAACCGCGCCGCCTCGATCTCCGTCGCCATCTCTGCAAGCTGGAAGCGCATCGCCTGAAAATCCGCAAGCGGCCGCCCGAATTGCTTTCGCTCATTCGCATGCCGCACCGCAGCGGCCAGGGCGCCCTCGGCCAGGCCCAGCATCTGCGCGCCAATTCCGATGCGTCCCTCGTTCAGCGTTTCGATGGCGATCCTGTAGCCCTTGCCGGCCTCCCCCAGCACCTGGTCCGCCGCAACAGCGCAGTCGTCAAGAATCAGTTCGCAGGTGCTCGAGGCGCGGATGCCCAGCTTATCTTCCTTTCTGCCCACGCTGAATCCCACCGCGCCTTTTTCGATGACGAAGGCGGTGATCCCCTTGTATCCCCCCGCCGGATCCACCGTCGCGAAGACGATGAAAATTCCCGCTTCTTTCGCATTCGAGATCCACAGCTTCCGACCGTTGAGCACGTAGCGATCGCCGTGCCGCTCAGCGCGCGTCTCGAGGGCAAAAGCATCCGATCCAGCGCCCGCCTCGCTCAACGCGTATGCGCCCACGATATCCGTCGCCAGCCGCGGCAGCCAGCGTCTCTTCTGTTCCGCAGTTGCCCAGCGCATCAGCGCCCTGGCGACAAGCGTGTTGTGCACGTCCACCACCAGGCCGACGGCAGGATCAACCGCGGATATTTCCTCCACCGCCAGCACCGCGTCAAAGAACGTTCCGCCGCTCCCGCTCAGCTCTTCGGGAATCTCGATGCCCATCAGCCCGAGGCCGAAGAGCTTGCGTAACAGGCCCGCGTCCACCTGTTGTTCCTCGTCCATCCGCCGCACCAGGGGCGCAACTTCGTCGCGGGCAAACCGCCGCACGGTTTCGCGAAAGAGTCGCTCGTCGTCGCTCAGATTCGTGAGCACCCGCTTCGCGCCACCGCTTTGAACGCCCGCATGCATCGCATTTAGCTTTTCAGTAGCCATTCAGTCTTGAAGTATTATCACAAAGAGTCTTCGCCTGACCGCAATCGCTCGCCGCGAAGCCGTACGCACATGCAGATTGCCGATCATGTTTTCCTCATCACCGGTGCAGCCTCCGGCCTGGGCGCGGCCACCGCGCGCCTGATTGCAGGGCAGGGCGGCCGTGTCGTTATCGCCGACCTTAATCGTGAAGCCGGCGAATCGCTCGCCCACGAATTCGGCGCCGTCGCCGTATTCGCACGCACTGACGTCACCAGCGAATCCGATGCGCGCGCGGCTGTAGAATTGGCTCTCAGCACCCACGGCCACCTGCACGGGCTTGTCAACTGCGCGGGCATCGCCCCGGCGGCAAAGATTCTCTCGCGCGACGGGGCCCATCCGCTCGACGCATTTTCGCGGACCATCAGCATCAACCTCATCGGCACATTCAACATGCTCCGTCTTGCCGCCGAGGCTATCGCCAAAGAGGAGCCCGGCGAAGATGGGGAGCGCGGCGTGATCGTCAACACCGCTTCTGTTGCCGCCTTCGACGGCCAGATCGGGCAGGCCGCCTATGCCGCCTCCAAAGGCGGGGTGGCCGCGCTCACGCTGCCCGCCGCGCGCGAGCTCGCTCGTCAGGGTATCCGGGTGGTCACCATCGCTCCCGGGGTCTTCGAAACACCTATGGTCTCCGGCTTTCCGCCCGCGGTGCAGCAGTCCCTTGCCGAAAATGTGCCCTTCCCGCACCGCCTCGGCCGCCCCGAAGAGTACGCCGCGCTGGTCCGCCACATCGTGGAAAACCGCATGATCAACGGGGAAGTCATCCGGCTGGATGGAGCGCTGCGCATGCCGCCGCGATGAAACGGGTGCTCTCAGCTTTCAGCTACATTGCCCCGGCTAGCGATGCTTGCCGGCAGATCATCAAAACTGAGAGCTGATCGCTGAAAGCTCCACATGATCTGCGTGCGAATATCCTCTAATCAGGCAGGAGGGAATCATGGACGCATCCGATCCCATTGTCATCGTCAGCGCGGTCCGCACACCCATTGGCGGTTTCCTCGGTGACTTCAAAGATCTCGCCGCCCATCAGCTAGGCGCCGCCGCCATTCGCGCCGCTATCAGCCGCGTTCCCATCCCGCCCGAATCCGTTGAAGAAGTCATCATGGGCTGCGTCCTTCCCGCCGGCCAGGGCCAGGCTCCGGCGCGCCAGGCTGTCCTCGGCGCCGGTCTGCCGCCCTCCACCGGCGCCGTCACCATCAACAAAATGTGCGGTTCGGGAATGAAGGCTGTCATGCTCGCCCACGACATGATCTTCGCCGGCACAGCGCGCATCATGATCGCCGGCGGCATGGAGAGCATGAGCAACGCGCCCTACCTCCTCGACCGCGCCCGCACCGGCTATCGCATGGGCCACGGCCGCCTGCTCGATCACATGTTCCTCGACGGATTGGAAGACGCTTACGACAAAGGCCGCCTGATGGGCACCTTCGCCGAAGACTGCGCCCAGGCCTGCAAGTTTTCCCGAGAAGAGCAGGACGAGTTCGCCCTCTCCTCACTGGCCCGCGCGCAAAAAGCCACCGCGGAAGGCCATTTCGCAGCGGAAATCGTGCCCGTCACCGCCAAAATCGACAAGCAGGAGCGCGAAATCCATCACGACGAGCTGCCGCTCAAGGCCACGCCCGATCGCATTCCGCGCCTCAAGCCGGCATTCCTCGAGAGCGGGACGGTAACGGCCGCCAACTCCAGTTCCATCTCCGATGGCGCCGCCGCCCTCGTCCTGATGCGCCGGTCTGAAGCCGAAAGCCGCGGCATCCCCGTGCTTGCCGTCATCGCTGGCCACGCCACTTTTGCTCACCAGACCGCGCTCTTTCCCACCGCGCCCATCGGCGCCATACGCACGCTTGTCGACCGCTCCGGCTGGCAGCTCGATAAAGTCGATCTCTTCGAAGTCAATGAAGCCTTTGCCGTGGTGGCCATGGCCGCCATGCGCGAGCTCGGCATCGCGCGCGACCAACTCAACATCAACGGCGGGGCCTGCGCGCTCGGTCATCCCATCGGAGCATCGGGGGCGCGCATTCTGGTGACGTTGCTGGCTGCGCTGCAGCGCCTCGACCTGAAGCGCGGCATCGCGGCCCTGTGCATCGGCGGCGGCGAAGCTACGGCCATGGCCATGGAGCGCCCTTCCTGACACCGGAGAAATTTGGCCGCGGGGCAGGGAATGGAAGAACGCGCACCCGCCGGTTTATTTGCCCGATGGCGGAGCAGTTCGAGATTCGGCGCACTCATAAGCATCGCAAGCCCACCCTGTTTTCGAGAAATTTGCATGAAAATTGGTCTTTCGCGGTCTTTCGCCCTCACTCCGGTAACCACACCCCCGTGAAGCGCATCCTAAACGCGACTATAGTAGTGAGAGGAGATCCTTCGATTCACGGAGCGGCACCCTTCGCGATGATTTTCCGGCGGCGCCTGCCCTCCTCGAAGCCAGCGATATCCGATCTCCCCTGCGGCGGCGAAACGTGAATTTGCCCAACTCCATCACGATGAGCCGGATCGTCATGATCCCCCTCTTCCTCTGGATCCTCTCGCCGGTCTTCCCCGGCCGGGGCCAGCCGGCAGAGCAGGAGATCCTCGCCTCGGTACTCTTCGTGCTGGCTTCGATGACCGACGGTCTGGACGGGTACCTGGCTCGCAAGCGCGGCCAGATTACCACCATGGGCATGCTCCTCGATCCCCTGGCCGACAAGATCATGGTCACCTCGGCGCTGGTAGCCCTGGTCGCCTATAACCCAGCCGTGGTCAAGGTCTGGATCGCGGTAGTTATCATCGGCCGCGAGTTCCTCATCTCCGGCCTGCGCTCTATCGCATCGTCTGAAGGCTTCACCATCCAGGCCAGCGATTTGGGCAAGCTCAAGACGGTGGCTCAGATCGTGCTTGTGGTATCCGCTGTCCTCGCGCACCAGTGGTACCAATGGCAGTTTGGGCCGCTCGTCTTCCCGGTGGAGTGGGTCGCCATCGCCGCCGCCTACTTCACCGTGCTCGTCTCCATCGTCTCCGCCGTCGATTATTTCGTCGGCTTCTGGCATCAGATCGACCACGCGTCGAAGGCGCGCCGCAGCAGTTTCGTGCTGAGCCGGAATAAGGGCGTGAAAAAAGCGGGGATGTGAAGGCCCGGGAATTGCGCCGTCAGGAGATTGCCCGGCTACCGCATAGAGCTTCTGAAACTTCCGTCTACAAACGAGTCACTATCGCGCTCTTACTGCCACTTACGATCGGTAAACAATAACTCATGCGGCCGGCCCACGAGTCCGCGAAGACAAGTCAGGAAAAAGACGGCGCCTTTAGAAGGAATTCTGTCCACGAACTGGATAAGGCGAAAGCGATAAGCACTGGTTGGGCAACGCCCCTTAAGGCTGTAACAGTATTTGTAAAAGCGAAGCATGCTCAGAATGCGAAGAGTGTTTTTGAGGCGTGACAGGGAGTTTCTCACCTTCACTTTCATGCTTTGCGCGTGTAAGTCGCCGAGAAAACAAGGGTGCAGCGCCAGCAGGAGAGTGGGTCGACTCTTTTTTAGATATGTCAACATTGTAGGAAGCACGCTGTATTCGCCGCCCTCTATGTCGACCTTGATAAAGTTACAGTCTGAGATCTGGTTGTCATTGATCCAGTCCTGAAAGTTGACGCCGTCAACGCTCCACTGTGTCGCCTCACCCGAAAACAGCAGGCTCGAGGTGGAGTCGCCGCCACCGCCCCGGCTGCCAAAGGAAACCTTGCCCGATACCGGAGTGATACACAAGTTGAACAGGCGCACGTTGTTCGTGAGTGGCCGATTGCACTGAATGTTCTCTGACAACTCGGCATAGGCTATCGGGTCCGGCTCGATGCCATAAGCACGATTTGCGATCTGGCAACCAAGAAGAAGTGTCGGCCCAATCCACGCTCCAATGTCGATGTAGGAGTGCTGAGCATCCATGAAGCGTCTGAAAACAGCACTGGTTTCGGGTTCCCAGGAACCGCTTCCATAGAGGCTCCAGAACGAGTCATTGCTTCCAGGCCGGACATTTACAGCACATCCGCCCGGAGTAGGAATCCGTAATAGCGTTGATTCTTCCATAACCAAAATTCCTGATAGCAACTATCGGGATCGTCTTCCGGTGTTTCGGCTAAATGTACAGAGTCTGATGAGGCTTGACGCGCAAAGGCCGGCGCAGAAGCCGCCGTAATATGTCACCGGCAAAGGCGAAGACCTCCGGCGAGACGCGCAGACCCCATCCAATGCTGGCTAAGACTACGATCAGCCCCAAAGCATAGAAGAGCACTTGCCGGGTCGTGTACAAGGGCGCCAGGAGACCTGCCAGGATGATCCACATTACGCCCTGCCAGAAAGGCCAGATCGAATAAATGTGAAGATCGCTCTTCCAGAAAAGAAGTGCGGCATCGAAGATGCTGACAAGAACCACCGCCCATGCTCCACCAATCAATCCGAAGCGATGCAAGAGGAACCACAGCAATGCAACGTGCGGCAGTATCTCAATTAGATGGAATTTTGCCGTCAAATCAGGACGGCCGCGCGCATCGAGGAAAGCATAAGGCACATAGGCTAGCCCATTAATAAGCACTGAAATGGAAATTACTGCACCGACCGGCCCGGCGAGTCTTCCGAACTCCGGGTCGATCCACTGAGTAAGAAAAGGCCGCATAGCCAGCATAAGTAGCACGGTGATCGGCGTAAGAACAGCTATAAGTGATGTTAGTGAACGCCGGGCAGTGTCTCGGGCATCCAGTTCGTGGGTGGAAGAGAGGCGTGGGAAGAGCGTCCTCGCGAGCGCAGCCGGGAAAATAGAAGCGCGCCTGGCCAGGCGTTCCGGCACGGCATAGTAAGTTACAGATGCCAGCCCGGAGATCCCCCCGATCAGGAATTTGTCGACGGAGTCGAAAATCGGATTGATGATGTTCGATATTGTGACCCATGCTCCATAGCCGAAGAGAATAGCAGCCAGGTCCCGTCTCGGGGCGCGAGGGCGGCCTACAGGAATCGTCCATAACACGCCTCCAAGGAAGGGGAGGGTAGTCAGCATGCGGGTGAGGATGGCAGCGGCGATGAGCCATCCGAGTTCCGGGCCGTGAACAAAGGCGACGGCCAGGCAGACGACCTGCACCAGAACGGAGCCAGTCACCTGGAGGCTGTTGACCAGCAGAAATTTCTCACAGCCTTCCAGGACACCCGTAAGAACGCCGGTAACAGTGGCGATGGGGATGCTGGCGGCCAGCCATGGCATCATGGAAATCACCGCCGCACGCATGGATGGCGGCATTTCGAAGGCGTATTGAAAGATCGCGCCTCCGGCAAAGTAAAGAACCACTCCTCCGCAAATCCCGATGACCGCATTCAGGAGGATCGCAGTCCAGAAGATTTCTGCCCTCTCGCGCGAATCGTGAAGCTTGGCAATCTGGTTTGCCGTCGCGCGGGAAAGCCCTAAATCAAATACGCCGAAGTACCCGATAAACAGCCATATGATTGCCAGCACCCCGAATCTTTGCGTACCTATCTTATGCAGAAATACCGGCACTATAACCAGAGTCGCGGCTAACGACAACAAGCTGCCGCTCAAGTTATATAACGTATTTCGTTTTAGGCTTGTCTTTGGCATGAATGAATGTAGCAGAGCCGAACCGGTAGCTTGCAGTTCATCATTTTGGATAGAACAATTGCAACGTTCGGTCTTTCAGAAGCTGTAACCGGCTGGCGAGGTTCTTGGTGGCCTGCCACTCGTCAGAGCTCAGGATTTCCACGATTGTCTGTTGTGCTTCTGCTGCCGTTGCGGGATTGCACGCGCGCCACGGCGTCACTGGCTTACCCAGCAAGCCGCGAACCCGCCTGTATAGGAGCATGAGCCGTCCTGATTTCGAACCCAGCAGCATTGCCAGCAGCGACTGAGGATCAGATTCGAATTGCGACGCCATTCCGCCCGGCACAGGTGGAAGTTTGGGCTTGCCCAGCCTTTCTCCCTTCAGCGTCCAATGCCGCCTCACCGGCCAGGCATGCGCCTGGTAATAGATCTCTTCTGCGTCGGGATTTGCACTATCGGCGTACCACGGAGTGTGTCGAGCTTCATAGGTTCCTCTGGTCCGCAGAGCTGGGCACGTACGAGGAGCTTGCGGGCGATATAGCGCAAATGTCGTGTCCACATCCGCCTGAAAGACCTCGGGCGCCACTTCCCGCGCGTATAACCCGGATTCCCAGTCCAGCACTTCCTGCCTATGGCGGTAATGATCGGGTATGTCGTCGAGGCGCAACCCTAGGCCGGCTTTCAGGTAACCAGGGAATTCCTGCAACAGGTGATAAAGATAAGCCACGGCGTCAGGCGGGCAGAATTCTGCAGGCACCACGTCCGAGTCTGAATAGACGAACCACTTGTTTCGTATGACCTTCCTGAACTCAGGCAGCATCCATAGAGCCGCGAAACCAATATTTCTCTTCAACTTCACGACGCGATAGGGAGAGGAATCGAGAAACTTCAGCAGCGGAGGATAAGTGGACGCAACGTCAATCAAAATGATGTTGTGGTGTCCTGCCTGGTTCAGCCACTCAAGCAGTTTGGTGAGGGGTTTCATCCGGTCTCGAACATTAATGAAAATAGGTATAGATCGTGCGAAGGCTCGTTCCCGCTCTGTCGTCATCAGGCGTGCCTGAGGCGCTTGCTGAAGAGTACGCGGCATGGGATAACGGGAGTCTCCTCTTACGAAAGCCGATACCAAGGCGGCTGCGGACGGCTAGAATCAGCCCCCAGGCAAAGATCATCCTCGGTGAATCAACCCAGGTACTCCACACGTCAGATGCGTGATTTACGACCTGCGGATGCCTCTCCGATGCCGGGAACTCATTTAGATAGAAGAACTCATCGGTGCAGCCGAAGACAGCCGGTTAGCTCACGATGTGGAGAAACGGGGAGCTAATCGCTACGCTGCCCCGCCATCGCCGGCACAGCAACCGCAACGGGAGCCCGCTTCACCGTGAGCACTGTAATATCGTCCTCCTGTCCGAAGTCCTTTGCCGCTTCGGCCATGTAGAACGCCGATTGATTGCTCAGGTTGTGCACCCGCTCGAACCCGAACAACTCTCCCGCCGGGCCGCGCGCTTCCACCACTCCGTCCGAGCACATCAGGATGCGGTCGCCGGGATGCAGATACACGCGCGTACCGGGAGAGTCGCCGCCCTGCATTATTACCGGTGTTCCATGGCTCCAGGCCAGGGCACCAAATCCATACGGTCCAATTTGACGCCAAGAATGATGGGTGGCGTGGACACCCCGTTACCGAGATCGACAGCGTCATTCACGTTTGTAAAGTACACCGTTTGACCTTCAGCGCCGATGAACATCTCCAACTGGAAATCGGGATTGCCCAGCGAATCGCGAAGCACAATCATACCCGTGCAATCGTGGTTTACCAGGTACCAGCCTGTCATGGTCCTGGGCAAAATCTGACCGCCCTGGCTTGGCGTGTCCCATGCCTTCACCAGCTTGGCTCCGCTCGGACTCTCCGGAAAATCACTGACGGACGCCGGTGTTTGTGGATAGAAGCGCATCGCGCCGCTCATCGCAAAGGGAATATATCCGCCGACCATCTGCTCCGGCGGGACGGTCCCTGGCCCCACCAGGAGCCACCCCATGGCGTTGTATGAGTACGTCGCTCCGATGCTGAAATTGCTGCAAGCGTTGTGAGATATCTGCTGGGTGGTCACGCCGACCATCAGTCCGGTGTCAGTGTGAATCATCTGGACCTGCTGACCGTCCGGCGAGACGATCAACTGAAAATGGATCGGCATGGACATGCCGGCTACCGTCTCTGTGCCCGTAATTGAACCTGTGCATACAATCGGGTCCTTACTGGCATCCCATGTCAGCGAATACGTCCCAGGCATGGATGCGTCTTTGTTGAGACCCATGAGGCCGATTGCGATGGTTTCCTTCATCGCCACTTTGCCACCGGGCAGAAATGTGACCGTTCCCCCTCCGCCGACCGGCTCAATCCCCACCCCGGGTGGGACAGGAATCCCGATTGCCTGGAAGGCGAGGGGAAAGTTGTTGAAGCCTTCGAAACTGTTTACGTAAGTGCGGTTGACGACGAGTTTGCTGCAATCCGTCCCCGGGCGCTGGGCCAAGAGAGCGGGGGTGATTAGCAAGAATGCGACTTCGACGAATGGACATCGTGAACCAACCGTTCTGAACATGAGTAACTCCTCTCTCGGAACTCTGCCGCAAGTTGCTTCCGGAGCCGGCTGGCGCAAGCCCCGGCAGTTGATCCGCCTGATCAGGGAGTGCAAGAGATTCTGTGAGCAACAGAGGTCGGTCGCATCGAGCCCGAAACGGGAGACGCCGGTCAAATCGCAGAGGAGAGCCCGCGAGCAGCCTCGGGGTGTGCGGCGCCGTGCTCTTCGGGAAGGCAGATCAACTAGAAGGGAATTGAACTGCGATATTTGAACCGAGTCTGTGACGCAGGCTACCTACCGATGTGATAAGGCGGACCATCTTGCTTTCGAAAGCACGTCCACGCCGGCGTGCGTTGAAAGACGGAGGGATTTGGAAATCTGCAGCTATTTCCCCGCCATCGCGGGCACAGCAACCGCTACCGGTGCCCGCTTCACCGTGAGCACCGTTATGTCGTCCTCCTGCCCGAAGTCCTTTGCCGCTTCGGCCATGTAGAACGCTGACTGATTGCTGAGGTTGTGCACCCGCTCGAACCCGAACAACTCTCCCGCCGGGCCTCGCGCCTCCACCACTCCGTCCGAGCACATCAGGATGCGGTCGCCGGGATGCAGATACAGCCGCGTCTCCGGATACTCGCCCTCCTGCAGCACCCCCAGCGGCAGCCCGCCGGGTATGGCCACTTCCTGGCTGTTCAGATAGGGCGGCAGATGCCCCGCGTTGGCAACCGTCAACTCGCCATCCGCGCCGAACCACGCCGCCTGGCAGGTGGTAAAGCTCTCGCTCCCCACCAGCACGCGGTTCAATGTTTCCAGTATCCTCGCCGGGCTGCGCTCGCGCGACTGCCGGAGCGCCCCCATCAGCATGGATACGTTCATCGCCGCGGTCAGGCCTTTCCCCGCCACGTCGCCAATCACCACCAGCAGCCCGCCGTCATCTGTCGCCTGCACGTGGAAGAAGTCCCCGCCCACTTCCTGTGCCGGCACGTAGGCCGAATCTACTTCGAATCCCGGCGTCTCCACCCTCTGCTGCGGGATCATCAGCTCCTGCACGCTGCGCGCCGCCGCCATTTCGCTCTTCGAGTGCTCCTGGTCGGCCTGGATGCGCAGGAAACGCATGAAAATGATCACCACGATCACCACGATGCCGATGAAATCGGCAACCGCCGCAAACTGGATTGGAATCGGCCCCGCCTGCAGTGTCAGCGGTGAATGAATCTGCCGCCCCAGCCATTCGCTCGCCGACATTGTGACCATGGGCTCGGCCATGCCCACCATGGTCAGCACCAGAGCCAGCAGCAGCAAGCCCGCTTCGTAATTCTTCTTCACCGTGGCCGCGATCAGCGTGATGAAGATAAACAGAAACCATCCGATGATCCACACGATGCAGCCAAGCGAGACAAATGCCAGCGCCACTCCTATGCCGGTGCGGTGTCCCACCATCAACAGCAGCGGCCCCTGGAAAGCCAGGATGGGCGCCGTGTAGCGCAGCCCCTGCGAATACCACCTTCTGCGCAGCGACAAAAACGCAACCAGAAACTCAAAGTAGAGATACGCCGACACCAGCACCAGCTGCAGCACGATCGCGCCGTACCAGAGCGTATCGAGATACGCTGAGCTCCCCGCCAGCTCCACAAATCCGATGGGCGCCTGCATCAGCTCATGCAGCGCCAGCCACAGATACTCCGGGTGGTCCCTCTGCGTGTAGTAGAGCACCAGCAGGAAGAACGCCAGTATCAGCAGCAGAATCGCAACCACCAGCCGCGGCAGCCGCTCGAAGAGCTTGCGCGCCGACCACATCGACAGCGCGTTTTCCAGGTCCGCTCTGTACCCCAGCCATAGCGTCCGCCCGGCAAAGAAATTGGTATACGAGTCAAAACCCAGCGGAATATAAAGCGTGCGCAGCACCAGAACCAGGGAAGTGTCGTTGGGCTTCACACCCAGGTCGTAGATCCGCGAAATCTGCTGGTAGTGCCGCGGATTTTCCGCATGCGGGCCCTCCGGCTGAATCTCCCTGCCGTTGGCGAAGACGTCCACCCCCCAGCCCGTAGAGCTGAGATTCAGCGAAGTATTCTGCGAAACCGGCAGCTCGATCAGCAGCGCCAGCGGCCCATGATGCGGCGGCAGCTTGATGTGCAGCCGGAACCAGGCGAATCTGCGTCCTTCCGGGCCCGGTTCTCCGCCCATTCCCCCGCCGGGACGGCGCGGCGGTCCGATCCGCCTCGGCGGTCCGCCGGTATCCCCCGGTTCCTTCACGCTCTCCATGGACTCGGTGGCATCCCGCACCGCCCATGCGGAATCGTCAAAATCCGGCTGCGCCACGGCGGGATCCGAAGAAATTCCCACCCGCCAGCCTTTGTCCAGCAGCGCCGTCGACCCCAGTTCCGACGCGTCGAACACCGGAGCCGCCTGGGCGGGATTCGCCGGCGCGGCAACCCGGCTCTTCGGCGCAGCATGCCGTCCCGCCGTCAGGGGCCTGCGCGCCTGTGCCGCAACCATGCCCGCGCCGCACACCAAACCTATGCCCAGCTTCAGGATCGCCCTTCGCAAACTGCCTCCAGTATCGTGGCTTCAACTTTAAATCCAAACCGAACCCCGTTCCAAGACGGCCGCACCGTCGGCGGCGCGAAATCCGCTCCATTGCCGCGTCTCACCCGGCCCTTCTCACCCCTCCAGGCCGTTCGCCAACCCCTCCCGCCACGGAAAATCGGGCAAATACACTTTCCATTGTTGCCAAATGGTTGGATACTAGCGTCTAAAGCAATAGAGCGAAGCGGCGCACCGCCCGGAACGTCTCTGGCGCTGGAGGTAAGGGTCATGAGGAAGGCATTCAACATTCCCACGGCAAAGACATGCACAGGCGCAGCCATCGCCCTCGCATTCGCAATCGCCACCGTGGCCTGGGCCGCGCCCGGCCCCAGCGACCCCACGCCCCACGCTACTCCCGACGTTGGCGCGCCCATGGACACGACCACCAATAACAACCAGGCCTCGGCCCAGCAGGCCGCGCCCTGCCCCACCTCCGACACCGCCGCCAAGTCCGACAAGAAAGACAAACACGAGAAGAAGGGCAAGAACGACAAAAAGTCTGAGCAGTCCATCGACGAAGTCGAACCCGGCACCACCCCCGTCACTTGTGACCACCCCGGCAAAGATTTTGATCCTGAAAAAGTCGTCGGCGTGGGCAGCGACATGACTAAGGTCAAGCCCGGCAGCGTTGCCGACGTAAGCGCCGTCGGCAATCGCAACATCGGCGGCCGCGGCCTCGGCAACTGGTACTCCACCGAGTCCGAAATCAAGATGGGCAAGCAGTACGCCGACGAAGTCGACAAGAGCGCCCGTTTCATCACCGACCCCGTGGTTGAGGAGTACGTCAACCGCATCGGCCAGAACATCGTCAAGAACTCCGACTGCAAAGTTCCGTTCACCATCAAGGTCATTGATTCCGACGAGATCAACGCCTTCGCGCTGCCCGGCGGTTTCTTCTACGTCAACTCCGGTCTTATCCTCGCCGCTGACGAAGAGGCCGAACTGGCGGGCGTGATGGCTCACGAGACCGCCCACGTCTGCGCCCACCATGCCGCGCGCGAAATGACCCGCATGAACTACGCCCAACTCGGCATGGTTCCGCTCATCCTGTTTACCGGCTACACCTGGACGGGCTATGGCATCTACGAAGCCGCGCAGCTCGCCATCCCCATAACTTTTCTGCAGTTCTCGCGGGACTTCGAGGCGCAGGCCGATTACCTGGGCATTCAGTACATGTACCGCGCCGGCTACGACCCGCAGGCCATGATCAGCTTCTTTGAAAAGGTCGAAGCCCTCGAAAAGCGCAAGCCCGGCTTGGTGGCAAAGGCCTTCTCCGACCACCCGCAGACGCCCGACCGTATCATCCACAGCCAGGAAGAAATCGCCCGCATCCTTCCCGCGAAGGACGAGTACCTGGTAACCACGTCTGAATTCAGCGACGTCAAGGCGCGGCTGGCGCGCATCGAAAACAAGCGCCGGCTCACCACCAAGGACCTGAACAAGCCGTCACTGCGCCGCGCCGACAATAAGCCCAGCGACACAAGCGGCAGCGGTACCGATACAACCGATCGGCCCACGCTCCACCGCCGGGACGACAGCGGCAACGGCGGACAGAACTAATAGCCACATCCTGATCCACACCAAGGTGGCTGCCCGGGTCTCGATTTAGAGGCCCGGGATCTCTAAGCGCGTGAAATCGGAGCAGGATGATCGATTTTGCCACGCGGTGCAATCCTGACTTCGCTACCCCAGCCGGCGCCGCTAACTCCGCTGTTTGGGGAACGCCTGT
>DASYWU010000033.1:0-24879 GCA_035935755.1 Occallatibacter sp. | reverse complement strand
GGTCACGGCTTACTGGTACGACCCCACCACCGGCACTTCCACCGCCATCAGCGGCTCCCCCTTCAACAACGGCGGCTCGCAGAACTTCACCACCCCCAGCACCGCACACGCCGACGGAACGCATGACTGGGCGCTGGTACTTGACTACAACGCTACATCTCCGCCGCCGGGAGCACTCAGCGGAGTGAGTTGCGCCGCCACTTCGTTTACCGGCTCGGGCAGCGACGCCTGCACGGTGACTCTGAACGCAGCGGCCGGAACTGGCGGCCTCGTAGTGAGCCTGTCCAGTAACGACAGCTCGGTGACTGTGCCTGCTTCGGTGACGGTGCCGGCCGCGGCTACCACCGCCGGGTTTACGGCGACGGTCTCTGCTGTGACGACGACGCAGAATGCCTCGCTGACCGCATCGGCAGGTGGAACCACTCAGACGCTGGCATTGCAACTGAACGCAGCAGTGCCGACGCTGACCATCAATGCCAGCAGTCTCACTTTCGGCGATGTAACTCTTAACACAACGGCGACACAGACCGCTTTACTAAGTTCTTCCGGGACCGCTGCAGTAACAGTGAATTCTGCGACAGTAACCGGTACAGGATTCAGTCTTTCGGGAATGACTTTTCCCGTGACTCTAAATCCGGGACAATCGGCTACTCTCGATGTGGCATTCGATCCGACGGCAACCAGTTCTGACTCAGGGCAAGTTACGATCTCCAGTAACTCTTCGACCAACCCGACTGCCATCGTCACTTTGAGCGGTACCGGAATTGCGGCTTCGTATCAGGTCAATCTGTCATGGAGCGCGCCGGCCAGCTCACCCGATCCAGTGGCAGGCTACAACGTGTACCGAGCGCCGAGCGGGACGGGATCGTATCAACTGGTGGGTTCCACAATCAGTCCGCAGACCGCTTACGTTGATCTCCAGGTTCAAACCGGGCTTGCCTATGACTACATCGTGAAAAGCGCGGATGCTTCGGGTGTGGAGAGCGCACCATCCAACACCGCGACGGTGAGTATCCCGTGAGGCCCATATTCATAAGATGGGGAGGTGTGGCTGGTAGGCGAGGCGGGAATCGAACCCACAACCCCCGGCTTAGAAGGCCGGTGCTCTATCCAGTTGAGCTACTCGCCCGTCGCCTCTATTGTAGCGTTCGTTGGGGTTGGAGGGTGAGGCTGACGCACGCTTCGATTGCCGAGCCTGATTCCCCGCGGGCGGAGGCCAGCGATCATCGTGTTTTGGTAGCGGCGCCCTTCGACGAGCTCAGGGCTGTCTTGAATTCGTACCCTGTTACAAAGCTCGGCTGCTCCGACTAAATATGAAGCTCGGCTGTCTTCGGCTAGGCCGTAGTGTTAGCTGTGACGGCCCTGAGATAGCGAACCACGGTAGACTCGGCCCAGTGAATTTCATCCCCGGCACTGGAGGAGAGGAAAGCGCAGTGGCCGCCGCGGGTGGTTTCGACGAGGCGGATGCTTGGGTTAGCGAGGATGTTGGCGCGGGTTTCCGGTGAGAGGCGAATGAAAGGGTCGTCGGCGGCAAAGAGGATGAGAGTCGGCACGGCGACATTATGGACGACGCGGGCAGCGGCGGCGCGGTGGTAGTAGTCGTCGGCGTCGCGGAAGCCGCAGTGCGGCGCGACGATTTTCTGGTCGAACTCGCGGATGGAGCGGATGGGGCCGAGACCGGCGATCTTGTAAAGAGAAGGGAAGAGGGTGGCCTTGAGGCGATAGCGGCGCATCAGTCCGCGGAGGAAGTGGCGCTCATAAAGCCGGTTGGAGAGCGCGTGAAGGGCGTCGGCGCTCAGCGCCAGATCCATGGCAGGGCAAACGGCGGCGACCGCGGTAAGCGGCGGCCGGGCGCCCCACTCGCCGGCGAGCTTGAGGACCAGGTTGCCACCCATGGAATAGCCTACGAGGGCAACGCGCTGCAGGGCATGGCGACGGGCGAAGTGGTCGATGACGGCGCCGACGTCAGCGGAGCGGCCGGAGTGGTAGAGGGTGGATGTGAGGAGATCTGTGCCGCCGCAGTTGCGCATGTTCATGCACACGACATTGCAGCCGGCGTCAATGGCGCGGGCGGTGATGCCGCGGATGTAACGGGAGTCGGAAGAGCCTTCGAGGCCGTGCACGAGGATCAGCGTGAGGCGCGCGCCGCGGTCGGGCTCGGGCTGCCAGTGGCAGTGACAGAGGACGCGGCTTGCATCGTTGGGATCGACAACGACGATTTCGGCAATGGCCCTGAGTTCAGGTGCGCGGCGGGGAAGGAAATTGCCGACTATGGTCTGCAGATGGGCGTTGCCGAGGCCGCGCCGAGGGATGAAGGGCGTGAGCCAGGAATCGGATTGCAGATCAGGTGAAGGAGTTTGGCTGGCGGGATTCGGGTTCGCGGGAGGAGGAATGGTTAAAGACACAGTCGGATGCAATTGGCGGTTTTACGCGATGAAGCTCTCTGTGGTGCTCTACCGCGTATATTCAGGTTCGATGCTAGCACGAAGCGGCGAATAGGCAACAGGGAGCAATGGTCCGGGATCGGGAGCTTCAAACGCAGAACGGCCGCCTTGAAGGGCGGCCGCCGTGGTGCTAAGGTTTTGAAGCGAGTCTACCGCTCGTTCTTTCTCAGGTTGATGAGATCGCCAAGCGTGGTAGTGGAGCTTGAGACCGGATGCTTGTGGGCTTCGGCCTTGTAGCTCTCGACGGTGGCGCGGCTGGCTTCGTGCCCGACGGCGCGGAGGCTGAGGCCCACCTTCTTTTCTTCCACGTTGATCTTGATGATCTTGAACTCGTGCTCGAAGCCCGCTTCCAGTTTGTTGTGGGCGTCGTGATCTTCGCCCACCTCGGAGATGTGGCACAGGCCTTCGATGCCCTCGGCAATTTCCACGAAGGCGCCGAACTGCGCCGTCCGCAGAACTTTGCCGTGAACCACGTCTCCCACGCGATGGGTGGCGAAGAACGTCTCCCAGACATCGGGCTGGAGCTGCTTGATGCCCAGGCTAAGGCGGCGGTTCTGCGGCTCCACGCCGAGAACGACAGCCTTGACCTTCTCGCCCTTCTTGACGACTTCAGAGGGGTGCTTGACGCGCTTGGTCCAGCTCAGGTTGGAGACGTGAACCAGGCCGTCAATGCCATCCTCGATTTCGACGAAGGCGCCGAAGTCGGTCAGGTTGCGGACGCGGCCCTCGACGACGGTGCCGCTGGGATAGCGCTCACTGAGGTTCTCCCAGGGGTTCTCGAGGAGCTGCTTCATGCCCAGCGAAATACGGCGGTCGGCGGGATTAACGCTGAGGACAACGGTCTCCACCTCGTCGCCGGGCTTGACCAGTTTTGAGGGGTGCTTGAGGCGCTTCGACCATGTCATCTCGGAGAGGTGGACGAGGCCTTCGATGCCCTGCTCGAGCTCGACGAAAGCGCCGTAGTCGGTAACCGAAAGCACACGGCCATGGACGCGCGCGCCGACGGGGTATCGCTCGGCGGCATCGAGCCACGGATCGGGGGTCAACTGCTTGAAGCCAAGCGAGACGCGCTGCTTATCCTTGTCGAACTTGAGGACCTTCACCTGGATTTCGTCGCCGACGTTGACCAGGTCGCGCGGATGGGTGAGGCGGCCCCAGCTCATATCGGTGATGTGCAGCAGGCCGTCGATGCCACCGAGATCGACGAAGGCGCCGTAATCGGTAAGATTCTTAACCGTGCCGGTGAGGACCGCGCCCTCGCTCAGGTGCTCCATCGTGGTGGAGCGCTTGGAGTTGAGCTCTTCCTCCAGGATCTCTTTGCGGCTGACGACGACGTTGCCGCGCTTCTTGTTGAGCTTGATAACGCGAACATCGATCTGCTGGCCCAGGTAGCCGTCGAGATTGCGCACCGGCCGAATCTCAAGCTGGGAGCCCGGCAAAAACGCCTTAATGCCAATGTCGACCGTCAGGCCGCCCTTGACCCGGCTGACGACGGTGCCCTTCACGGGTGTCTTTTCATTGGCGGCTTTTTCAATGGAGTCCCAGACGTGGAGGCGCTGTGCCCGTTCGTAGCTGACCAGATACCCGCCTTCGGGCTCCTCGCGCTCGATCACGACGTCAATGACATCGCCGGGATGGAACTTGACCGCGCCGGTGTGGTCGGTGACCTGGTCGAGGGGGATCATGCCCTCCGACTTGAGGCCGACATCGACAACCAGATGCTTGTCAGTCTGCTTGATGACGGTGCTGGAAACAATCTTGTCGCCATAGGCTTCTACAGCGGCGGCCTCGGCGGCCTGCTCGCGCTCGAAAGCCTCGAGTGCGGCGGAAAAATCGTCGGCCGACTCGGAAACCGCGCCTGCGGAATTATCGTGGTCCGTATGCAGAGCGGGCGTATGCGTCTCTGCGGCGGGGGTTGAATGGGTGTGGGCGTCCAGCGGGTTCGTGCTGACAGCTTCAGCGGAGGTTGGAGCTTCGGCAGGGTCTTGGTTGGACGTGGATTCGGGCGACGGCATCTCGTTCTCCGTCGCAGGGTCGAGGGTTGGGGTTTCCAATTCGGTGTTCAGGGTTATGCTCTCAGGTTCGGAATTGAGGACGTTTGCCATTACTGCCAGCTCCGGGAGTTCGTGCGCCCGCGGATACATCTTTCCCACCGCTGGGTGTAGCTGTCTCGGCGCCAAGGCGTGCGGAAAAGGGGCCCAGGTCCCGAATTCCCGTAACGCGAACTGTCAGGCTTTCGTCCGGAAACTGCCTGCCAGGCCTGATGCGCTGGAATGGCGATGCGAATCGGTTTCTCTTCAGAAACTACCGGTGCGCCTACGGCTTGCTCGACGGCGGCCGCAACTCGCTGCTGAAATCCGCGCAGGAAGCTACGCTCACGAGTTTATCAAGTTCCGATTTGCAGCGTCAATTGCGGAGTGCCGCGGCTCGCGTTCGGAACCGTGGGTGTGGCGCGGCGGGTGGCCTCTATACTGGTGCGAGCGGCGCAAACGCAATGGATCGTCTGTGGACACCCTGGCGCTATGCTTACGTCACCGCGGCGGACGGACCGGGGCGGTTGGGCGTACCTGCGCCTCTGCGGGCATGGCCCGGAGACCTGGGCTGCGTATTTTGTAACCTGATCGCATCGATCGACTACGCCATCGAACAAGGCATGGACCGCGATTCCGCTGAGGCAGCCGGCGGGCTGGTCCTGCGCGCAAAATACTGCTTTATCTGCCTCAACGCATTTCCCTACACATCAGGTCACGTGATGGCAATGCCTTACGCCCACCTGGATCGATTGGCCTCGCTGCCCACGGAGACTGCGCACGAACTGATGGATCTTGCGCAACGGACAGAAAAGGTGCTGGACCGCGTCTACCGGCCGCAGGGATTCAACTTCGGTCTGAATGTGGGGCAGTCGGCGGGAGCCGGAGTGGCAGGCCACATCCATCTGCATGCCATGCCGAGATGGGCCGGAGACACCAACTTCATGACCACCGTGGCTGAGACGCGCGTGCTTCCGGAGGAACTGGAGATAACGTGGAAGCGCCTGCGCGAAGGATTCAACGCTCTAAAAGCAGAATGACTGCGGGGACGATACATTCCGTTTGAAATTGTGAAAAGGGATGGCCTTGCTGAGACGGGGTGCTACGATTCCGATTCCGACTCGGTGCTTTGCAGATTGCGGTTGAGGACTTTTTCAACCACTTTCTCGACGTCCGTGAGGAAGAAGGTGTTGGCGGGTTGTGGCACGGCGACCTGGGTTCCGGTGTGGCCGAGGGCGGAGGCGATTTCGTTCCAGCGATAGATGCGCGACGTGACTGGCATAACCACCGGCTTGCTCGCCGGCTGGGGCAGCAGCATGAAGGCTACCCAGATCGCCAGCGCGGCCAGGATCATCGATTCTTCAATGTACTGGACCGGCGCGCTGTTGAGAGCGTTGGAAGTGATCAGGGAGGAGAGAACGAAGTCACTGGCCGCCATCAGGCCGAACGCCAGAGCGATTCCGAATCCCATGTCGCGGGGTGAAAGGCGCAGGGCGTTCATGCCCAGGCACAGAAACGCGAGCAGGCAGAGCTCAAGGATGCTCGCCGAGTGCATGAGCGCATAAGCGACCGCGGAAATAAGATCGACCCCGCCGTGCTGGAACGCCAGGCTCACTCCCCAGTGCTTGGCCGAGATCGATGTGAGGCTGACGAGCACAGAAATCAGCGCCGCCCAGCGGAAGAGTACCATGCCGATCCTGGAAAGCCCGGGAAACGGAGCCAGGGCAGAACGGAAGACCTCAGCGCAGATAAAGAAGAGCAGGATCGCGCTGAAAATGTAGGTGGCGAAATAGGTGTAGGTGTAGAGCGTCAGATAGTCCGCTACATGCGGATGCCACTGGATCTCAAAGATGTCCCAGAAGAGGACCGGTACAGACAGAACGTGGAGCACCAGATAGGCGCCCACCGCGGGGAACCGGCGATGCAGCGACTTGGTCCAGAAAAGAACACCAAGCGCCACCCAGAGGAGGAACTCTGCTCCGCACATCGCCAACATTGAGCCGCTGATAGGCATAAGAGACAGATCGAACTTCAAAGAACGTTCTCAGAATAGTCTCAAAACGCCTTGGGGCTCAATCACGAAAGCGTAACTAAGTTGCTACTTTTGTGCTACGCCGATTTCCCCGGGGGCCTTTGGGCTTACCGACTCTGAATATTCGGCTCGCAGGTGGGGCACGGAGGTCCAGGCATGTAGGGCCCGGGGCCGGTGACGGTGACTCCGAAGTGGTTGCTGGCGGCCGGAGCCGGCGCGGAGGAAATGGAGGCGGCCGTAAGTCCGGCAAAGACCACCAGCATGGCGAAAACACGGATAACGAGCTTCATCTTTGGCGACCTTTCACAAACAAGATGACCGGACGTAAAGAATTCCGGAATTGTGTCGAATGCTAGTGGATTCATCAGGGTGGCGCCAGATTTCCATAGACCCTACTGCTTTGGTAACCACCATGGTTACCAGAGTCACCGGCCTAAAGAGCACCTCGCGTAATGAGGATCACATGACCTTGCCTGCTGCCGCGGCGAACGGTGCTTTGGCGCACCGGGAGGGGGACGGCGCGGAATGGGCGAGACATTGGGATTAGCAGGGTCACAGACTCTCAACTACGACAGAACGTGAAGACAGATGAGGAGATTTTTCGTCGAGCCTGCCTGGCGCGGAACCGCCGGCTTGTTGCTGAAGTTGGTTCTCTGTTTCAGGACGGCTCGAGGAGATGGGCCGCGCCCACGCAGCGCGAATTCGCAGACGCGCACATGGTTGAAATCACGCGCAAAAGCTGAGGCCGTGAAAACACGCAAAACCCGTGATTTTAGCCCTCCAAACGCCAATGTTTTGTCCCCGTTTTTGCACCTCCTGGCATGGTAGAATAGATACAGGTTAATTGGCTTGAAATCCCTCGTTTTTCAAGCGCTTATTCTACGAATCCGGCTCGGAAATTTGATCCCGCAACTCCCCGGATCGGGAATCGACAAGAGACTTTTGCGATCGGACATATATGGCGACTGAAGTACTGAGCACCACCCCCGGAATGCACGGCGACAACGATAGCTACACAGGTGAAAATATTAAGGTGCTGGAGGGGCTGGAGGCGGTGCGCTTGCGTCCGGCGATGTACATCGGCTCCACCGGTGAGATGGGGCTGCATCACCTGGTTTACGAGGTGGTAGACAATTCGGTAGACGAGGCCCTGGCCGGGTACTGCAAGCGGATCGAGGTCGTGATCCACGTGGACAATTCCATCACCGTCACCGACGACGGGCGCGGGATTCCGGTGGACATGATGGATTTACCCAACGGGCAGCGGATGCCGGCGGTGCAGGTGGTGCTGACGAAGCTGCACGCGGGCGGGAAGTTCGACTCTTCTACCTATAAGGTTTCCGGCGGGCTCCACGGCGTGGGCGTGAGCTGCGTGAACGCGCTGAGCCAGGAGTTCGGGGTGGAGATCTGGCGCGACGGGCACACCTGGGAGATGGATTTCAGTTGCGGGCTGCCCGTCAGCGAGTTGCGGCAGACGGGCACCACGAAAAAGCGCGGGACCAAGGTTCATTTCCTTCCCGACAAGACCATCTTTGCGACCACTGAGTTCAATTACGATACGCTGGCACAACGGCTGCGCGAACTGGCCTTCCTCAATAAAGGTCTGGAGATCGCACTCACCGATGAGCGCACCGCCGACGCCAAGACCGGTGAAGCGCGGCGCACCGAGTTCCGCTATGCCGGCGGAATTGCCGAATTCGTCAAGCACCTGAACCGCGGAAAGTCCGTACTGCACGACAAGCCAATCATGATGGAAGCGACGCGCGAAGGCGTGGAGCTTGACATCGCGCTGCAGTACAACGACACCTACTCGGAGACGGTTTTCAGCTTTGCCAACAACATCAACACGGTCGATGGCGGAACGCACCTTTCGGGCTTCCGCACCTCGCTGACGCGGACGATCAACTACATCGGCCAGCAGCTTGGGCTCTTCAAGGACATGAAGGAGAACCTGAGCGGCGACGACGTGCGCGAGGGGCTGGTGGCCGTGGTAAGCGTGAAGCTGCCGCAGCCCCAGTTTGAGGGGCAGACCAAGGGCAAGCTCAACTCCGATATCGCCGGCATCGTGCAGGCTTTCGTGAATGAGCGTCTGGGCATGTACCTGGAGCAGAATCCGCCGGTGGCGAAGCGGATCATCAACAAAGCAATTGAAGCGGCCCGGGCGCGCGAAGCGGCGCGGAAGGCGCGCGACCTGACGCGGCGCAAGGGCGCGCTGGACGGTGGCGGGTTGCCGGGCAAGCTGGCTGACTGCTCGGAGCGGAATCCGGAACGGTGCGAACTGTACCTGGTCGAGGGCGAGAGCGCCGGCGGCACGGCTAAGCAGGGCCGCGACCGGCGCTTCCAGGCAATTTTGCCGCTGAAGGGCAAAATCCTGAACGTGGAGAAGGCGCGCTACGACAAGATGCTGGGGCACGAGGAAATCCGCGCCATGATCACGGCGCTGGGCACGGGCATTGGCAAGGATGATTTCGATCCTGCCAAGCTGCGCTACAGCAAGATCATCCTGATGACTGACGCCGACGTGGACGGGTCGCACATCCGCACGCTGCTGCTGACCTTCTTCTTCCGGCACATGACCGACCTGATCAAGCGCGACAACGTTTATATTGCGCAGCCCCCGCTTTACAAGATCAAGAAAGGCCGCTCGGAGCAGTACATCAAGGACGATCGCGAGTTTGTCCGGGTGATGGTGAAGCGCGCATCGGAAGGCGTAGTGGTGCGCCACGGAGAAAACGCCAGCAAAATCGAGGGCGCGGAACTGACCCGCTTTATGGGTTACCTGAACGAGTATCTCGGATTTGCCGAGAAAGTGGACAAGCGCTTCCGCAACGAGAAGCTGGTGGAGCTGCTGGCGCGCGCGGAACTGACGCATCGCAGCGACTTTACTTCGCAGCACAACGGCGACATTCCGGAAAAGATTGCGGCCGTGCAGGAAAAACTGAAAGAAGTGGCCGACGAATTCCAGATCAAGCTGAATAAGCCGGTGCAGGATGAGGAACATCACACCTGGTCGATCTGCTTTACCGATGCGCAGGGTGCGACGCGATGCATCGACTGGGCGCTGGCTTCCAGTCCCGAGTTCCGGCAGATGATGTCGAAATACTCGCAGATCAAGGACTACCTGGAGCCGCCATTCCTCGTCGAGTATTCGTCAAAGGCCGCCGCCGAGCCTGCCGGCGAAGAAGCCGAAGCAGGCGAGGGCGGCGAAGCGCCGGCGGAAGCCAAACAGGCTCGCAGCACGTCGCGCGCCCACCGCGAGCCGGTGGAGAAACAGACTGCGCGAGAGTTGTTCGCCTACATCGTGGAGCAGGGCAAGAAGGATTACCAGGTGCAGCGCTACAAAGGCCTGGGCGAGATGACCGCCCCGCAGCTCTGGGAGACGACCATGGATCCGGAGCGCCGCACGCTGCTCAAAGTGAAGCTCGAGGACATCGCCGAGACCGATGCCATTTTCACCACGCTGATGGGCGAGGACGTGGAAGCGCGCCGGAAATTCATTGAAGACAACGCCCTCGATGTAAAGAACCTCGACATCTGACTTGTCGCGTCCTTTTCTTCGAATAGACAGTCTGCGAGACAAAAAAGGCGCCCACCGGTTTGGTGGACGCCTTTCGTTTTTCTCCGCCGGCAGTCTATTGGCCCAACTGGTAGTTCAGCGCAGAAAGCGAAGTGGCGTAAGCATATCGCGCATTGCTTACGGCTATCTGCGCCTGGGTCTGCGCCAACTGCGCCTGGGTCAGCTCGACAATGCTGCTCAAGCCGAGGTTATATCGCCGCTGCGAGAGATCCAGCGCCAGGTTGGACTGGTTGAGCATTTCCTGCGATACGCCGATGCGCTGGAATGCATCCCGTGCGTTGAGCACGGCCGTGCGCACATCGCGTGCAATCACATCGCGCAGGTTGCGTACCTGCTGTTGCGCGGCGCTGGCGCGAAGTTTGGCTTCCTGCTCGCGGGCATTGAAGAGAAAGCCGTTGAAGATCGGAATGCTGACGTTCGCACCCGCTGCCCCATACCACGACGATTGAATCTGGTCGGCGCGTACCGGGGTTCCGCCTGCCGCCGCCAGCGCTGACACCGTCGGCATCCACAAGTCGCGCTCCGCCTTGCTGTATTGCTTTGCTGCAGTAAAGTTGTCATTCGCTGCGGCCAGGTCCGGCCGCGCAGTGAATGCCTGTTGCACCAGCGGCTCCGCATTCTGCGGCGGCGGAGTCGGGCTAGGCGGCGTCTGGTCCACAAGCGTGTATTGCTTGTCCTGCTCGAAGCCCAGCACCGTGTTAAGCGCCGCCATTGCCGTCTGCGCCTGGTTTTTCGCGTCCAGCAGCATCAATTGCGCTTGCGAAAGCTGCACCTGGGCGAAGCTCAGATCGACCTGCGAGCGCAGCTTTGCCTTGGTCATTGCGCCTACCTGATCCGCCGTAGCCTGGCGTTCGGCGACGGTCTGCTGCATCACTTTCAGCACCGCTTGCGCGGTGAGCGCCTGGTAGAACGCCTGGTCGACAGTCAGCGTGACGTCTTCCTGCGTAGCGCGTTCGTCTTCCAGTTGCGCCTGCGCCGTTGACTTCGCGCTCAGAACGAGGTTGTGAGTGCGGCCGAAGTCGGTTATCAGCTCGCTTACCGTCAGACCGCCGGCCGCACGGTCGTAAACGGAAGGGTTATTGAGCAATCCGGCAGTGATGCGAGTGTTGTCGTGCGCTCCGACGCCGGTCAGATCGCCGGTGACGGTAGGCATCCATGCCGATCGTGCTTCCCGCGTCACCTGGCCCTGTGCCAGTGAGACCAGGTGCGCAATGCTGATGTTTGGGTTGTTTTGAATTGCCATCCGCTCGGCATCGGCCAGCGTCAACTGCGTGGGTGGTTGTGGCGTGGGAGCGGGCGGCGTTTGCGCCGGAGCCGCCAGGGAAGCGGCCGCCAGCACAAGGCAGGCAGCCACTCCGTCAATCACCCTTCTCATACGCATACTCTCCTTCAGTCTTTTTGGCATGCTTGCGGTGCACGAGCAGATAAGCAGCGGGAACAATAAAGATGGTGAGAATCACCGAAACGATCAACCCGCCGATGACGGCGCGCGCCAGCGGTGCGTAAAATTCGCTACCTTCCTCCAGTGTGAATGCCATGGGCAACATGCCCAGCACGGTAGCCAGCGAGGTCATCAGGATGGGCCGCAGGCGGAGCCGGCACGCCGTACTTACCGCCTCCTCAATGGCCATCCCTTCTTTCAGCAGCACGCGCGTGACGTCGACGATCAGAATCGAGTTGGAAACCACGATTCCGGTCATCATGATCACACCCATGAGCGACATAACGTCCAGGGTGGTATGCGTTAGATAGAGCGTTAGGATGACCCCCATGATTCCCGGCGGAATGGCAAGCAGGATAATCAGGGGATCTTCAAACGAGGCAAACTGCGCCATCAGGATCAGGTAAACCAGAACCACGGACAGGATCAGGCCGATGCCGAAGCTGGCAAACGATTTGTTCATCGCGTTCACCGAGCCGCGCATGACCACGCGTTCATTCGCCGGGACCTTAGCGCTGTTGATGACCTGCTGAACCTCGTTGGCCACTTTGCCGAGATTCTCTCCTTTGGGTGCAACGTAGACGTCGGCCATACGCTCGATCTGGTAGTGGTCGACTTCACTCGGTGAATTTTCAAACGAGATCCTGGTGGCCGCGCCCAGCGTGGTGACGGTTTTGCCGTCCGCCGAGCGAAGAGGAAGTTCCTTGAGATCGGTCAGGGTCTTCGTGTCCTGAATTGGAAACTGTACGGTCTCAAGATAGTTGTTTCCGGTCTTGGGATCGACGTAATAACTGGGCGCGATCATTCCGTTCGAGTCCAGCGCCGTGATGACGTTCTGGATGACCTGGTTCGAAGTCAACCCCAGACGAGCGGACATATCGCGCCGCACTCTTACGTCCAGCGCGGGATAGTTCATGTCCTGGGGAATGAGGACGTCGCCTACATCTTTGAGCTGGCGGATCTTTGCTGCAAGCTGGCTGGCAGTCGCAAAATCGCCGCGCAGTCCGCTGCCTTCCACCTGCACGTCGATGGGGGCGGGCATGCCCTGGTTCACCGTTCCATCCACCAGGCTTCCGCTCTGGAAATAAGTGGACAGTTCGGGCAGGTCCTTGTGGAGCTTGGCGCGTACTTCGTCCATGTACTCGAAGCTGCTCTTGCTGTGTCCCTTGTTCAGCTCGACATCGACAAAAGCGGTGCTCTCATCGGAGTTGCTGGTGTAGATCGACTCGAAACCATCGGTGATGCCGATATTAGAGACGATCATCTTCAGGTCTTTGGGCGGAATCACCTCGCGGATGTCCTGCTCGACGCGCGCAATGTAGTTATTGCTGACCTCGAGCCTCGATCCTGTAGGAGTTTTCACGTTGATCACAAACTGGCCGGAGTCAGTGCGCGGGAAGAATCCTCGGCCCAACAGCGGAAAAACGGCGAGGCTGAGCAGGAACGCTCCCGTGATCACCAGCACCGTGGTCATCGGTTTGAGCAAGGTCTTTCGTACCGCCCTGTCGTAGTGCATCAAGGCGACATCGTACCGGCGGTTAAACCAGCGCACGAACATCCGAAACGGGTTTCCGCCTTTGTGGTGCCCGGCTTCGTGATGCACGTTGCGGATGAACATGGCGCAGAAGAGCGGCACCACCGTCATGGCCACGGCATACGAGGCAAAAAGCGCCAGCACCACGGAAAGCGCCATCGCTGTGAAGAGATACTTGCTCACCCCGTAGAGAAAGACCACCGGGAAGAATACGATCGCGGTGGTGAAGGTGGCCGCCAGTACCGGCAGAGCCATTTCCTGCCCGCCTTTTTCCGCGGCTATGTCGGGAGGCTCACCCATTTCCAGGTGGCGGAAGATGTTCTCCAGCACCACCACCGAGTTATCGATGAGACGGGAAAACGCCAGCGCCAGTCCGCCCAGCACCATGGCGTTGATGGTTGCTCCCATCGCATTCAGCACCAGAAATGCAGCCAGCGCCGAAAGCGGGATGGAAAGCATCACGGCAACGGTGGCCCGAGTGTTGCCGAGGAAGATGAGAATCATGATGGCGGTGAGGAAAATACCAATACCGCCTTCACTGCCCAGGTTGGCGATGGCCGTCTTCACGAACACCGATTGATCGAAGATCACCGAAGCCTTCAGCGATTTGGGGACGTCGAGCAGATGCTGCAGGTCCTGCCGGATGCCGTTCACTACGGAGATGGTGTTGCTGCCGCCGCCTTGTTTAAGGATGGGCAGATAAACCGAAGGCTGGCCATCGACACGCACCATGTTGGTTTGAATGGCGGAGTCGTCCTTGGCAAATCCCACATCGCCGACGAGGAGCTGGTTATTGCCTACGGTCCGCAGAGGCACCTTGTCGATGTCCTGAACGGTCGGCATCTGCGAATCGGCGTAGAGGTTGTAGTCGTATGGACCGATGCGAACGTCGCCCGATGGCAGAATCTGGTTTTCGCCGTTCACCGCACTTACCACGTCCATGGGACTGAGGTCGTGAGCCTCCAGCTTGAGCGGATCCACGTAGACCTGGATCTGCCGGTATTTGCCGCCGAACGGCGGGGGAACGGAGGCCCCGGGAACGTTGGCAAGCTGCTGGCGCACGGTGTACTGGCCCAGGTCGTGCAATTGCGTTTCGTTCATGCCCCTGCCTTTGAGCGTGACGAAGCAAACCGGCATGCTGGATGCATCGAACGGAAGCACGACGGGCGGCAGCGTTCCGGGAGGCAGGCGGCGCAACTCGGCCATGGCCAGGTTCGAGATTTCCGTGACCGCTGCGTTGGGATCGAAACCCGGTTGAAAGTAGACCTTGATCAAGCTCACCCCGGTCAGCGAGCGCGACTCAATGTGATCGATGCTGCTGCCCAGCGTGAAAAAACGTTCAAAAGGGTCGGTGATGTGGGTTTCAATCTGTTCTGGCGGCATGCCGTTGTAGAACGTGGCTACCACCACCACCGGAATTTTGATGTCGGGGAAGAGATCCACGGGCATGCGCGCCACCGTGACCGTCCCGATGACGGCGATGGCCAGGCAGATCATGAGGATAAAAAACGGAAAACGGAGGGCAAATTTCGACATCTTTACTACTCTCCGTTTCCGCCGGGGCTTGCAGGCAGATCGGCCGGCTGCGGATTTACCTGCTCACCGGGCGTGTAGGAGGCGAGATTCGTCGCCACCACGCGGTCGCCTGCTTTAATGCCTGAGACTACTTCCACCCGCGTCGGCGACTGAACGCCCAATCGCAACTCCCGCTTTTCAATGCGGCCCTGCGTATCCACCACGTAGGTAAAGGGCGGGTTTGCCGTCTGATCCACGGCCTGAATAGGCAGAGTGAGACCGGTGCCGGAGCGCTGCACGTTCAGGGTGACATCGGCGTACATGCCTGGCAACAGCTTGTCGCCGGGGTTCTTCAGGTCGATCTCCACTTGCAGGGTGCGGGTGGACAGGTCCAGCGATCCGGTCGTGCGCACCACTTTGCCGGTGAGTTTTTGTCCGGTATCTTCAATTTTGATTTGGGCAGTGTCGCCGTCATTTACGAAGGGAGCGAGCTCACTGGGCACGGGCAGCCGCAGGCGCAGTATGTCCGTTTCGTCCAGCTTCACCACCGGCTGCGCGCCGGCGCTCGAAGTCCCGGCCTGCACCAGCGCTCCCGTATCTGAGTAGCGCCAGCTCACCACGCCATTGAACGGGGCCAGAATGTGCGAATAGTCGGCCAGCGCAGAGTAATGCTCGCTGTCGGCTTTGGCTACGCTCAGCGCCTGTTGCATGGCCGAGAGATTCGCCTTCGCTGCTTCAATCTGCGCCTCGGCTGAGGAGTCCTTGGCCAGCGCATCGTCCAGTTCCTGTTGCGCGATCAACCCTGGCTGGGAGGCGGCCTGCTTCAGGCGAATGTATTCGGAGTGCAGCGCAGCGTGCATGGCCTGGTCGCGGGCCACCGCGCTTTTGGCGCGGAGCACGTCCTGCTGGGCGCGTTGCACTCCGGCTTTGGCAGCGTCAACTTGCGCCACTAATTCGGGAATCTCAAGATCGGCCAGATCTTCGCCCGCATGCACCCGGTCGCCAATGTCGACGTAAATGTGCTTGATGTACCCGGAGACCTTGGCGTGAAGCTCGACTTGTTGATATGGGATGAGCTCGCCGGCAACGTCAAGTTGCTGGGCAAGCGCGCGGCGCTGAGGTGTAACCGTCGGCGCAATGGGAAGCGATGCATCGGCGGATGTTGTGGTTTCCGCAGACACCTTGGTGGTGTGGCGGCAGCCCACGCATCCGGCTGCTAAAGGCAGCACCAGAAGCGCGAGCGAAAGCCACCTCACCGGACTCGGCAAAGTCATGACTATAGACCCCTCGCTGGGTGAAAGGCTGAAAAACGGAATTTCTCCCAGATCAACTGGGCGCAATTCAAACGATCATTTCGTGATCAAACTGCTGGAGGAGGTCGAAACGAGATCTGTGGAGAGAAACTCGGGATCAGAGGCACGCGGTGAACGCGCGGCCTTAGCAGGTTTCCGGGTACCTGCTCAGCCATCAGCAGCCAGGCGGCTGAAAAAATGGCGAGGATGAAGAAGGTTATCGTTCCCTGAGCCCCTTCAACCGGCGCGGAATCGTCCTGCGCGGAGTCCCGGATGTCAGCAGGCATAGCTTTAGCCGACCGTGCATCGATGGTCGGGCCTGCCGCCGGCTCATAGCACGCATACTTGGCTTCCATGGCGCAGGAAAACGCCAGAAGGCACAAGAGAAATGCGATGGCTGTGTGCCGGTGGGGCCGCAATGCGGCTCTTACTCCTGGCATAGGTAAATTCTATCACGCAGGGAATTTCCCCTCCCCGGCGACGCTCCTCTTCTTAGACGTAGCCGGCGTCTAAAGGCACTTCGCTGTCTCGCTGCAATAGGCGCGCCTCAGGCGCAATGTAGGCGCATTGTAAGGGTTGCCCGGGGTGACTATGCTCGCGAAATGAAATGGCGAGCCGTAGGCGCAACGTAAGGATAGCCCCGCGCTGACTTTGCTCGCGAAATGAAATGGGCGCTGTAGGCGCAATGTAGGCTATCCCCGCGCTGACTATGCTAGCGAAATGAAAACGGCGCGCCGTAGGCGCAATGTAAGGATAGCCCCGCGCTTCAGCGTGGGGTGAGAGGTCGAAATTGGTGCCCGGAGTCCCGTCGGGACGGCGCAAAGCTGCTTAACGATCGCGTAACCTTCATTCTCTTATGTGCCTTAAATTTTAGGAAGGCGGCGCAGACGGAATCTTCCTCTGTTTTCTCAGTCCGTTTCACCACCACATTGGCTGCCTCACCCTTGACGCGTTTTTGTTTTTGCGCCTAGGGTGGGAAATCTCCACAGCTCGCACTAAGTCGCCAACTCTCTGTTTTTTGTCAACCCCCGCCCCTCGAAAATACTTTGCAAGTCTCTGAAAACAAACGAAAGATTCCCGGACCGATTTTGCCGATTAATTCTCCTCTCCGGCGCACAATAGAAACATTGAACCAGATCCAGCAGAACCCGGTCACATCAATTCACGGCGAGGCGCAAACGACGCACTCCGCCTCGCAGCAACAAAGCTGAAAGCTGAAATCTGATAGGAGACCTCCATCATGACCAACTTGTGTGAAAGCGCCGCGTCCGCAACCGACCGCCGCCCGCCCGCATAAACGCCCGGAAGCGCCCTTTTGATTTTTCACTATGCAGCAATGCTGCAATGCTGCAATGCGGACCGGCATTATGAATCCTTCAGATTCACTTGTGTTGGAAACGACCGGCATTTGCGCGGTGTGGCGATCCGATTGAGAATAGAGAGCAATGTACAACTTAGCTCGGATGCGGGTGGATGTGTTGGAGCACGTCCTTTCCGGAATCGATTGGATTGCTCGGCGGCGCCGGCGCGCATCCGCCCTGCCTGCCCATTTACTCGTCGGGATGGAAGGTGAAGACGCTGTCTACTTTTACCTGCGCCGCAAGGGTTACATCGTGGTGGCGCGGCGCTGGACTTCAGGCAATCTACGCGGCGATGTTGATCTGATTGCCTGGGACGGTCCGCTGCTCTGCCTCATTGAAGTGAAAACACGCACCGCCCACGATCTGACCCCCGCAGAGGTCAGTGTGGATTCACATAAGCGCCACATGCTTCGCCGCCTGGCGCATCAATACGTGCGGCAACTTCCCCAGGAGACACCACCGCAGGTGCGCTTTGACGTAGTCAGCGTCTACCTGGTTCCCGGAGAAGAACGGGAGTTTGTTCACTTCGAAAACGCGTTTGGCTGGAACGAGCGCCGTGAGGACTGGGAGTAATCTAAGCCCCTAAGGTCAGGGCGACGAGCTTCTGTTTATCGGCGGCGGGTTCGTGTTCGATCAGGTCCTGGATGCTGATGCTCTTAAGCACGCCGGCAATTGTTTCGTTCACCCGCGCCAGCGGTTCCTTGATGGTGCAGCTTGGCGTCAACTCGCAGGACTTCGCGCCTTTGAAGCATGACGTGATGAAAAGCGGACCGTCGATGGCGTGAATCACCTCGAAAGCTGAAATGGTGCGTGCGTCGCGCGCAAGAGCATATCCACCGTTCATGCCGGCATGTGAACGTAGCAGCCCGGTTTTGGTGAGGCGTTGGAGAATCTTGGCGAGCAATTGTGGCGGAATTCCGTAAGCGTCAGCCAGATCCTTGGCGCTGAATGCGGGCGTTTCCGGGTGTTCGGCGAGATATTTGAGCGCCATGAGCCCGTAATCCGCCTTCTTCGTCAGCTTAAGCATTGATTATCCGACTAGTTAGGTCCGTATTCAGTATACGGCGCGTCTGGGTTTCTGTTCAAGCCTTTCGCGTTGCTTTCTCTGCGGGCCGAGACGCATGAACTTATGCGAACGGAGCTCAAAAATACCATTTAAAAAAAAGGAAAAGGCGGCTACAATCTGGCGGAAAGAGCACTACCGCAACTGAATAGGAACAATGCCAAGCGCGTGCAGACATCCCAGGGTTCGAGTCGTCTCCCGGCAAGAAGACAGCGAGTTCGTCGAGTGCCTGGAGTGTGGCGAAATCTTCGATTCGGAAGAATTTCGCGATATGGAGATAGAAGATACCGCTGAAACCGAACCTGCGCCCGATGATGCGTAAAACCCGCAGCTCCCTGAAGGATAGCGCCATCCTTACTTGAGATTTCTATCCGGCGCATTGGCCCCGGCCCCTGATGTGCGATGCGAGGCAATCCAGGCGTAGTGAAGGCCGGACGCAACCGTCAGGACCATGGTGGCGTCAAGAGCCACGATTCGCAGAACCTCAACCCACATTACTGCGGTTAGCTGGTGAAGCAGGACCGCTGCCACTGCGGTGATTTGCGCCACGGTGTTGGCCTTTCCGAAGACGCTCGGATTGAATTCGCGCCGGCCCGTGGCGGCGTAAAGAATCGCAGCGACCACAAGAATGCCTACGTCGCGGCCGAAGACCAGAACGGTTACCGCCGTCGGGATCAGCCGTTTGTTCATGAGGACAAGGAAAAGCGTGCTTAGGAGCAATTTGTCGGCGACCGGGTCCAGATATTGGCCCAGCGTCGAGCGCTGTTTAAGCATTCGAGCCAGCGCGCCATCGAGCGCGTCGGTCAAGCCGGCGGCGACAAACAGCGTAAAGCCGAGGGCATAGTCGCCATCGAGGATGGCCACGACCAGGAACGGCGCCATGCAGATGCGCAAGAATGACAGGATATTGGGAGCGGTTCGGAAGAGGCTGAAATGGGGGCTCGAATCCTCGTTCATGGCCGATTCAAAGATGTTACAGCAATCTCCTCCGGTGCCTGTCGCTTTCGCGGAGTCGATCCTGATAAACTGAAATCGTTAGTCCTCGCAGGCGCGTAGCTCAGTTGGTTAGAGCGCTTCCTTGACACGGAAGAGGTCGCTGGTTCGAGTCCAGTCGTGCCTACCATTTTTTACCTAACATTCTAAAAGGGTTATACGGAAATCTGAACTCGCGGGCTCGCGATTTCAACCCGTTCTCCAACCCGTAGTCCCTCCGCACACCTGAGCCATTGCATCCGTTCCTCCTGAGGGTTCTTGTCGCTTGTTTCGACCGGAATAACGGGCGAAGCAGGCGCTCAGCACATTCCCAGAGAACACGCCCTCGGTTAATCAGGTTCTCAAGCAAATATTATGTAGCTTTCGCCTAACGTGCAGTCTTCCCTAGGGGGAACGATTTTCATCGGCCATTGTTCAAAATGCTTCGTTAAAGGCAGACTACGTACTTGCGTTGACCCGTTGGGATCCGCTTTGCAACTTGCGAAATACAGAACCATTACTGCTATTAGGCTGGCGCTATTCGAACTTTCCACTAACCCCGCTGATTGAACACCAGATCAGCGAAATCCCTCAATTCGTGCTCATCGTTTCAGCGAAGCCCATTTCCTCCGAGTGGCTCAAAAGCTTAAAATTCATTTGCTCATTTTCCATTGCTTAAGTTGAAATTCGCTTCGACGAGGGTGATCTCTGTCCTGTCGACCCGGGCTCGGAGTTCAATTGAAGATTCAGGTCTCAGGCAAAGGTACCTATGCCGCAGCTCGTCAGAAGCGATTTCGATCGCTGCTTCACGTGAACGTATGGAAAAGCATCAGGTCAAACTCTCACGATACAGTACAGAATGTTACCGTCGATCGGCAGACTTGTTTCTGCCGCATTCTATAAGATCGCGGAGAAAACGGCTGCAAGAGAACAGGGTCTGAGGATGATTTTGAATTTTCGTGTTCCCGAGAATTCGATTGTGTTCCGCTCTTTCTATGGCCAGACATTCGCCTTGGAGGCGTTCGAGAATCTGAATTGGCGGAAAGCATCGAGCGGAACTCGCCTTGAGAATTGCCCGATCAAAGTAGAAGTGAGAGGCTTCGGAGACAGCGTACAGGCCCTCATAACGCCAGCACAACTGCACTGAAGCGCAAACAACTTCGGATGCTACCAGAACATACACTTCTGGGTGCAAAGTTTGGTTTACGTCCTTGAGGTAGTGGCGGTTCCAAACATGGGAGGGCCTTCCGCATACTCTCAGCGGTCCCTTCAAAGGTCTCCGTAGTCGAATAGCCCAGCAAGATGGCATAGCGTTGGACGGACCGAAAACATCGCCTGATATCCTGATCTATCGAAGAGTACGAATACGCCTCGTTGACCACAGATGCGTTCACGAATTGCGTTCCATTGCTCGCAGATGATCCATGGCTTCCATGGATGTGGCCGAAGACATGAAGCCGCGGCTTGATCTCTCCAATGGCCTTCGCCAGCTCCTCACAACCCAGGTGCTTGCTCGAAGAATGCGCCTTATCCAACACGCCGAACGGCGGTCCGTGCGTCACCAGGAGATCCGTATTCTCGGGGATCATCTTCCCATACCGCCGAATCGCCGCGCCGCGAGCGACATTGAATGCCCAATTGTTGAACTCTGGTTGTATAGGCGATCCCCAGACTCTCAAACCCATCAGTTCCATACCTGAGTTTTCGAAATAGGTCCCATGGTTGAGCAGCTCTCTGGCGGCTCCCGGATGGCGCTCGAACATCAGGTCATGGTTCCCCGCGATAACAAGTTTGTGGCGATGGGGTTGTTTGCCCAACCACTGATTGAAATCGACGATCTCTTTCGGTCGCCAAAAGTCATGAAGTCGCCGGCGTGAATCAGCACGTCTCCATCCGGCACGTTCACCTTGGCGTGCTGGCCGTGCGTATCACTGATGCACACAATGCGAATTCGAGGCATAGAGTAGTCCGCAATATTGCGGGCGCTTGAAGCGCCCGCTCTGATTTGATCTGAACGTCCCCTGTCCCACCCTCACCCTTGTTGGCCCAGCACGCGGTAGTAATTGGTGATCGATACGCCGTGCCCTTGTGACTGTACGGAGCATGCACTGTGCGTTTGGGAGTCGAACCCTTCGACTGAGGCTCTACAAAGCCACCAGATGCCGGTTTGGCCCCCGGCTAGGCTTGTGCTCGCCGCCAACAAGAGTTACCAACGGCTCAGATCAGTTCGGTTTTCCAGTTCAGTTCCTGCAGCCGCGTGTCCAATTCGCGATATCTCTTCGCGAGCTGATCCACTTCCGTCTGCAGTTTCCCGACAGACACGGTTGCAACGAATCGCACTTCAGACTTCGAGTAGCGATCCTGGCGAGTGCTTGCTGCGTCCGCAATTCCAGCCAGAAAATCGCGACGCTTGCCGACTACTTCCCGCTCGGCAATTGCATCCGAAATCGACCGCTTATTGTCGAACTCGGTCTTCGAGTTGGTGCGGTTGATCGCGCTGACGAGTTCCAGCATTCGCACAAAGGTGCGCTCTGTCTCCGCCAGAAGCTCGGTCGAGTCTTCAGCCGGCTGGTCACCTTCCTGCACACGAGCTGAATGGATCAGCCGCTTCTTCATTTCTTCAATTCTGATCTGGCAGTCGCTGCGCTCTGCCAATGCTTCTGCAAGCTTCATGGTGCCTCCCTTTCAGGCCTCTTCCGCAACAGTGGTCGGTCCGCCTAGAACTGACTACGCAGAGCGATTTCCGCCCTGCGTGGCCAATTTCGTTAATCGTTCAGTCCTTGTACGGATCGAACTCGTTTGCCCCCTCCATCGCCACTCCGACAGGCGTGAGACGGTGAAGGATGCGAACAGTGTTGCCCATTGACTCAAGCACCTCACCGAGGCGCTTGTAGCAGTCGGGCGATTCGTCGAGTCCGGCTCCGCGCAGTTCGATCCCGGCACGGTCTACCCAGGCGCGCATCATCTCCGGCGTCACCTTGCCGGCACGCTTGACCTCTCCGGTCTTGCGATCGACAACGCCCGTCGCCTCACGGCGGCCCAACGCACGGCCGGCGCCGTGGACGGTCGAATACAGCGAATAGCGGGCATGCTCGTTTTCAATGCCCTCGAGAATGACCGACTGCTCGCCCATCGTGCCGCCGACGAATCCACGCTGGCCCGGAAAGGCTGGAGTAGCGCCCTTGCGTACAACCCACAACAGCTCGCCATTGTGCTCTTCGCGCCAGGCGTAGTTGTGGTGGTTGTGCACCTCTTCAATGATTGGAGCTCCGAGGATCTCCGCCACGCGCGCGCAGACCCAGTCGCGGCCTGCATAGGCGTAGTCACCGGCGAGGCGCAAGGCTTCGAGATAGTCGACCCCGAGATCGCTATCGGTTGAAAGAACGCAAGGCTCCACGTCCATTCCATCCGAAGCACCTGCGGCCTTCAGGAAGTGCGTCGCCGTCTTGTGACCAAGTCCGCGCGAGCCGAAGTGCACGCCAATCCAGACGCGGTCCTGCTCGTCGGTGAACAGATCGACGTAATGGTTGCCGCTGCCGACAGTGCCAAGCTGATTACGCGCCATCTCCTTGAGAGGTGAAATCGCCTTCAGCTTCCAGGCCTCATCTTCGAACAGAGCGTGATCCACTCTCTCGTTGTTCTTGCGGCCAACACCGAAGCTGATCGTCGTCCACACGTCGTCCATGATCGTGGCAATACGCGCGCGCAGCTCCGAGCCAGGCATATCGACGCGGACTGCTTTGTTTCCGCAGCCGATGTCATAGCCAACACCCGTAGGGCTGATCGCGTTCCTGTATGCCACGACGCCGCCGATTGGCACACCATAGCCGACGTGGTTGTCGGGCATCAGCGCGACCTTATCGGCAGTGCGTGCGCACATACGAATCTGGTTCAGCGTGCGATCGTCAGCCTGACCGAAGACAGGAATCCGGTTATCGAAAATCTCCATGCGTATCACGGAATAATCCTCACTTGCCTCTGCTGCCAGTGCATTCGCATCACGACAACAGTTCTAAGATCCAATGAAAAAGCCCCCGACCATCAGGCCAGGGGCTCGAAAGTCTGCTTTGGAAAAGACGCTATGCGCTTGTCCAATCGAGCCCCGGGACGGACAGAATTTCACCTTGCGAATATGGCCGGAGGCCTTTCGCGCGGTGACATGCCGGTAATGGGGCTCGATTCAGCATGTTTGTCATGATGCCCTAGTTTTGAGAAAGTAGCAATACCAATTCGCAGCATATTCGCGACTTTTCTTGAGTAATTACCAGGAAGGTAGTTGCATTGAAGTTATAAGTGAGGTACTCTTGTCTCTGTGAAGAACCTATTCGAGTCGTATCTGTCCGAAAACCTCAGCGATTTGCTGGGTACGGGGGGGTGCGGCTGATTCAGGTGAATCAACGGAATCGCCAGAGCCCCTCGAGAAATCGAGGGGTTTTCATTTATACGGGCTTCTGGCGGAATAGGAAGACGCGGCAGCCTCAAGAGCTGTGACACCTTCAGGGTTCGAGTTTCTGGGAGCCCACCATTTGTGTCGGCAGGTTCGAACTTATGAACCTGATCAGCCTTGGTCTATTCAGAGTGCACGGGGTTAATAAGTTGTGGGGATGTGGTGGAAATGGGAGACACGCTGGTCTTAGAAACCAGTGCCGTTGCGCGTGAGAGTTCAAATCTCTCCATCCCCACCAAAGATTTCAAGGAGACGTGGCCGAGTGGTTTAAGGCGCCGCACTCCTATCGCGGAAAGCATCCGTTCGAATCGGATCGTCTCCGCCAGATCGTTGAATCGGCAGGATGAGCGAAACGGTATCGCACCTCGTCGGAGGCGAGGCTCGCGCCGTAAGGCGTGTGCAGGTTCAAGTCCTGCGCCTACCGCCAAATCTGGGTGTGTTGGGGCAACTGGTCGCCCTACCGGGCCGTAACCCCGGGGCTCTTTGGAGTATTGAGGGTTCGAATCCTTCCACACCCACCAAACACTTTGCGCACGCGCGGCTGTAGCTTAAATGGCGAAAGCTCTCGATTGTCGATCGAGCAGATGCCGGTTCGAATCCGGTCGGCCGCGCCAGGTTTTTGCCGTGGCCTGCTCTTCTAATGGTGAGGATGGCGCCCTCTCAAGGCGGCGATATGGGTTCAATTCCCGTGCATGCCGCCATATTTGCGGGGCGTGCCGCGGTGCTGGTTCTGCGAACGGACTTTCAATCCGTTGACACGAGTTCGATTCTCGTACGCCCTGCCAAAGTACTGGGTGTGTTGCGGCCCGTTCAACTTCGGTCGATGTGACCACAGTTTGCGTCAAGTAAATATCGCATTTGATGTTGACTTGTCAAACTAAGTCGCGGTAAAGTACATAAGTCATGATGTTCCGAGCCCATCACGGATTTACACCAGCGGCGGCGCAACCGACGCGGCAGGGTAATACCGTGTTCAGGCCGGACTAGCGATTTAGCTCCATTTTTCGGAGTCTAAGCCCCCGGCCTTCAACAAGGTTCGGGGGCTTTTAGTTTGCGCGGTATCTCAACTGGCAGAGAACCTGACTGTTAATCAGGGTTATGCGGGTTCGACCCCCGCCTGCGCAGCCAAGATTACTGGCGAGTGGTGTAACTGGCAACACGCCGCGCTCTG